>JBHLMP010000054.1:0-23317 GCA_048938025.1 Promethearchaeota archaeon
TACTCCATTAATAGAAGCTTTCATCCCACTTGTCCCACTTGCCTCTAAATATCTTCTAGGATTATTTAACCATAAATCGACTCCACTCACCAACAATTTTGCTAATGAAATCTCATAATTTTCTAAAAATACGAGTCCTATATCGTATGAATTCCATAAATAATTACTATATTCATAAATCTTTCTTATATAAGATTTAGACTGTAAATCAGCAGGATGAGCTTTTCCTGCAAAAATTAATTGTGCTTTCTTCTTGATAATTTTAGCTAATCGTTCGAGATCAGTGAAAATCAAAAGAGGTCGTTTATATTCAGCCATTCTCCTGCAAAATCCTATAGTTAATAAGTGCTTATCAAATAAAATCCATGAATGTGAATTTTCATATTTAATAAGACGATTTTTTGCCTTATTATGCGCTCTCCACAACTCATAACTATCCAAATTTAAGGCTCTTTCAAAAAGATCTAAATTATGATGCCAGTCTCTTGTTAATTCCTCATTAAGAAAATCTCTCATATATGGAGATAACCAATATCCTACATGAACTCCATTCGTTATAGAATTAATTTTATAGTTCGGAAACATTTTAATTGAGACTTCAGAATGTTTTTTTGAAACGGCATTAATATACCCACTTGCATTTAAAGCGAGAATTGTCATATTGAGTGCATTTTTTCCCCCAAAATCATGGATTTGATCTGGTAGGCGATTTCGAAAGACATCATACACCAAATTGTAATTAAATTCCTCAAGTCCTGCCCTTACAGGAGTATGAGTTGTAAATACACAATGTTTTTTTACTTCCTCTAAATTTTTGTATTTTATTAAAAGTTCAAAGATTAAAAAAGCAGCATGTCCTTCATTAAGATGATAGGTTTTTATGTTATAATATCCAAGCTTTTCTAACATTCTATACCCGCAAATACCAAGAATCATCTCTTGAGCTATTCTCTGAAATGGATTTGCATCATATAACATATGAGTTAATTTTCTTTGCCACGGCTCATTTTCATCAAGATCAGTGTCTAATAAAATTATTGGTATTTTATGCCCATTTCTGCCTATAATTTCATATTTCCAAGCTTCAACTTTAATTGATTTATCTTGTAATTCAAGAACTACTTGTTGATCGATTTTTTCAAAATCAGCAAGAAAATCCCATTCCATTTCTTTTTCAATTTGTTCTCCATTTGGTCCAATTTGTTGATAAAAATAACCTGCATCATATGTCAAAGTGACAGCGATCATTGGTAAACCCATATCAGCTGCAGATCGAAGCGTATCTCCCGCTAAAATTCCTAAACCTCCAGAATAAATAGGTAAGCTACTCTCTATAGCAATTTCCATAGAAAAATAAGCAATTTCTTGATTTTTTTCATCAGCACTAATTTTAATATTACACCTTATTAACTCTATTTTAATGATAAAGAGTAATATTACTTTTAATATTATAAGGATATTCATTAAAAAAAATTAGTTTTAATTTTTATTTTACGAATTTTCTAATTCTAATTCTTGTATTTATTCTTTAGGATATATAAAAATGGATTTCTTTTTAGAAAGATAATTTTTATAATTTACTGCTTAGATTTATTACCTTATAAAATTTTATACATATCTTTAAAAGGAGAATTATCTGAATGAGAATAAAAATAAATTCGAGATTATAATAGAGAATGACTGAAGATTTTAACTTAAATAATGTGAGTAGTCAAATCACTGCATTATATTGGTTCTTTTTCCTTTTAGTGATTGTACTTTCTATTCTAGGATTATTTTATATTTTATGGACTTTGAAAAAGTTGTCGCGTTTAGAGAATGGAACTGAAGAAATGGTAAAAATACACAAATTAATAAAATTAGGATCTAACGCCTATCTAAAAAGACAATTTAAGACAATTAGCATAGTTTTAATTATCATTTCCAGTTTACTTTTTATTTTTAATATACCATTGGCAATCTCTTTTATAATCGGTGCAATTACATCTCTAATTGCGAGTTATATCAGTATGGTTGCTTCTACTTTATCAAATGTAAAAGTAACGCAGGCCTGTAAAAATGACATTAATAGCGCTTTGAACATAGGATTTAGTGCAGGAATGATTATTGGAGTTTCAGTAATTTCTATTTCGTTATTAGGAATTAGCATTTTATACATTTTATTTAATTTCAGTATTCAAAATATTGTGGGTTTTGCTTTTGGAGCCTCTTTCTCAGCACTCTTTGCTCAATTAGGAGGTGGAATTTATACAAAAGGAGCAGATATTGGAGCAGATTTGGTTGGAAAGTTAGAATATGGATTACCAGAAGATGATATAAGAAATCCTGCTGCAATAGCTGATAATGTTGGTGACAATGTTGGAGATTGTGCAGGAAGAGGGGCAGATCTCTACGAATCATCTTCAGCAAATAATATTGCGGCTATGATAATTGGAGTAACTTTAAGTACAATTACAAATAATCCTTTATTCATAATTTTTTCTTTAATTACTAGAGCTCTTGGTAACATTGCTGGAATTTTTGGAGGATATTTTGTAAAGGTTAAAGAAGAAGACAAATCCCCTATAGCAGCATTTGCTAGAAGTTTAATTGCTACAGCAATCATTAATATTATCTTCTTTCTAATATTAACATTAATTTGTTTTCAATCAGGTTGGCTATTTTTATTCAGTTGTTCTGTTCTAGGAATATTATTAGGGTTATCTACTTATTTCATTGTAGATTATTACACTTCCTCAAGATATAGACCCGTAAAAGCTGTAATAAAAAATTCAGAAACTGGAGCAGCTACCAATGTAATAAGTGGTTTTTCTTTAGGTTTAGAATCCCCTACAATTCCAGTATTATCTTTTATACTAGGAATAATAATAACTTTTTTTCTTGGTGAACAATATGGAAAATTGAACAATTTTGATCCATATTTAGGAGGCGTATTTGGGATAACTGTCGCTACAATGGGTTTACTTTCAATCACAACTATCATTTTAGCGTTTGATGGATTTGGACCTGTATCCGATAATGCTGCAGGAATAGCAGAAATGTCACATCAAGGAGAAGATGTACGATATAATTTAGATAAGTTAGATGCTGTAGGCAATACAACTAAAGCATTAGCAAAAGGTTTTGGTATTACTTGTGCCGCCTTATCTGCTATAATATTATTTGAAGCTTATTTAGAAGAAATTAAGACGATTGATGTTAATATCTATCATCCAATTATCCTATGCTCATTATTTATAGGAGCGGTAATCCCTTTTATTTTTTCAGCATTAGCAATTAGAGCTGCAGGAGTGGCTGCTTATGGAATGATCAAAGAAATTCAAGTACAATTTAAAGAAAATCCAGGGATACTTGAAAATAAATCTTTACCCGATTATGAAAAATGTATTGATACCGGCACGAAAGTAGCCCTGAAGCAAATGATCGTACCTGCTTTACTACCTACTTTAACACCTATTATCCTGGGATTCTTATTCGGTCCTGTTGCACTGGCAGCATTTTTAATATCAGGGACGATATCAGGAATAATATTAGGATTCGTTTTAAATACTGGTGGAGGAGCTCTTGATAATACAAAAAAAGCTATCGAAGGAGGACTTATGGGAGGCAAAGGTTCTGAAGCTCATGCAGCTTCCATTATCGGAGATACATTCGGTGATCCCTTAAAAGATACTGCTGGACCATCTCTCCATATCCTTGTTAAAGTAATAAATACGGTTTCAATAGCTTTTGCTCCCATCTTCTTAACTTTTGGAGCATTAGTAATTTTATAAAATAAATTTTCTAAAATAAATTTTTAATTAAAAAAAAAAAATTTTAAAACTCAATAAAGGTGGTGAAAAAAAGTGATAGATAAAATTAAAGATCAAATAATTGAAATGCTTATTGACCATTCAAGAGGCATCTATTCAATTATTAGCGATATGGGTGTATTTTATATGGCTTGGGCAGAAAATTCAAAACTTAGTAAAGAGACATTGATAAAGAAGTCAAATAAATTGAAATTAGATATAGAAGAAGCAGCGTTGATAAAAAATCAAATAATTAAAGAATTTTCCGAAGCTTTAACATTAGGATCGGGAGATTGGATCATATTAATTCTGAAAATGGATAATTTATCAAATCTAGCTTTAAAATTCGTTGACTTATTAATATACATTGAAGTGAGTGATTTAAATTCTGAAATGAAAGGAATGTATCATAAATCAATCAATACAATATTAACAATGGCAAAATTATTAAAAGATTCAATTAGATTGTTGCTAGAAAACCCCAATAATGTGGTTTACAATATAAATAAAATTCATGAGCTTGGTAACTCCATAGATATGATATTCCATCAATTTCTGCATTATCTTTATAAAGATAAAGATTTGAACATTAGAAATTTATTGATAATTCGAGATAGTGTTATTACATTAGAACAATTCGTTGATAAAATTCATCAGATAGCAGAGATCATTAGAGTTTTGCATTATGAATAAAACATATTAATGTCAAATATAAATATTCATTACATTATTTCTATTTATTATTTTATCGGTTCTCAATGGTCTTCTCGACGCCAAAATTATAAATCTACCTTGTTTAGAAATAGCCATTTAAAGTTATATCACATAAAATATATTATATATATGATAATAAGTTAAAAGATTTTAATTTTTAACGAATTAGCTTAAGCTAACTATTCTTTTTAATAAACATGAATTTTATCCAAAACTGTATAAATCGTAGTTTTATAAATTTCATGAAAATCTTCTGGAGGGATAATTTGTATTATTCTCCCTATAAGGTTTTCAATTATTTCAATATTAATGTCTGGAAATCGTTCAAAAAGATCATGATCATATTTATGGAGAAAAAATGTAAACTCTACCCTAATATTAAGTTTTTTTAGCTTTTCTATAATTTCCTGTAAAAATTTTAATGTTAATTCATAACTCTTTAAATCTTGGATATCAATAACATAAAATATTTCTTTCGTATCATTAATAAAATTATTAAAATTTTTTAAAAATTCATTTCGATAAAGTTCTTCACCATTAAAATCCCAAATACTAAATTTTAACTCATCCGTTTCAAATTTGATAATATTAGGACTTTTGGTATCATCTAAAGAGACATAGTCAGATAAATTAAATTTACCAATAAAACTTAAGATAATAGAAGTTTTACCACTTTTTTCTAATCCTAATACTAAGATTTTTTTCTTTTTTGATTCAATACTTATTGACATAATTGATTTTAAAAGATAATAGATGTTATACTTTCTTTCGTTATTTTAATTTTTCAATATTATCTGAATCAATTAACCTTTGAAACTTATCTTTACGTAGCTCAATAACAATTGAGTTAATAGCAGAAATTAACCTGAAAATATTATAGCTTTTTATAAAATATTGTTTAATACTCCCATTTCGTTTATGAAAGATAATATTTGCTTTTTGCAATTGTTTTAAGAGTTGAGATGTGTAAGATTGGCTAATATTTAAAACATCTTCGATTTCTTTTGATGTTTTTTCACCATTTTTTAGAAATTTAATAATTTCTAATTTATATGGATCACTCAATAGTTTTAAAAATTCTGATGAAGCTTCTGTTAATTCATCCATTCTTATAATGCCCTAAATATCAATTATTCTTAATCTTTGAGAAATAAATTCTACTGAAACATATTCAGAACTTTATCTATATAAATTATATCATTAAAATATTTAAATATAATGAAACTAAAATATCATGATATTATAAAATCGCAATATTTAAATATCATAATATCATTACTTTATAATAAAATAGAACTAAAAAAGTTTCTAAAAATAATCAGTAAAACAAAACAAAAGAAAAGAGGAAATTGATTTATTATGGTTAATCAAGCATTTATTTTAGATGATATTGATAAAAGAATTGTTGAATTTATCCAAAGAGATCCTAATTCCACTCATACACAAATAGCAAAAAAAATCAATAGAAGCCAACCAACTGTGGGAATGAGAATAAAAAAACTTGAAAAATCGGGAATATTACAATTTCAAGCTGGTCTAAGTCTAAAAAACACAAGTTGTTATTTAGCAAAGGTAAGTCTTCAATCATCTGACTCTAATAGTATTATAAGAATAATTAGATCCTGCCCATACATGATCCATGGATATAGATTAAGTGGAATATCAAATTTTGTTATAATTATTGCTTATCCTACGATAAAAGGTTTAGATAAAATTGTTAATTATCATTTTAGAAATAATCCTAACGTAAATAAAATTAAGATAGATATTATAACAGATGTAATCAATGAATTCGTCATTCCAGTTGATTTTAAAGTTAGATCATGTAATTGTGTTGAAAAAACGAAAAAGAATGAATTAATGGACTTGTAAAGGAGAGGGGGTTTAAATTGAAAATTTTTATGGATTTTGATAAATCAAACTCAAAAATTTTTATAAATTATTTTGTAGAGGATTTTAAAATTGCAATAAAAATTCCATTGAAGGATGAGCATATTGATAAAAATAACGATATCATTTTTGATAAGTTCGATATTTCAAATAAAATATTCTTGGCTAATATAATTCAATTTGAATTTGAAAATACTGCGTGATAAAAATGGCATATTTAAAAACTACAAAAAGTAATGATAGAGCTTTTTTAAAAGAAATAGATCAAAAATGTTGTGCAAATCCAAACATTATTTCTTCTGATGGATACGAAGTTTGTACTAATTGTGGAACAACCCACTCAAGGGTAATTTCTTATAAACCCATAAAGAAAATGTTTTTAAAGGGAGAGACTAATTCTTGTAATATTGAACCTGTACGTTCCCTATTCGGCCCTCGTACAATAATTAAGGGAAATCTAGATGGAAAAGGAAATTATTTATCACCAGAAGCATTGAGAAATTATAAAAGATTATCAAAAATTAATGAAGGTTTAGTAAATGGACTTGAAAAGAATTTATGGATTGCAATACCAAAATTAAATCAAATCAAGACTCAGTTGAACATTCCAAATTATATAATAGAAGATGCGTTCAAGATTTATCTTTCTGCTGTTAAAACAAAACTAATACGTGGAAGAACAATTAATGGAATTCTTAGTGTATCAATTTATTTTGCGCTAAAAGCCTACGGAATACCAATAATAATTGATGATCTTCTTACTTCATTACAAATTTCTAAGAAAAAGTTTGTTTATTGTTATAAAGCAATTTTTAATAAGATTCTTCCAAGTTTAAATTTGAGATTACACAATTTTACACCTCAGGACTATATAAATAAATTCTATGACGAATTGGATTTATCTATAAATTCTCGGAATAGTGCGATAAATGTTGTTGAGGAAAGTGAAATGAGAGGATTACAAACTTCAGGAAAAGATCCTAAAGGAATTGCTGCTGCATCTTTGTATCTTGTTACAAAAAAAAGTGATGAATTCCGAACACAAAAACAAATATGTAAAATAGCTAATGTTTCTGAAATTACCTTAAGAATGAGACTAAAGGAAATTAGTAGTTTATCTTAATTTTTTATTGGTTTTTTTTAATAATAATATTTGGAGATCTTAATTATTGGTAAAATTTTTTTTTAAATCCAAATACTAAACTTATAAATATTAATATAAAGATGCCCCTAACAAATCATTAATGAACGATTTATTTGCCTTATTAACTTAAAGTTATTCTTCTCTTCATTTTTTAAAAAGAAATTGTTTTTCATGATTTGATTGAAATATATTCTTTTTAATTTTACCTTCATAAATGAAATCCTTGCTTAGAAATAGAAAAAATTTAAAAAAAGAAAATGACACAATTAAAATATTTCTACTCTAAAAATACTGTTTAAAATTTTATAATGCTCAATCTATTAGAGTACGAGAAAAAATAATTATAACATAAGGACTGCTTGTTAATTTATTTACTACTATTTTAGTTTATAATTGATCTTAATCTTTAATTTTATAATTCTACTAAAGATTACTTATCTTTTTTGAAATCGCTAAGATGTTTGAATCTTCCCCCTAATATATTTACCATATCTGAAGGAACAATAATCCATGCTCCTTTTTCTTTCATGGATTCGTAAAGAATATTCATTGCTCTTAAATTTAATGCAACTTCATCACTTTCATAAATATGAGCTGCATTAATAAATTTGTTCGCAATTTGTTCCTCAGAACCTGCTAGTATAATCCTTGCTTGGCGTTCTCTTTCTGCTTGTGCTTGTCTACTCATTGCATCTTGTAATGCCGTTGGAATTATGACATCCCGAATTTCCACTGATATAGATTTAACACCCCATTCTTCAGTACGCTCGTCAATTATTCTTTCAAGATCATGCGATATTTCTTCTCTTCCCGCAAGCATCTGACTCAATTCTGTCTTTCCAATTATATCTCTTAATGAAGTTTGAGCAGCCCATGAAATTGCGGTTTTATAATCTTGGACACGGAGCGAAGCCTTATATGAATCTACAACTTTCCAAAACAATACAGCATCGACATTAACAGGTACATTATCTTTTGTCAAAGTTTGTTCAGCTGAAAATGTTGTTGTAATTATTCGCATATCGAGTGAAAATGGAATTCGATAAAGAAAAGGAAAAAGCCACAAGACACCTGGGCCTCGCATTTTTCTAAACTTTCCTAGTAATAATGTAGGTACTTTAATCCATTCCGGAATAATGTATAATCCCATACAAATGAATCCTATAAAAGTCATTATGGTAATTCCAATAAATAATAGTGGATTAATCGGAATTCCAAAGAGATTCAATGCAATTATAAAGCCAATTAATATTATAATCCCCAAAATGAAGAGGATATAACCTAAGCTCCGTATTACGACTCCGCCAATTAAATTTGATTTATAATATGATGACATTTTTATCAATTCATATGAAAGCAATTGTATATAAATAAATTTTGACTAAGAATTATAAATCGAATGTGGATATCACCTAAGAAAATGGATTATTAATTCATTTGGAACTGACACTTAACTAATAAATACATTATTAAAAGGTCCTAAATTACTTAGAAATAGTAAGTACCTTTTCAATATCCATTACTATGATTAGGCATTAAATTGTTCATTCTATCAATATCTAGGAAAATTTGGATTTTAAATTTGCTATGTCGTTTTGGATTATTTTAACTTCCATTTCTTTCTCGATCAATTCTTTCAAATGATGATCTAAATCTTTTTGTTTTTGTTTATATTGTGTTTTTATTATCATAGCTTTTTCAGGTGAATTTTTTTGAACTACTTTTACATATTTTAGTTGTAGTTTTCCTAATTTAATTCGAATGTTTGCGGCATATATTTTAGAATTCACTAATCTTAACTTACTTTTAGCTAACTTTTCTTCAAGCGTTGCTATTTCTTTATGATGTTTTGCTAACTCCAACTGATTTTCAGCAACTTTCTCATGATAATTAATAAAAGCCTTTTCGTTTGTTATTACTTCCTCTGGAAATTTTAATAATTCCTTAGATTTTATCTTGTTTTCTAATAATTTATCATTACTTTCAACTAAATTCTTTCTTATTAATGCTAATTTTATCTCTTTTTCAACAAACATCTCTCTCGTTTTTGCTTTTTTTAAGAGACTTTTAGCTAACTTTTTTAATTGTAACGCAACTAATTTTTCTTTTTTAGCGATAATTAAATTCTCTTGTGCTTTTAAATTAAGATTAAAAATTTTTTCCATATGAATTTCACCTTAGTTTTTTTATAATTTACCATAGAAATATTCAACATAATTTTAAATTCTAATCAGATTATTTTATTTTTAAAACTATGGATAAGCTTTTATAAGAAAAGAAATACAGATTTTTAATTTAGATTTTTTATGGATTTAATTGAACATCTCCATAAACGCACCTAAACGAGTTTTAACTTGCTCTATATTCTCTCCAATCTTGTTAAAATTAAGAGCTATACTTGGGATTTCAAGTTCTCTACGAATTTTTTCTCTAAGCATTGCATAACAATTTGAAATTGAATGACAACCAAATATTTGTATAAAAACAAGACCATCAGCATTTAATTGCCTAGCTAATCTTATATAGGATTCTGTGAGAGTATCATTATCGCACCCAATTCCATTCATAGTTGCATCCAATAAAAATTGTGCATAAGCCTTAACAGGATCTGAAAATTTTGCAATAGGTATTTCTTCTAAAAGTAATAACATATCCCAATCAGCATATAATGCACGACCCCCTAACTCAAAGATTAATTCATGGGTTTTTGGTTCCCAACCACCAAACATAGGTGTAACTAGAATTCGTGGCATTTTACTAACATCCATTCCAATTTTATTCCTAATTCTCTCTTTCATTTCATTAACCAATGATGCCATATTATCTCTATATCGAATAGCATTAGAATTATAGTCTTGAAAACTATTGTTCAAAATGACTAATATTTCACTAAATGTGGCAGGATTACAAGGATAGAACCCAGAAGTGCTTATTTCATATAGGATTTTTTTATAATATTTCCTTATATCATTGGCTACTTGAAAATGATTTCGCAAAATATATTTGTCATAATTATCTCCACTTATTTTTTCTAATTCTTTAATACCATCATAAATATTTTCTGTTAATAATTCTAAAGCATTACCTATATTTCTTGGAGGAATATCAATCCAAATCTGTTTAGCAGGATTTTTAATTGTTTTCAAAGATTCTAAGTATTTATTCCATGCACTACATCGAATAGTATAATTCAAAGTTGCTTCAACATTTTTACCCTTGCTTACATGCATACCATAAAGAGATTTTATTCCATAACAAAAATCATTAGGGATACCACTTTCTATTCCAAGATCATACATTTCATTGTATTTATCATTTACAGTATCAATCACATCATTAATTATTTCATCTATAATTCGACTTATATCTCTAACACCAAGATTTTTTATAAAACCTAAAAACTTAGAAACATTTTTCCAACCAAAAATATTTGAAGCAGAACCTAAGTAGGTTAGATATTTATGTATTTTAAAAATCTGCATTCTGATTGGAAAAGCAGGAACTAGATTAGGAAATCCATATACTAAATCAGAAAACGGCAGAGCAACTGATATTAATTTTTTCTTTTCTCGGAATTTCTTTCTCTTTAAATAATCTCTACCTGCTAATAGATTATAAGCAATTCTTAAAATAGATGAAAACTGAATGATATCTTCAGCCATTAAACTCATTTTCATATCATCTCCATGAACGCTTCTATTCGAGTTGATAGTTGACCTCGATTAGCTCTTGCGTAATCTCTTTCTAAATTTAAAACACGAATCCCTTTTTCTTGTAATTGATTTTTAAAATGAGCAGACATAATTGAAATGTGATCACAAAATTTAATAATATGATTTATAACTCCTAATTTCTTACCTGTTTTCTGCTTATAATCTTGATAGACTTTTTCAATTTGAGAAATTTTATTTTCTAAATAATTAGGGACTGAATGATCTCCATAAATATTATTTTTAAATCTATGAACTAATAAATCTAAAGGCTCTTCATCTGATTTTAAGTTTTTATCATCAAATATTTGGGCTAAGTAGCTGTTTCCAATCCAAGTATCGAAAAAAACAATATTTCCTCCACTTTCTTCTATTAGATCAATTAAATAATCATTTATAAAGATTGAACACCCTGTAATTATCAGATCTTTTGATTTTTTAGATTCTTGAGGTGAATTATCTCTAAATCTCTTAAGTAAATCTTCTAATTCAGAGAGAAATTCGGGACCAATTAGTATTGCTTTTTGAAATATTCTTAATTTTTGTGAACCTTTTATATTTAAATTATTAATTTCAAGAAGTTTTTTCTTAAAATCGTTATATTTTAATATACTCTCTCTCAAATTTTCACTTAGTATTTCACTTCCCTTGATCTTTTCAAGTTGTTGTTTCAAATCCATTAATTCTAATTTAAAATATCTTAAACTATTATCATTCTTAGTATATGAAATATAGAATTTTAATTGGGGGATATTAAAGTATTTTGAAATTATTTCAGATGCACATATATCAGATACACAATGATTCGATATAATAAAGTAGTCAAGTAAATCTAGAAAATTAAATTCGCTTGGTTTTAATGCAAACAATCCAATTGAAGATTGGGCAAATGCACAAGTCGAAGGCGGCAGATAATCATGACTAGCATTCATCAGGTCATCATTCCCTGCAAAAATCATTCTCATGGGAATAAATCCACCAGCATCTAATAATTCTTCAGGTATATTATCATGTGCGATGAATCCGATAATTTTTTTTCCTTCATGTTTCTTTTCTTTGAGAAATAAAGAATATTTTGTTAATAGTTCTAAATCATCCATTTTATATTCTAAAAATTAGTGAATTATTTATCAAAAAAGAGGTAATTCTTCAAAAAAGTTACTGATTAAAAAAATAATGAGTATTATAATAATTTTAAAATTAAATGATGTTTAATTACTTTGATTTTCTTGGGCTATTAAGGCCGCTCCAATGGCACCTGTTAATTGAGGGTATTGGGGATTAACTATCTCGAACCCTAGTTCTTCTTCTAAATATTTTTTAACCGCTGGATTTTTAGCAACTCCACCACAAAAAACTAGTTTAGGTCCAACTCCAATACGTTTTGCCATGCCTGCGACTCTCTTTGCGATGGATTTATGAATTCCACTTGCTATGTCATGTTTAGAGGCTCCTCTTGCAAAAAGACTGATAACTTCACTCTCAGCAAAAACAGTACATGTAGAACTAATAGCGGCAGGCTTGGTTGAATTCAAGGCTAAGTCCCCAAATTCATCAATAGGGACTTCTAATGCATGGGCCATTACTTCAAGAAACCGTCCAGTTCCTGCTGCACATTTATCATTCATTTGAAAATCAATTACATTTCCAGTTTTCTGAGACATAACAATAGCCTTACTATCTTGGCCACCTATATCTATAACCGAGTGAGCATCTGGGAAGAAAAATTGCCCTCCGCGAGCATGAGCAGTAATTTCAGTGATTCGGTCATCCGCAATATCTATGGTATTTCTCCCATACCCCGTTGACATGACAAAAACATCATCTTTCTTTAAGTTATTCTTTTCTAAAAGCTCCTTAAATAGATTATGACCTATTCTTTTGAAATCAAATGTAGATCGTTCTGTTCGATGATCGATTAGATTGCTATTATTCAATAAGACTATTTTTGTCGCCAATGACCCAATATCTATCCCAACAAATGCTTTCAAATTTGATCTATTCCTTTGTTTTTGTTACATAGAATAATGAAATCCAGAAAATAAAATTTTTGATGATAGAATAAAACTTATCCTGCAATTTGACCTAGTAATATAGATACAATAAGAGTCACGACGCCAGCGGTAACTAAGTGTATCGAATATCTCAATCGTCCTCCTCCTGAAATTGTTCCTAGAAAAACTCCTAGATATACTAGCAAGCCTATTAATATAAAATATGAAAACAAAAAATGTAAAAAGGTTAATGAACTACCAAAGAAAAATGGAATTAAGGGAAGAGAAGATCCTAAAACAGGAGCACCGCCATCTACTAAAGAAGCAACAATTGTAGCAAAATTTTCTGCTTTTTCAAGTAAGGTTTTCTTCTTATTCTTTTTAACTTTTACATTATTCTCAGAATGCTCCATTATTTCCTCCGCTTCATCATCTTTCATTGCCATATTTTTTTTCATATCCTGTACTTTTTTTTTGCGTTCAGCCTCTTCAGAAAGAAAAGCACCCCATAAACCACTTATACCAATAGCGAGAGCTGTGGCAAATCCAGTAACTAGTACATTACTAGGAACGAATACATCTGAACCTGAGAGATAAATTATAAATATACCACTTACAATGCCTGCACAAGTTAATGCTCCGTCAAAACAGTTGTTAAAAAATTTCCTGCGTGCAATTTCTCCCAAATCAGACATTTCAGAATACTTACGCCAATCTTTTAAGGTGGTTTTAAATCCCATATAATTAAATCTTCTCTTTTTATATTTAATATCTTAATCTCTAAAAATTTGGAGATAATTAAAATCTAAACTATTCATTAATTTAAAAGATTTTATATTTTTTTTATCTTAAATTATCTAACCTAAAAAAATTATAACAACTATCATTGTTGCTATAAAGGCAAATAACATCTGCAGAATATTTTTTATAATTGACTCATGTGATACTCTTCCTAAAAATATTCCTAATAACACAATACATGCGAATATAATCAGAAATGAGAGAATGAATGTAAAAAAACTTGAATTATTTACAAAGAAAAAAGGAATTAAAGGAATCATTCCTCCTAAAAGTGGTGCAAAACCATTTACAAATGCAACAAATTTTCCTGCAAAATTTTCTGATTTTTCATAAAGAGTTTTCTTCTTCCGTTTATTTTCAGTATGATTTTCATTTATATTTAGTTTTACTATGCTTAACATCGCCTTTTTCAAATCCTCTTCTTGCTCTATTATATCAGGCTGATCTTCTTTAATTTCTTCTTCAATAATTCCCATTGCTTTATCCAAATCAGCATGTCTTTTTTTTAATTCAGCTTTCTCAGAAAGATAAGAACCAGATACTCCAGAAATAAACATCGAGATGGAGGTACCTATACCTGGTAGTACAATATATACAGAGGGAATAGTCGGTTGATGAGGATTTTTAAGAACTACTACAAAAAAACCTAAGAGGATCCCTAAAACTGTCAGCGCACCGTCATAAAAATTATTAACAAAATATCTACGCGCAATTACAATAAAGTTTGTTATTTTGTTATAAATCTTTATTCTATCTCTAATTTTAGACAGTATTTTTTTTTAACCTTTTGCGAAAAAGTTATTCAAATGATATATAACCTTTATAATAAACATTATTATATTTTCTATATAAATTTGATATAAATAAGAAATAAAAACTTATTTTTTTTAATGTATCTTTTATATATTATATCTAAAACAATTTTGATGAGATATATACATTATGAATAAGATTAAGGAAGAAATCATAACAAGACTTATTGAGCATTCAAGAATAATTTACACTGTTATTAGTGATATGGCAGTTTTTTTTAACACATGGACAGAAGGTTACGAGGCTAATAAAAAAACATTAGAAAAAAAGAAGAACAAAATGCAATTATCCGAAGAAGATGGAGATTCAATTAAAATACAATTAATCAAACAGTTTTCAGAGGCAGAAGCTCAAGGCGTTGGAGCTTATATGACTTTACTCTTAAGAATGGACAATGTTATTAACTATCCTCTTGAATTTGTCGATATGCTCCCTAAAATTAAACTCGAAGAGAAATTTGATAAAGAAATTCAAAAACGCTATAAAAAATTGATAAATAAAATAATTGAAATGGTAGATATTCTAAAAACTATAATAAAAAACCTAAGAGATAAGCCCGAAGCTGTATTTGATGATACTACTAAGATTCATGAAATGGAAAATGAAGTTGATACGATATATAGACAATTTTTGGAATACTTATACTCTAATGAGGATCTAAATATCAGAATTCTCCTTAGAATTCGCGATAGTATCGTTCTACTTGAACAACTCGCTGATAGAGTTCACGATATTGGAGATCAAATTAGAGTTTTATTGTATCAGTAAAACCTTCTATTTTATGTATAATTGTTAACATAAACTAAGATATAATCTATTCTATCGATGAAAATTCAGATCTTAAAAAAACAACGTAAGAATTTATTATAATTGATAGATGATTAATAAATAGTCTCTCCAGTAATTTTATCTACTTTTAAATGTCTGAACCTTGCTTCAGTTTGATAAATTTCTTTAAGATTTAAGATTTTATTGTATACTTGCTCTGGAAACAAGTATTTTGCGAGAGGAATAATCATTTGTTTTGTTTCTATACAATTGAATAATTTTAAGCTTTCAAAGGAATAGAATATCTCACTCACTAAATCATAATTAATGTCTCTTGAAAAGCTAAGAAATTCCAAATTTCTGTAAATTATAGAAATAATTTTTTCTAATATATTATAATCTTTCAATTTATCAAGAGTATTTCTCATATAATTACAAAACAAAACATAATAAGTTGCTTCAGAAGATACAAAACCGTCCCTATATTGTTTTATTCCTTCAGAAGTGATCCGTAAGTCAATCTCCTCGATAATTGCTTTTTTTTCATAATCTAAGGTTCTCATTCCCAAATAACTATAAAGTTTCAATATTACAACTAATTGAGAAGTTTCTAGGTTTCTTAAATAGCTACTTTCGAAAAATTTTTGATCGCCTTTAATAAGAGTATTAATTTGTTCATCGGTTAGTCTTAATTTCATTAATTCAGTCGATTTTAAAAAATAATAGGTGCCATCAGTTGCTTCTAAAAGTGGTACTTCATATTCATCTATGGCTTCTTCATATAAATTCAATAAAAATTGAACTACTTTTTTTTTATTAATCTCAACCTTGAGTTGTTTAGCTAAATAAATTCCACAAAAGTAAATATCGGGATTTTTTAAAGTAATTAATGGAATATCTATTAACCATTCATCAATATTGTTTTTAAGATATTCTTTAATATGAGAAAAATCTAATTGTTTTTTTAGATGAAAAAAATCAATTATTCTATAAAATAAATATAAAAGTTGAAGTTTATCGCGAGGATCTTTTAAATCCTCAAGTCTTTCAATTTCTTTTTTATTTTTTAGAAATTTTTTAACAACATTTTCTTGAATTTGAATATATTTCCTTAAATTTCCTTCTTTTTCTATTTGGTTTTCAAATAAATTTTTAAGGTTTTTCAATTCTATTATAAGTTCGATTGGTAACAACCCTTTTGATTTAAAGTTTACCATTAAGCTTGCAACATCCATATCGACAAAATAAAAAACAAAAATTTCCAAAAAAATTTCATAGATTATTGGTGCAATTTTCTTCTCATAAATGTTTATTGGTGAATTTAAAAACTCTAAATCTTCCTTTCTTATTTCAAGAAAAGGATCTAAAAATCTGTTTTTGATTACTTCTTTTTGAAATCCTAATTCTTCTAATTGTTTTATTAAGAATAAGGTAATATCTTCAAGAATTTGAGTTAAAGCTAATTTTTCATTTTTTAATGGAATATTTTTAAAATTCTCATTGATTTTTTCTTGAAAATAATTATCTATATTATTGTAAAAAATGTCAATATTGTCAAAATATAAATCTAGAATATTAAATATACCCTGCAGAATCATTTTAGAAAAGAATTAAATCTAATACAAATTATTTTCTTTTTGCATAAAGAAAAGAATCATGAAATTAATATTTTTTTTATTTATTGTTTAGACTATACTAAATCATTACTATTAAAATCTAATAAATTGAATTCTCTGGAAAAATTTTATTCTTAATGAAAATGTTCAGAGAATAATTAAAAGAATTGAAGTATATTGTAAAATTATTTACTTGATTACAAAATAAAAATAAAGCATTTTCGAAATATTTTTACGCTTAAATTTTTTTTATTATATTAATAAAATAAAAAAAATAACAGTCTAAGGTTATAAAAATGAATGGTAAACAAAAATTTTATTTACTATTGGGGATATTCCAGATTTTACTAGTTGTAATCGTATTTTTTAGTATAGATGGGATTATTACATTTGCTGCTGCTCAAACACCTAGTGAATCATATAATTCTACTACTGCTGGAATGTTAGGAATAGCTGCTGCAATAGCAGTTGGTTTAGCTGTATTAGGAAGTGGTATGGCTATAAAGACAGTTGGTACTTCGGCAATAGCAGCGTTAACTGAGAGAGAAGAATTCTTTTTTAAAGCATTTTTAGTAGTTGCTTTGGGAGAAGCTTTAGCAATATATGGACTTATTATTGGAATACTATTATGGACTAAAATCCCTACGCCTCCTTAAAACATACTATAAAGCTGTAATTTTGGTGACCTTCAACGAGTGTTCCAGTTCCCTCTTATGTCTATACTTTTATTAAAATAGGGTTTTTAAAACAATTAATAATAGATGAAAAGACATTAGAAAAATTAAAAGACTTTAAAGAAATAGAAGAATTTATAGGATTTATTGAGCCTTTTTATCCTGATTTAAAAATTAATGAATATTCTATCGAAGAAATTGAGAAAGCCTTATATCATATTTTTTTTAAGTTGATTGGAAAAATAATATCCTTTTCACCGTTTAACATGAGGCGTTTTTTAAAAGACTATTTACTTAAATATGAAATAATAAATATCAAACAAATTATTCTAGGTTTAATAATAGGAATGAGTAATGAAGAAAAATCAAAAAATGTTAATTTTTTAATCGAAGAATATTTAGAAAATACTGATTTTATAAAAAAACTAATTGAACTTTCATCTTTAGACGAAGTTCAATTATATATGAAACCAACACAGTATAATAAAGCAATTAGAGAAGGTATTCTTTATTTTAAGAATAATAATGAAATTTTTATACTCGAGGCGTTTTTAGATCAATTATACTATATAACTTTGCTGCAAAGAGAAAAGACCTATAATAAAAAAGAAAAATATATGATCTCTTTATTTAATTCTTTCATTACAGAAATTTATAATATAAATTTAATTTATCGTGGCTTAATAAATAAGATAGATAAGAATTTATTATCTCAATTCATAGTAAATAATTATTTATTTTTAGATGAAAAAAAAATTGAGATTTTTTTGCATCAAGAGAATTTAAACGATTTTTTTTTAAAACTTGATGATCTCTTCGGAAAAATTATCGAATTAAGATATGATATTAATCTTTCAGAGATCGAACATCCAATATGGGAACTTGAGAGATTATACAAAAATTATTACTTTAAGAAATTTAAAATTGAAATTGATGATATTGATTATTTAACAATTTACAGAATTTTAGAATTGATTATAAAGAAAGAAAAAGAAATCAAATTAGAAATAATACCAAATGTAGTTAGAATAATAAATAAAAAATTTAAATCATTAAAATTGGAATTTTAATCACCATATTATAAAAAAATATTAATTTTAGCGTTATGGAACTCTTCAAATGGTTAAAAGAAATAGAACAAGTCTATCAAGAATTAATTGAAAATGCGAAAAAGGAAAGCTTAGTTCAAATTCAATTATTAGAAGAACAACAAAAAAAGGACCTAGAAATACTTCTAAAAGAAAAAAAGGGGTTTGTTAATTCAACTTTAACTGATCTTTCAAATGAAGTCAAAAACTATCTTGATAATTTAAAAATAAAAAATAGTGAAATAATCAAAAAAATTGAACTTAATTATAAAAAAAATAAGGATAAATTAATTCAATCAATAAAAGAAAAATTAGGATATGATTTTTAATGCCTAATCAGAAAGTACATGTACTAGGACATGATGAAATTGTTTCAATGTTAGGTTTATTAGGGATAGAAGGAACAGTTATTAAAGAGAATGATGACTTTTTGAAAGAATTCAATAATTTAGTAAATGATCCCCTAATTTTCATGATAATTATTTCATTAGATTTATCAGATAACATTCTTGATTTCTTAATTGATTTTAAAATAAATAGAAGAAAACCATTTATAATGTATATACCTAATATTTTTAATTTAGATAGTGGTTCTGCAAATCTTTTTTTAACAAGAGTTTACGAATCCATAAATAAAATAATAAGTTAAGTGAGGCGATATATATCTCAGAGGAAGAAAATTTAAAGAAATCTGTTGGTAACTTAGGATTATATTTAATAAGTAAAGCTTTACAAGAAAGTAAAGAAATACACAGACAACTACTATTTCAGAAAACTGAAATTAGAAAGAAATATGATGAGAGAACATATAAAGAAACCTTAAAAGTTAAAAACAGTTTTATTGAAAACTATAATCAATTCTTAAATAATAATTTAACAACAACACTAATAAAATCAAAAGAAAAACTTCTCAATTTAAAGAATCAATTTAAAGAGGATTTAAAAAACTCTCTTAATGATTTAATTAAAAGAAAAATTAGTGAAAATTATCCAAATTATATAGATTTTTTATTAGATCTTATTAAAAAACATAGTAATAATATAGATAATCAAGGAGAGATTACCTTTATTTTTAATTCAAGAGATTATAGTTATTTTATTAAAAATTTTAATCAAATTCAAAGAATATTCAAAAATTCAGTGATTATTCAACAATACATTGATGAATTTCTGGGTGGATTTAAAGTGTCATTTTCTCAATCAATTATTTCTTATGATTATACATTTGATACTCTAATTAATAAAAATTATATGCAGATTGAATTAGAATTTTCCAATACAATTTCTGATACTACTTATAAGAAATTAAATATTGAAGTAGAAGAATTCTTCAATAAAAAAAAAAAAGATATAGAAGGATTTTTAAAGGAATATGATCAAATCAAATAAAGATAAAAATTTTGGGTATACATCTGGTATCAATGGTTCCTTAATTGAAATAAAGGGATTGGAGCATAATATTCGACTTCATGATTTGATTAAAGTTTCCAAGCATAATATATTAGGAGAAGTTATTCAAATATATTCGGATAAGGTAATAGCTCAGTGCTTTGAAAATACTAGCGACATGAGATTAGGTGAAGAAGTAATTGATCTGAAAGAACCTTTATCTATGGAATTGGCACCGGGCTTATTATCAAGTATTTTTGATGGAATTCAAAGACCATTAGAAAAATTTTTTACACAATTTACAGTTACTGGTTTTTTGGAGAGAGGAGCAACCTTACCACCCTTATCAAGGACTAAAAAATGGCATTTTGTCCCACTGAAGAAGGTAAATGATGAGATCATTAATGGTGAAGTAATTGGAATGGTACAAGAAACACCTTCAATAACTCATTATATTTTATCACATCCAGAAGAATCTGGAATTTTAAGTTTTATTGCTGAAGAAGGAGATTATACAATAATTAGTGAGATATATAGATTAAAAAAAGGTTTACAAGAAAAAACTTTTAATATGATACAAAGGTGGCCTGTAACACAAAATAGACCTTTTCTTAAAAAAATAAGTCCAACTGAACCATTAATTACAGGAATTCGCGTAATTGATTTACTATTTCCTGTAGCAAAAGGAGGTACTGTTGCAGTTCCAGGAGGATTTGGTACTGGTAAAACTGTTATTCAGCAATCATTAGCTAAATGGTGTAATGCTGATGTGATAATTTTTGTTGGATGTGGAGAAAGAGGAAACGAAATTGCTGATAGTTTAAGGGAATTTTCCAAAATCATTGATCCTAAAAGTGGTCGTCCATTATTAGAGCGAGTAGTAGTATTTGCAAATACTTCAAATATGCCTGTATCTGCTCGTGAAGCTAGTATTTTTTCGGGAATAACGATTGGAGAATATTATAGAGATATGGGATATGATGTTGCACTTATGGCAGATAGTACTTCAAGATGGGCGGAATCTTTAAGAGAAATTTCTGGTTTATTAGAAGAAATGCCTGCTGAAGAAGGGTATCCTGCTTATTTACCTTCAAAACTTTCAAGTTTTTATGAAAGAGCAGGTGTTATTACCACTATAGGAAATAATAGTTCAAAAGAAGTTAAGACGGGGTCTCTAACGATTATCGGTTCTGTGTCCCCCCCATCTGGAGATTTTAGTGAACCAGTAACTGCAACTACTAAACGCTTTGTACAGGCATTTTGGGCATTAGATGCTAGATTAGCATATGCTAAACATTATCCTGCATTAAATTGGCTTGATTCATATTCTAATTACCCTGAATATATTTCTGAATGGTGGAATAAAAGAGATATTAAATGGTTTGAGTTAGATCTCGATTGGCTTAATTGTCGAAATCAAGTTAATGAAATTTTATCAATAGAAAATAATCTAAAAAATATAACGCAATTAATAGGAGAAGAGAATTTACCTGAAGACCAACAGCTAATTCTTTTTATCTCAAAATTAATTAAAGAAGCGTTTTTGATTCAAAACGCATTTGATAAAATTGATAGTTATATATCAACCACTAAACTATTAGGACAAATAAAAATTATCCTCTTACTATATAAAGAAGCAAAAGAACTTATGGATAAGGGGATTATTATTGAAGAAATTAAAGATCTTAAAATTATTAATGACATTTTAAGAATTAGTAATTCTATACCAAATGATGATTTCATAAAAATAGAAGAAATAAAGAAGAGATTACTTGAAGAAATTAATTCGTTAAAAACAACCTTTCATAGTTTGAGGTAAAAATGAGTATAATTTATAAAAATATAAAACAAATTATTGGTCCATTAATTTTTTTAGAAAATAACCATAATGTACATTATGGAGAAATAGTTGAAATTCATACAGTTGAGCAAGAAAATCGAATTGGTCAAGTTGTAAAAATTGATGAAGACTTAATTGTTATTGAAATTTTTGAAGATACAAAAGGATTGTCCTCAGAAAATTCAACTATTTTTTTTACTGGAGATTCTTTTAAATTGAAAATTTCAAATGATATGTTTGGAGGTATTTTTAACTCTTTAGGGAAACAAATTGATATTTATACGAAAAAAGTTTTACAATCTGATATCTTAACTGATGTTGAACGAGATGTTAATGGTGTACCAATAAATCCATTTGCTAGACAATATCCTTCAGAGGTAATACAGACTGGTATTTCTACCATTGATGGCTTATTTACACTAATTAGAGGTCAAAAACTTCCAATATTTAGTGGACAAGGCCTCTCACATAATAAAATGGCAGCCCAAATTGTAACTCAAGCAAAAGTTCTAACGGAAGAACCTTTTTTAATAATTTTTTGTGGAATAGGAATAACTCAAGATGACGCAATTTTTTTCACAGATCGCTTTCAAAAAAGCGGAAATATCCAAAATATAATCTCATTTATTAATTTTGCCGACGATCCTGTAATGGAAAGATTACTTATTCCAAGAATTGCCTTAACAACAGCAGAATATTTTGCTTTTGAAAAAGATATGCACGTTCTTGTTATATTAATTGACATGACCAACTATGCTGAGGCTTTAAGAGAATTAAGTTCTGCTAAAGAAGAAATTCCTAGCAGAAAAGGATATCCTGGATACTTATATTCGGATTTTGCTTCCATCTATGAAAGAACGGGTATTATTAAGGGTAAAAAAGGATCCATTACTCAAATACCAATATTAACTATGCCAAATGATGATATTTCTCATCCAATTCCAGACACATCAGCATATATTACTGAAGGACAATTGGTACTCAATCGAAATTTAGAAAAAAAAGGGATTTATCCTCCTATTGAAGTTTTAGCTTCTATATCACGACTTATGAAAGATGCAATTGGTGAAAGAACTACCAGAGAG
>JBHLMP010000055.1:0-10820 GCA_048938025.1 Promethearchaeota archaeon
TTACGAAGAACATGGATTCTATGATACATTTCCACAAAATGATGAAATGGCAAAAAAAATGAATGAACAACTTATACCAGTAATTGAAAATAATGAAAAATTTAGAAAGAAATTTTATTCTATGTTTAAGGAAGCAATCGTTAATCCATTAAAAAGTATTGTAGCTAATCCTGATAAGTAAATTGATGATATAACAAAAAATAAAAAAATTCTTTTATATTATATTTAGACTAGGTTTAGACTAGATGAACCCATGGGACTTCAATTGAAATATTTAAATTGATAAAAATTCCTGCATAGAGTGCTATGAATGAAATTCGAAAGCTTAGAGTCGCATCATTCGTAGCTAATGCTGCTGTATAGGTAGGATCAATAAGGACTGTGAGATTTCTGTCTTTCGTTGTAGAAAAAGAGCTAAATTCAAAATAATGCACCCCTGTGAGTTCACCTATTTTTGTATTATCAGGAAGGTCATATGGTAACGTATGAGACGTAGTTACAGTATAAACGTCAACATCAAGATTAACATCATGAATGGCATAAATTCCCTTATTTTGTACATCAAAAGTCATTGTGATATTAATTGTATCATCAGTAGGATCTACTGGTGACCCTCCATCATAATGACCAATATCAAAAGTGTCATGGAGATCAACTGATATGTTTGCACCGCTTACAATAATACTTACTATAAAGAGAGCAAACCCGATATTAGCTATAGTTCCCAAACCACGGAAGAAAGTACTTGCTTTAAATTGACGTTTAATAGTAACATGATATTCCTTTTTCCTACTTAATTCTATAGTTCTGATAATATGTTCTAAAGCTTTAATCCCAGCAGCTGCTAATAGTAACCATGCGATTAATTGTAATCCTAGAAGTACTTGGATATTTTGTACTTCGATACGATATTCCCCAAAAGTTTTACCTACCGTAAAACCACCAAAAATGTAAAAGAGATAAATACCAGAAAAAATTGAATCAATGATACCGATAACACTATTCGCTACTGTGTCTTTAGGAAATGTGTGTTTTAAAACTGCAAGAACAGTACCTATAGCTCCAATAACTATAAGAAAAATAATGAAACTTGAGCTAAACTGCATAATTCCAATATCAGAAAGTACATTAATAAGAATAATAGGAAGAACTAAGTAGAATACTGCTTTTAGTGTCCCATATATTATCATTTCTTTGATTTGAATTTTCATTTACTCAAACCTTCATTTTTTAATTAGATTAGCTTCTTAATTGATGTTTTGTAATAATAATTACATAGTGGAACTTATCATTAATAAATAGATCTATTAAAAATATGGAAATTTTTCCCCTAAATTTTTACTCTAATTAAATTTTTTAGCTTAACATTCTTTATTATTTTTACAAAATACATAAAAGATTTGTTATAATTCATGGAATCAATGAATAATCTTTTTGAAAAAGCTATTAAATCGAAAAATTCAGAAGAAATTAATGAATTTCTAATTGAATTAAGTAAAGATCCAGAAAAAGAATATCTTACATTTTTAAACTATTTCATTGATAATATTAACCTCCCAATTTTTGAAAAAATTAGGATAAATTTAATTTTTGCATTGGGCAAAATTGGAGAAAAATTCCAATTGGATGAGAAATATCTAAAATTCTTAGAAGAAATATATTATAAATCTGATAGGTGGGTAAGGAATGAAATAATTCAGGCAATAGAGAAAATTTCAAGAAAATCAGAATTGCCAAGTTATCACCTACAATTGATAAGATTTTCATTAACAGATGATTATGAACCAGTTGTTATTAATTCTTTAAAGATTTTACTTGGGTTACAAAATCTTCCTAATTTTATTTTGAAAAATGTCATACAAATTTTAAAATCTAAAAACTCTGAAATTATTCAAGAATGCTCCTTAATTTTACAAAAATTTATTCCGGATTCAAACCAATTATTTTTCTTATTAAATGATTCAGAGATGTATAAGAGTATTAAAAAGGGAACAATTCGATCTTTACTAATAGCTTACTTTAGATCAGTTATAAACCTAGAATCCTTCAAAAAGAAGATAGAAAGCGCTGATTGGGATAAAGAATCTAAAGAGATATACATTAAAGATATTGATACTTATGAAAGAATTTTGCTAAAAAATCTATAATTAAATAGATTTATTCATATTTTACAAGAATATCCTCTAATTTTTCATAAGAAAAGATTATTTCATCAAATATTTTTATTAAAAATTTTATTATTTCTCTCGGATTACTGTTAGACTTATTGAATATATACTTTAAAACTTTTTCATTTAAAGGATAATAAGAATCTGGATTTTCCTTAAGAAATTCAACGTAATTTATATTTTCGAGGAATTGTTCCATTGTTTTCTTAAAAAATTGGAACATATCTCGCTCATCCAAACCTAACAGAAATAGAGGTTCTTTTATGAAAAATAAGAGTTTTCTATTCTTTTCTTCAATCATTTTTTTTATTTCTTCAAATGAATCAATCGATTTTAGGGTGATAATTGTTCTTATCCCGTGTATCTTTTGTAAATTGAGAATTTTATCTAGTATTTTTTTAGCAGTCCTAATTTCGGGTAAGGATCGATTTTGCGTTCCATAAAGCCAACTTGGATCAAATACTTCTTCAACATCTTCTGTTTCTTCTTCAGCAGCTTTCAACATAGAGAGGATTTTTTCAAAATCATCAATAAAAAGTACACTTCCTAATTTTGAATTCTCAATCAGAATTTTCAACATTAAGAATGAATTAGCTTCTTTCCTTAAATCGTGAGTTAAATTTAATCTCGATAACTCTCTGACATCCATTAATTCTCCAAGAAGCCACCTTTCAGCATCTATTTTTTTATAAGGATCTAATTGATGAGCTGTAATTGCATTTATTATATCTATTAATGCAACCTTATCATCAAAATTTGATGACCAATTTTCACATGCAGTTTTTCTTATTTTATTGATATCTGCTACATGAAAGAATCCGAATTTTCTCTCTAATGCGCCCCAATTGTTACATAATTGATTAGCGATATATCTTAATGGTTCAACTCCCAAATTTTCAATAAATTCTGAATACGTATTGTAATAAAATTTCTTATATACATTCTCTAATGAAACATATACAGTATTATGATAATATAATTTATTTTTTAGTGCCCAATATAGATGTGTCTTTCCAATTCCTACTTCTCCAATAATAGGTAAGATAAAATTCTCGTTATTCTCAATTATATTTATTATTGATTCTAGTAAGTCCTGTCTTGATTGAACTAGACTAAGCTCTTCCTTAAACTCACCTGTAGATACAAATTTTTTAAAAGGGGAGCCTAGAATTTTTAAGAAATACAATAATTTTTGTTTAGTATTTTCGAAAAGCAGCATCTTTGTGATTCATAAAGATTTAAATTTTTAATTTTATATTAAGAAGTCTTGAGAGACTCTATACCTAAAATTATTACGAATTCAACTACTCGGTCATCTACATTAGCTAAAGGTTCAAAACTTATATTAAGATCCTCTTTTTGATCTCGTCCTACAATTAAACAATCATAAAAGACAGGGTCGCCTTTATCATTAATTACAACTCTATCAGCAACTAGCATCCCATTTCTAATTAAAGCAACTGGATTTTTAAGAATTTCACCTTTAAAAAAATCAAAATGATTAATTCCTTGTTTATAATCATTTAAATACAATCCTGCAGTGTGCAAAAGAGTAATTGTAAACGGAAATGCATCAGAGAATTGTCCTTCGCTATAAAGTTCCATAATATCATTTGGTATTAAAACACAATATTCCAAAGCAGAATTCAACAGATTTTCCCAGAAGAAATCAAATTTCCTCGAATAAGCAATCTTGTTTTCAGATATATCTTCAAATCCAACTAACAAGCCTTGAGAAATATTAATTCCTTGTGAATCTGTAATTTTAATATTATCAGAAAAGATTATTGACTCTTTGTATTTTGAAATAATTGAACCTGAGAATTCTCCAATAATTTTAATTTCTTTTATGGAATCGTATAATACAATTTTATCTGTGTTATTCATTATTAGTACTTTTATGATGATATTTTGTATACTTAATATTATGAGCTCTGAATGTTACAACATTAATCTTATATATTAAACTTTCCATATAATTTTAGGTAGATTATATTTAATTTATAAGCAAACCTTAAAAAAAATGGGCTCAAGTATCCTTTATCAAAACGTTTTGGAGTTATCAAAAACAGATTTATTACAAAGAGCACAAGAATTCATTTTTTCAACAGGGTTAAATGATGGAGCATCTCAATTGTGTAAAGCTAATATGAAATATGGCATAGCTCAATTTCAAATTATTCAAGAGAAATATGGATTTGAACCCAAAGCAACATTCATTTCTTCACCAGATGAGACAATTTCAAGAAATAACTTTAGATGGAATTCAGGCTTGGGTTATGGAGGAAGATTGAACTGGGGGAGTGGCAATGATAAGTTGATATTTCTCAATGTGAAACCTAATTGTTGTGGAATACTTGTTGGAGGTTTAGAAGAAGTTCCAGACCCATACGAGATTATCAAAAAAATAGACAAAATAAAATCCAAAGAACTTTACCAGAATGATATCCTAATTAATTGGGATTATGGAATATCTAATCATTTTATCAATTGTTTAGAAACAAGAAATTTATCTGATATAGACCTCCCTCCTTATGTTTTTATGATTCATGGATCTAGTCCAGAATTTAGAGATGATAAATATGGGGTAGGGCTTTATGTAGATAAGTCAAAAACACTAAGAGAATATGCGGTTGAAGAAAATACCAAATTTGGAAAACAATATATAGTTTTGGATTCTGAAGCTAAAGATTATCTGAATTTCAATATGAAAGCCTTAGACTTTTCAAATAAAAAAAGAGAAATTATAGCTGATAACATTTTTGATTTTGGATATAAAACTATATGTAATCAACCACATCAATTTCTAAAAGATTACAATAATATGTATTTAGGAAGTAATTGCACTGACATAAATTGTGAAATCATAACCTCTAATATATTTCCAACAACTCTTAGGGCAGATATTGCTGCCTATCTATTTAAAGGGAAAAAAAATTTAACGGAAAAAACGCTTAGGAATGTAAATCTTTTAGATAGAGCTGGAAAATTAGAACTTTTAGACTTATTAACAAATGCTAATATACTCCCCCATGGTGGAGGTTATCTTTTATCTGATATCGTAGAAGTTCAAGATGTACTTGAATATAAAGATCAAAGATATTTTGTTACTTCTTTAAAATCAAATATAAGTAGATTGAAAATAATTAGAAATGTTAGAGAAATACAGTTTGAGTATAGAGGGCGTGATATAGTTCTTAAAACTCTCCAACTGCACCTTGGAGAAATTATTGCCCGTTTAAATCCTTTATTCTCCTTAAAATTATAAGTCTTTATAAAAAAAAAAATGTTAAATATCTAAAATCTTTTATTCAATTTTAGCACCAGAAGGCAAATCTTTATGAGGTATTAAAATGGATACATCATCACCTTCAACTGCTGCTAGAAGCATCCCATTGCTTAAAATTCCTTTTAGTTTTCTCGGCTCTAAATTTGTCAAAACGACAATCTTTTTGCCAATTAACTCATCGATTTTATAATGTTGTGCTAATCCAGCTACTAAAGTTCTTTTTTCAGTTCCCAAATCAACAGTGAGTTTATATAGCTTATCTGCGTTTGGAACTTTTTCAACATTCTCAACTAAGGCAACCCTTATATCTAATTTTTTAAATTCTTCATAAGAAACCACTTTTTTAACACCTTGTTTTCCTTTATTCTTTCTAATTTGAATTAGTTTTTCTATTAATTCACTTATCTCTAATTTTTGGAATATTGGTTTTGGAACTTTGATTTTATGCCCTTCATTAAGAGCGTTTTCATTTATACTATCCCATGACAATTGATCCAATTTGTCTGAAATATTTAAATAGTCTAAAATTTTTTCAGAAGTATCAGGAATGAATGGTCCTAATAATATTGCTAAGGCATAAACAGCTTGGGCACATAAATTAAAAACATGTCCAGCAGCATTTATATCTTTTTTAATTAAATGCCAAGGTGCCTTATTATTTAGATAAATATTTCCATCTCTTCCAAAATTAACAATTTCTCTTAATGCTCTTTTCAATTCAAAATTATCTAATAATTGTCCAACTAAATTGCCTATCGATTTTAACTTATTAACAAATTCGTCATCTATATCATCAAATCTTATCCTTTTGGGAATTTTACTTTTGAATTGTTTATTTAAAAAGGTTAATATTCGATGAATAAAGTTTCCGATAACATCATTCAAAATTTTGACATTATTTTCAAATTCAGACCAAAGAAATGATGTATCACTTTTTTCAGGTCTATTATAAATCAAATTAAAACGCCAATAATCTAATGGAGCTAATTCTAGTGCTTCATCAATCCAAATTCCAACTCCTCTTGATTTTGAAAATTTATCATTTTCATACATTAAAAATTCAGTAGACGAAACATTGTAAGGGAGGACTAGTTTCTCTTTTTCGGTTTTATCCTCATTATAAGCCATTAATAAGCCGGGAAAAACAATTAAATGAAATATTATGTTATCTTTTCCTATAAAGTATACTGTTTTTGTATTATCATCTTTCCAAAAGTAATCAAATTTAGTTGGTTGATTAATGATTTTATCTGCCCATTCCTTTACAGCAGAAATATAACCTAAAACGGCTTCAAACCATACATATATGGTTTTATCATCAGCTCCTTTAAATGGAGCTGGAATACCCCATTCTAAATCTCTTGTAATTGCTCTTTCGGGAAGTCCTTCTGCAATACTATTTAAACACATCTGTCTTGCATTTTGAGGGATGATCTTGTTATTTTCTATTAACTTTTTCAAACGATCTTGTAATTTTGGAAAATCCAAATACCAATGCTTTGTCTTTCGAATTTCAGGAGTATTATCACATATCACGCATCTAGGTTTTTTCAATTCAAGAGGTGTTAGCAATTTTTGGCAGTTATCACATTGATCTCCTCGTGCATCTTCAAAACCACAGTGGGGACATATTCCTTCTATAAACCTATCCGGGAGATAAAGATTATCCTTTTCACAAAATAGCGATTCAATCTCTTTTTCTAATATATATCTATTTCTTTGAACATCAAGATAAAACTCTTGAACAAACTTAATGTGAGTAGGATTATGGGTGGTTGTATAGTTATCATATGAAATTTTCCACTCTTTAAACAAATTTTTAGTAATTTCATGATTTCTCGTAGCTAATTCTTCCACAGGTATATTTTGCTTTTTAGCTGCTACAGCAACTGGAGTTCCATGGGAATCTGAGCCTGAAACAAAAACAACTTCATCTCCTTTTAATCTGAGATATCTAGCAAAGATATCTGCAGATAAAACGCTTCCTATCATCGTTCCTAAATGGGGAACTGCATTCACATAAGGCCATGCGGAAGTAATAACCCATTTAGTTTTGTTACTCGTGGTCAACTTTAATTCACCTCCCAGTTCTGATTAATAAAAAGAAGGATTTCTTAAATATTTTAAATAAATGAGATATTTGATCATTCATTCTAACATAATTTTAGCACCACAATATCTACACGCTTTGATTTCATTTTTCATTTTTTCTAGACATGGTTCATGATAATAAGAATGACATATTTCACATTGATAGACGTTAAAATCTCCTAAGAAGATACTATGGCAATATGAGCAAGATTGATCAATTTTATCTATATTTTCTTCTGGAATTAATATCATCCTTGTAGACTGGCTTTCGTTATCTTCTAAAATTTTTATTTTTTGTTCAGTATCAACTTTTTCTTCTAGTAGTTTTATTGTGGATTTTGGCAATTCTAACAAAAAAAAACAAAAGGGGCATCGAAATACTTTTTCAGTATATTCCGTTTTTTTTGCCCACATACCAGCACAAGACAGATGCATAGGACTACCACATGATGTGCAATATCTTCCTTCTGAAAAAAAGTCTAATCCCGTTATGGGAGCTTTAAGTGAATGGCATATTTGACATTTCTGTTGACTTCTATCTTTTCCACTCATCATTAAACTAATTTCTAAGACAGTAGGTCTTCTCAAAGGAAGGGCAATTTCACTAATCAAGGGGGGAATTTTATCTTGCTTATCTGGAGAAAAGTAATCTATTTCATCTTTTAATTCTTTTTTTGAAGCGTAAGATTTTCCAGCATTTATTAATTCTCTTGAATTATTGAAAAAGCCAAATTTTCCCTTCGTAATCTTAGTTATTCTTTCTAATATGCTCAATTGGTAATCTTGTGTCACTCCTAATTGGCAAACATCGATATATATTCCCAATCCTTTAGCAATATTAATAATTTGTTCTATCTTTACAGGATCAATTTGTAATTTGTTATCACTTATTATGAAAATCCTTGGCACTTTACCACTTATTTTTCGCATTTCTTCAATAAGTATTTGCATGGCAAAAGCTAATCCGTCATGTAAACGTCCTTTACCTGAGATTTGAATTTTTGTCAAAGATTCTATTAATTTATCTGAATTGTAAGCAAAAGAGATTACCTTTTTTGGAGCTTCCCCGAAAGTCAATATAGAAATCCTATCTTTCAAATCAATTGAAAATTTGGATTGAATGAAATTTTTAGCTGTCTGAAGTTCAACTATAAGTCTATTAGGTTTAAAGTCTCTTCTTAACATTGACCTAGAAGTATCAAGAAGAAGGATTGTATCCTCTATTTTAAAGTCCCGCAAACTTACTCTGCTATCATCATTTAAATTAACAATTAATAAATAACAATGACATTATTCTTTAAAAAGATCATTATTAATCTCTCTTAGTTATGTTTCCGTTAATTAGTTCATTTCAAAAATTTATAAGCAAATAATGCATATACTTTAATTGCGTTTATAAAATCTTGAATTCTAATCGATTCATTAGTTGTATGCGCAAGCGTTGCATCACCTGGACCAAATGCAATAGTTTGGGGGCAGTAATTAGTATTACGGTAATAATTAGCATCTGTGCCTCCAGGTGAAAGTATATAAACCGGTTCTTGTCCATAAACCTCTTTTATTACGTTAGCAAAACTTTTTAAATTTTGAGAGTTTTCCCATCCTTCCCAATATGAACTTTCTCCAAAACGATCTACTTCAATGTAGACAAAGAATTCTTCGGGTTCTCCTATTGGCTTGCTCTTTATTTCATATCCTAACTCATTTTTAATCATTTTTTCAAGGGCATTAATTATCATTTCAATTGACTGCCCTGGTAATAATCTGAAATCAATGATTGCTTCACATCGATCAGGAATTACATTTTCTTTTATTCCGGCATTAATTATAGTAAAAGATTTTGTGAATTGAGTCATCGCATTAAAAAGAGTTTGAAGTGCTTTCTGTTCCTTCAAAATTCTTTCAAAAGCTTCTTTGCTTGGGAAAAGTTTGCTAAAAATTACTTTATATTTATCATAAGATATCGGTGGGTCTATTTTTGGCATATATTTATCCATTTTATCTAGATTAATTATTATTTCACTCATCATATTAATAGGATTCTTGCTCATAGAAGGCATCATAGAATGGCCTAAAATACCCTTTGTTATAATCTTTAAGTGAAGGTGTCCTTTTTCGCCGACAAGAATAGCATTACCTAGAGGTTCCATACCCGTCATTTCTCCAATAATAACTAAATCGCAATTAATTGATTTTAAATGATTTTCTAAGCACCAGCCTGTTCCTAATTTCCCTCCAGTTTCTTCATCAGCAACAGCATTGATTATTAGATTTCCAGAAAATTTTATACCCAATTTCTTAAGAATTTTTAAACATATTACCATTGCTGCCAATCCTGCTTTCATATCCACGACTCCCCTCCCAAAGATCTTGGATCTTATCTTACTCCCCTTAATAGTAGCAGATAATGGTGGATATTTCCATTCTTCTTCATTTCCTGGAGGTACTACATCCATATGTCCATTATAGAGAAGATTTTTTTGATCAAAATTGTCATTTAAGTAAGCTAACAGGTTTGCTCGATTATTTCCAAAAGAAAAAACTTCAGAATCAATATTGGACTCTTTCAGATATTTTTCTATCTTTAGAGCTATATTTTTCTCATTTCCTGGAGGATTATATGAATCCGTCTGCACTAATTCTCTTAAAAAATTAATATATTCCTCTTTATTTTCGTCTATATCTGTTAAAATTAATTTTTCACTCATTCAAATTCCCTAATTAAGAATAATCATTTAATTGATTTTTAGAGAAATTATGAAAATTTAAAATATTATGATATATCTTAATTCAAATTAAAAACTTTAAAAAATTTAGGAAATTTTAATATTTTTAATTAATTTAATTATCAAAAATTAGATATTACAGTTGATTTATTGATTCGACATAAAAAAGAGAAAAAGTATGTCTTTTTCGCGATTTTTTTCATCACGTTAATACTTTTAACAAATTTACAAATTTTTGCTAGTTTAAATCTAGAAAAAGATAATAATTTTGAGAATAATGAAATAGAAACCTTGCCTTTAAGTAGTGATATAGATGAAACATTCATTGGTACTGGAGACGATCAAAATGTTCGGATTTATACAAGTAATACATCTGAAAATACCAATGATAATCAAGAGTATTTTGAAATTCCATCACTCTCTTCGGAAGAAATGTATCTTACGTATGGAGATTTCAATTTTACATTTCAGAATAATTATACAACAGACTATATTATAGAAGATGATAGTGCCCTTTATGCTAACGATTTTATCTCTTATCAATTT
>JBHLMP010000055.1:10920-22903 GCA_048938025.1 Promethearchaeota archaeon
CAAATTTGGAATGAGAGCGATCTATCCACTTGATTTACCAATTACAAATCAGACATATGTTGCTTTAGAATTCGATTTGAAAGGAGAAAAGTCAACTGTTAATGGATTTTATGCTTGGATTCGTACATTAGATATTCAAAAGGCAAATAATGCTGAATTAAACATAACTCTTTATAAAGCAAATGCAACTTTAATTCGCGTTGGGGATAATCTACAAAAGGTAAATATACAACCAGATATGAATATAACCTCATTAATCGATTCCTTTGTAATTAGCTATAGTGGGGACAACTTATCTTATTTCTCATTTAATACGGATAATACTAAGGATTTGGAATTATACAATTACTTCATAGTTATTAAATCTAACATTTCTGATCCGAACCTTTATAGTTTAGTCACCCTTCCATGGATTAATTTCGGAGATGATATAACGGAACACCAACTAAAAACTACAGAAAATGATGGTTCTACTTGGGTAAATGCTAAAAAAGAAATATTACCAGGGCCCCCTCCTATTTTAACTTCTCAATTAGATGCAAGTTCTTTTAAACTAAATGTTACTAGAGGATATATGCCATCGGATTTTGGAGAAGATGGTTTAAAAATCCAAGATTATTTTGTTGAAAATGTTGTAAATAAATCTAGAACGCCTTATTTAGAATGGGGTATAGGCCGATGGAACAATACATTTTCACCACCGATTGATGATAATATCGATCGATTCCAAGTTGATCTCTCATGGAATAAATCTATTATTGAGGGCTTCAAATTTAATGTTTCCTATTCTGTAAATGCATATTGGAATGAAGGTGCTACGTCTACTTATTATGCCAGTTATAGTGAAGCTCCAAAATGGACTTTTGATTTTAATTTTATTATAGGTAGTCCAAATTTTAATAATTGGAAATTTAACGAGTTTTGGTTCGTTTATAATGATTATTTCACTGCGAATAACTTAACTAAACCTGGTGATATAGAAATATTGCCTGAAGTTGGAGGAGAATCTGAGTTAACCGATATGCAAAAGAAGATTGTTGTAAACGCGACTGTTGCTAATATTGGAGGGACTTATTCCTTGAATTTAACAAGTTTCAATTTTATTTCCGAAATGCACAGTTATCTTAACTATAAAGGAATTTTCTGGGAATCAAATGGTTTTATGTATGGAGATGATATTACTGTAAGTGTTGATGTACAAGATAATCATCACTATGCCCCCAATCCCACAACTGGATATGCAAATGTAACTTTCTATGATCCAAATGGAGTCCCAATTGCTCAAAAAGAATCATTGAATGGTGTAATTCATGATTCTGTACTTTCATATGATTTTAACAATGAAACTATCTTTTCTGTAGATACGAGTATTTCTGAGTTAGGAGAATATCAATTAGGATATTTTTGGGAAAATGGTTCTGCTGTTGGCTGTAATAAAATTACTATTTACATCGATTATTATGATCTTACATTAGATAGTTGTAAATATTCACCAACTACGAAAAAAAATGAGCTTAGAGGGAGTATAAATAATATGGTATTTGATAACTATACTTTGTTAATTGCATCTATAAATGAAACAACAGGTCTTTCACAACCTGGTTTTTATCCTATTAATAATTCTGATTTGGATGAGCAGATTATTTATGAGATTGGAGGTAATGAATTACCTATTTTAATTGAAACTTTCATGCAAAGTCAAGATATATTAAACCCAGACGAAGTGGTTAATATTAAAACAAAAATCTCTAATATGCATGAATTTATCCCCATTGATATATCTGTTAAAGTCAGTCTTGTATCTTATATTAATGAAGAATGGATTATCGCGCAAGCAACTTCAAGTACAGTTACCCTAAATTTTTCAGGGCATCCAGATGATTCGTATGAATTTGATATTGATTTGACAATACCATCATTGAATAATGTTACAAAAGTGTGGGAAGGTGTAAATGCTCCAGTTAGATTGGGGGGCGCTAAAACATTGGTAACTATCTATGTTGGAAATGATATTGCAGGAGTATTTGAAAGTAGCTATTATTCACTACTTAGTAATGAAACAAGCAATAATTTTGATGGAAATATAATAGCTTTAAGAATTGCTGAAGAAACTCCAGCCCCGTACATTTTAAATGGTTTTGAGAGAGATGAATGCTTATATCTACCAGATAAAACATCCTTTTTAGTTAATATAATAGATAGAAATTATGTAAGCTCATATAATCAATTTTATTATCAGTTTTCCCTAAATCTTAACAGTAAATTTAACAATATTAGTATAGATCCTGAAAATCCTATTAATGGACAAGTTTTTAATCTCAGCTCTGTTTTAACTACAGAATTTGGCGAGATATTGGCAAGTGAAAATGTATCTTGCTACCACTATGAATCTGATTCTTGGGTTTATCTTGACTCAGATTTTACAGATACTAATGGTTCCACAACATTTTCAATTGATACTAAGACCCTCATTTTCGAAGATGAAATATTATTAAGATTAAGTTGGGACGGTGATTCATTAATAAATGGGGTATCTAAAAATGTAACAATAAATTTATTTATCCAATCCAATAATCTTTCAATATCAATTCACCAAAATGATGTTATTATCTATAAGAATAGCGCTACAACAATATCTATTACTTTGAATAATATCGGAGAATCTATTTTGCGAATTTTGGAGATCAATATTCAGGTCAATGATGGGTTGCAATATTCAATTGTAGAAATAGATTATACAACACTAAATCGGTTTACACCTGGAGAATCTTCTCTTGTTATAATTAAGATAAGAGTACCTGAAATTAAAAAATTAAATCTTTCAATTTCCATTACTGCTCAAAATATCATAACAAATGAAAATGTTACAGTTAGCAAACAAACGACTTATGATGTATTTAATCCTCCCTTCTATGATTACTTTATGGATTATCTACTTTTTCTAATAATAGGTTCATTTGGATTGATTTGGATCATAACTTTACTTTATGCGAAGAGAATTAAAAAGAAAATTGAAACCCCACTTGAAGAAGTAGTCAAAAAGGAACCAAAAAAACCGAAATATGTATTAGTATCTGAGTTGAAAAAAGAACCTACAAAAAAACCTAAAAAACTTACTCTCATACCTAAAAAAATTCCTGAAGAAATAGAAGAACCTAAGGAAGTTAAAAAGAAAGAAGCTACTGATTTAGATTCTTTATTAGAAGAAAAGGGGCTAAGTGACAAAAAGAAAAAAGCTAAAAAATAATTCTTTTTCGACCTAAATTACTATTTTTTAATAAGAAAAATAAAATTATAAGTTAGAAATTGAAATCAAATTACGTTTAAGTAGACCTAATGAGGCTTTACCATCAAGACCTGCTAGAGCAATTAATACATGTTTATCTGAACCACCCACTAAAACAGCAAATCCATTCTCAAGCTCGATAGTTGTAGTTTTTAAAGCGCCTTTTCCAATGTCGTTTCCTAGATTATTAGAATCATTGATAATTGCGGTACACGCTTTTGCAATTTTCCCATGATCCATTTCAGTTATGGTTTGACCAACTAATACTTTCCCTTGTGAATCAGCAGCAATCAAACCTTCACACTCAGGAACTATATCCATTAATTCTGCTAATTTTTTTTCAAGTTCTTTTTTATTCATAAAAATACTGCTCATTTAAAATAATTTTTATCGTCTTGAATTCTGATATAATTTACTATGATTGGTTAAGATATTATCTTAAATATATATATAATTTAAAGAAATTTAAACTTATCAAATATATAAAAAAGGAAAATTGAAAAAATACTCATTTAATGGTTTATTTTAAAATTATTAAAATTAGGTTCTCCTCTAACGCCACCATAGTTTCACCTTTAGAAGTCTCTAATCGTATGAATTTCAATGACCCCTCTTTTAATGCATCAACAACCTGCTTCCCTTTCCCGATGAGTGATGTAACATAAGCAGCTACTTCTTCACTTAAATCAATCTCCATATTCGAATCTATCGGCAAACCCGATGAATCACAAATGATAACTCCACGAATTCCCTCCCTTTCTTCAAAGCGTCGGATGATTGCCTTTACTTCCGCTCTATTTATGATAGTTAATCACACCTTTTAGAAAATTATAATCTAATTTTTAATATTATAATAGATTTAATATTTTTAAAAATTTATATTAAAGATATTCTTTCTTGAATAAAACTTAATATTTTTATAAATTAAAATGGAAAATATTGAAGCTATATATATAATTAATGGGGAAAATCAACTTATCTTTTCTTATGAAAGTCTTAATGAACGATCTGATAACTTTGATTATTCGAATATCTCTCAATTTTTTTCTGTAATTAAAACTTTTGTTTTAAAGATTGGAGAGAAAGAGGCTAAAATTATTGAACTTGGAAATAGTAAAATATTCAAAACTTTAGATTATGATTATAATATTGAAGTTATTTTAAAATGTGACAAGAATGTAAAAGAAAAAAAAGCTTCAATCAATTTAACAAAAATTCTAAATTTATTTATTAATTCATTTATTGGATATTTTAATTCTTCTATACAAATAAAAAAAGAAAGAATGGATTTTTTCATAACAGAATTATCTTTTATGTTAGGTGAAAGTAGAAAGACTAATTACTTTTTAGAAAATATTAAAATTTTTACTTAAACAGAACTTAGGTTTATAAAAAGAATTGTTTAAAAAAATTACTTGCTCTTTCTTCTCCTAGTGTAGATAAACCCATATGACCTGGACACAAAAGAAAATTATCTGTAAGTTCTGGATTATACATAATTTTATGTTTAATTGATTCAAATAAAAGATTTTGACTTCCGCCACGAAGATCTGACCGCCCTACACTCCTTCTAAAAATTAGATCTCCTGAAAATAGTATTCCATCAATGGTTCGACCATTAAATTCTTTAACATCTTTTGAATAGAAACATAACCCCCCAGGTGAATGTCCTGGAGTCTCCAATACATTAATTAAAATGTCACCTACTTTTAGAGTATCTCCTTCTTTTAACCACTTATTTGCTTCTTTATGAGTGTATATTCCAGATTCATATTCTTTCTTGTTGTACATTAGTGGAATTTTATAATATCTTAAAACTTTACCTAATCTCATTGAATGATCAAAGTGTCCGTGTGTTAACAAGACAGATATAGGTTTTGCATTCAAATTCTCTATTGTATTAATTATTGTGGTTGCATCGTCACCAGGATCAATGATTATAATTTCTCTTGTAATATCTGAACCAAAAATATAGCAATTTGTTCCAAGTGCACCAACAACAAGCCTTTTAAATATCAATCTCTATATATCCTTTAACCTGAGAATTTATTTTTTGAATTGAAAAGAAAAAATGAAAAAGTTTTTAATTTAATTATTGGTAATTACCAGTTTTAAGATTTTCACTAGTTGCTTTTAATCAAATCACTGATTTCATGTAATTTTTCATAAACTTCTAAGCCTTTCTCTGTAAGTTTTATGTATTTTACTTTATTATTCTGTTCAATTTCAATAAGACCTTTATTAAGTAGGTCATCTTTCACTCTAAAGAATGAATTATAGTACGAGAATTTGTTCAGCTCATTATAAAATGTGTGTTTATCTACTTTATAGTCTTTGGATTGCATTAGGACTTGGAAAGTGTCCCTGAAACCTTTCTTTTTAAGGAAAAAAATCAAATCTTGAAAAGTCAATTCTTCTATACCTAATTAAATAATTAAATTTATACTAAATTGTAATTAGAAAAAATTATGAATATTAAAAAAGCTTTTGATTATTTTAAAAAAATGTTATCAATAAAATCCTTGAATTACAAAATTTATTAAAATGGTTTTAAAAATATCTTTCACTGAATTTAATTAAGTAATTAAAAATTTCACGAATTTCATAAAATCTAAAGTAATTGAAAGAAAAACATGGAAATAAAGTCAAATTACTTTGACATTGTTATATTAGGACATATAGCTAAAGATATTGTTGAAATAGACGGAATTAGCCAAAATTCACTCGGGGGTGCAGTCTATTATGGTGGAATTGCTGGTAGCCATATGGGACTTAAAATTTCTGTTATCACACGATTAAAAAAAGGAGATTTCTCAATCTTAGAGATTTTTAAAAAAAACGGAATTAAATATTTTGCTTATCCATCTGAACAAACTTCTGGTCTGAAAAATATATATTCCTCACATAATATGGAATTTAGATATTATCAACCACTTGGCTTTGCAGGATTATTTAAAAAAGAAGAAATACCAACTATTAATACAAAATATTTCGTAATAGGATCCATAGTTTCAGGGGAAGTCAATGTACAATTATTGAAATTTATTCATGAAAAATATCCGGATAAAATATGCTTAGATATTCAAGGATTTATCAGAGTTAGAGAAAATAATAAAGTATTTTATAAAAACATATCACAAGATAAAAAAGAGTTAATTCTATCTAAAGTAAAAATTTTAAAATTGGATCAGACTGAGGTTTTAATTCTTACTAATCAAAAAGATATTACTAAAGCTTCGAAAGAGTTAATCAATTTAGGTCCGGAAGAGATTCTGATTACACATGAAAGGGGGATTACCATTAATGCTTCAAATAACATATACTTTTTTCCTTGGAAAAATAAACGTACCTTAGGGAGAACTGGGCGAGGCGATACTGCTTTCATTAGTTATATCGGTTCCAGAATATCAAAAAGTCCAGAAGAAGCTCTAAAATTTTCAGCAGCTTTAACTTCACTTAAATTAGAAAGTTATGGTCCCTTTTCTTTACCATTATTTCAAGTTTATGATTTAATTGAAAAAGAATATTAGGAGTTTTTTATGCAAATTGGAGGCATCATTGATATAAGTACTAAAGATATTCCTAATAAATCTTCAATGGTAATTTTTACAGTTGGTTGTAATTTGAGTTGTAGTTTTTGTCATAATAAATACCTATTACAACCAAATGTAGGAAAAAACATGGTAATTAATGAAGTGCTTAAACAAGTTAGGAGTAATTTATTAATTAGTGGAGTTAGTATTAGTGGAGGAGAACCCACACTTCAACAAGATTTGATAGATTTATGTAGAGAAATTAGAAAAATTGGTAAATATTTAAGTTTAGATACAAATGGGACTACACCTCATATTATTAAAAAATTGATTCCCTATATTAATAGAATTGCTTTAGATTTAAAAGGACCATTAAAAAAAGAACGATACAAAGAAATAACTGGTGGAAATGTTGATCCCAACCTAATAATTGAAACATTTCATCTTGTAAATAAACAAAAAGATATTGATCTTGAAATTAGGACGACATATGTGGAAAACTTAATTGTACCAGATGATATTCATGAAATAATTGATTTTCTAAAGAAAAATGAATTTAAGGGAACCTTTGTACTTCAACAGTATCAATATTCTGAAGGTGTAGGAGAGGATTTAAAAAATGTTTTTCAAAAACCAGAACATTTATTTTTACTCAATATTCTTAAGCCATATAAGGATGTAAAACTACCATTTAAAATGTTCCTAAGAGATGAAATTGTAGGATATTCTAATATAGATAAATTATTTGAACAAACTTCTGATGAATTAAAAATGAATGAAAAAGAAATTTTAGACGTAATACAATCGTGTATTGATTGTAAATTATGCATGGATTCATGTGATACTTATTCTGTCACTCAAGATGAATTAAAATCCCCAAATGGACGATTAAATATCGCTGAAAAAGTCTTTAAAAATGAAGAAATTTCTGAAGAAGAACGAATTGGATTATACACATGTACTTTATGTGGGATGTGTGATCGAGTTTGTCAGCAAAATATCCCAATCGCAGAAACTATTCATTCAGCTAAAATAAAATTAGTAGAACAAGGTAAAGCACCTTTAGATATTCATAATAAAATTATTAAGGGAATACTTGAAAAAGATAATAGTGTTAATGGAGATCCTGAAAAGCGGTTAGATTGGATTCCAGATATATATCGGGATGCTGAGCCCTTTGAAAAAAAAAATTCTGATACATTATTATTCTTAGGATGTATGTCTTCTTTTCGGGTAAAAGAAAGTGCTAGTGCTTCATACGCACTTTTAAAAGAAGGAAATTATAATTTTAAAATTTTAGAAAAAGAACCTTGTTGTGGTGAGTATATCTATTCTGCCGGAAATCTTCAGTTAGCTAAAAAATTGTTTCAAGAAAATGTTGAGTTATTTAAAAAAATTGGTATAAAAACAATAATCGTTACATGTGGAGGATGCTTATATGCTTTTGATAAAGTATATCGAAAATATTTCAAAGATTTTAATATTGAAGTAAAACATATAGTTGAAGTTATCTATGAATTAGAGAAGGAGGGGAAAATAAAGCTAAATCCTCTTGCTAAATCGATAACTTACCATGACCCTTGTAGGCTTGGTAGAAAATATGTAAATGGTCCCTTATATAATGAGCCTAGAGAATTATTAAATAAATGCGGAATAAAAGTAAAAGAGTTGGTTGAAGAACACGACGATTGTCCATGTTGCGGATCAGGTTCCGGTATTAGAGGAGTTGATAGCAGTATTTGTATAAAAATCGGCAAGCAACTATTTGACAAAATAGAAACTAAGGAGATTGCTTCCTCTTGTCCCTTATGTGTTTTTAATTTTAGATATGTAAATTATAAGACTGAAGCAGATAAAGAATGTAAATATATTACAGATTTTATCCTTGAAGCCCTTAAAAAAAATAATAATTTAAATTAACTTCTTATTTTTCCTATTGATTTAGTATCTATTGAAGCCTTTTTGATAAAAATGTAAAAGTCTATTATGATGATGAAAATTACTATTTTGAATCATAATTCTTAATTTTTTTAAACATTTTAAACTCATCTTCCTAACCAATAGCTTTTTATTTAACGCTATTTTTTATAGATCATTAAATTTTGAATATATATTCGTTTAATAAAATAAAAAAAACCTTTCAAAGTGAGAATTTATGCCAAGTTTTGAAGAAACGTATGAAGCAATTAAGGCAGATTGGAATGCTGGAGAAAAAAATTTCAATATAGAATGTGAAATGCTTCCTGATGGAATGCAAGTAAATTGTATTATGGGCAATCCAGGAGGAGAACCTTTTGAATTACTTATTGATGCTCCAGGCGGATTAGGTGGCACAAATAAAGGACCATCTCCTTTACTAGTCATTTTATCGTCAATTGGTGCCTGTATAATTGCTGTGACCAATTTTTGGGCTAAGATTATGGGTATTAAAATTGAAGAATTGAAAGTATTTTCTCGAGGTCATATCAATCTTGGTGCGATCTTTGGTATAGATGATAATAAACTTCCAGGATATGATAAGCTTGAACCTGTAATCAGAATTAAAGCAGATGCATCTGAAGAAAAAATCAATGAACTTATGGATAAAGTCTTTACTCATTGTCCTGTTATTACAAATTTTGGAGGAGCATCAAAAATTACTCCTAAAGTTCAAATAAGAAGCTAAAATAAAATATAAAGTTCCTTTTTTTTTTTATTTTGATCCTTTTTTTCGAATTCTCCTTTTAAAAATAGGAGGCAATTTAAGTAATGATCGAACTAAGTTTTCTCTTGACATATCTCCTCCTGTAGCAGCCTTTAGCCAACTTTCTTTTCCAAAAATTCGTTTTACTATTTGACGCGGATTTATTGATTTATTAAAAAGATCTACACACTTTTCTCTTATATCGTACCAATATTCTATTAAATTATTTAATTCTTTAATTGTAATAACTCGCCCATCCTCTAAAAAGATGTACTTTGGATTGAGTATCTTAAATTTATTAAATGTTTCTAACATTTCAATTGCATTTTCCCAATTAAAAATAACATTTTGTTTTTCATCGATAAAAGCATCAGTAGAAAACAATAATTGTTTTTTTAAATGAAAAAAAGAGATTAAATTCTTGCAATGTCCTGGTGAGGGGATTATTTTAAATCTTGCTTTTGTTGTATTAATATATTCTTGATTAGGGAGTAATTTACCTTTGAAAGGCTTAGGTAAACCCCAAGTTAACATCCTTTCAGGAGGAATTCTAATTTTTTGCCTGACTAAAAACAATGTTATCTTTGTTCCATATATAGAAGTTTTATATTTATTTATCAAATCATAGCATGCTCCAATATGATCTTCATGATGATGACTTAAGACACATATCTCAACATTTTCAAAATCTAATAAATTCAAAAAGTGATCTTTAGCATGATAATGTCCAAAGTCTATTAGCAATCCATCAATTAAGTAAGCAGAAACCCATAATACAGGATTATTTTGAAGATCTAAAGTAGACATTCTATAAATTTTAACTGTCTCTCTTTCAATTAATTCAACTTTAACAGAAATTATAAAATATCGCCTTAGACGTTTAATCAACTTTTAAAAACAAAATAATATAAAGAAAATACGGATACACTTTATTATTTCAATCCATAATTTGGTTTTCTTTTACTAAAGAAAGCACTAGCAGCTTCATTCACATCTGTTGAGGAAAAAGCTAATACAATAGAGCTATTCTCAAATTGTAATATATTATTTAAGCTCGGAGTATCTAAAGATAAATTAAGTGCTTCTTTTGTCATACGTAGGCCTAAAGGGCTTTTAATTAAGATTTCTTCAGCAATTCTAGTTGCTTCATCCAGAAGGTTTTCTTTCTCTACAACTTTTGATACAAATCCGATCCTTTCAGCTTCTTTTCCACTAACATCTTTGCCCCTATAAAGTATTTCTGCAGCTCGAGACATACCAATAAGACGTGGTAGGAAATAACTACCCCCCATATCTGCTCCTGATAACCCAATATTAATAGATGCATTAATAAATTTTGTATCTTCAGTTGCTATTCTAATATCTGCCGCCATTGCAAATGCAAATCCTCCACCAACGATTGAGCCATGAATAGCAGCTATTATTGGCTGTGAAATTTTTCTCATCTTCATAATTATTTGAGTAATATACCATTGATGGTATATTTTCCTTTTTATCGGTTCTGAGATATCTAAAAAATGAAATTTACCATATCCTTCTGGAATTTTTTTTGAATTTAAAATTAGACCTTCTTGTAAATCAGTACCAGCCGAAAAAGCTCTTCCTTCCCCTCTTAAAATAAGAACTCGACAATCTAAATTTACCATTAAATAATCTAGTACTTGATGTAGTTCCTCTTCCATTAGAAAGGAAATAGCATTTAGTTTTTCAGGTCTATTTAAAGATAAAATACCTATACCGTTTTCTTTTAATTCAAACTTAATCGTTTTATATTCCATTTTCTATCCCCATGTATTGGTTTTCCTAAGATAATGGATATTTAGGTCTTCTTTTTTCAAAAAAAGCATTTACTCCTTCGAGCAAATCATCAGATGTTGAACATAACATTTGTGAACGATTTTCTAATTGCATAATTGTCTCTAAGCTAGGAGAATCAAGTGATAGATTAATTGCTTCTTTAGTCATACGAAGTCCTAAGGGACTTTTTGTAAGTAAACTTTTAGCAATTACCATTGCAGCATCTAATAATTTAGTCTCATCACCCTTTATCACTTTAGAAACAATCCCAATTCTTTCAGCTTCTTCAGCAGCTACAAAACGTCCTGTATATATTATTTCAGCAGCTCGCGACATACCAATAAGGCGAGGGAGATGATAACTACTTGCTAAATCAGAACCTGAAAGACCAATATTTATAAAGGAATTTGCCATTTTTGCATCTTCTCCTGCAATTCTTATATCTGCTGCTAAAGCAAAAGTAAATCCTCCTCCAGTTGCTGGTCCTTGAATTATCGCTATTATTGGTTGACTTATCTTTCTCATTTTAATGATTAAATGACTAGTTCTCCATTGGGCATACATTTTTGCTTTTATTAAATCTTTATCTGGAGCATTCATGAAAAAAAATTTTTTTTTCAATTCTTCAGGTTTCTTTTTTGATTGAAGTACTATAGATTCTCTTAGATCTAATCCAGCACAAAA
>JBHLMP010000011.1:0-25176 GCA_048938025.1 Promethearchaeota archaeon
AGAGATGAAGTTGGAATTCCTATGTTATTAATTGATTTGGATGTTGGAGATGCTCGGTTTACATCAGAGAAAATAATTCGAGAGAAAATTAAGCTGTTTGCTCAAACACTCCTATAAAAGGAATCAAAAATAGAAAATGCAAATTCTTTTTTTATCTTATTATATTTCTTAATTTATCTGTTATTATTCTCAAATAGGGTATACATAAATGAGAAAAGATTTAGAGAATTTATCAAAAGAAGAATTGCTAGACTATATTGAACACTTATCTAAGATTTGGTTAGCAATTGACGGTACTTGGTTTCAAGCTATTGAAAAAGAATATGGACTCGATAAGGCAATAGATATTGACGTTAAACAATGGAAGAGATTTACAGTAATAGAAGCACAAAGAATAATGAAACTACTTAATCTTCCTGAAAATGGAGGAATTAGCGCTTTAATAAAAGCTCTTAAATTTAGAGCATATGCCAACATAAACATTCAAGAATTTGTAGATATATCAGAAAAAAGAGTTATTTTTCGTATGAATAATTGTAGGGTTCAATATGCTCGAAAAAGCAGAAATCTTCCAGATTTTCCTTGTAAACCAGTTGGTTTAGTAGAATATGGGGATTTTGCTAAGACAATTGATTCACGAATAGAGACAAGATGTATTTGTTGCCCCCCAGAATCTCATCCCGAAGAATATTACTGTGCTTGGGAATTTATTTTAAAAGACTAAGACTTCACATAAATGTAACCAATTTCATATAAAATTAATACTTAAATCTTATTTTAAATAATAATTCAATATTACGAAATAATAAAAAAATGAGCTAACTATGTTTAATAAATCAAATTGTGAAAAATGTGAAAATATCGATTGTTTAACTCATTGTCAATGGATCAATTTTGGTGGTATTGAAGAAGCAAGAATAGAGTTGATGAAATTGATTAATAGAGAGAATTCTCGTGTATTGAGTGAATGTGTGACATGTTATGCTTGTGATGAGTATTGTCCTTATGATTCTCATCCATTTGATTTAATTGTGGAACTACAAGAGAAATACAAATCACATAATATAGCACCAAATTTAATAGAGACAACAAAAAATAGATATAAACCTCATGATGAATTAAGAATTAAGCAAATTGATCCAGGAAAACCAGTTCTAAATAAATGTGCTTTTGTAAAATCGCACGCTAAACATATGGAGGGTCAATTGTTTGAGAACTTACAATATGTCGCTGGTCTTGATTATTTTTGTAACCTCTTGTACCATCACAATGAAAGAGATTCAATTATAAGAGAGAGGGTCCCTCTAATAATTGAAAATATTCAAAAACAAAACATACAAGAGATGATTTGCTTTCATGATGAATGCTATGGATTATATGCTTCATACTGTCCAAGAAATAATATTGAAGTTCCTTTTAAACCTATTCATTTATTCGAATATCTTTATAACTATCTAAAGGAACACGAGTCAGAGATAAAGCCACTTAATATGAAAATCGCTTATCAAAGAAATTGCTCTAATAGATTTATTCCTGAAACCGATAAATGGGTCGATAAAATCTGTGAATTAATCGGGATTGAGAGGGTTGCGAGAGAATATGATAGAGAAAACGCCCTTTGTTGTGCAGCACCCTTTGGAATGCTAGGGAAAGCAAACTTAGTGAGACCGACACAAACTAAAAATGTAAAAGATATGTTAGAACATGGAGCCGAAGCCTGTGTATATAATTGTCCAATGTGCTTGGATACTTTAGGGTCCAAAACTCAACGGAAAGGTTTAAAAAACTATTTATTAAGTGATTTATGCCGACTTGCATTAGGAGAAAAATTAGATTACAAAATAGATTAAAATAACCTATATTGACTTTATATATTTTAAAAAATCTAATTTTTTTTATTTTTGATTTGAAAAAGTTTAGAAATGTTAAAATATAATAAGATATCTAAAAGCAGCAAATAGTTTTGATATATTATCTTCAAATTAATCTTAGGCATAAGTATAAAATAAAATTTATAATTTAGAAAAAATAACAAAACCTAATAGAAATACGAAAAAATTCATAAGGAAGTAATAAAATGACAGAAGAAGAATTGAGGATTCAAATTAGTGATAAAGAAGACGACATAACTAGAATAGAAGAAGATGCTGCAAAGAAAGATGCTGGGGCAGAAAAAGAAATTGAAGCCGATTGGGATGCTGATATCAATGAAACAAAATCTAAATTGGAAGTTGCAGAAGTTGATTTGAAGGAGGCTAAAGAAAAAGCATCAGAATGGGTTTCTAAAAGAGATAAATTAACAAACGAAGTAAATTCTTTAAGTACAAAACTCACGAATTTAAAGAAGGGAAAAGCTAAAGCATTAAAAAAGAAGCTAGATGGCATTGAAAACGAAAAGACTACAAAGATTAAAAAAATTGAAAAAGAAATTAAAGTTATAAAAAATAAGATAAAAAAGCTAGAAGCTGTAAAGTTAAAACAACAAGAAGGCTAAATAAATCTTAATTTAAGCCAATTTTTATTTTTTTAAATTTTTTTCATTTATTTCTGAACCATGGAAATTTTAAAAAATGATAATTATAACTGGTTTTGAAAGATATGGTAAATATTCATATAATCTTAGTAGTGAAATTGTAAGGAATTTTAAAGATAAATTAGATGAATACTTAATAAAAAAAGTTATTTTACCAGTAGCTTGGAAGAAAAGTATTGATTTATATAAAGAGATATTGTTACGAGTTGAAAAAAATCCAAAATTAGTAATTCTCTTAGGAATTTATTCGAATAATTCGATATCTATTGAGAATATTGCATGGAACTTTGCAATAGGAAATGATATAGAGAATAAGGTTAAATTTGGTCCCATTAGATTATGTTCAACACTTTACATTAAAACAGATTTAGATTTAAAAAAGATCTATTCTATTCTCAGAGATAAAATAAAAATTCAAATATCCAACAGTCCAGGGTTATATTTATGTAATTATCTTTATTACTGGGCTTTATATTTATCAAATAAAAGTTATCCAGTTATTTTTATACACATACCTTATAATGGAAAATTAATTAGATACATTCAGATAATTGAAATAATAATAAAATTAATTATTAAATTAAGTAATTAAGAAGGAGAATTCGTTCATTTAAAGGTTAAGTGGTAATTTTTGCCCTTTTTCGTTAATAAAATCTCTATTTTTCTCTGGATGGATATGAAGTTCCTCATATAACCAATTTAGAAGTCGCATTTTAGAATTATAAATCTCCACTTCTTCTTCAAATAATTCCATTCTAAAACACTTTTAATAATTCTGTTTATCCTAATCCCAATTTATTTAAAAATACATATTTACTGATATAATATACAGAGGATATCCAATTCAAAAAATGCAGAATATCTTTTTGAAAATAAAGAAATTTTATTGAAAATTAGGATTTCTTATAATTTTTTTCTATTTTTTCAAGATCATAAACAATATTTTCTATAGGATCTCCATTTATCACTTGATGTAATTTGTCAATTAATTCTTTTGGAAACATTTTAAATTGAGCTATTGAATCTTTGTATTCTTTAAACTCATCAGTAATAGTATATTCACTTGTACTTCTCTTAGCATCAAATTCTTTCATTACAATCTTCAAAAATGAATCAATCATTTCATTAATGATTTCATTTTCAAATTTTTGTACTTCGTAATTAATCTCATAAATTAAATGGTCATATTTTTTGTTAATTTCTGCGATTTCTTCTTCTTTCTTCGTATTTAATTCTTCGATTTTTGGTTGAAGTTCTTTCTTTCGTTGTTCTAACTCTTCCAGTTTAGATTTAAATTTATTAATCATAATTCATTTAATAATAGAATTTATTTAAAAACTTAATTAATCAAAATTTTTTATTTAAAAAGATTTTTAAATCAACCGATTTAATAAATTGATTATTGATTTAAATGATAAAAAATATTTCTGTTCCAGAACCAAAAGTAGATCTAAAATTTATAGATGTCCATTGCCATTTGCCATTTCCTAGACCTAAAAAAAATGATAGATTACCTTCTGATGAGGAACAATATTATAATTATTTTAAGGATGGTGGCATTTTTCTAATTACATGTTCTATTGACATAAATACATTAAAAATAATCTTAGCTTTTTTAAAAGACAAGGATAAGATCGGTTTTTCCTGTGGTTGGGCACCTCAAACAGTTACTTACACATCAAAAAATAAACATGACAAGGAATGGAAGGAATGGATTAACTTTTTAAAAGAAAATCCTGGAAAATATCTAGCTATAGGAGAAATTGGCTTAGACTTCCATCACGCTCGAACATTGGATAATAGAAATAAACAGGTTGAAGTATTTAAAAAAATTATTGAAAATACTATGGATCTTCAAAAACCCTATATTTTACACGTGAGAAATGCTTCAGAACGTGAATTTGATAGGGACAACCCAAAACATCGATTTAATAAAAGAGATGGTGCAAATCAGGAATTATTAAAAATATTAAAAGATTATAACATTGATCCAGAAAGAGTTATATGGCATTGTTTCTCTGGTCCCGAGCAATATGGGATGCTTCTATCTAAGCAAGGATTTTTACTTTCTGTTCCAAGTTCCGCATATGGAAATAATAAATGGCGAAAAGTAACAAGAAATGCTTCTCTGGATTCTTTAGTAACAGAAACAGATAGTTATTATCAACATCCATTCCTTAGAGGACCATTTAATGTACCATCAAACGCAAAATATGCAGTTGCCGCAATAGCATACTCCCATAATGTTTCACAAGAATTAGTTAGTAAAAAGACTATTGAAAATGCTATAAGATTTTTTAATTTAGATTTAGTATAAAATCTCCACATAGCTATTGAAATTAAAAAAGATTTTAATTAAAATTAATACTTTAAGCTTTAACTTATAACTTCAAAAATCACAAGGTTGATACTTTGAAAATTTTAATAACCTATTTTTCTCAAACAGGAAATACTGAAAAAGTTGCAATTAGCATGAAGGAAGCATTAACAAATGAAGAAGTCGATTTATTACCTGTTAAAAATGTGGATCCCACTAATTTAAGTACCTATGATCTTATCTTTTTAGGCTCAGGAGTTTATGCTAGTCGAGCTCATAATTCTGTTGTAAATTTAATTAAAAATGCACCTGATCTCCCCCCGAAATTTGCTTTTTTTTGTACTCACCAAAGTTTAGATTTTTATCAAAAGCCATTTATTAAGATCAACAAAATATTTGAAAAGAATAACTGCAAATTACTGGGTACTTTTGACTGTGTAGGAGAAAATCTAGGGATCCCTAAAGAAACCCAAATTGCAATGCTTAATAGATTACCAGAGGAACAAAGGAAAAAAGCGGAAGAAGACTGGAAGAAAAGCAAAGATCGTCCTAATAATGATGATCTTGAGAACGCCAAAAAATTTACTCAATCAATTATAAAGTTGTTGTAAATCTATTTTTTCTTATTTTTTTTTACAGATAAACAAAATTTAAAATCACAAAAATCAGTCTAAATTTTGTTTAAATATAAATTAGAATTTTCTTCAATTAGGAATTGAAAATATTATATAAGTGATTTTAAATGAAAAAAGGTCTAAGATTAGGGTTAATAATAACTTCTCTTATAATTGTCTGTGGGGTTACTGTTTTTGGAATTGCTATAATTGTAACATGGGATGAATATAATGATTCTTATGTTTTTTATTACAAACCAGAAACTTCATCATCGATTGAGAAAATTAGTATAAACACTGATATTGGAAAAATTAATCTGAAATACAATACTACTCCTACAGATTATTACGCAAAAATAGATGCCGATATACATGTTGTAGGTCCTTTTGTTAAAGAAAAATCATTTTCAGATTTCTTTAAACCAATTATTTGGATTAATGAAAGTACGACAGTAATAAAGTTTTCATTAGAAAGCAAACCAATGTCATGGATTATGTTTATTGGAGGATCTAAAATAAAAATTAATGTTACCCTTAGAACAGATGTTATTTATGATATAAACGCAGAAGCAACAACTGGAGCTGTAGTAGCGATTATCCCAGATAACACTACTCACGATCAAATTAATCTTGAAGTAACAACAGGTTCAGTAAAACTATATGCTACTGGCGCAAACTTCACCAACAATTTAAGAGCAATAGCTACTACTGGTAATGTAAAATTAAATTTTACTAATTGCATTTTAGCAGGAAATATAACAAGTAGAATTACCACAGGCAGTCTTACATTAAAGTCTTTTAATATGGTTTATACTCAGAGTAGTAATTGGAATTTAGATTCAACTACGGGTAATGTGAACATTTACATTTATCAGCATTCTAATATGGGTGCTGATGTAATTGGATCTGTGGATGCAACTACAGGAAACATCAAAATAGTATATGAAGATACAAGTCCGCTCGTTGGATCGTTTTATACTGCTGATGTAACTACTGGTGATATAGATTATCATGATTTAGGTGGATTCTCTCAACAATCTAGTGGTTTTGGTTCCGATGACTTTCTTGCTACTGCAATTTATACATATATTTTAGATTTAGAAACAACCACTGGTAATATTGATATCTACGGAAGGAGTAGTTAAATAATTAATAAAAAAAAATTTTATTTCTTTTTTTTTTTTAGATTTTCTTATTTATTTTAGAAAGTTAGGATAGTAACCACTGGTAAATGATCAGAACCAAATTCTGCAGGATCATCATCTATATTTGGATCAAAATCTCTAATCACATAACTATTTATCACACTACTGTACCCTGTAGCAAAAATATAATCTATTGATGTTTCTGGAACGTCATATAGATTATAACTGGGAAATGTAATTGGATCAGTTTCGAATCCATCCATCGTATCGTTAAAAAAATTTCTAACCGTTTGAATTTCTGTTGTGCTATTGTCTAAATTAAAATCTCCCATCAAAAATTTCGGATTCCCTACAACTGCATTAGTTTTAGAAAGAACATAATTAACTTGAGCAGTTAGGTCTTCATCACGTTCAACAAGTCCAAGATGTGTTACAAATACATCTATACTTAAGGTTGAATTTATTTCTATCGTTCCATGAATCAGAACTCTTTGTAAATCGATGCTAGGAATCATATAGCCCTTTTGGAATGTAATTGGATATTTGCTAAGTAAAGCACATCCTAAGGTATGTTCGTTTTCTCCTGGAAAATAAAAATAATACATTTTTAGTCTATTTGCTAACCAAAAAGCCATATCAATTCCTTGAGTAGTTATCCTTCCATTATCTACTTCTTGTAAACCTAGAATATCGGGTTTGTCTGTTAAAATATTTTGTGCTAATCGCTCCAAATTTATTTCATCATCCATCCCCTGACCAAAATGAATATTATAAGTCATAAATTTAAACTGGGTTTTTGTAGGTGTTTCAATCGGAATTTCACTAATACCATACATTATGAATGCTGATATTAATGGTAAAAAGAATAAAATTACAGCTATTACTTTATACTCTTTTTTCATCTTTTAAGCTCCTCCTGATTTGATTTAAATATAATTGCACAAAAAGTAGAGACGGAAAAAATAATTCCCGCAATTAACATTACTATAGGTCCTAACCCCTTAAGAAATTCACCAATAGTAGCCCATTCAGTTGTAAAGATATGAAGAACACTGAATAAAAGCATAAAAAGAAGACCAATGGTAAAGACATTAGACATTGTCTTTACTTTCTCCCATTTAAATGTAATTTTAGCCATTCGAGAAAATAATAGGTATAAATTTATATACATGACTATTAATGAAATTGAGATAAAGATACTTGCCATATAGGTTAAATCCTTTGGAAAAAAGAAAAATAGTATCAAGGATATTATTAAGAATATATTTAATCCTGCTATGATTTTAATATCTGAAAGAAAGTCTGATTTTATAAATAGAACGATGCAGATTGTTCCCATTAAAGAAAAAATATTCAAAATATTATTGAAATAATAATTCGTTGCTGTAAACTGAGCAATTGCATTTGGATATATGAATAGATTAAATTGAAGGAAAAGAAATAATCCAATTCCTACAAAAATTAATGAATACTTTGTACTATAATTTCCATTATTTTGTGGTTTTTCAGGTTTAATCTCATTAGAAAATCTCACAAAGTGTACTTTTGTGAAATAAATACATAAAACACTTAAGGGTATTTGAATGAATAACCAAAAATATTGGCTTATCATCCAATCAATGATTAATCCAGGAGTTACTAAAGATAAATCCATAGTTAATCCTAATGTTCTAATAAAATAATCAATTAGAAAGGCGATAAAGAGTGATAGGATAAAAAATAGAATTTTATGGTTTGTATCAATATCATCAGTTTCTTTAATCCATAAAGTAAGGAATGTACTCATAAAAAAACCATAAAAAGAAACAATCAATCCAGCAAATATAGTTTCTAGTTTAGAATGTAAATGAAAAACCATTAAAAATCTAATTATAGCAATGATATATACAGATAGAATCATTAAACGATTTAATCCGATTTTTTTGCAAATGGTATTTGTTAAAGCAGGTAGAAAGAAAAATATGAAAGCTAATAATATTATTGTATTAATCAAAACATCTTCACCAAAAACCACATGGGTTAGCGATACATAAATGCCTGGTATAAATGCCCGCATTGCTTGAATGAAAAACAAATTAATAAATATCATTACAAATCCAAGGGAAACGAATGTCTTAGTAGATAACTTATTTTCTATTTCTATTAATGAGAAATCAGATTTTATTTTAAATGTCATTCTTCTCAGATTTTTTTTAATAATTCATTATTGAAATAAAAATTGTTAATTATTTTATAAGTCTATATTCTTTTAATAAATATCGCTTATTTGAAAGTGAAATATTTGAAGAAAGTTTTCGTTTATTGGAAAAAGGAGCTATTAAAATTCAACTTCTTTGATTATTATAATGTTTTTACTAAGGCTAAAATTTTCATTCTTTTGATATTTTACACTAAAGTTGGAAAATTATTTAATTTCAATCATCTAATACATATTAAATATTGAAATTATTGATTTTTTGTTAGTGATTATAAAATGAATAATAGTAAAGTAGTTTCAGAATTAGAGCAAATTGTAGGAGATAAATATGTATCCGATGAGCCAGAAATACAATTTTTATATCATTATGACTTTATTACAGCTGAGCCAGAAGGTAAATGCGATATTGCTATAATGCCTGAATCTGCTGATGAAATCCAAGAAATAATTAAGGTTGCTAATAAATATAAAATTCCAGTTGTTCCATGGGTTTCAGGAATAAATTTTGGTTCGATTGCCACACCCCGAAAAGGAGGAATTGTTGTAGATTTACGGCGTATGAATCGAGTGCTTGAAGTAAATGAAGATGATATGTATGCTGTGGTAGAAAGTGGAATAACATGGGCAGATTTAAAAGGATATCTTGATAAACATCATCCGAATTTTAGAGCAGGTATTACTTTTTCTCCTCCAGGTACGGGAGTTGTTCCTTCATGTCTATGTTATGGAATGTTTGATCTTGGAATGATCGGTGGAACTGGGGCAGAATTTATTAATGGGTTGGAAGTTGTATTACCTACAGGAGAATTAATAAGAACAGGATCAAGTAGTCTTTCTAAATATTGGTTTGGAAGACAACCATTACCAGATATCTCTGGTTTATTTATTGGTTGGGAAGGCACTACAGGAATAGTTACAAAAGCGGCTATAAAATTATGGCCAATACTTCCATATCGAACAGATTTTTTACCTATTGCATCAAGAATGGAAGTTGGTGCTCCCATGATGGTAAAATTATCAAAAGCAGGATTGGGAATTGTGGATCTGTGTATGATTAATATGGGATGGACTCAATCACTTCAATGTTTTGATCAAAAAAGTGTAGCTAAAGATCCAGTAGCTCTTGGTATTCCTGATTTCATAGCGTTAATCACAACACAAGCCTATACTGAAGAACAACATAAAGCTCAATGTGAGGCTATTGAAACAATCTGTAAAGACTATAAAATCGAACCTTTTACTGCAGAAGTACAAGTAAGAAACTTTCCAAAAAATATGTGGGGTCTTATTCCTCATATTTTTCCATCTACAGGAGGACAATTACCTATGCATTTTTGGACTTGCTGGGATTTTTCAAGAGGGGGAGGAGGAGAATGGATTGGATGCTATGTTTCAATACGTAATATAGTGGATTATTATAATTTGGCACGAGAGATATGCCTTAAGTTTGATAAAACTCCTCAATTCTATAGTAGAATTATGTTTGGAGGGCATTATTGTGTCGCTCGTATAAATGTAAATTTTGATAAAAATGACCCTGAAGATATCAAAAAGACTAGGCAAATTTTAAAAGAAATTCATGATGCTGTTCAAGAGCTAGATGGAGTAATTATGTATAAACCTCCAAAATGGGTTGTTCAGTATTATAAAGACAAAACTCTTCCAGCTACAAATAGATTAGTTGAAAATGTAAAAAAATTTCTCGATCCAAATAATATTATGAATCCAGGACAAGGTATTGGAGAGGATTAATTTGAAAAAAGAAAAAACAAATAAATATCTTGAAGATAGAGGGATATCCCATATTACTGCTGTTCCTGATCAACAAAAACTTGACAGGTATAAAAATCTAGAATATTACAAAGATATCTTATATCAATGTGGAAAATGTGGTACTTGTAGAACTGCCTATCACGAAGAAGGTTGGTCCCGCGTTTGTCCTTCTGGAGAATTTGGAAAATTTGAAGCATACTATTTAGGAGGTAAAAACCTACTTTCTTGGGCTTTAACCACGGGACGTCTTAAATGGACTGAAAATATGGCAAAAATATTTTATCAGTGTTCAGTCTGTATGGCATGCATGCAGCAATGTCAAATTCCAGAAATTCATCATTATGCAGGAGAATGGCTCATGGCAATGAGAGAAGAAGCTGTTCAAAAAGGGTTTGGGCCAATGCCAGAACAACAAAGATATTCTGAACATGTTTCCAAAGAATATAACCCTTATATGGAAAAGCACAAGGATAGGACGAATTGGATAACTTCAAATATAAAGGAAACTCCAGATGCAAAATTAGCTTATTTTGTTGGATGTACTACTAGTTATAGAGAACAAAGTGTTGCTATTGCTACTGCAGAAATATTGAATTCATTAGATGTTGAATTCAGGATTCTTAAGGATGAGCACTGTTGTGGTTCTCCCGTATACATAACAGGTCAAACTGAAAAAGCAAAATTGATTGCTGAAACAAATATAAATACATTTAAGAATGAAGGAATTGAAAGAATCATTACATCTTGCGCTGGCTGTTATCGAACTTTGAAAGAGACATATCCTAAGAAATTTGGACTGGAACATGGTATAGAAGTGTTACATCTGCCAGAGTTTCTATTAGAGAAATTAAATAATGGTAAATTACTTTTTAGTAACAAAATTAATATGAAAATAACATATCATGATCCTTGCCATATTGGTCGACATATGGGGATTTATGAGCCACCAAGAGAAGTTTTAACAAAAATTCCTGGAATTGAATTAATAGAAATGACAAGAAATAGGCATAATGCATGGTGTTGTGGTTCTGGTGGAGGTGTACGTTCAGAGTTTAAAGATTTATCAACTTTTGCAGCGGATGAGAGAATTAAAGAAGCAAAAGAAACTACTGCCAACGCATTAGTCTCATGTTGCCCGTTCTGTCTAAATCAATTTAAAACAAACATTAATAATAACGAAATTCAAGCTTTTGATCTTTCTGAATTGGTTAGAAAGGCAATCTAATATTTAAAATCTGCTTTCAATTTTTTTAATTGTTATTTTTATATTTTAAATTTCTTAAGGGAAATAATATTAATTATTAACATTACCTAAATATAAACAAAAGAGTAATATAACAAGAGTGGAAATTAAAGAGATAATTATACAAATAAGGAAATTCCTTAGAAAACAGGACAAAAGCGGTAAAAAATTAACAACCTATGAAGCAGTAACTGATTTTTCTCAATATTTCAATGAGTTAGATTTAAGTGTTGATCTAGATAAAAATAAGGAAATAATTCTTCAAGAAGAGACTCAACTAGAACTTGGAGGATTAAATAAAAAATCCTTTTCATTAGTATATCCTACGATCGAATTGAACCAGATTGAAGATGGAAAAATCTATTTACTAGGACCTGAAATACAAGAAACTACTGAACCTAGTATTGATTTTGGACTTTTTCTTTTAATACAAGCAAAAAATTTATCAGAAAAAGAGTTTAATAATCTAAGGTCATTAAATTTCATTTCTGATGGAATAGAAGGATTCCTAATTCGAACAATTCCTAGAAAATTTTGGTGTAGAATAAGCACAGACGTTATAAAGAAAAACTTCTCTTTTGAATTTCTAGGAAATGCGATTTTCTATTTATATAAGCAAAAATTCAAGAATTTAATTGAATCTATGGGAGTTTTTTTTATAAATTCTTATCCAAATCTTATAGATGAGTTTATGAGTATCGTTTCTGAGATTATTGCTCATATCAATGATCAATGGATACAAAAGATTGAAGAATGGAGAAAAAGAATAGATTGTGAATATGATTGGGGCTGTGAAATTTGTCCTTACCAAGAAGAATGCTATGAGATAAAACAAGTTTTAATTGAACGAGAAAAAATAAATAATATCCCTAAAAGTTAGGAGAAAATTTTGATGGGAGAAGATATAGGTTTAAAGAGACCATTAATAATTGCAGTTGTCGGGAAGGGAGGTGTCGGGAAAACCATAATTACAGCGCTACTTGCTCTAACTATTTCAAAAAATTACGATTACAAAATGCTTTTAATTGATGCTGATCCAGCTCATCCACATTTAAGTAATATGGTTAAACTAATTCCAAAAAAGAGTCTTGAAAAAATACGAACTGATGTTATTGATAAAACTCTAAATAAGAAAAACACTCCTCAAAATTTGGCAGAAATTATCGATTTTGAAGTATATAATGCAATAGCAGAAAGTAAAGAATTTTCTCTGTTTACAATTGGACAACCAGAAGGACCCGGTTGCTTTTGTCCTTCAAATACTCTACTAAAAAAAGTAATTGAATCTATTTCTCAAGATTTTGATATTGTATTGATAGATTGTGAGGCAGGTCTCGAACAAATTAATCGAATGGTCATTGAATCGGTGGATATTATATTAATTATTACTGATATATCTTTAAGAAGTATAGAAACAGCAGATTCTATTAGAAAGAGCGCTAAAAAGTTTACAAAATATAAAAAATTAGGAATTATTATTAATAAAGTCAAAGGTAATATTGATATTATTATTGAGAAGTTATCGAAATTAAATTTTCCTATAATAGGTCAAATCCCAGAAGATCCAAATATTATTGAATTTGATTTGCTTGGAAATTCAATAATTGATATCCCTGAAAATGCGCCAGGTAAAATAGCAATTAACCAATTTTTAAAAGATATATTAAGCTTTTGATTTTAAGAAATTTATTAAATTTAAAAAAAATAGATTTATGGGAAAAAACCTCTTAATTCGATTGCTTTAGCAATCCTAGAAACTGCTAAAACGTAAGCAGCAGTACGAAGCGAAATATTTCTTTCTTTTGATACTTTATACACCTCTTCAAAAGCTTCGAGAAGAATCCTTTTTAATTCCTTATTTATTCTTTCTAATTTCCAGAAATAAGAGTGAATATCTTGAATGTACTCAAAATAAGAAACACAAACACCTCCCGCATTAGCAAGAATATCTGGAATCACATAAATCCCTCTATTATGTAAAATCTTGTCTGCTTCAGGTGTTGTAGGTCCATTAGCACCTTCTAAAATAATTTTACTTTTTATTTTATCTGCATTAGCTTTAGTAATTTGATTCTCCAAGGCAGCGGGTATTAACACATCACATTGTGATACAATTAAATCTTCATTTGTAATTAATCTATACTTGTCATCTTTAAAATCTTGTAAATAATTTCCTTCTTTTGTCCAAGTTAATAACTTATCTATATCTAAACCATCAGAGTAATAAATTCCTCCCGAAATATCAGAAACTACTATAATTTTACATCCATAATCATATAATAACTTGCTTATCGTCCCTCCAACATTACCAAAACCCTGAATTATGATAGTTTGAGATTTTAAATCAATATTTAATTTTTTACACATTGCTTCAAGCACATAAAACAAACCTATACCAGTTGCTGGCTCCCTACCAACTGATCCTCCTATTTCTATTGGTTTCCCAGTTACGACACCAGGGATAGTCCGCCCTTTCTGCATACTATAGACATCCATCATCCAAGCCATGATTTGCGCATTTGTATTTACATCAGGTGCAGGGATATCAATATCTGGACCAATAATATTTATAATTTCAGCTGTATATCTTCTCGTAAGTCTTTCTAATTCACCTTTCGATAATTTTCGGGGATCTACCTTAATTCCGCCTTTTGCTCCTCCAAGAGGTAAATTTAAAAGGCTACTTTTCCAAGTCATCCAAGTAGCTAGAGCTTTTACTTCATCAAGATTAACACTCGGAGCATATCTTATACCTCCTTTTCCAGGACCCCGAACAGTTGAGTGATGGACTCGATAACCTTCAAAAATCTTAAGAGCTCCATCATCCATCAGAATAGGGATAGAAACTATTAATGCTCGTTCGACTCTCTTAAGATACTCTCTTATATTAGGATCCAATCCAATTTCTTTGGCAACAATATCAATTTGCTTTTTAGCTACTTCAAATGGATTAATTTCCAAATTTTTTCCACCTTGTTATTCTTATTTATATAATTTTTTATGTTATGGAAATAACCCTCTTAATTCATGTGCTTTTGCTAATTTCTCTGCAGCTATAGAATATGCAGCAGTACGGTAAGAAATATTAGTCTCTTTTGAAAAATTAAACATTTTTTCAAAAGCTTCCATTAATATCCTTCTCATTTCTCTATTTACTCTTTCTAAATCCCAGAAATATGCACGTATATCTTGGATATATTCAAAATATGAAACACATAAACCACCAGAGTTTGCTAAGATATCTGGAATAACAATTATCCCTTTTTCATTTAATATTGCATCAGCTTTAGAAGTTGTTGGACTATCTGCTCCTTCTAATATTATTTTACAATCAATATCATCAGCGTTTCCACTATATATTTGATTTTCCGTAGCTGCCGGAATAAAAATATCACATTTAACAGTAAAAATTTCTTCATTAGTTATTCTTTTAATACTAGTGCTTTGAAAATCTCTAAGGCTTTTACCACTTTTCTTCCAATCAATTATTTTGTCAACATTCAATCCTTTCTCAGAATAAATTCCTCCCTCTAAATCAGTAATTGCAATAATTTTACAACCAGCATTATATAATTTTTTAGTAACAGCTATCCCTACTTTACCAAACCCTTGTATTACTATATTACTTGCCTTTAAATTGTACTGCTGCTTTTTAGTTAAAGCTTCAAGAATGTAAAACATTCCAGTTCCAGATGCATCTTCTCGACCAACAGTTCCTCCTACTTCTATCGGTTTTCCAGTTACTACTTCAGGAACAGTCCTCCCTTTCTGCATCGAATATGTATCGAGAACAATAGCCATTGTGCGTGAATCAGTATTTAGATCTGGAGCAAGAATATCTATATCAGGACCTATCATATTGATAATTTCAGTTGTAAATCTTCTTGTAAGTCTTCTTAATTCACCAGATGATAATTTTTTTGTATTGACACGAACTCCTCCTTTAGAACCACCCAACGGTAAACCTAATAGACTACTTTTAAATGTCATCAAAAAAGCTAATGCTTTTATTTCATCTAAAGTTACATCAAGGGAGTATCTTAGACCGCCTAATGCTGGTCCTCGTAAAGTAGAATGATGAACCCTATAACCTTCAAAAATGTTAAGTGAACCATCATCCATGACAACAGGGAGTGTAACTATGAGTGAACGTTCTACCTTTTTCAAATATTCTACTGTATTAGGATCTAGATTGATTGCTTTTGCGGCAATATCAAGCTTTTTTTTAGCACTCTCAAAAGGGTTAATATCAGTCAATTTTATTTATAAAATTTTTTTTATAATATAATGTATATTATCATTGAGTATATAATTTGTATAAGATTCCTTATTAAACTATAGATTGAAAAATAGATTAAAGATTTATAAGGCAATATTGAACAAACTTTAATGGTTCAATCGCACATCCTCCTGAATCTAATCCTCCAAGCTGGTCTATTAAATCTTGAGGAATCTCAGTATCCTTAATCCATAAATCTTTTAAGTTCATTAGAGATTCCAGACCTTTGATATTTTTTATCTGGTTATTACTCAAGTCTAATGTTTCTAATTTCGTTAATGGTTCTAAACCTTTAATTTCAATAATCTGATTTTCAGAAAGAAACAAGCTCTCGAGATTTGTTAATGTATATAATCCTTTAATATGAAGAATATTATTGTGTTTTAAATTTAAAATCTTTAAATTTGTACAATTATCTAACTCTTTTATTACTTCTATTTGATTTGAATTAAGCCAGAGATTAGTTAAATTTTTTAGAGCTTTTAAACCTTTTATTTCTTCAATTAAATTATTATTTAAATAGAGTTCTTGCAATTTTGTTAAATTCTCTATATTCGCTATTTCAGTTATATGATTTCCTCCAAGATTTAATACTTTTAAGTTCTTCAAGTTGTCTAAACCTTCAATTTTTTTAAGTTGATTACCAGCAATCCATAAAACTTCAAGACTTTTTAAATTCTCTAATCCGGATATCTCTGTAATTAAATTCCAAGAGAAATCTAATTTTTGTAAATCTTTTAGATTCTCGAGACCCTGAATTTTAGTAATTGAATTTCCTCTTAAATATAATTCTTTCAAATTAGTTAAATTCTCTAATCCTTTAATCTCAGATATTTGATTACTTATTAAATGTAGAATTTCTAGATTTTCTAAACTTCCGAGACCTTTTATTTCTGATATGCTATTACTTCCTAAGTTTAAAATCTCTAAGTTTTTGAGGTTTTCTAATCCCTCTATTTTTGATATCTCATTAGAACTAAGTTCTAAATGCGTTAGATTTTTTATTTTCTCTAATCCTTCTAGTTCATTTATATCTTTAATTTCCAGTAAGCCTAAATCTAGAAAACCATCCTCTACTTCAAATTTAGTACCAGCAAATTCGACAAATTTCATAACTTTCACATAGAAATAACTTTCTTATATTATAATAATCCCTAATTTTTAATTATTGCAGAACTAAAATGTTTATACACTATAAAATTAATATTTAAAAGAGATAAAAGTATCTATTTATTGTTATATTATGGTTGTCTGTCAAAAATGTGGTCATTTATTAAATCAAATCGATAGTGGATATTATTATTGTCCCTCTTGTAAAGATTTAACTTATTTTTTAGAATTTGTGTCTAAATGTTAAATTAAATCTAAGATTTATACTCTTTAATAATTTATATTCAATTACTTTAAATTTAAGATCAGTAGTATATTTAATATGAACGATGAAGAACCCCCTAGACCAAGTGGATTATCTATAGATACAAAAGCCCCACCATTTGACACACAAGATATATATGAAAACGAAATGAAATTATCCAAACTTCTCGAAACTTATGATGGGGTGATGATAGACTTCTTTCGGGGAAATTGGTGAAGTCATTGCAAAAAACATTTAAAACTTTTGACTGAAAAAATATCAGAATTCAAAAAAAGAAACATAAAGCTTATCTCTATAGCTAGCGACAGTGTAAGATTATTAACAAAATTTAAAGAAGAAAATGGATTTACTGTTGACATTATCTCTGATCGTGGAGCCAAAATTGCTAAAGAATATGGTGTTTATTGGTTTGCTCCAGGTGGAGGTAAAAAGTACAAAATTAAACAAGCCGTACCTAGTAAATTTCTTATTAATAAAGAAAGAGAAATAGTATGGACATATATTGGTAAAGATAAAACCGACCGACCTTCGATAGAATTAATGATAGAAGTTATTGATACAAAAATTAAAAATCCTGAATAAGAATGAAGCATGTGTAAAAAAATGAGACACATGCGGACGACCTTGCAATGGTTTTGGGATTACTTTCGAATCTTTTTTTAACTATTTCTGTTGAATTTTTTATTTATTTATTTTTTTGTTTAAGGACTTATTGTTAATTTACTTGAAAAAAGACTTATTTCTAATCTATAAAAAGAATCTATTAAAATCTAGTTTGTTACATAAATAGTATGAATATAATAGCTTGCAAAAAATGTGGTTTAACCATAGAGAATAAGGAACCTGGTAACTATTATTGTGAAAATTGCTCTAAAGATATGAAATTTTTTAAAGTGGATGCATTTTGTGGAGGGAAACCAGGAGAACTTTATGATCATGATGATGATCATGAAGATAGAGATCATAACGTTATACATTGAAGTTGAATCTAAACATATTTCTTTATAGAAATATTTTATTTAGAAATGTTAAATTTGAATCTAAATCTTCTTTTTCTACTATGAAAAAATATGCTATTTGTAAAAAATGCGGATTTACTATTGAAAATAAAGATCCTGGTAATTATTACTGTCCTCAGTGTAAGAACGAAGGCCAATTTTTCAAATTAAAATTGTTTGATGGCTCTAAACCTGGTAAAGTATATGAAAAGGATAATTAAGAATCGTATTAAATTCATTTTTATTATTTTTGCAATAATATTATAAAAATTCTTTCTTTTTTGTATATTATGACAAACGCATTATACATGGATGATAGCTATTTAAAAACTTGGCAAGCTAAAATTGTAAACGTTAAAGATGATAAATATATCATTCTTGACAAAACGGCCTTCTATCCAAAAGGGGGAGGGCAACCGTGGGATGAAGGTTTCTTAACAAAAAATGGGGAAAAATTTAGAGTTGTTTATGTTGGTAAGTTCTCTGGTGAAATTAGCCATGAAGTTGATAAACCCGGCCTAAAAGAAGGGGATAAAGTTTCCTGTGAATTAGATTGGGAAAGGAGGTATACTTATATGAGATATCATACGGCCTCTCATCTAATTTCTAATATTCTCTATAGAAGGGCTAATGCTAAAATAACCGGTAACCAAATAGAGATGGATAAAACAAGAATGGATTTTTCTATGATTGATTATTCTCCGGAAAAGCTGCGAGATTACGTTGATGAAGCAAATAGAGCCATTGGGCAAGATTTACCTGTTACGATAGATTATATGTCTCGAGAAGAAGTATTAAAAAAACCAGAATTAGCACGATTAGCAATAGGATTACCAGAAGATATTGAAGAATTTCGCATTGTCAGAATAGGAGATATTGATGAACAAGTTGATGGTGGAACACATATTAAGCATCTAAAAGAGATTGGCAAGATTGAAGTAACTAAAACAGTAAATAAAGGTAAAAATAATAGAAGGATGTATTTTATTCTTAAATAATTTAATTTTACACCTTTGGTATTATTTTATATCCCATTTATACTTTATTTAGCTTAATTGAAAAAGGAGAGTCCCTTTTATATTTATTTTTGAATATTCCCATTACAACTCGGAATTGGACTTCGGCAATAGAAACTATAAATGTAATTATCTCATCACTTTTTATTGGTCATCATATTGATGATTTCTTTAAATTTATATGGCTTCTCGAATAATCACACCTCAAACACCATTCCTCCATTCTATATACTTTTTTTTTTCTAAATTCTGAAATCACCTTCATTTCTTATTAATACAATTTTGACAAAGTTTTTTATTTTTCAAAATCTAATCATATTTTAAGTACGATTCTTAACGATTTTTATTTCATGAATGCTGGTAAAAAATTAAAATTTAAAATCACTGTAATTGGGGACGGAAGGGTAGGAAAAACATCTTTAATTCAAAAATTCACCCTTGGTGACTTTGATACCAATTATGTTGAAACTATAGGAGCCCAATTTTCTAATTACGACAAGGAAATTAATGGAGATCACATTATATTAATATTTTGGGATATTGCGGGCCAAAGAGATTTTGATTTTTTACGCCCTTCCTTTTATAGGGAAAGCGATGCCGCTATCATTGTATTTAGCCTTGAAGAGAATGATCTTGGTAGAGAAAGCTTTAAACATATATCAAATTGGCATGAAGATATTAAACGTTTTTGTGGAGATATCCCTATTATCTTATTCGCAAATAAGATCGATTTAATTGAGGAAGCTAATTTAAATCACTCTAGAATTCAAGAAATTGTGAATAATAACAATTTTCTTAGGTATTATACAACCTCAGCTAAAACAGGGCAAGGAGTTCATGAAGCATTTAAGGCAATTATTGAGAAATTATATTTTCATTCATAAAATAATTATAGAAAAAATCAATTTATAACCAAAATCTTTCACTTTTTCGTAATTTATTGAATCCAATTGATCGAAAACTTTAATTAAGTAATTTGGTCTAATATTAATACACACAAAATTGTAAAAACCAATTTTATATAAATAATTAAAAATTCAATTTGAGGAGAGTTATATTGGGGGCAGAAACTAAACCAAAAGCTCTTAAACACAAATTAAAAGACCTAAAAAAGCCAATAATAGGTGCAGGGATCATTGCTGTGGTAGCAATCACCGGCATTGTGGGTGGTATATTTTTTTATTTTAGTGCAGTTGAAAAAGAGAAGGATACTCTTACAAGTAGCTATGGAGGGCTTTGGTGGTATGACACGCTTTTCAAGCCTAGAGGTTTGGGTCCTTCTGCTGCTCCTAGTTCTATAGGGGTAATAAACCAAATTGCTGAAGGTCTTTTTGAATATGAGATCACTAATGAATATACCCGTATTGTTCCAAATCTAGCATTAGGGGAGATATGGAGTTCAGATGGTTTAAATCTTACATGTCTCCTTAGAGAGGGGGTTAAATTTCACGATGGAACACCATTTAATGCGTATGCCGTGAAATGGAACTTCGATAGGCTCCAAAATTTATTAAACAATATGTCGTACCCAAATATATGGTATGATGAAGAATGGAATTTGATTCTAAATAGAACTGAAATAATTGACGACTATACTGTAAGGTTTGTATTAAACAGACCCTTTGTTCCATTCAAGGCAATGCTGTGTAGTTTACAGTCGTATATTTTATCGCCTAACACTGCTCCATTAAATAATTTTATCGAAATTGATACTAATCTCATTGGAACTGGACCATTTAAATACGATTCCTCTACCTTTGCATATGAGCCAGTTTGGATGCTTAATTATACGGTAAACACTACGTTACTCGCTAATCCTGATTATTGGGATGGGCCTCCTAAACTAAATACATTAATCTTTAAATTTTTTGTGGATGGTGTTGAGGAAAGATATGAAGCACTGTTATCTGGGGAAATTCAATTGACATCTCTTTGGCCTTACGATCCAGAAAATTACACTAGCCACCCTGGGATTACTCTAAATTATATTGATACTCCAGATATATGGTTAATATTTATAAAAAACAACTTAATAAACGCAACAATGAGAAAAGCACTCTCTTACGCTATTAATTATACTAAACTATTGGCATATGGAGAGACTCTGTGGGAAGGTGGTGTTATAAGAGCCAGATCACCACTTTCAAAAGGAATGCTCTACTCTAATTGGAAAGATTTTGATGTACCTTATTATAATATAACAATTGCCCGTCAAGTGTTAAAAGATATAAATTGGAATGGTACAGCTGGAACCCTGACTGCCAATGATAATATTACTGCTGGAAATGAATGGGAAAGTCTTGTAACTAATGGAACACCTCTCGCAATATATAACGTCTCATATAACCCTACAAAACCTTTCCAAATTTTTTATAAAGATCTATTAGTCGAAAGCTTTAAACAAATTGGAGTTGAGATAAATCAAATTCCCGTGGTATCGGGTGAGGAGTATAAAAATGGATGGTCCCATTTCATATATTGGTTGGGTTGGGGTCCAGACTATAATGATCCGAGGAGTAATATCAACCCATTATTTTCGAGTAAAGCAGATGGATACGTTAATCTTGGAGAAGTTAATGATACATTAGTCCAGCAATGGATGGAAGCGGGGTTAACAGAAATGAATGAAACTGTGAGAGCACAATATTATTATGATATTCAAAAACGTCTTATTGAAGTTGTATATCCATGTATATGGACTTATACAGAAAGACTCTGCAACGTTCATGGTCCAAATTTAAGAGGAATTAATTATTATCTATGGCCCTATAAAGATTTATTAAAGGATGCCCATTTCTAAGATTTAATTTCTTTTTTTTATTTATTTTATTATTTTTGTAGATAAATCTAATAATACTACAAAAATAAAATCTCAAAAAACCATCCTTATCAATCATTTTTTAGATTTACCAAATAGCTACCCTCATTGTATCCGTAGAATGAGATATTATAGTTACCAATTGCAGGAAAATCAAGGGAATTAAATATATAACGAGTTATCCACAATCCATTAGGAGGAAGTTCTTCCTCTTTAAATTCAAAACCTATTACACTAGTAATAGGTTCTGGAGAACGTTGACCCATAGATTTGAAAAAAGTAAACATTGCTCCCACATTAGTGTTTTTGTCAGTATAAACCAATGTGATTACTCCCTCATTTGTCATGCAATAACCTGTAATATTAGCGGTTAGTGTTGTATTCTGCGTAATATTGATATATATATCTCCTTCAAAATTTTCAGTAAGGTTCCATACACTATTTTGAGCATATTGAACATTAATTGCCTTTAAATCTATATTTCCTACTCCCACAATTCCAGTTATATTACCTCCAATAGTACAGAATATGAAATCAATATAAATATTTCCTTCCTCACAATATATGTCTACATTATCAATGGTTATCCCCGGTGCTAGTAGAGAAACATCTCCTTCCTTTGTTATCGTTGTGTTAATATTGAATAATATGGCAGGATTAAGAGTAACAACCAAATTAATATCTTTTTTTTCCCATATTATATCATCAAACTCACTTTCTGCTAATAGCTCCATTGTAAATGTGAATGATGAGTCTGTATTATCCCATTCAATATCGAAGTAATCAGAGTAATTTTTGCTGGGGATATTTTGACCAATCATCTCAATATTAAGATCTACTCTCGCATGATAATCAATTGGGTCATAAGTGTACTTTATATCGACATTACCGACATCAATTTCAAGCTTTAAATCTATAACTGTTGAAGAATTGAAAATAAACTTTCGATATTCTTGATGATCAATGGAAATATAAGGTGAGAATCCTAATGTAATGAAAAAAATAGGTATTGAAATAATAATGCTGAATCCAAAAACAATCATTATAATTATTGCGACAATTTCTCTTCTTGCCATTATTAAAACTATTTGAACTAATTTTATGATACTCTAATTAATTAGTTAAGAGAGATTTTTATTTAAATTAAACCTATAAAACTAAGATGCTAAATTTTTTATATTGAACTCTCTTAAATTACATATAATTCATACGCTAGCATTATTTAGTGATACCAATTAATGTTATTTATCACTTTTAATCCCATCGAGCGCTTTATTTCGAGTTTAACTATTTCTGTGTTAATTATTTCTAGTGTATTTTTTTTTTCCCAAGGTCGAAAACGGGAAATTTATCATGAAAAAATGCTGATGTATGGTTTTGCTAGTTCATGGTTCATTATCGGCTTGGTAAGAATCTTTTTTTATTTTAGCGATTATTTATTAGAAGGCACTTATACTGGTGATATTGAAAGCATCTTTGAGGCAAATAATCTTGCTTATATTCTTGTTTATTATTTCTACGTGTATGCTTATATATATATTTTTATCAATATAGTAATACTATGTGTACTTTTTATATGGTTTTCTATTAGATTGAAAGCTGAATTTAAGGCAATTTCCTCAATGATGGCAATTGGTTTTACCACATTTTTAATTGGATGGACTTTTGAGGCGATACCATTAAAAGGCTTAAATCTTATTTTTTCAGGAATATCATCTTTTCTCGTTTTCATTGGGGTACTAATAGCTTTAGCACCATTAATTCTTAATATTGAATTTTTTTATCGACCTTTAGTTAATTGGATAATTATAATCTTAATTACGGGCATCTTAACATTTCTAGGATTAATTATTTTTACTAATTTAGATTTATCCACAATAGGGCTAATAATAATAGGTATTTCTACTTTTATACTTATTGTAGTAATAATATATATAATATTTATTATGGTTAAAAGAGTTAGAGTTCGGGAAACTCCATTAATAGAGGAGAAAGCAGAACTTAAAGATTTCTTAAAGATCTTTACTAAACCACCAACTATTACTGAAGATGAAATTAATTTTGCTATAGAAAAAAAAATTTGTTTAGTGTGTAAGAGTAAAGTTTCAAGATTAAATTATTTATGCCCTAAATGTGAAGTACTTTATTGCGTTAGATGTTCCAATGCATTAAGTAGTTTAGAGAATGAATGTTGGGTATGTAAAACACCTTTTGATATTGGGAAATCTAAAGGAGGAGATCAGGATGATATACTCATTGTTTAATCTTTTTTCAATATACAGTGATTTAAGTTTCCTGATTACATTACTACTTGTAGTTTTTTTGTTAATTCCTTATACGCTTTTGATATTTATTGTTATATGGGTATATAAAGACGCTAAAAAGAAAAAAATAAATGCTCATTTATGGGTTTTAATTGTTTGGATAACTCCATTTTTCATTGGGTTTGTTAGATATATGATATTCCGAAAAAAGACTACTTCAAATGATTAGAACTGTAATTTCGTTAAAAAGGAGTGAAATTAAAAAAACATTAACTTTTAAATGTTTAATAATCATAATTAAAACATAAAATAGAAATCGAAAGTGTAAAGAATTTTGATAATTTCAGTTGAGGACTCCAGAACAGGAAGAATCATTAAATTAGATGTCAAAGACAATCAACTAATTGAAAGAATTATTGATATAATCGTAAAACATATGGGTATTATTAGTAGTGAGCAACGCTCCTACACTTTAGTACTTAATAATCGAGAATTACCAAATAAAATAACAATAGCAGATGCTATCCATAAATATGGTTTAAAAGAAAACCAGAAGTTAATTTTATGGGCAAGAGTTATAGGCGGTTTTTTAAAAACTTAGTGT
>JBHLMP010000011.1:25276-80893 GCA_048938025.1 Promethearchaeota archaeon
ATAAATATGGTTTAAAAGAAAACCAGAAGTTAATTTTATGGGCAAGAGTTATAGGCGGTTTTTTAAAAACTTAGTGTTTTTATTTAGTCGTCTATGATATTTATGTCATCATTTTCCTTTTTCTCAGTATCCTTATAGACATCTTCAATTGAATATTTTTTCCGAATTTCTTTAATATCATGCTTTTTAAAATATTTAGCTGCTTCTAAACATTCTGAATAATCTAAGGGGTCATTGGGATTAGGATTCTCAACTATTATTTTTAAAGCTCTGATTGTAGTAACTAAATCAGATAATCGAGACCGCTTTTTTAAAATATTTAAACATATATATCCCGTTCCTTATTGATTTGATAAGGTCAATTCAACGGGGTGAATATTAGGATGAAATATTTTTGTTAACCATGAGAAATCTATTCCCCCTGGATAAGGGAAGGAATGATTTATTTTTAGAAATATTCGATGAGAATTTATTGGTGCTAAATCTGATTTTTCCTGAATGAATCCTAATGCTTTTAAATTTAAAACTAATTTTGTGCTAATATAGCATAACTTACTGATTTGTAACCTTTTTTTGAGTCATCATCTACTGAAAAAAATTCAAATTCATCCTGGATGGGGTCAATAACTAATGCAACTTGATATGGTTTGGAAAAGAAATATTTTTGAGTTAATAAATCTGTAGGAGATAAGAAACATCCTAAATTAGGATGTGAGTGCCACCATCCTATAACTCTTAATTTATCATTATTTTTTTTCTTCTTAATTCTTTGAAATTTTTTCTGATACATTCCTGCGGTACCTTCTATTTGAGAGGTATAAAATTTATCGCTATAAATCGCGCCAATAAGAAATAGGGACTCTTCAATCAAAATATAAACTTCTCCTTGCCATTTTAATACATTTCCAATAAGGTAGCCAAAAATTTCAGACTTAGAATTTTGGCATAAAAATTTAATTTCTTTAATAGTCGTTTCATACACATATACTGGAAATATAAAATCTTTTAAACTCATTGATTCAGCTCATAAATCCTTTCTTTGTTGATTGTAATATATAACATTTCATAAATTATTGAATTAATTTTATCATTAGCTTCTTCGGAGGTTGCTGATATACCATATGTTTTCAGTCCAAAGGATTCTTCAATTTTATCTGGCTTAAAAGAAGCATTTTTTAAATCCTGAAAATTGGCAATAATATAAAAATCTGCTTTCTCTACTCTTGATTTTAAAAATAAATATAGATTTTTTGTCCTCCCTAAATTAATTGCCCCGGAATTAGTGACAAGGCATATAACATCCATAGTATTTAAAAGATGACTGTAAACCTTTGGATGATCCACTAAATCTTGAATATTGATCTCTATTAAAGTACACTCCTTAATTTTTTCAAAATTGTATAATTTAATAGTTTTTCGAACAATTTGATTCATATCCTCATCGATATCTATTATTAATTCTCCCGGAAATAAATTCATTATTGTAGTTTTACCCACACTATCTTCACCAGTTAATAATATTTTAGGAGGAATGAAGATGTGATTCTCTACAAATTCATCGAATGCTTCAAACTTTGATACATCTGAATCCCAATTTTTTAAATCATCATAATACCGTTTTATAAACTCCTCTTTTAGTATTTTTAAGTTTTCTCTTATTTCCTCTTCGGGATCATAAATGTCTGCAATTATTATAAAAATACAATATTTTTCATCATCATAAGAATAATTAATATTAAAATTTTTGAAATTTAATGCTCTTATTTCTCCCCCACCAATTTTATGAGAAATATCGAGAATTGCTGAGAGAAATCCACTTATGAAATCTTCATCAATCATGGCATGACCAAGTAGATTATATGAATAGCAGAGGATACCTTTTGATAATATAATTAGTACTTTAGATATCATCGGAGATTTCAGATTTTTATAAATGAACAATTAATTTAATAATAGTGAGAATGATTATTTAAAATAATCATTTAAATTTCTTTCATAAAATAAATTATTTCTAAAATTAATTAAAATTGTGCTCAGATTTGAATGATAAAAAAAAAGATTCGTATGTTCATAATTCTCATCCGAGTATCATAGAAATCGAAGAACAAGAAATCGAAGAAGGAAAACCTCCTAATAGTAAAATAATCTATTATAAAATTATGAATGATTCAAACACAGATTTGAAAGAAAAAAAATAATTATTACTTTATATCTTCAATCATAGCAAGAAATAAACTCGTTATTTTATCCCATTTTTGCCTTGTATCATGATCAACCGATGCTTTAGTAGTTAATTCTTTTCCCTTTTTTAGATACTTAACTGCTAATTCATAATTTTCAAGCTCTTTATAACAGATACCTAATTTTATATAGGATTGGTTAAGATACCATTCATCACTGGCTAATTCTATTACTTTTTGAAATTGCTCTATGGCTTCTTTATACATCTCAAAATACATTAAAATTTCTCCATAAGTATCTCGATAAATACTATTCTCTGGAGCAGCTTTAACGACATCTCGAATTAATTTTAATGCTTCATCTTCTTTATTTAAATACTGTAACCAATAAGCTTTATAACTAAGTAAATCATAATCTTTTGGATATTTTTGGAGCAAATTGTTAATGATCTCTAGACCTACGTCAAGTTTTTGCATTCTTTTGAAAACATAGGCCTCTATAATTTTAATATCCTTCTCATCTTCGGGAAAAACCTTTAACATTTTAGCTAATAACTCAAGAATCTTATCATAGTGGCTAAAACTTAAAAGGACTTTAACTTTTGAATAATATAAATCAATTTTATTTGGTTCTAGGCTGATTGCTTTATCAATTTTATTAATTTCTCCATGATGATTCTTAATCTCTTTAAAATCTTTTGTTAGAAGTACCTCGGAAATGTTTTGCCAGATAATACCCTCCAATTTATCATAAGCTTCCTTTAATTCGCCTTTAGTCTCAAGTTTATATGCTAAAAAATTAATATATTCTGGTAAAAATTCTCTTAATGATTTCTTTAAATCCTCATGAAATAATGTCTCGCTGATTTCATTTAAAATATTATTTAATGTGATTTTAATACTTGATAATCTTGTAAATAATTTATTCATATAAGTAAATTCTCTTATATGATCTTCGGTGATTGCCCGTAAAATTGTTTCCAGCTTTTCATTTTCTTGAAAATAATAATAATTATTTGGTGCCAACTGTAATTTAAAGATTTTTACTGGATATATATTATTTTCAACAATTTGATCAATATAATAGGTTAGAGTGTTTTCTTTAATTTCGTAAGTTTTAGAAAAATCCTTTGAAGAAATATAATCCGGATATTGATTAGGATGATTTATTGAAAGAAATAGTAGAATTTTATGAAAATCTTCTTCATCCTTTAGCATTGATTCAACCCTATTGTAATCTAAATTCAAGCTATTATTAAGGAATCTAAATTGAGTACGTACATCCTTAATATTATACTTTTCAAAAAAAATTATTGTCTTTTTCGTAATATCTTCAATCCTCTTACTTTCCTCTTCTAAAATTGTTTGTCTATCTAAATCATAGTATTTTAGGATCCTTGAGTACTCAGATTTACCTGATTGAGTAATTCTATATTCTTTACTCTCGGCATCCTTTCTAATAAATTGGTTATTGATCATTAATCTAATTGTTTTCGATAGGGATGATTGGTTAATAGAAAGAGGTTCCTCTAAAAAATCAGACCACTTACAATAATTATTATTGTATAACATCCAAAGAATCCAATGGTCATAATTCCTACTTTTTAGAATTATTTTTTGAGGATAGTTTAGCTTTCTTTTTTCTTCTTTAGTTTTAGATAAAGTATGAAATCTTATCTTGCCTTCATTAGTGATTTTGTATCGGCCTTTTGATATTCTGGTTATGTATCCTTCACTTCTTAAAGTATTAAGATGTCGAGATAATGTCGATGTAGGAATTTCAAGTGGCTTTGGAAGAAAATCAGACCATTCGCATTCTTCGTTGTTATTTAACATCCAAAGAATAATATGTTCATAATTTTTTCTTTCTAAAGTTGGAGGGTTAATTACTTCTTCTGAAGGATAATTTATTGGTACCATTTTCTGTGAAACTATACTTCAAGAATTTTAAATGAAAATAAGTAATATTTCTATATATATTTATTTTCTTGTAAGCCCATGGTAGCTCGGAATTACCATGGTAGTACAACAATGAAAACTATATTTGGAATTAAATCATCACTTTCTTTAGATCATCTATATGATGATATAATCAAATTTAAAGAAAAGAGAGGTTAAAAAAATGAAAAAATCAATAAAACAATTAATTATCCTAGCTATTGTTGGAATTTGTATTTTTAATTTTGCATTGTTTTCTTTTATTAACATAAATTTTAAAACAGAAAATGAAAATGGAAATTTGAAAATCTCTGCGCCCCCAATTTATATCGATGATACCGATCCAAGCTATAATTGGTCTATTGCTAAAGATGCGGGAATATGTACGGGTGAAGGCACTTATTCTGAACCTTATCTGATAGAAGGCGTAGTAATAGATGGTACTGGATTAGATCTTAATTTAATAATGATAGAAAATTCTGATGTATTCTTTAGGATTGAAAATTGTATTCTCCAAGATGTTGAGGGATTGAATTCGGCAATTAGATTATCTAATGTTGATAATGGACAATTAATAAATAATAACTGTACCATAGGAGGTTTTATGTCTACTGGAATACGTTTAGACTATAGTAATAATATCACTATCTCGGGTACTATATGTAGACCACCGTCCCCCACCGACTACGGTGGCAACTATGGGATAGCTTTGAGAAATAGTATTAATAACACCGTTTCGGGAAACATTTTGGACTCAAACAATGGTGCTGGAATATATATATATAACTCTAATGATAACTTCATTTCGGGAAATACCATAACCGCCGCGTGGACTGCAGCGATAGATATAACTTATTATAGTATGTACAACACCCTTTCGGATAACATCATAAGTGGTGGTGCTCATAATGGGATAAGGATGGGTAATAGTAATAATAACACAATTTTGAGAAATACCGTTAATGATTTTATCGAAGCAGGAATATATGTACTTGATAGTCATTATTCCATAATCTCAGAAAACACCGCAAACAACAATGGACACGGGATTAAGTTAGAAAATAGTGATTACAACATCGTTACGGGGAATAATTTGCGTGGAAATGATGTTTGTATTGAGGAGATCGATTGTGAAAATAATGTGCTTAGCGATAACACGTGTGGTGGTGAAGCAGAAGCTATTCCTGGATACCTTCTATTTTGGGTACTTGGAGCGATCTTTGTAGGATCAGCAATTAATATACTTATTATAATAAAGAAAAAAAGGAAATAATTTCCTTTCTAATCTTATTTTTTTTTTTAATATAAGATTTGTTTTTATTTTTGTTTTTTGTTTAATTTTTTCAAAGGAGTTTTCATTGAAATCAGACTCTGAATTTACCTTTCTGTTTTCATTAATTTTTTTCTGTCTTCATCAAATCTATTTAATATATTTAAAAATATTTTTTATATACTGAAACCATCATCAAAATCATCATATTCTACCTCAAGACGTTTCTTCTCCTCTTCTTTCTTCTCTTTCTTAATTTCTTTACGCTCCTTATATTTCATTTCATCGTATCTTTTAATATAAATTTCTTCATATTTTTCTCTCAAGGATTCAACATCTTCAACGCCTCCTATTTTGTCCTCCAGTCCATCTTCAAAAAAATAGTTCTTCTTGAATTTGTTTGCCGGTATCCCTGCATATATCCACTCTCTTTCCAAAACTTGCCCAACAGTAGTAACTGAATTTGCTGCTAATATGCATTTTTGACCAATTTTGGTACCGGGCATAACTATTGAATGGGAACCAATTCTTACATCATCTTCAATAATAGTCTTCCTGATTATTAAGAGGTTGCCAATAATAACCGCGGATTGAATAATTGCACCTTGACCACAAACTACATTTTTGCCAAATTCTATAAATTCGGTGTCAACCCATCCCTCGAAAAGTGAATTTGAGATTTTTGTCTTTACTCCAAAAACCTTAAAGCAAATATTATCTAGTGTTCCAGGGAAAGGAAATCTATGCGCAAGCCAGATGGGCCATCTCTTAATCGTATTTCGAAGACTCCAGTACCGATAATCTTTATCTTCAGGAGTTCTTAAAAATACCCCTTCCCTTGGGTGATGAATAGCATTAACTATAACCAACAAAATCTTTGCAAAAAATATTGCCGCAAAAACAATTGTGATATACATTAAGATAGCTAAAAGGGGTAGAAATGTATAAAAATGTATGGGTCTTGTGTCATTCCATAGCAACCGCCAATAAACCCAAAATTCTAAGAGCAGTGGAATTATACTTGCCCATATTAGGAAAAAATAAAAAATTAAATATCTTTTTTTCACTAAAACAGTTGGAGTAAAAGGTCCCAATCTCATCGTGTTTGGTACAGACATATTTTTACATTTCCTCACTTTCTTTATTTTCTTGGTTAATTTTCTTAGCTTTAATCAATTCTCTTTTATCTTCGTCTATATTTACTTCATGTTCAATTTCAAATTTCCTTTCTTCATCGACATCTCTCTTCATAAGAATTTCCCTATGAGATAATGCATATTTATTTGGTTTGAATTTAGTAGCAGGAATTCCTGTATAAATCCACCCAGGCTCAAGAACTTGATTAACTGTCGTTGTACAAGCCCCACCCACCATTGTCTCTTTACCTATAATTGTACCTGGTACGATCGTGGTATGTGTACCAATCATTACGTAATCATCTAATATTACACTTCGAATTAATAGATATTTCCCAACAATCATCGAAGACATTATCACAGCAGCTTGACCGACTAAATTCTTTCTCCCAAATTTAATAAATTCACCATCACACCAAGTATCAGCAAGATGGCTTGAAGTGTCCATATCAACACCAAATGATTTGAAAGCTATTACATCCGTCCATGGAAAAGGCGAATTTCGTAAAAACCATAAAGATAATTTCCTTAGCTCAGTTCTTATCATCCAGAATTCAAAATCATTATCCCCTATCTCCGCTTTAAACACCCCTTCTCTGGGTTTGTGTAGTAAATTTATCAGTATTAGGAATAATTTACTAAATAGGAGGCAGGATAAAATGAAAAAATATATTGAGCCAAATAACGCTAAAGGTAAAAATGAAAGAATTGCAACCCAATTTTCATCGAGAAGATACCAATACCAAAAAATAGCAACCATAAAACCTGAAAGAAAAAAGATTGGAAGATAGAGTGCTAAAAATTTAATATTTATTCTGCTTATTGCTGAACTTGTAGTAAAATCGATAGCTAAATCTTCATCCGTTAATGTATGAATATCAATTTGATTGTCAGTTAATTCAGTTATTAGTTGACCTTTATCGTTGTCAGATTTATTATTATTTCTTTCCTCAGCTTTTAATTTTTTCAACAGCTTTTTATCTCTATATCCTTCAATATTTTCATTTTTCTCTAAATCATTTGGAGATATGTTTAAATATTGCATTATCTTTCTCTTGAATATCCTTCTTAATGGTAACCCCCAGTAAAAATTGTTACCTTGTGTCACAGTATGTTTTACGCCTGAAGCCCATGGGAGTAAATAAGAGTCATCATGAATTTCTGAACCAGGACCAAATAGATTCGATGTCGCCGCCGTAACATTATTTCCTACTTTAATTTTAAAATATGAGATATTCCCGAATATCCCTTCCACCACATGAGTCCCAAAAGCTGAATCCACTCCGATATAGCAGTTATCGCCAATTTCGAGAAACTTATCATTAACTATAGATTCTTCTATTGTAGTACCCTTCCCCATTTTGCTTGCCCCTATAAAATTATAAAACCATTTACTAAGCCAGCTAAAAACCCCTTTCGCGAAAGCATTCTTTCCGTATTTAATCATGAAGGATCTTATATGATAATATTTTGCAGCTTCACTTCTGATATTTCGTGGAATAATTCCTTCTTTTGATGGCGAGATTTTTTCAGTTATTTTCCATAATATACGAGTAGCTAGAGCTAAAAAAAATAAATGGAGTAAATAGCATCCAATAAGAACTAAAGGCATAGCTAATAGAGATAATAAAGGTTTAATCTCTATGAAGAGTGATAAAAAATTATTAGTTTCTAAAACGTTTGGAAGAAAAAATTGTAGAGCATAATAAAAAAAGAGTAATCCGGCAAATACCCATGATGTATAAAAAATAATGGCAAATAAAGTTATATATACGTGATAATGCATTTTAACTTCTTCTTTTATGACTTCATCCTCTGAGTCACTCTCTCCAGCTTCTTCGCTCATTTTCTCTCCTTTATTCACAATATTATGTATAAAAAATATCTTTAAATCTTATTCTATTAAAATGTAATTGTTCTTTTATATACTTTAAAAGATATGTTTTTTTTCTTTTAAAGTATTACCTATGGAATAAACTATAAAATAGCCTATGATAAATAAATGTGAAAATTGTGGTTTATGTTGTTATGAAACAGAAATGATTTTATCTTCTCAAGATATTGAATTAATTCTTAGCAATAATCCAAAAGGCATAATGAAAGAAGATTTTGTATTTAAAAATAAAGATGGATTTTATCAATTAAAAAATCGCAATGGTCATTGTGTTTTTTTAAACGGGACTTCAAAAACCTGTAAAATCTATAACATTCGTCCTCAAGGTTGCAAATTCTACCCCCTAATTTATGATTTCTATAAAAAAAAATGTATAATTGATGAGGAGTGCCCAAGAATCCATTTATTCTATCAAAACAAAAATAAGTTAAAAAGTATATGTGATAATTTAAAGAAATTTGCAAGAAATCAATTAAACATTAATTTAAATTAAAATAATTCAAGATTTTTAAACAAGATCTTTTTTATCCTCTTCGATGTTAACTTCATGTTCAATTTCAAATTTTTTATGATCATCTACATCTTTTATAACAATGAGATCTCTACGAGATTCGGCATATTTATTAGGTTTTAATTTTCTCACTGGAATTCCAAAATATACCCAGCCCGGTTCTAAAATTTGATTATATACAGTATTTGACATAGCACCAACGAAAGTTTCTTTTCCAACAATTGTACCTGGGGCGATTGTGGTCTGTCCGCCAATAAGAACGTAATCACCAAATATTACCTTTTTGATAATCAAATATTTGCCAACAACCATGGAGGACATAATAGTAGCTGCTTGTCCAACTAAATTTCTTCGTCCGAATTGAATAAATTCTCCATCACACCATGAATCATATAAACCACTCGAAAAATTCATCTTTACTCCAAACCATCTAAATGCTAATACATCTGCCCATGGAAATGGCCAATTTCGCATGAGCCATAAAACTATTTTCTTTAATTCTGTTCTTAACATCCAGAATTCAAAATCAGTCTCCCCAATTTCAGCCTTGAAGACGCCTTCCTTAGGCTTGTGAATAAGATTTATCAGAATCAAGAAAAGCTTGCTAAAAAAAGAACAACCAAGTATAAAAGTTAAATGCATTATTATTATCATCGCTGGCAAAAATAAAAGCATTAAATATAAGTCTGTAACAAAATAAGTGTACATATAGAATAGCATTAAGACTAAAAATCCACTGAACCAGAATATTGGGATATATACTGCTAAAAATTTTATATTAACTCTACTGATCGCACTACTCGTTGTGAAATTAAGCGATAAATCTTTATTATCATCATCTTCGTTCTGGTTTTGCGACCCGAACGATGGAGTATCAGTTGAATCTTCAACGTCCTCTAATTGTTTTAAACTTTCGGGATCTATTTTTAAATAGTTCTTGATTCTTCGTTTAAATATTTTCCGGAGGGGTTGTGCCCCTTGGGAAAAATAATAACCATTTCCTTTTATCACACTGTGTTTTGTTGCTGAAGCTAAAGGAAGTAAATAAGAATTATTATGTATTTCCGATCCTGAAGCAATTAGGTTCATTGCTGCTGCTGTAACATTATCTCCTACTTCAATTTTAAAGTATGAGATATTACCGAAGATTCCATCGACCATATGGGCCGCTAAAGCTGCATTTACGCCGATATAGCAGTTTTCGCCAATCTCGAGAAACTTATCATTAACTGCAGATTCTTCCAATGTAGTTCCTTTTCCAATTTGGCTTGATTTTACAAAATTATAAAGCCAAGGCACTAGCCATGGAAAAAATCCTTTTGTGAAAGTATTTTTGGGGTATTTCATGAGAAAGGATCTTATATGATAATAGTTTAATGTCTTACTTGGGAAATTTCGAGGTATTATTCCTGATTTTGAAGGAGATCTTTTCTCTGTTAATCCCCAGAACCAGCGAGCAATTAAAGCAATTAAAAATAAATGAATTAAGTAGCATCCGACAATGACCAATGGCATAGATATTAATGCTAAAAGAGGTTTTAAATTGATAAAAAGTGAAAAGAAATTCGTGATTTCTAAAAAGTAAGGTACAAAATAAAACAATGCATATATCATGAAGATTATTACTGGAACCAAATAAGATATTAAATAAATAGTAAAAAAAATAACTAAATACCAGAAATATTGAAACTGGACATCTTCTTTTATTATATTCTTGATTGAAAGACTGGGCCTTACTTTTTCTTTTATTTTAGTCATAGAATACGTCTTATATTAACAATTTTCAGATATATTTACTAGTTAAGTATTTGTTTCTAAAAAACTCTGATAATAATTAATAATATTTGTTATATTAAGTTGAATCTTTAGTTTATTTATTATAAAAATAATCATTAAGGAGATTATTTTGAAGTCTTTTGATTTTGATTTTGAAGTTCAAGATCTCTTTACTAAAAAATTCTCTAATCTCAAACCTCTTAACTGGAAAAGTTGGCTTGAAATAGGCACCAAAGAGGAATATGAAGAGCTTGCCCTGGAACTTTCTGGATTATCTTCTGTTGGAAATGTTTTAGAGAGAATTAAACATGAAGAGACAGATTCCAGAAGTTTTTCAATCGATCTAGATTCTTTCTTAGGTACTTTGCAGGATAAAGATCCTCCAATTTTTTGCCATACATCTGGAACAACAGATAGTAAATTATCCAATTTAAAATGGTTTCATATGTCTAGAGATATTATTGAAAAGCAATGGGCCCCAGGAATGCAAGCTATTTTTGAATCAAGTGGTTTGGATTCTAAGTCATCAGCAATTATTTTTATACCATCTAGATTAAAATTCGATGGAATTAGGATAAGTGATGATACTACCTATATTTCATTATATTCCTCAGAATTTTCACAAAGAATTATGCTATCTGTTATTAAACCTTATTCATATACAATCTACGAATATAAAAATTCAAGAAATTTAGAAATTATTTCTAATATTCTACAGATGGAAAATATTGCAGCTATTTCTGCTCCTGCAATAACAATTCTAGGTTGGTCGGATATAAATAGACTTCAAAATGGTCTAAAAAATTCACTCAATTCAATAAATATGGATAATAATCCAATCTTAGAGGGATTTTTAAGCAAAATTAAAAGGGAAGGCTTGAGTTTTGTATCAAGAGAAATTCAAGAAAAATTGTCAGAAAAATTATCTAAGGCTACATTGATTTTTAGTACTAGTTCCCTCTCTAAATTAGATTGGAATTTAATTCGTAAATTTATGAAGTGGGAAATAGGTAAAGAAAAATTTATAAATCTCTATGTAGCATCTGAGATTGGGCCTTTTGCGGCAAGTATCAATAAAGGAGATTTTGAGATCTCACGTTTAAATAGAATGTATGTTTTTCCTTTGACATTGCCTGTTATTGAGAGTAAAGGTAAGAAGGAATTAATTTCGAGAAGCAAAAATAAACTTGGTAAGCTTCTTGTATCTAGATTGAATAATTCAAGAGTTCTAATCAATATTGATATAGGAGATATTATCTCTGTTAAGAACCAAGAAGCAATTCCTCAAATTGATGGTAAAATTTTAAGATCACAATTTCAATTAAAATATCCTATTAAGATCTCAAATCAAATTAAAATTAACTCAAACTATACTATCTACGCCGGAGATTACTTTTCGTTAACTGATTTTGAAATAGTTGAACCGCGTGTTCTATTAAATCGTTTGAGAGAACATTGTAAATTTACAACTGATTCATTAATATTAATTAAATTTATTGAAAACGATAAAATTAAGTGGAAACTAATTATACCTTCAAGCAACAATACAAATTGCTCAGATGAAGACAAAGTGAGAGAATTTATCTTAAAATACCCAAAATTTGAGGATATGAAACCAGCAATTAAAGACCAAAGTATCCACTTTCAGTCAATAAATGATAATCCTGTAGATTTTCTAGCTCACCGCGATGAGATGTTAATGAAAGTAAGAAATGGCAAAATTCCAAAGGGAATTCTTAAAAAATGGCCTTTGTATGTTATTGAACCTGAACAACCCTAATTAATTAAAAAAGAAAAAAATTAGATATTATAATTTTATTTCCAAATTACTAAAATACTTCCCGCAATTAAAAATGCAATAAGATAAACGATATATTCTAAAAGAAATAGTTTCATACCTCTATCGTTAAAATTCGACTGATTTATACCTATAGTTGCAACGAATCCAATCCAAAGCAATAAACTGAGTAATAAAGCGGGACCAATCTCTGATATTCCTATTAAGATCATAACAACATCAATTACAAGTACTGTAATAAAACTTAATGGAATCATAATTATTGTTTCTTTTATAATTTTAGATTTGGGCTCACCTTCTTTACCAACTAATTTAAGCCAGAGATTTCCGAATGCAGAAGGAAAATACCAAAAAAAGTGTATGGCAAAATAAATCAGAGCAACAATACTAACTGCTAACCAATTAACTTCAAAAGCCATTTCCACACCAAAAAATAAATTATTATTTTGAATTTATAATTTTTAAGGATTATATAATTAAGCTGTATTTATTTCTTTTTTATTTAAAATATAAATAAAAATTAAAATGAAGTCAAAATGAAAGATAAATTTAATTTATTAGGCACTAAAATCTATGAGTTTAGTTTACCAAATTCTAGAGGTGAAACGATCAACATTAGAGATTTCGAAAACAAAAAAAATGTAATAATTGTATTATTTAGAGATATCAATTGACCTTTTTGTCGATGGCATGCTGCTAGATTAAGAAGAGACATTGAAAAATTTGAACAATTGGATGGGTTTTTGTATCCAATTTTGGTTGATAATGAAAAAAATGCTAAGAAAATGGAACAAAAATATGCTAAAAAATACGCTATTTTCTATGATGAATCAAAAAAAGTTGCTAGCCTGCTGAAACAAGAAAAAAGATGGATTAAACTTGGTCGTATGCCGGGATTATTAGTAGTTGATAAGAAAGGAATCATTCAGTACGCATATTACGGAAAAAATATGCATGATATCCCTGAAAACAATGAAATTTTGCAAGTTCTTGAAGAAATAAATAAAAATCAATGATTTGGTAAGAATAAAATAAAAAAAGTGAGATTTTATTCTTTAAAGTTAGCCACACTTTACCAAATCAAAAAATATATTATATTATAAAGAGATATTTCTATAAAATTAAATTCTAATCTTCTTTAATAGGATTTAAGTCCAACTGGTTTTCCAACTAGTTCAAACTTATAAATAATTTGATCTTCAATTTTGAAATTATCCCATCCTCCTTTTTTCATGAATCCATGAGCTGAAAGAAAATTGGTAGAAAAGTTCTTTCTTGCAATTTGTAGCATCTCATTCATAATTTCATTTTTTATTTCTTTTTCTTTAATGATTTTTAATACTCCCTGCATCGAAATAAAATAATAACTGCTTAAATCAGGTTTAAAATTTTCGATTGAAACACATACATTGGGATTTTTTGAGAGGATTTCTTTCTTTTTACCATAATCAGTAAAATGAAAGTATAGGGTATTATCTATAGAAACATATTGAAAGGGAGAGATATAAGGAAATTTATCATCAATGAAAGCAATTCTACATAAAGTATTAGAATTAATTGCTTCTCTTATTTCTTCTTCACTCATTTTTGGTAATTTAACTATCTTCATTTATCGATACACAGTTTCTAATTTTGTTTTAAGTAAAAAAAAAATTTTATTAAATTTATATTTGATTCCCTAAGTCTTAATGAGAAATAATCAATTTTTAAGAAATCTTTCATCATTAGTAATTATTTCTAATGCTTTCAACGCACTAATCTCTTTGTCTTTTATTTCCAGCATAAGATCGAAATTAAAGTTTTTTGTAAGTTTAATGAAATTTTTAAAATGCTTTAAATCTATGGTGTCAGCATGAGTTGGTTTACTTTTAATAGGATGTTCAGAGCTATAATGAACAATTGGGATTCCATCCGTTTCTTTCCATGTATTTGAAATATTTTCAAAAGCTTCTTTTATTTGCTCTCCTGAATTGTTACATTGATGGTGATAAATATCAAAAATAATGGGGGTGCCTGTTTTCTCATTTATCTCTAAACAGTTATTAAGGCTATAACTCTTGTCATCATTTTCAATAACTAAACGATTTTTTATCTTATTGTCAAGTTTAAAATATCTACTGATGAAGCGTTTCATACTCGCATTTTTATCTCCATAAACGCCTCCCACATGGATTTGAACTTTTGCTGTAGAATCGAGATTCATCGAATCTAATACATCCACATGATAAATTAATTCTTTTAGACTATTTTCATAAACTTTCTTGGTGATAGAATTTAAAACTGTATATTGTCCGGGATGCATAGTAATTCTCATTTTATTTTTCATGATAAAAGCGCCTAAATCTTCAAATGTAGTTTTAAAATGTTCCTTCCATTCAAAATCTAAAACAGGATGAGAAGCGAACGGAATTAAATCAGAAGTAATTCTAAAAAAGAGAATTTTATTGTTTCTATTAAATTCTAAAATCTTTTGTAAACAATTCAAATTCTCTTCAATTATTTTCTTAAGTCTTTCTTTTGAATAATTTTTTAATCGAAATGTACGACTACTGCGACAGTCCAAAGTTAGATTAATGCAAGGATACCCAAGTTTCATTTTATAATGGTATAAGATTCATTTATCTTAATTTTTAATTAATTTCTAAATTGCAGAGTAAAAAATTTAGTTATAATAAATTATAATTTGAATTCACCAATAAAATTGAGAATTTAATAAAAAAAATATTATAATCGATAAACAAAACTATTTTAATGGTATCTTTATTTTTCGAGCTTAAGTTTGAATGAATTATTATTAATTAAGGTATGAAATTTGAGCAAACAAATTTATAAGTGGCATATAATTGGAATTGTTTTTATAATTCTAGTTGGCTCTTTCTTTCATTTTATTTTTGAATTATCAGGGGAAAATTTAATTATCGCTGGAATAGCAGCTGTAAATGAAAGTGTCTGGGAGCATTTAAAGTTAGGATACTGGCCCTTAGTATTTTTTTCTCTAATTGAATATCGATTTATAAAAGATGATGCTAAAAATTTGGGGATAGCTAAATTAATGGGAGCTCTAACTATTATAGCTACAATTCTCGTAATATTTTATTCCTATACGGCTATTATTGGGGAAGAAATTTTATTCATTGATATTCTAAGTTTTATCTTAGGAGTTATTTTTGGACAAATTGTAAGCTATAAATTAATGAGTAGCTCAAAATTACCACAATGGACTAATATACTTTCTTGGATACTTTTTGTAGGGTTAGGATTTCTTTTTATATTATTCACGTTTTACCCACCAAAATTACCAATTTTCAAAGATGGTGTTACTGGTGGATATGGAATAGTATAAATTAAGAGTAATTCCATTTACCTTAAGTAAAATTCCTTTCTTCTATCATTAATGATATCATTGAATTTATTTAGTTTCTTATTTCTTGCTTTTTTTATATCTATTACCACCAAATTCATAGATACTCTATCTGGTGGGGCTGATGATAAGATTTTTCCATCATAGGAAGTAATCTGACTCTCTCCTGTGAATTTAAAGTTATCTTCGCCTCTAATCTCCTGTCCAATTCGGTTAGCTGTCACAGCATAAACTCGGTTTTCTAAACACCGTGTAATCATTGCTTTTTGGCAATAAGGAAGAACTAGATTTGCTGGATGAGCAATTATATCGGTCCCAAGAATAGCTAGAGTTCGTGTTGTTTCAGGAAATATCCAATCAAAGCAAATCATTATGCCGATGTTTACTCCATTAATTTCATATACTTTTAACGGTTTATCACCAGGATTAAACCATAATTTTTCTTTATAATATAAGTGAAGTTTTCGATACACTCCTAACAATTCAGAATCAGAAACTATCATAGCAGAATTGAATATTTTATCTTTATCTTTTTCTATGAACCCTCCAACTATAATAGCCGAAGTCATTTTAGATAAATCCTTTAGAAAATGAGCAGTCTGTCCATCTGATCCTTCTGATAATGATTCAGCTTCCTTTTTTGAAATAAATGTATAACCTGTAGCAAATAATTCGGGTAAAACTAATAAGTCTGCTTTTACATTAGAGATGAGTTCCCTAACTTGTTCAAAATTTTTTTCTTTTTCTCCAAAAATAGGAGATGTTTGAATATATCCAACTTTCATCTTTAATCAAGATTTTTTATGATTAGTTAAAAATTAGGTGATAAGGTTATATCATTTAATTTTTTTGTCTTTATCTTTCCTTACAGTATATAAATCTTCATACTGAGCAGTTGATTTTGCATATTCTTTAAACTGCCTTTCAATAATTTCTTCTAAACCATCTTCAAAGAATACATTCTTTTTGAATTTCTTTGCGGGGGCGCCTACATAAATATAATTCTCATCTAATACCTGACCTACAGTAGTCATTGAACTCCCTGCTAGAATAGAATTCTTTTTGATATAGGTTCCAGGCATTACCACGCTATGAGCACCGACCATTACATTATCTTCTAAAACGGTTTTTCTTAATATAAATAAATTTCCGATAATAAGTGCTGATTGGATAAGAGCCGATTGGCCAATTGTCACGTTTTTACCAAAATCTATAAATTCTGTATCAATAAAACCCTCAAAAAGAGAATTTGAATATTTAGTTTTAATCCCAAATAATTTTAAACATATATTATCCATAAATGGGAAGGGAAATTTGTGAGATAACCATAATGGCCATTTTTTTATAACACATCTTAAACACCAATATCGATAATCTTTATCAGAAGGATGTCTAAGAAAAACTCCTTCTCGAGGTTTATGAATTAGATTAGTAATAACTAGAAAAATTTTCGCAAAAATTAGTGAAATCGCTATAGACGTTATATACATAACAAAAGTTAAAAGTGGTAAAAGAATTAAGAAGTGAATAAATCTAGGCTCGTAGAGCTTCCATAATAACCAAAATTCAAACTGAATTGAGAATATACTAATCCAAATAAGAAAGATATAAAAAATTAGGTATCTCTTTTTAACTAATAGAAGTGTTGTATGTGGTCCACATTTTAAACTTGCAGGTACTGACATGATATCTTATTTCTCCTTATTATTATTTAGAAATTCTTTTTTATCTTCATCAATATTTACTTCTTGTTTAACTTGATACTTAATTTCTTCATCTACATGCTTTTCATAAATTATTTCACGACTTTGTTCAGCATACTTGTTTGGTTTTAATTTCCTGGCAAATTGACCCAAATAAATCCACCCCGCTTCTATCAATTGATTAGGAATAGTCGTGCTGAATGCACCAATTACAGACTCTTTACCCATTTTAGTACCAGGGGCTATATTTGAAACACCTCCAACAACCGTATGATCTCCAAGGATTACCGTTTTAATTATTAAATACTTTCCAACAATCATTGAACCCATTATCACGCTTCCTTGTCCACAAGTCACGTTTCTACCAAATCTTATGAATCCTCCGCTTGCCCAAGCATCTTGCATATGGCTAGAAAAGTCGACATGAATACCCACCCATCTGAAACCCCACATTACAATCCAAGGTAAAGGTCCATTATTCATAAACCAAAGAACTAGTTTTTTTAGTTCTAGACGTACTCTCCAGAATTCATAATCCAAATCGCCCTCTTTAGCCCTGAAAATGCCTTCTTTAGGTTTATGAACCATATTTATTATTAGAAGGAAAGCTTTTGTGAAGATTGCAATACCAAATACAAAAATAAAATATAAAATGAATAACCATATAGGGATTAAGAACATATTTATGTACCACGGGATATATCTTGAAATATCAAAAAATACAGCTACAGCCATATATCCAGAAATCCACAGGATAGGGAGATATAAAGCGAGGAATTTATAACCTATTTTGCTTATAGCATTAGTAGTTACAAAATCAATAGTATAATCTGGCTTTTCACTATTTTCCTTATTTAAGTCAAATTTTTCTAGCGCGTCGCTCATTTTTACTTTCTTAATTAATTTTTTTTTTTTCATTTTGCTTTAAATTTTTCATTAACTCTTCTGCTTTTTTTAGGTCATCTTCTGTAATCTGTAGGTATTCCATAAGCCTTTTCTTAAAGATCTTCCTTAGCGGCGCTCCAAAATAATAATTATTTCCTTTCAAAACATTATATTTTGTTGCTCCTGTCATTGGTAACCACCATGAATTATCTCCAGTATCCACACCAGGACCAAAACAATTAAACCCAGCAGACGTAACATTATTCCCAATTTTTACTTTAGCAAATGAAATATTACCAAAAATACCATCTACAGCGTGAGAACTAATAGCTGGATTTGTGCCAATGTATGAATTTTTTCCAACTTCTATAAATCGATCTCCAGCAAGTTGTTCCTCAATAACAGATCCTTTCCCTATTTTATTAGTACCTACAAAATTAAACATCCATCTTAACAACCATGGAAAAGGACCTCGAGAAAAGGCATTTTTGGGATATTTGATAATAAAACTCCTGAAGTGGTATAAATCCAGAGTCTTACTGGGGATATTTCGAGGAATAATTCCTGATTTGGAAGGAGACTTTTTTTCTGAGTAGTTCCAAAACCAACGAGTTATTAGAGCTACAATAAACAAATGTATTAAATAACATATTACGATAACAAATGGTATTGTTATGGAGGCTATAAGAGAAGGTAAATTAGTAAAAATTGACATAAAATTTTTTATTTCCAAGAAATAAGGTAAATAAAAAAGCATAATAAATATCATAAAAATTATACTTGGGATTAAAAAGGAGCAAAAATAGATAATATAAAATGCTGGTAACCATAAATGCAATTTTAAATTAATTTCTTCTTTAATAATAGTATTTTCAGAAGGCTCTTTTTGGGCCAAACTTTTTGATTCCAACTTTTTTCCCATTAATGGTATGTGTTTCTTTTTCCAGTGCTTTTCTTATATGTTTCTTGATCATATACTCTTGCATATTTAAAAATTTTCAGATTAAAAATCATAGGATAAGTGGAAAAAAAATAAATATTAATTATAGTAAAGAATGTAATAGATATTTATAAACAAAAAAAAGAGATGAAAAGATCGATGGATTATATTAGTCAAATAATAGATGATATTAAGGAGGAACTCGCTAGCCCAGAACCATCTAGTACTCGCATTATAACCCATTTAATTGATTTACGGACTAAAAAGAAATTTCAGCAACTTTCTGAATCTCAATTTTTCGATATTGTAGGAGAAACTTTCAAAATGAATCCCGATTTTTTTATGAAAGAACTTTATAATCCTTTTTGGAGTAAAATGGGTAAAATTTATGGAGATAAAAATTTAGCGGAGATGGAAAGATATATTATAGAAAAGTTTTGTTTATATGAGGAAGAACAAATACTTTATGAATGTAAAGGGAATATAAAGCTAACCGAAGTAATAACACAGAACTCAGGAAAATGGACTTCTCAGCCACTTAAAATTTCAATAAATTCCGGGGACCTTTTTTTTACAAATTACAGAATAATTGCTCATGGTATATTTAAAATAAGTGGTGGCCAAAAAGTAAACTCTTTTTGGGATTATATTCCTTTAATAGAAGATTTAGTAGATCATTTTACCTACTTCCCATTTTCGGGTAGATCCAGACGGGCTAAAGAAAAAAAACACATTATTGATGGTTCTATATATCAAGAATTACCTTGTTATGGATATCAATTCCCAATTAAAAATCATACTGGATTAAGTAAGAACGATCTGTCATACAGTGTCAGGTATCATTTTAAGATCGATAATCGCAGATGTATTTTTAGTATAAAGGCTCCTAAATCTTCAAATAAAGAAAAATCTGTCATCATTATGCATGATATTTTCGATATTTTAAGCAAGGTAAAATAAATGAAAAAAAATTAACCTTTTTTTTTTGGAAACCATGGAATAAAAGTGCTGGTTCTTCTTTTATATTGAGCAAATTCATCGTCTCCTTCATGAATTTTGTTTAGCAGTCGTACTCCTGATACATTTATTATTTGGAAAGTAATATAGGCAGGTGCAAAAATAGTGATAAATCCCCAGGGTACTCCTAAAGCAATGATAAAAATTCCCCACCACATTGTTGTCTCCCCGAAATAATTGGGATGTTGCGTATATTTCCATAAACCTTCGTCCATTACTTTTTTGGTTCTGTTAGGATTGTTTAGGAATTTATAGAGTTGATAATCTCCGACTGTTTCAAAATAAAATCCTATAATCCATATTAGGGTACCAATCCATAATGTTAATCCTGTGAGATCTAATAAATTATCAACTTGAGGACTTTCAATGATATTAATCCATAATACGGAAAAAGCAACAATGAAAACGACTAATCCTTGGAACAAATATATTTTAGTTAAACTCTTAAGAGCTACACTTTTACCACTTTCTTTCCATCGTTCTCTCATTGCAGCATAACGCCGATCTTCTGGTTTTCCTCGATTTCTAATAAATACATAAGTACTAAGCCTTATCGCCCATAATAAAACTAATATTGTTACAATTAACTGGCGAATTAAAAAAGTCTCATTTAAAACAGAATAGAAGTATAAGCTTGTAAAGGCGACTACAAAATAAGCAGGTCCATAAAAAATATCCATTATTGCATTATTTTTTTTAATTGTACCAACAAGAAAAGCCACAAGAATGTAAATAAAAAGCGCTAACGCCGCATAGCCAACTAATAATAACGAATTGTTAATAAAAATCATATTTATTTCTCTCTAAACTAAAAAATATGTTTTAATTTTATTATAATAATTGATAAACGATTTTCCCCCATTTAAATTTTTTATTTATTTTTTATTAATTGAATTTGACTTTATGTAAAAATTAGAAAACATCTAATCAGTTTTTTCTTTAAATGTATTGAAAATATGTATAATATGTATCTTAACGACAATATTTCGACAAAAAATAAAGAAAAACTTATTCCAAATAAACGTTAAAAATTTATTTTAAAATTAACGTTAATATCATAGATTCTAAAAAACATTTAATTAAAGAATTAAAAGAGGTTAATCAATCGATTAATAAAGTTCAAGCATTAATTTTATATTGTATAAAATCATTAAGTTATAGGTAGGTTAAGGCAATTTAAATTCTACTTTAATAGTTTAAGCCGACTAAATCTAAATTATAAATAAGCTCATAATATTGGAGGAAAATAATGACCAATAATTCATTCTCATTAACAGATTTGTACCCAAAATATGTGATAAATTCAAAAGGCGAAAAGAAGAAATTCGATGAGAGTAATATCGCTAAAGTGTTAAACAAAGAGACAGGATTGGACATGCACATTGCAGAAAAAGTAGCTGAAGACGCAATAAGAAAAATAATAGGTCTTGGAATGGACGAGATTACGACTAATTATATTAGAGAATTAGTTTGTGTAGAATTAACGCAACGCGGTCTAAATAAATATAGAAATTTATTTGCGAGAGCTATTAATTTGGAAAGCGTTGGATTCAAACTTGATGAAGAATTTATTAATAATTATAAAGGAAAGCAACCAGAATGGGGGCCTTTGGGATATATTACATATAAAAGAACATATGCTAGAATAATTGAAGATAAAAACAGAAAAGAGGAATTTTGGGAAACTATTAGGCGAGTTGTGGAAGGATGTTATTCAGTTCAAAAAGAACATTGCTTAAAATTAAGTTTACCCTGGTCTGACTCAAAAGCTCAACGATCAGCTAGAACTATGTTTGAAAAGATATGGAATTTCAAATTTTTACCACCGGGTCGAGGATTATGGATGATGGGTACAAGTTTTGTATGGAAAAATGGATCAATGTCTCTTAATAATTGCGGTTTCGCATCTACAGAGGATATTGCTTTAAAACATTCAAAAGCATTTGAGTTTGTAATGGATGCCTTAATGCTTGGTGTGGGAGTAGGTTTTGATACTAAAGGGGCAGATAAAATTACAATTAAAAAACCTAAAGAAGGAAATTTTGAGTTCCAAATCCCTGACAGTAGAGAAGGATGGGTAGAATCTTTAAAATTAATGTTAGAAGCTTATTTCTTAGGAAAGCAAGTACCGATATTTGACTTTAGCTTAATCAGACCTGCTGGTGACCCTATACGAGGTTTTGGGGGGGTTGCTAGCGGACCAGGGCCATTAAAAGCAATGTTAGAGGAAGTTCAAAAAATATTACAATTGAGAATAGATCAAAAAATAACATCTGTTGATATTGTAGATATCATGAACCACATAGGAAAATGCGTTGTTGCTGGAAATGTACGTAGGAGCGCTGAAATCGCCCTAGGTGATCCTGCTGATCTTGATTTTGTAACATGTAAGCAAGATGAAAAAGCACTATATTCTCATAGATGGGCAAGTAATAATTCTGTTTTTGCTGTTAGGGGATTGGATTATTCATTTATAGCCAATCAGATTGCTGTTAATGGAGAACCTGGAGTTTTTTGGCTTGAAAATGCTAAAAATTATGGAAGAATGGGAGATCCACCAAATTACAAAGATAAGAAAGCAGCAGGAGTAAATCCGTGTGGAGAACAAACTTTAGAATCATTTGAATTATGCTGTCTTGTTGAAACATTTCCTTCAAGGCATGAGACATATGAGGAATATCAAGAAACGTTAAAATATGCCTATTTATATTCTAAATCAGTTACCCTTGTTAACACTCATTGGCAAGAAACTAATGCTGTGATGTTAAAAAATAGACGAATGGGTATTTCACAAACTGGAATAATCGAAGCATTTGTAAGACATGGAAGAAGAAAAATAATAGAATGGTGTGGTAGAGCATATAATTATTTACAAGAGTTAGATGAACAATATTCGGGATGGCTTTGTATACCACGCTCGATTAAAATAACAACGGTAAAACCTAGTGGGACTGTTAGTCTTCTTCCAGGAGTACCTCCTGGGATTCATTATCCCCATTCAGAATATTATATAAGAAGAATTCGTCTTTCTAAAAATTCTGATCTTATTGAACCTATTCGAAATGCTGGATATAAAATTGAAGATGATTCATATTCTCCTAATACATTGGTTGCTGAATTTCCTATTCATGAAAAGTATTTTGATAGGTCAAAAAATGAAGTTTCTATATGGGAACAGGCAGAAAATGCAGCTGCTTATCAAAAATATTGGTCGGATAATCAAGTATCAATAACGATTACATTTAAAGAAGAAGAGGCAGATCAAATTAAACATGTTCTTGAATGTTACGAAGATAAATTAAAAAGCGTCAGTTTTTTACCAATTAAGGAACATGGATATAAGCAAGCACCATATGAAGAAATAACAAAAGAAAGATATGAGGATATAGTATCGAACCTCAAGCCTTTAGATTTAGATAACACAAAAGATAGAGCAATTGGAGAAAAGTTTTGTGATAGTGAAGTATGCGAAGTTCGGTTTGATCTTTAAAATTTATTTTTTTATGCATTAATTTAACTTTTCTCAGCTCGAGCTAATTCTGCTTTTTTGTCCATAATTGCTAAATAGGTATTATATGAATTCTTAGGTGGAATTGTTTCTTGCTCTTTTTTACGAAGAGATATTGCTTCTGACGTACATGTTGGTACACAAACACCGCACCCTATGCATCTTGCTTTATTTATATGGGATATATTATTTTCTAGCGTTATGGCGTCCATATTACAACGTTCTTCACAGATGCCACAACCTGTACATAAATCTTCGTCTACTTCAGCATAATAATTAGATGCAAATAATTGAGCGGGTTCTGCTAATCTTTTTTGATTTACAAGGACTTCGCAACAACAACCGCAACATGTGCAAATGCTTCGTGGTCGCTGAGAGTTTGCGGGTTGTATAACTAAGCCATCTTCTTCAGCTTTTTTTAAAATTTTTAGCGCTTCTTCTTTTGAAATTTCTTTGCCTAAACCTCTCTCTATATACATCTCTGCAGCTGTCCTGAAGGAAAAACATGACTCTCGAAGATTCGTTTTCTTACATGACTCTCCAATAAGGTCTTTACTCTTTCTACAGACACATTCAGCTAAGGATATTGGACCATCAATATTCTCAATAATCGCTCTTAAATCATCATAAGTAGAAATAGATTGTTCATATTCAAAGCTTTGTTCTATTGGTATAGTACGTATTTGCGGAATCCCAGATTTGTTGAATTCTTTATCCCAAAATGCTTCTTCAAAATATTTGTATATATCTTTAACAAAATCTTCTGTCAATCGATTTAATTGATATTCAAACATCCCAACTACTATTGGTGCAGATGCATAATATTTTACTTCTACATCACCTTCTTTTCTTTTTCCCATATTAATAGCGCCTTTTTGATACATCTCATCTAACTTCCGTTCAAGTTCTTCTATTGAAATACCCCTTTTTTTCACTCTTCTATAAATTACTTTTAATGGCTCAGGTTGAAAATTAAGGTTTGTCGCAATTTTCGCTTCATCTGGAGTAAAAAGATGAGATAAAATACGTAATTCTACTCCAGATTCCGTTGTAGGATATCCAACTGGCATCTTATCGAGATGCTGCTGCAATTCTCTATAAACATCTAAATTTTCTTGATTCATAATAAATACTTATATTTTTTTCAAAATAAAATTAATTAAAAGGATATTTTATCTATATAAATATCAATTCTGGTAATTATTTTCACTTTTTCATTTTTTTATTCTCATTCTAAATATAATACATACTATTCTAGGTTCTTAACTTAAAGTTGAACTAAATTTAGCTTATGGTATAAGGAATTACCTTTTTTAAAAAAAAAGCTTTTTCTCATTTAGATTTTGAATTTTATAAGGGTTAATCAATAAAAGATTAAAGTAAAAATTATATAGTATCCAAAAGAAAATTACATTAACAATGTAATATTTTAATAATCAAAAAATTGAAAAATGTGATAATTCATGGCAAAAAAAAAAGAAGAGCCAAAATCAGAAAAAACAAAAAAAGCCGAAACTAAACCAAAAGAACCCCCAAAACCAAAAAGAATCGTACATAAAAAGGTTAAAGTTAATTTTTGGAGGACTAGATTACATGATGAAGAATTAGGAATCCACCAACAACTTAAATATCAAGCAAAAACGCGTTATTTCTCTAAAAACTTTGATATTGAAGGTCTTGTCGAATTTGATGGAGAAAAGAAATATATTATTGCCTTTAGCAAGGATGACTGGGAAGAAAATCCAACAATGGAGAAAAGACTTGTTTGTCGACTTTTTACTATAATGGAGGAATCAATGGATGCCACTCCGAAAGGGGGAAATTTTAAGGCCGGTTTAGAACTCAGCGTTACTCACTCATTAATTCAAAGTTATGAAATTAAACATCCAGCACCAGTCTTTTTTCTGCAGTTACCTGGTACTCTTGCATTAGTTCGCGTAGTTAGGGGGTGGAGAATTGTTGGAACAAGATGGACCTATCCATTACTTCCAGAAGAATCAGGGGACAAGTTACAGATAATAATGGCCAAAGGAATTGTAGGACCTGGGAGAAATTATTGGATTTATCTCGGGAACAAAAAGATAGCTAGAATTGATGGACAAGTAGTACAAAAGAATTTTGAAATCGAAATTTATGATGAGACTTATGCAAAAGATAAGTCATTTGTAATGTATCTTACTTTATTTGGATGCGTTTGTAATTTTATGAAAGGCGCTGAAAAAATGATTAAAGAATTATATAAAAAGATGAAGAATACAGCAACTTCAGATTATAAACCACCAAAACAAGAAATAGATCTGTTCAAAAACCCAAGAATGATGAGACGTTAGAACAAACATTTTGAAATCTTAACACTATAAAAATATATATATTAAAATTCTTTAAAAAAAAATATAAAAATTACTTTTTATTTATTATTTTTTAATTTAAGCTTTAAGCTTGTTTTTCCATTCTTGGTATCCTCGTGTCTCCTTGCCTCTATAGATTGCTTTTTGTCCAGTTTCTTTCTTATATATGTCTCTTAATGTTCTTTCATCAGAATTCTTTATCGCGTCCTTTTTAATCTGTTCTTCTATCTCAATTTCTTCTTCTATTTCTTTAACGTGTCTTAGAACCCAGAAAACACCATGATTCCAAATAAAAAATCCTAAAAAGATCATAGCAACAATAATAAAAAGAATCGCCCCTACCCACATAATCCACATTCCAGCTGTAAACTCATCTACCATAAAGCCCCAAACTTTTTTTACAAGTGTAAGAAATGTGGTCGGGAGCAACCCGATAATAAGACTTATAATTGTTATATATAGCCCCATCAGAGCGACTCCTACAAGCATTCGCAACCCGTAATAATCTTGCCATTTACTTGCAATTGCTCGATCCTTAAACATAAATCCGCATAAACGTACCATTCCTCCACGGAAGAGAGTATAAAAGAGAACTAATAAGAATAAATGACCAGTAACTGCTCCAGCAATGATAGCAATCTGATACCCAAGATCATATCCTACAAAGGTATCCCACGCACCACCTTCGAATAAAAATCCTATAATTACTCCCCATACACCTAATACTAATACTACAGTGGCAAGTATAAGTCCATAATAAACGATTTTTGCAAATCTTAAATCCCAAGTACTATATGCATCTAGCGGGTCTTCTCTATCAGGTGCTTTTCTAGCTGCTCTTGGCATAGTTTTCTCATCTACTAATAATATTTTTTTTTAGGTTTTCAAATTTCTATAATTTAATATTTAGTTATACTCTTATTTATTTTTAATAGTTTATTGATATTTAGAAAATATTTTACATTTAATGCACTTTTGAAAAGTTAAAACTTTCGTGCCGATTGGCAATATGGACAGGTGGGAAAATCTTCTTCTAATTCTTCTCCACAGAATGAACAATAAATTTTTTCTTTTTCTACTTCTTCTTCTTTTTTCTTTTTATCAGGTTTCTTTTTTGCCGGTTTTTTCTTGACAGGCTCCATTTTAACGACTTCTTCTTCTGGGCCTTTCTCTTCTTCTACTTTTTCAAGTACCCTCTCTTTTGGGGTCATGGCTTCACGTTTCTTTTCTGGCTTTTCAAAGGGTTTATCAGAATATGTTAATTTTGAAAAGCAATCTGAGCAATAAATTTTAGGTCTATAAGCAAGATAAATTAGATATGCAATTCCTGCAATACCAAGTGTAATAACGGCACATATTATCCATACTGTTTTTGCCATGCTACTTAATGGTTTTCTACTTGCTTGCTCGACTTCTTTCTTACATACCTCACAATATGCATATTTGATTTTTTTTGGCATTTTTCCCCATCATTTAACATTTAAAATGTGCTTTTTTTATACTAGATTATATTAATTAAAAAAAGTTTTTAATACCTAATAATCAAGTTCTTTTAATAAATGTTATATAATTTTATATGAATTAATCGTGGAAGAAAATTCATTTTACATTGAAACATATGGATGCACATCAAATAAAGCAGACTCTTATATAATTTCTAATGCCCTAAAAAAATCAAATTATACACAAACAAGCTTAGAAGATGCTCAATTTGTAATAATAAATACATGTGCCGTCAAGGAGCAGACTGAGAATAAAATTAAAGCACGTTTAAAAAATTTATACGATTTATTTTATAAGAATCCTAATAAACATATTATAATTGCTGGATGTTTACCTTACATAGCAAATAATTATATCGAGATTATTAAGAAAATTGTTCCAAACTTTTCTGCAATTATAGATTTGGATAATATTCACGAAATTCCAAGAATATTTCAAGAAATTAAGAAGGGAAAGAAAAATCTAATTTTTAAATCGAAACAACCGATAGATAAAGCAGAATTTTATATCGATCATGAACCAGGCAAAATTACAGGAATTATTCCAATTTCAGAGGGGTGTTCAGGCTCATGTACTTATTGTTGTGTTAAAAACGCACGAGGGAAGTTAAATTGCTACAACCCAAAAAGAATTGTTGAAAATATCGAATATCAATTAAATCAGGAAATTAAACAAGTATATTTGACTTCACAAGATTGTAGTACGTATAGATATAATGGAACTAACTTGCTTGATTTAGTTAGACAAATCGTTGATTTAAATTTTAAGTTTTTTCTGAGAATTGGGATGATAAATCCAAGTTTTTTAATTGAAAATATTTATCAGTTAGTTTCAATTTTTAAATTAAAAAAAGTATACCAATTTCTACACATTCCAATTCAATCCGGTAGTAATAGAATTTTAAAAATAATGCAAAGAAAATATCTCATTCCTGAGATTATCCATAAAATTGGAATTTTAAGAGACAGTTTCCCTAATTTAACTATATCAACTGATATTATCTGTGGGTTTCCAGGTGAAACTGAAGATGATTTCGATGGATCTATTGACTTTATAAAATGGTTAAAACCAGAAATTTTGAATATCTCAAAATTTACTCCTCGTCCTGGAACAAAAGCGAAAGATATGAAGCAGTTAGATAGTAAAATAATAAAAGAAAGATCCATGAGATTGACAAGAGTCTTCCGTAACAGCTTGGTTGATATGAATAAAAAATGGAAAGATTGGAAGGGAGAGGTTTTGGTTTTACATGAGGGTACAGAACGAAATCAAGCTTTTGGAAGAAACCTCGCTTACAAAAATATATTTATAAATAATTATAATAGCGATTTTGGCATATTTGTTAAAGTTAAAATAGAAAAAGTTGATGGGTTTAATCTATTTGGAAAACTTATTTAATAAAAAAATATGGTGTTATAAGTAGATAATTATTCCTTATCACCAGTAAATATAGAATCTATTTGATAAATCTTATGTCTAAAAAATTATTTTGGGAGAATGCATATGATACTAAATTTAGCTCTAAGATAGTATCAATCAAAGAAAAGGGTATTACATTTGACAAAACTTTGTTTTATCCTGAAAGTGGAAATCAGTTAAGTGACCATGGATATTTGAAAATTAATGATCATAGATTTAAAGTTGAAAAAGTGACTAAGGAGGGAGTTGATATATTACATCATATTTCTCCTGATTTTAAAAAGAAAATTAATATTGGAGATAAAGTTGATGGAGAAATTGATTGGGAATTTCGATATGGTTTGATGAAAGCTCATTCTTCTCAACACATTTTATCTGCAATAATTAAGAATAAATACGATATTGATACTGTCCGTGCTAATCTTAATTTTGAAGACGTTAATTTACAATTATCTCAAGAGATAAGTTATGAACAATTAAAAGAAGTATTACTGGATGTAAATACAATTTGTACTTCAAATAACCTTAAAATCAATTCGAAAGTAGTTCCATATGAAGATGCTGAAAAAAGATCTGAAGAAATTAGAAGTATAATTCCTAATGAATCTCAGGTTCGATTAGTGGAAATTGAAGGGTTGGATTTAGTTTGTTGTGGAGGAACTCATGTTAAGAATACGTCTGAAATTGGAGAAATCTTTATTTATGATTTTAGAAAAGGAACTGGGATAAAATATTATGTAGGAAATAAAGCTTTACAGGCGAATTCGATTAATAACATTGATATGATTAACTTAAGCAATCAATTAAATACTCCAATTAGAAATCTTAAAAAAATAATTGAAAAACGTTTAGAAAACATCGAATACTTTCGAGAGCATTTAAAAAAATTATCAACTAAATTACTAGAGTTGATTTCAAAAACACCTTTAAAAATTATTAACAAGATCTCACTTTTTTATATTGATTTTGATATTGACATAAAACTTCTTAGTAGTATGTTAAATCTATTTCCACAAGATTCAATCATTATCGTAAGGATAGAATCCAATAAATTAAGAATTCTATCTACAAGTGAAAAAATAGATGCTAATGAAATCTTGAAAAAATTAATTAAGGTGTATGGTGGAAAAGGAGGAGGTAATAATAAATCAGCTCAAGCTTTTTTAGAAAAAATTCCGAAAGATCTCTTATCTAAGTTAGAATCAATTATCTCAAATTCTATTTAAAGATATAATTTATTTTATTTGTTAAAAAAATTGAATATTATATTTTAATCATGCCTACTTTATGTTATATTTTTCTAACAATGCTGTTAATCTAGACCTATGGAACTTTAATCCGAGTTCATCTGGATTTTCTCCAAATGCTAAAGCCATTAATTCAGTTAGATATAAGATGGGAATATCAAAGGTTTTATTTGACTGAGTTCCCGCTTTCTTTTGATTCGTATCCATTTGTTGAAAGCAAGCAGGGCAAATAACTACAAATGCTTCTGCTCCAGCATCAAGAGCACTAGTGAATTTATTAGCTAAGACTTGCATCGATGGTTCTTCTTCCATGTTTCCTACTCCTGCCCCACAACAAAGCATTTCCTCAGTATATTCTACTGGAGTTGCCCCTGTGGCAGCAACTAACTCTCTTAACTTTACTGGTTCCATAGGATCATCAGTTTGCATAATTTCAGAAGGTCTATTATAGTGGCATCCTGTATGACATGCTATTTTTAATCCTGATAAATCACGAACGATATTTTTCTTGATTTTTTCATCTCCTACCTCATGTAAAACTTCGACAAAATGTTTAACATTGATAGTTCCTTTAAATTCCCGACCAACTGTTTTTAAAATTTTATTTATCTTTCCTTTTTCGTGATCATCATGAGTTAATTCATGATTTACCGCTTTTAGTGTTTGAAAGCAACCATTACATAAAGATACTATACTTTTTCCTTCTTCTTCAGCTATAGTAAGATTGCGTGCCCCCATTGCTAACCAACTAGTATGATCAACAGCATTAAATCCAACTGGATCTGGACAACAAGCAAATGGAGCATCAGATGTCTTTATTCCTAATTTATCAAATACTTTTCTTGCTGAAGCTTCTATAAAAGGAATCCGGTTTCCAATTGTGCACCCTTGGAACATCTTATATTCTTCTGCTTTTGCCATTTTTCTCTTCCATTCTTCGTTATTAATTATTTTATTTAATATAGAGTAAATTAAAAAATTTGTTAATTCAAATATGTTTAAGTATATTTACAAAATAAAAAAGAAGAAATTATTTTTACTCTGATTTTTATATTAATCTTTCTTTAATTTTATTCGTCCAATAATCGTTAATATAACACCTAAGAAACCATAACTACCATGAATAGTTTCTGATACAATTTGGTCCAGTTCCTCGAGAATTGAACCTTCAATTATACCTGTGATTAGGAATATTAATAAACTAATCAATCCCATACCCGCCCCGATTCCAATAATAAATTTACCTAATCTATAATGGTCCATCGCTACGATTATAGAACCTATAATAACAGAAATTCCTCCTCCTAAAGCAATGTATGCTAGAATTTGAATAACAAGGGATACAATCTTAGCAACATCTTCTCCAACGTCAGCCTCTATATAACTAAAAAGCGTTTCAAAAAATGCAACACTCCCTATAACAGAACCGATAATCATTAAAATTCCGCCAATTATACAAAGCAAAATCCATCCAAAATTTTTCATAATATTTTAGACCTTTTTTTAAATTGATTATAGATTAATATTTATTTTTCTAATATTTATAAGTTCTAAGTATTTAATTTAGATAATAATTCTAGAAGGGTGAGTATAAATATTCATTCTTGCTCCCCTTACAAATCCTATCAATGTAATTCCGTAAGCAAAAGCTAACCTAATACCAGATTCTATGGCAGCAGATAGGGAGGCCACAATCGGAATCTTTGCCCGTATTGCTTTCAATACCGAATCTCCTGTTAATCTGCCTGTTGATACCAATATTAGATTTTGAAAATTATGCTCTTTTAACAATAAATCCCCTATGACTTTATCAATTGCGTTGTGTCTACCAATATCTTCTTTAACACTTATTAAATTGCCTTTTAAATCAAATATAGCTGCACCATGACATCCGCCAGTTTCTCGATATAATTTTGTTTTTGTATACATTTCTTTAATAGCAGAATAGATTATATCTGATTTAATTTTAAGAGTTGATTTTTCCTTAAGAGATTCTTTTACTTTATACTTCTCCAGACTGTTCTTTATAACATTTCTCCATGGAGATGAAATCCCACAGGTTGTATCAACAACTCTACTAACAGGATTAATCTCAAGATCTTTCACTTTGAAGTCGATTGAATCATCTAATTCAATAAATACTTTTTTTTCTAACTCTTCTATATTAATAGATTTTATATCTTTAATTGAATTAATAATTCCTATAGAGTATAAAAATCCAACACTCAATTCTTTAAGATCCTTTGGCAAACAAATAATATTAACTAAAGATTCGGAGTTTACAATTAAATCTATAGGGCTTTCAATAAGAATTAAATCTTCTTCTTCACTTTTTTGGTTTTTCTTTATCCGAGTGATATTTATTTTACGCTGATACAAAATTCTAACCTAATGAGGAATTAATCAGGAGAATTATTATAAGATTCATCAAAAATTTCCTCCTCTACATCTAGTTCGACTTCCTTCTTTGCTTTTTTAGGTTTTTTGGGTTTCTTTATTGCCATTCGTCCTATTATGGCTACAACAACACCTGTAAATGCTAATCCTGTATTATAAGTGAATTGATCATACAACCTATCTAAATAAGTTAATACTTCTGGATCTGTAATTAATCCTGGGAAGAGATCAACAACACGAACTATAATCCAGATTATAAGAGCTAGTGAACCAAAAGTTAAACCAAGGCCTATAAGAAACTTCCCTAATCTATAATGATTAAATAAAATAAATATTGTTCCAACAATGATTGCATAACCCCCTGTATATGCAATAACTCTTAATACGACTATAGTAGCTTTTAATAATGGAATAATTTCGGAAGGAACTTCAGTAGAAACATAATCATATAAAAACTCATAAACACCTATACTACCAATTGCGGAACTAATAATCATACATATTCCGCCTAGAAATAACAATATACTTCCTGTTATATTTTTCATTTAACCAACACACCATCCTAAACAATTTTTAACTAATATTATAAAAAATTATAATTTTATGTGGCAATATATAGTTTGCCAGTTGATTCTTTACTTACAGAATGATCTCCGCTATACTCAATAAACTTGCCTGTGATTTTTTCTCCATTCGGTAATTCAATTTCTTTAACTTCACCTATTTTTTTAAAGGAGGGAAGTCTTCTTGTAACTTTACCTTTAATAATAATGATGCCTCGTGCTTGGTCGGCTCCAGCACATCTGTCGCAATCACCTTCTACAACAATAGTACCACCATGATTATGAACCCCCAGAAATGCCCCTGCACTTCCACAATATAACATTGGCCATCTATTGGTTGGTTTTGAACTTCGTGCCCAGAGCATTGATTCATTTCCTACTTTACCTTTTACCTTTATAACTCCATTTTTCATGCCCTGCCAATTCCCTCTATACGCTGCCCCGACATAGTGACCTGCATCTCCCATTATTTCTAATTCACCACCTTGCAGCATAGCTCCTGCCCAGTCATCAGCGTTTCCATTCACTAAAATTTTTCCCCCAGTCATATTATTACCCACATGCATTCCGACATTACCGTTTATAACTATTTCACCACCACTCATTTGCTCTCCAATTCTTTTCACGTTTGATAGATCTCCATCAATAACTATAGTTATATCATTAATATTACCTGATTTTCCAGAAACACTAAAATAATCTCCTAGAACAAGATTTTCATTTCCATGATATAAAGGTAACTTTTTAATTTCGTCATGAGTCTTTCCAGCAAAATTATCTGGTGTTATATTTTCTGCTTCTAAAGGGAATTTTGGTTGCTTCTTTAATGTTAATTTTATCTCAGCCATTACTTAGTCTCCTTTTTTTTCCTTTACTTTCTCAATTAATTTTTCCAATATCTCTTTATCAGATAAACACTCTCCAGGAGCATCTTTCACTTTTCTTAATCTTATGGGGACTTTATCCATGCGGTAAGCAGTTCCTTCACATTCAATTCCTGCAATCGCAGCTGGGAAATTAATATCAGCATTCGCAGAAGTTGGTGTTTCGTGGGGCTCAATAGAAATTAAAGGATGCTTAAATAAATTTTTAACGGAAGCAGCAGGAAAATTACTAGCAGGATCGGATGCTACTATTAAGGAAGCATCAACTTCGTCTCTCATTAAAAGATCTACTGATGAAAATTCTCCTGGATTATATCGAGGATAACCTTTTGAGAAATCAATAGAATAAGCATAACCCGTATTCCAAGCAAAAACAGTATTCGCTCCAGTTACATTATAATGGCCTCGCATAGGCATTAGTAAAAATTTAGTATGATCATTTAGTTCTCTAACCAAGGAAATGGCAGCATCTATGTTCCTATGGTGAGCTAATGAGTGAGTTAATCCCATACCGAAAAATATAACTCCAAAGTTACATGTTTTTAAAGTTTTGACTAATTCTTTGATCTTTTCCATTGGAACACCTGAGATTTCCTTTTCATCTAATTCTACTCCTCTTACCATTGCTCTAATAGCATTTAATAATTCGTAATCTTCGCTAGGTTTAATTTGGAGATATAGATTTGCTATTTGGGCAGTGTGAGTGTTCCTTGGATCAACAACAACAATAAATCTGTCATTTCTACCATCTTTTCTAAAATACCCCCTTACAAACTCGCTATATCTTCCAAGATGACGTGGATGAGCATGAACTGGATTAGATCCCCAAAAGATCACAAGATCTGCCCTATTTTTAAATTCACCCAGAGTTGCCATGGGAGCTCCAACATCTTGGATTGCTAATAAACTAGGGCCATGACAAACCGAAGCTGTGTTATCTAAAATCCCACCTAACAATTCTGCTAGCTCGACACCCTTACTTTGAGCTTCGCATTCTGTGCTAGAAAAACCATAAAGTAAGGGTCTTTTGGCATTAATTAAAATTTCTGCGGCTTTATTAAATGCTTCATCCCAAGATACTTCTTTAAATGAATCATTGTCTCTGATTCGAGGTTTATTATATCTATGACCACTTGGATTTGATGAAAAGAATTTTTTTGTGCCAATTTGACAACCATTCCTTACTTCCACAATCGTGTCTTCTTTACTATCTATATCAACTTCTAAATCATCGCATAAAGTTCCGCAAAAGGGACAGACAACATCTAAAACAGTCCTAAGTTTCCTTTCCACCATTATTATGCCACCTTTAACATTTTAATTAAATCAAGAGCATCTAAAACCTTACCATTTTTAACTACTTCTACTTTTGCTTTCATACCTTTGTAGGTTGGGGTACCACATGATTGTGTATCGGGATTTACAACTTGGTTAGCCCAAGGTCCTAGAGGTATAAATATTATACCTGGATGGGGTCCTTCTTCAGTAATAGTAGAATAGACCATAACTTCTCCATAATCAGTAATAACTTTAACAGGAGTTCCTACAAGACAGTCTAATTTCTTAAAATCTTCTTTATCGAATGTGCAGATTGCAGCTGCTCTTACACTTTCCTTAGTTGTTTTACCACCTTCGAGTGCAACTCCCTGATTAATTGTTCTTCCAGTCAGTAAAATCAAGTTGTTTAAACTCATTTTTCTTTCTCCTCTTTTTCTCTCTCTCTTAAAGTCTTTAATCTTACTAATAAAGGTTTCCAAAACATTTCACTAAATTCTCCAGAGGTTTTAACATCTGTTATTTCTAACTTGACTGCACCTGTTGGACATCCATTATCACAAGCTCCACAAAATACGCATTTTTCCTCATCTACAACTACATTTGGGACTGTTTCCCACCCTTTATCAGATTTTTCTGGGACTGAAATTGCACCAGAGGGGCAAACTTCATAACATGTCTGGCATCCACCAGGACATTCCTCATCAACAATTCTTATTTTACCATCATTATATTGTTTAGCAATCCTCTTGATCCCTTTATAGTTCTCGATCTTTTTCGCTTCAAATTCAAGTTTAGGCACTACTTTTTCCTTTACAATTTGGATGTCTTCTAACTCAACTACTTCACCATCTTTTTTCAAGGTAAGAGCACTAAAAGGGCACATATAGACACAAGTTCCACAAAATACGCACTTTTTGGGATCATATACTTCTGGTATAATATCTTCTTGCGTAGGAAATCTGCGTGAAGTTCCTACAGGTCCTCTTGAAATTGCTTCTTTAGGACAAACACGGGCGCAAGTTCCGCATCCCACACATTTAGTTCTGTCTAAAATTAATTCTAAACTTTCTGTTAAGAATTGTACTTTTACATGTTCTGTTTCTTTACTAATTGTTCTTGATATTTTTGGAAATGACATATTTTTTACCTCATGTACTTTCAACTAAATGTAATTCAATAGCAGAAACTGGACAAAATTTAACACAAACACCACATCCATCACAATTAACATCTCTCCCCTCGACATAGATGTCATATGCCATTCCATTTTTGACTAGAACTACCGCATTTTCTGCAGTTAAATAACCTTTTTCCTTTAATTGCTGAAAGTTGAGAGGACAACTGACTACACAGTCATTACAGCCAATACAGATGTTTTTATTAATTTTCAGTCTGTATATTTGCATTTTTTTCCCTCATTGTTGAATGAAACGGTGAAAAGCATTTAAAATAGCGTAGAACATTTGAAGATTTATAGACGTTTTATAATATCCGTCAATATATTAAATTTTATATTTAACTTAAATTGTAGAAAGTATATTTTTTTAAAAAATTTGTTATAGGAATTAGTAAGTCATAAATTAATATAAAATTCTAAACTTAATTGTTAAATTTAAAATAAACATTTTAACTTGAAATAAAAAAGCAGAAAAATTGAGTTTAACAACTTAATCGTCATTAGAACCAATAGGCTCCGAATAAGGGAGATTTTTTATTTCCATTGAAGTTCCGGTAGCTTTAATTAGTTTTCTGAAATCAGATCCAGGGATTTGTAAAGTTTCAGTATTAATATTTGGATGACAACAGATGATTTCTGCATTCCATACATTCTTATCAACCATGAAAATGACCTTATTATCAATATCATTTACTAACCCAATAGGCGAAACAGCACCAGCAGTAATACCTAATATCTCAGTCAGATCTTCAGGTCCAGCAAAACGAACTTTTGGAGCATTGATCAATTTACGAAATTTGTTTAAATCTAATCGCTTTTCATGAGGTATGGTAACTAAATAGAGTTGTCCAGTTTTCTTATTTTTAAGAAATAAATTTTTACAATGAGTTCCCGAGATGTGTCCACAATGTATTCTTGCTTCTGGCACAGTAAACACCGCCGGATGAGTGTGTAGGACGTATTGAATATTATTCTCTTCTAACCATCGCTTTAATGAATCTTCCATTTTTCTTCCATTTAAATAAAAACATATCTGTGTTATAAGGTTTAACTATCGTTTAAAATTGCTTATAGGTCAATTTCTAATATTCCTTCATAATTAGATAATGAGATTATCTTATGCTGATCAATATAAGTACTAAACCCATTATTTTTGTCGCTAACTAAACTACTTACTAAAACAGGAATTTTTCTTTTCTTTACAAATTTTTTAAGCATACTTAACATTCTTGGATAATTTTCCTCTGAGAAATGATAAATCCATATAAAAAAATCAATTTTTTCAGAAGGGATAGTATCAGCATATTTAAAATCCATGCAGATCATTATTTTAAATTTTTTACCAATTAAATCAAATATTTCATGCTTTTCACCAGGTAATATCCCGTTATTCTTTTCTGAATCGTCAGGATATACTTTTATCTGATATTTATTTATTGGTATGAGTTCACAAATATTATATAATCTATTCTCAATTTTTTTTAATGAATTAATTAAGAGGATTTTATTATTTGGTATTTTTAACTTTTTTTTAGCTTTCTCAGATTTTTCCGCCCAATCTTGGACATTGGCTTTATTATCAAGAACTAATGAGCCTGTTAAAGCATATTCAGCCAGAATCAACAAATCTCCTTTACTGGTATTAATTAATTGTTGAATTATTTTTAAGTTATAATCAATATTCCCACGGATAATTTTTGGCTGTAATAATGATATTCTCATTTTGATTCCTTAAAAATGAATAATTAAAACCTTTAATTAGAACTTATAAGGAATATTTTTAAATATTTACCTATATAATTCTCATTACTATTAAATAAGTTATTCTTAAAAATAAAATAATACTGAGGTATTTTTATATGAATAATGGAGTTTTTACCTTTCTTGTCGGTGGGAAAGTGGGAGAAGGTGTAAAAAAAAGCTGGCTCAGTAGCAGCACATATTTTTTCAAGTATATCTCGTTCCCGAGATATACCCACAATGTACTCTTGCTTCTGGCACAGTGAACACTGCTGGATGAGTGTGTAAGATGTATTGAATATTATGATCCGCTAACCATTGCTTTAATGATTCTTCCATTTTCCTTACATTAAAATAAAAACATATCTGCATTATAAGGTTTATTCTACGTAATTGGTATTTTAGGATCTATAAATTCATAATAATAAAAATTTTTAAATTAATCCCCTTTTATTTCATAAATTTTAAAACTATTAATCTATTTGTAATTTGTTTAGATAATGGCAAGCACTACTGAAAAGTCAAAATTTCTTCAACAATTTGTAATATTGATGACAATCTTTATTGATGCTACTGGATATGCAATGGTAATACCTCTTCTTTCTTTTTATACTGTTTCATTTAATCTAGGAGCTTTTGGTTTAGGTATTCTAATGAATGTGTTTGCTTTAATGCAATTTATATTTTCTCCTATAATGGGACGATTGTCAGATAAATATGGTCGGCGATTACTTCTCTTAATCTCAATTTCATTATCTAGTGCAAGTTTTTTTATGTTTACTATTGCAACTTCATATTATATCCTTCTAATTTCACGTATGTTCTCTGGTATGGCGACAGAAATATCAATCGCTCAAGCTTATATGGCAGATATTACTATTAACCAGAAAAGGACATCTGGTTTAGGCAAGGTAAGGGCTGCTTTTTCTGCTGGAGTTGTTGTGGGACCTTCTATTGGAGGATTCCTAAGTGTATTTGGCTATTGGGCTCCAGGAGTTATAGCTATAGGATTAACCTTATTAAACTTGATTTTTGTTTATTTTTTCCTTCCAGAACCTAAAAGAATTAGCATTTCTAATAATATTTTTAAAAGTTCTAGCTTCTTAACCAATTTAAAAAATTCTTTGAAAAAACCATTATTACCATCATTACTGGTTGTATTCTTTATTATGACATTATCTTTTGCTGCGATTCCTGTATTAATGCCTTTTTTAACGTTTGCATTTTTTAATTTTAATGAGATCCAATTATCTTTTGTTTTCATCTATATTGGAGCTCTACAACTAATAATGCAAGGATTCTTAATCGGAAAATTATCTGAGAAGATGGGAGAGGGATTATTAATTATATTTGGTTTACTTTCTGTTCTTATTGGTATGTTAATCATGCCAACTATCCCCAATCTTATTTTATTCTTTACTTTGGTCGCAATGCTATCATTAGGATCAGGACTTGTAAGAACTGCAATTCCAAGTATCATTTCAAAAATCTCTAGTGAAGACGAACAAGGTGGATTTTTAGGAGTCACTCAATCTGTGGCTAGTTTTGCTTTAATTCCAGGTCCCTTATTTGCTGGTTTTTTCTATGAATATTTTGGATTAAGTACACCATTTTATTTTAGTGCGATTTTGTTACTTATTGCTTTTTTAATGAGTATCAACTTATATTTAAGATTAAGAAAAAGGATAAATGAAGAAGCATTTGTAAAGTTTCCTTAAAGAGCGCTTTTAAAACTTATAAGACATATTTTTAAATAATTTATATAATATTTTACTTTATCTTGTTAATAAATCACAATTAATAAATGAATTTAATATGAAAAATGATATTTTTACTTTTCTTGTAGGCGGTTAATTGTAAATTTTGATAAAAGAAGCTGTGAAACTCATATTAATGATATTGATGAAGGAGACATTGTAATTTTTAATTCAGATGAGCAAGAGGATGTGAAAGGGATTGGAGTACCATTAAGCTCGATAGCTAAAAAATATCCACTTAAAAGCTTAATGTATGGTGTTGGAGCTGTGGCTGTCTTATCTTCTGTAATTGGAAATTTTTTATATGAATTCTTAGGTCCTAATTTAATTTGAAATCATGAAATAAGATGCAATGAATTATTTTATGGTTCAACAAAATTCCCTTTTTTTATAGTACTTATATAATTTAGAGATTAAAATAAAACACTGTTGGAAAAAACCCAATTATAAAAGACCCAAGATTAGCTAATAAAGTATACATAAATATTTTTATTGAATTTGTTGTTCGTACAATTTCAAGAACAATTTTGAAAATATATAGAAATAGGAAGAACTCCAACATTATTGGTATTAATTCAATTAAAATGTAAAAGAAAATCCAGTATTGAGGCACAATGAATACAGCAATCCATAATGCTAACAACTGTGTAGTTGGAAAAGTGAAAAGATTTACAGCTGCCACAGATCTAAACAGATCTTTCCTATTTTCGATTTTATGTTTTGTTAACGCAGATAATATGCAATATTCTAGTACTATATTAATATTTAATATAAAAAATAGGATTATAACGAGTTCTTCGAAATTCATTGTAATGTCATATAATATGGTTCCATCTGCATTTACGAAAGGAATTATAATAATGAATATAATTAAAATAAACGATGCATAAACCATGGCTTTTAATAATTTCATCAAGACTAAAAGGGAAAAGCATATTTATAAATGTTTGGTAATATTGTAATTAATTTTGAAGAAATTGAATCATATAATATCAAAATGAATGATTTAAAATTAAATATAAACTAATTCTTTCAAACATTTTACATGTTTAATATTTTTTATATTCTTGATATTTTTAGCTATTGGTTAATAATCGATATAGACCGGATATAAGTCTAGTCTCTCAATGGCATTGGGAACCCAACCTTTAACATAATTCTGATAGACATCATAATTTTTGCCTGTCGCGATCCAAACATGGAAGTAGAGTTCTTCCACTAATTTCCTTTGAATCTCATTATAAATCATTTGTCTGGTAGTTATATCGATTGTTAGCTCGCCTTCAAGCATTAATTGCTCTAATTCATAATCATAAGTATTGACCCAAAATTCTGATCTGTTACTATATAATGGAGTGACATAATTTTCCGGATCGATATAATCAGGAACCCTTCCTAGCATATACATCGGAATCATGTCTCTTCTCAAGCTTCCTATATTATTTTCCATACAAGTAATAACATCCCAGAATGGGACTTGTATTACCGGGACATTCATTCCTAGGTATCTTAGATTCTCTGAAATATGGAATGCGAAATCTCTATGGGTTATTTCTTCCGTTTGGGCTGTAATATTCCATCCAAATCCCCATCCTCCAACATCTGCTACAGCAAGCCATTCAACGTCCGCAGTAAAGGTTGTTCCATATCCCATGGATTGCATTATCGACTGGGCGTATGTACGGTTGAGCAATGGATAATTGAACGAAAAATTTGACATTGGAATCCCTTCTGGGATTGGAGATTTCAGTCTGTAACCTTCACTTGCCATAACTACATCGATTAAATATGAATAATTAATCGCATACGAGATTGCTTTCCTGAAGGTGGTATTAACCATATAACCATTGAACCCAAGATACTCAGTATTTACAGTAGGTCCTGCTTCTAAGAGGGTTATGTCAGGATCAGCTTCGAATATCTCTAAGAATTCTGCTTCTGGTTCATCATACAAGTCAATATCACCATTTAATATCGCTGTATTCAAGGCAATATCATCTTCAATAATCCAGAAAGTTAATTCTTCAATTTTTGGACTTAAATATTTAGGCGTCTGCCAATAATCAAGATTAGCAGAAAATTTCACTTCAACATCTGTAGTATAATAATCGAGCATAAAAGGACCGGTTCCAATTAATTTGTCATCATCAGCATATGTTAGGTAGTCAAGTTCTTTCCCTTGGGCTTTTGCAGACGTAGGTGAATGAAAAAAACAAGAATGAAAAGCTAACTGATTAATAAAAGACGCCTTAGGAAAATTCATCTTAATTCTTACAATATAAGTGTCTTCTACTATTGTTTCATTAATAACAGGGATACCTCCTTGGTCAAATAGTAGATATACTTTGGTTACTTGGGTTGTTGTTGGAAGTGATACATTAAATGGAGAAGGTAAATATTGGTTGCCTGAATAGTTCATGAAATACATCAATCTATCAAAATTCCACTTAACGGTTGCTGCATTGAAATTAGTACCGTCTTGGAACTTAACTCCTTGTCTAAGAGGGATCACTAATTCAGGTTTATCAGGAGTACCTTCTACTGTTGGAAGAGTTGTTGATAGTACCGGAAGTAAGGGAGATCCAGGATTTGTTACATCGAATTTATATAAACCTTCACAAATTTGGGAAATTACATCTTCACTATTGTTATCATAACATAGATGTGGATCCATATCTATAGGACCTGCTTTTGTTGCAAAGATAAATGATCTAAGTCGAGGAGGGGCGTATGTTCTAATTTCATAAGGAGGTATAATAATCAATAAAAATACAAAGAGTACCACGTTTAAAATTATTGATACCCAAAATATAGTTCCAATTGGTTCTCTTTCTTTAAATTTCGCCATAGATACAAAGAATATAAATTAAATAAAAATTAAAATTTTATAATTAATATTACCACATTTAATTTTAAAAAAAATTTCATTTTAGAGTAAATGTGTAGGCAAATTGTGACACTTTTAACATTATCAAGATTAAAAATTTTTTAGGATTGAATTGAAATTTTATAAGCCATACATTTAAATTATTTTAGGAAAGTTTACTTCTTAACAAAAAAAATTGGATGTTTTTAACCAATTTGAAGGAAGGTTAACTATTTCATGGAAAAAAATATTTTTACTTTTATTATAGGTGGAAAAGCAGGAGAAGGTGTAAAGAAAGCTGGTTCAGTAGCAGCTCACATTTTTTCTAGCTTGGGAAGACGAGTTTTTCAAATGGATGACTATATGAGTTTAATTAGAGGAGGTCATAATTTCTCAGTTGTTAGTACTTCTCAAAAATGGATAAGTAGCCATTATATGAAAGCTGATTTAATTGTAAATTTTGATAAAAGAAGCTGTGAAACTCATATTAATGATATTGATGAAGGAGGCATCGTAATTTTTAATTCAGATGAGCAAGAGGATGCGAAAGGGATTGGAATACCATTAAGTTCTATAGCTAAAAAATATCCTCTTAAAAGCTTAATGTATGGAGTAGGGGCTGTCGCGGTTTTAGCTTCTGTTATAGGCATTAAAAAAGAAGAAATGAATCAAATCATAAAAACTGAATATCCAAGTGGTATTAAGGATAATATCTCTTTTGCAAGTGAAATATATGATATCATAAATCCTAAATTGGGAAATAAATTTCCTTTAGAAAGAGGAGATTATAAGAGACCAATCATAACAGGTAATGAAGCAATAAGTTTGGGTGCTATTGCTGGTGGTTTAGATACTTATTATGGATATCCTATGACTCCAGCCTCATCAATTTTACATTTTTTAGCTGACCAAGCAGAAAATTTTGGTTTAGCAGTTGTTCATGCTGAAAGTGAAATTGCTGTGATAAATATGGCTATTGGTTCTGCATTTACAGGGGCAAAATCTATGGTTGGCACAAGTGGAGGGGGCTTTTCTCTTATGACAGAAGGTTTTTCTTTAGCAGGTATGACAGAAACTCCCTTATTAGTTATTCTTTCTCAAAGACCTGGACCTGCAACTGGTGTACCTACTTATACAGAGCAAGCAGATTTAAACTTTGCTTTATCAGCTGGTCATGGAGATTTCCTGCGAATTGTAGCATCTCCAGGGACCATAGAAGAAGCATACTACTTAACAGCAGAGATGCTAGACCTTGTGTGGAAATTTCAAACACCAGGAATTTTGCTTACTGAAAAACATTTATCAGAAAGTAGTATAACTGTGGATCTTGAAATTGAAAAGGCTAAATGGGCTGAACCTAGAAGGTTTCAAGATGGAGAATATAAGAGATATCTTGATACGGAAGATGGAATTTCTCCTATGTTATTTCCTCCGCTAAAAGAAGTTATAAAATGGAACAGTTATGAACACGATGAATTTGGAATTACAACTGAAAATGCTAATATGATTGAAAAGATGCATGATAAAAGAAAAAAGAAAATTATAGTAATTCAAGACTATTTGAAAAACTTAAATACTGTCAATATTTATGGAAATGGGGAACCAATAATATTCACTTATGGATCTACTACAATGAGTGTTTTAGAAGCACTTAAATATGGTAATATTGAAGCAACTGTAGTTCAACCAATATATTTAAGGCCTCTACCTATTTGGAATCTAAAAGATTATACAGATAAAGAAAATATAGTTGTAGAAATGAGTTCAACGGGTCAGTTTGCTACATTGCTTAGAGAAAAAGTAGGTATCTCTCCTAAAGCAGAGTTAAAGCAATATAACGGAAGACCATTTGATCCTATTGACTTATCTAATAAAATAAAAGAGGTGCTTTAATAAAGTGGATAATCTTAAAACTAATGCTGAAATTACTTGGTGTCCAGGATGTGGTAATTTTGGGATATTTACAGCAATTAGGAATGCTATTCCAATGTTAGAAGATAGAGGAATTTCAAGAGAAAAGATTATAATGACAGCTGGGATTGGATGCCATGCAAAGATATTCGATTATTTAAATATAAGTGGTTTTTATGGGCTACATGGGAGAAATACTTCAAATTCTGAAGGGATTAAAATTGCAAATCCAGATCTCAAAATAATTAACTTTTCTGGAGATGCAAATGGATTAGCGGAAGGATTAGCACATACAATGTTCGCAGCTAAAAGAAATCAAGATATGACCTATATTTTACATAATAATAGCGTATATGCTTTAACAACTGGTCAATTTTCACCTTTAGCAGAAAAAGGTTGGAAAGGACCCTCTACCCCCAAAGGAAGCTACGAAGAACCATTTAATCCAATATCTTTATTGGTTGAGGCAGGTGCTACATTTGTTGCAAGAGGTTTTGCTGGAGATGTAAAACATCTCACCGACCTAATAGTACAAGGAATTGAGCATGAAGGCTTTTCCTTTATAGAGGTACTACAACCTGCCGTTCCGTACCATAACTGGAAAGAATATAGAGAGCAGGTTGAATATCTTGAGAAAGTGCCAGAAAATTATTTTGAAGCTATAAAAACTGCAAAAGAAAAACATAAATTTACAATAGGGGTATTTTATAGGACTGTTAGACCAGTTTATCATAATGAGTTATATGGAGATCATAACCCTATAAATAACAGACTATTTAGAGATATACGATTAGATAAAATTCGGAAAATTCTTGAATCTAAATAATGGATAATCATTTCATTAGAGAATAAAAGTTATAATTACAATACTCTTTTTTATTTTTGTTTTGTAAGTGTGATAATTTTTATATAAGAAAAAGTCATATTCATTTCATTAAGGGTGATGTAAAATTGAACAATAGTGAAATTATATCAGAATTGGAAAAAACAGTTGGAGAGAGATATATCTCAGATCGACCTGAGTTAACATATCTCTATCATTATGACTTTATTACAGCTGAACCAGAAGGTAGGTGTGATATTGTGATTATTCCTGGTTCTGCTGAAGAAGTGCAAGAAATTGTCAAGATTGCAAATAAGTATAAAATTCCTCTTGTACCTTGGGTTTCTGGGATAAATTTTGGCTCTATAGCAACCCCGAGAAAAGGAGGAATTGTAGTCGATTTGAGAAGGTTAAATCAGGTACTTGAAGTGAATGAAGATGATATGTATGCGGTTGTCGAAGGTGGAATAACATGGGCAGATTTACAAGGGTATCTGGAAAAGAACCATCCAGATCTGAGAGCGGGAATAACATGGTCACCTCCTGGAACAGGTGTTATTCCTTCATGCTTATGCTATGGTATGTATGATCTTGGTATGATTGGCGGTTCTGGTGCTGAGTTTATAAACGGTTTAGAAGTTGTACTAGGGTCGGGCGAATTAGTGAAAGTTGGTTCATGTAGCCTCTCTAATTATTGGTATGGAAGGCAACCTTTACCAGATTTAGCAGGACTTTTTATTGGATGGGAAGGCACTACCGGCATAGTAACTAAAGCATCTATAAAATTATGGCCAAAATTACCTTTCAGGGAAGATTATACTGGAATTGGTTTGACAATTGATAATTCATATCCTACTCTACTCAAACTTTCAAAAGCGGGCTTGGGAATTTGTGATATTCTATTTGTAAATTTTGGATGGGGTCAATCAATTCAAGAATTGTATGAAAAAGATGCTGTTATGGATGCCGTTAAAGAAAATATGCCTGACTTTATTTCACTTATAACAACCCAAGCTTATACTGAAAAACAGCATGAAGCGCAATGTGAAGCTATTAAAAATATTTGTAAGGAAGGAAAAGTAAGATTATTATCTGCTTCAGAAGGTGCAGAAGCAGTAACACCTCCTCCCGTACAATACTGGAATTTTTGGAATTTTACAAGAGGCGGTGGCGGACAATGGATTGGTAGTTATTGTTCTATTCGAGATGTTGTAAAATACTATAATATATCCAGAAAAATATGTCTTAAATATGGAAAACCACCTCAGTTTTATAGCCGAATATTGTTTGGTGGTCATTATGTAGTTGCAAGGAGTAATGTGAATTTCAATAAAAATGATCCTGAAGATATAGAAATTGCCAGAAAAATATTAAAAGAAATTCATGATGAAGTTCAAAAGTTAGATGGGGTTGTTATGTATAAACCCCCTCTATGGGCAGTAAAATATTACAAAGATAAAACTCTTCCAGCAACCACCAAGCTTATCAATAGCATTAAAAAACTAGTAGATCCAAATAATATAATGAATCCTGGTCAAGGAATTGGAGATGATTAGTATGGCAAAAAAGAAAAGAGAGAAAAGGATGAAATATATAACTGGACAAGGTATCTCAAAAGCACGATTAGCATATGAAATTCATGATCTTAAAAGATACCAGAGATTAGAAGATTATAAAGATGTGTTTTATCAATGTGGTAAATGTGGTACTTGTAGAACCGTTTATAAGGATGCATATTGGTCTCGCGTTTGTCCTTCTGGAGAATTTGGAAAGTTTGAAGCATATTATCTCGGTGGAAAAAATCTTTTAGCATGGGCATTAACGTCTGGAAAATTAAATTGGACTAACGAGATTGCTGAGATTTTTTATCAATGTTCAGTTTGCATGGCATGTATTCAACAGTGTCAAATACCAGAAATTCATAGTTTTGCTGGTGAATGGTTAATGGCTATGAGAGAAGAAGCTGTCAAATTGGGGTACGGACCTATGCCTGAACAAAATCGATATACTGAACATATAATGAAAGAGAAAAATCCTTACATGGAAAAACATGAAGATCGACTAAAATGGCTACCATCTCATATTAAGATGTCTCCTGATGCAAAATTAGCTTACTTTGTTGGTTGTACATCAAGTTATAGAGAACAAAATGTTGCTATTGCTACAGCAGAGATATTAAATGCTTTAAATGTTGATTTTAAAATTCTTAAAGATGAAGGATGTTGTGGATCACCTGTTTATATGACAGGTCAAGTAGAAAAAGCTAAAGATTTAGCTGAAAAAAACATTAACTATTTTAAAGACGCTGGAATCGAAAGTATTATAACATCTTGTGCTGGATGTTATCGAACTTGGAAAGACACTTATCCCAATAAATTCGGCTTAGTTCATGGAATAAACGTTAAACATTTACCTGAATTTATACGAAATAAATTAAAAAATGGTGAATTGAAATTTATCAAAGAATTGAACATGAAAGTTACATACCATGATCCTTGTCATATAGGACGTCATATGGGAATTTATAAAGCGCCTAGGGATGTATTAGAAAAAATACCTGGTGTTGAATTAGTAGAAATGATACGAAATAGACATAATGCATGGTGTTGCGGCTCAGGAGGAGGTGTGAGGTCAGCATTTAAAGATTTATCAGCTTTTGCAGCAAAAGAAAGGATAAAGGAAGCAAAAGAAACAACTGCTGAAGCTATCATTTCTTGCTGTCCTTTCTGTCTAAATCAATTTAAAAACAACATTGAGAATAATGATATTCAAGCGTTTGACCTCTCAGAATTGATAAAGAAAGCAATATAATAAATTTAAATATTTTTTTCGTAATTATTCTTAAATCATTTAAAGCCTTTAATCCTAATTTTTTTAAAAAGAAGAACTAAAATTACATTTTAAAGGGTAATTTTGTATTATGCGGAATAGTGTCGATATATTTCTTTCTAAATTCTTCATTTAACATAGGACATTCTTTCTTAACCCAATTTTCAGAAAACATAGAATGACTCCACATTCTTTCTAAAATTTCTTTTAGAGGTTCTTTCCTTACATTTCCAAATGTGAGTGGCATAAAACAACAAGGCATAACATCACCATATGGAGAAATATAAAAATAGACATTATCTGATAACCCTCTACACTTACTACTCGATTGAGTTTGAAAATAGAAATCTCTACATACATATGGAAAGTCTACTATTTTCCTAACTTTCCTCTCTTCTTCACGGCTTAATTTAACCTCAGGATTATGTAACCATCTTCCTGTTGCTGTAGGTAATAAATATCGTACTCCATTTGCACCCAATTTTTTTGATAATTTTATCACATCTTCAAACTCACCATTAGCTAGATTTTCCTTTGTTATATATGTCGATAAAGCGCATTTTAATCTTACATCTAAAGCATTTTTTATACCTTGAACCGCATTGTTAAATAATCCTTTCATACCTCGTAATTTATCATGTTTTTCTGGAATTGGGCTGTCTATACTAACATAAAGCAATTCCAAGCCACTATCCCTCAATTGTTTCGCATAATCTTTCGTGATTTTAATCCCATTTGTATCACAGAACACGTATACTGATCTTTCTGAAGCATACTTTATTAATTCCATTAAATCCGAACGCATTGTAGGTTCCCCTCCAAAAAAATTAATGACAAACGCTTTAGTAGACTGATCTAGTATATCCTTAATTTCATCAGTTGTAAGTTCTCGAGGGGGTTCATTTTTATAATTCCCTACACAACAATGTGGACATCTAAGTTGACAATTATATGTTATTCCAAACATAAGATAAAAAACATCGGCTCCTCCTCTAACTCCTCCTCTCTCTTCATTAAACCACTTTTCCATTCTCGGTTGATCATAAGTTAGCGGTATTTTATAGTCTTCCCATAACTCTCTGTCTTCAGTAAATCTTTCATCTTCTTCTTCTATTTCCATATAAATTGCCTTTTGTTCAATCAATTAAATTGGAGTATTAATTAATGGTAAAATTGATTTTTTAATATTTAAAACTTACTTGACTTTCCATGCAAATCAAAGTTGGCGATGATACCATTTCCATTTATTAAATCCCAATTTTATCAAAATCATTATATTTCCAGAGATGAATATTACAAATTTTAATATTGATAAATTGGTGTGGAAAATCTTATACTATCATAAATTGGTAATTTAAAAATAAATTTCTTTTAACTTAACTAACAAAACTGTCAAAAGATTTAAATATTTGATTTGATCTGTAAGTAATGTAAACCTTTTAAAAAATGGATATACATTATGAAAAATCATATAAAAATTGTAATTATTTGTCTTGCTTGTTTAATGGCATTCTCAGCTTTAACTCCAATGGTATATGGAGGTATAACAATAGATGATACAACCTTTCCTGCTGATGTTGGCAAAAGATATGTATGGAGATACACACATCCTTCTGTCCCTTCTGGCTTTAAATTTGGTTTTACAGCTGATTCAATAACTCAAGGGACCCATAATTTTGTAGAGTCATTAATTGTATATGCTACAATAGAAATGTATATCCCTGTCAATAATACAGGATGGACAATCCTTATCCCTAGTGAATTTTATTTAGCTGCCAATGAAACTCAAGGTTATCTTTACTTTAACAATACAATTTCCGGGTGGCCGTTTGTAATAACCACACCCATAAATTTAACATTAGTAGGTGAAGTTATAGTTAATTTCTCGGATTATGATTTTTATTCTATTGATAAAAATACAATTATTTTTGAGTATCGTAGTATAAGAGAAGAATATACTTTTAAAAATAATGGTTTTTTATCTGTTGCAGAAGCATACCATTATGAAGAATTGATGTATAAGCTTGTTTATGGTGTTGGGGGAGATAAAGCGATTCCTTTTAATAATTACTTTATTGTACCGGCTTTTGTTACTATAGCTATTATATCCATATTCGTTAAAAAGCGGTGTTCACAAATTAAATAAGAACTACACGTAAAAATTAAAAATAAAATTATGGTCTCTTTTTTTTATTTCTAAAACTAAATTCAAGGCATTTTAAAGAACTTAAAAATTTATGGGAATGAGGAACCTTAAGAGAGTGTTAATTAAACTAAAAAAAAAAATCAATATTCCTCTTCCTATTTGATTTTAACATTACACTTATTAATTCTTACACGAACTTTTAATTAAGTATATATTTTCTTATGAAATTTTTAGTTAGAAGATAAGTATGGAAATAACTAGAAGCGAAGATTGTCTAATATTTAATGGTCTTACACCTGAAATTACTAAGCTGGATAAAGTCTATGATGCTATCGCAGAATTCATGAATAAAAAACAAGCGAATGATCCATCCGATAGATTTAATTTTATTGTGTTTCAAGAAGATGGTCCAAATTATTTAAATAATTTTACTTTATACCCTGAATATATTATAAACACACTAAAATCGTTAAATGCCACATTAACTAGAGCTAATGTAGCGGGAGGAATTTTTGTGGCTGTAACATTCATAATTGATGTATTTAAGAAAATTTCTGATAAATTTTTTCGTTTACTTATTCTAGTGGATAAAGGTTCTCGAAGAATTCCACCCCAATTTGTTCCAGTTTTGGAAGATCTAATTGATAAAGTTAAAGATATGCCTTTTTTCATAGATGTTATACGTATTGATGACTATGATCTCCAAGAAGGAGGAAAACTGAATAAATTAACTAAAGCTTGTAAGGGTAAGTTATATGAAATTGATAGAATTCGAGATCTTTTCCCGTTATTAGAAAAACTTTCAGAAAAGAAATATATTAAAATACCTGAATTTTATTTTAAACCAAGTGCTCCCTACATTCCAGATGAAAACCAGCCGTTTTATATTAATCTAGCTGATGCTCCAATAGAGGTACTGGAAACATCTACATGTTCTATTTGCTTTCAAAAAGATAATTATAATATTGTACAATGTCCATCATGTGAAACTTTAGCACATAAGACATGTTGGGCTCAATGGGCTAAAACTACTAATATTGGAATTCCTCATGTCTTTAGATGTCATAATTGTTTTAATATATTAAAACTTGATAGGGATTTTGTTCATGATGTTCAAGCAGGGAAAATACCTACGGCAGAAAAATTAAAAGAAATAAAAGCGCGAAATATTGTTGAATATTTACAGGATTTAGAAGCTGAGAAAAAACCAGAAATTATTCAAGTTCCAGATCCAATGGCATTAGAAGGGGTTGCTACTGAATATATTGAAGATATTCCTCTGGAAAATCATAAAAATGAAAGAAAACAGTCTAGTATAAATGTTATTATTTGTCCTAATTGTAGTAAGATAACTACAAGTATGAAAAAAAATTGCCCTTACTGTGGATTTGAATTATTTTAAAGGAATTTACAGGTTTCTTGCATTTTTATTAATTTTCAAACATACTCTATCCGTCCGATTGCTCTGAATGGTAATTCACCATGGAATTTGTCATAATCAAAAATTCTTCTTCCATCTATGAGATTTGGGGTTTTCATTTTATTCTTAAAATCGTTGGGAGTTAATTTTTTGAACTCATCCCATTCAGTGATTAAGAAAGCACATTCAGATTCTTTTAATGCTTTTTCTATATTTTCAGCATATTGAATTTTATCTCCCAACTCTTTTTTAGCTGTTTCATTTGCTTTAGGGTCATAACCAACAATGTTAGTAATATTTCTTTTTAATAATTCATTAACAATCCTAATACTTGGTGCTCCTCTCATATCGTCCGTGCCTGGCTTAAATGAAAGACCTAATAAGGTTACTCTCCTCCCTGCTAATTTACCAGCTAAATCTTCAGCAATATCAATAATTTTAATTGCCTGATCATCATTTATATCCAGAACTGCTTCTAATAATCTAGAATGATATCCTTTGGCTTTCGCCCATGCTTTAATAGCATTTACATCCTTATGAAAGCAAGCACCACCAAAACCTACACCGGCACCTAAGAATCTTGGATTAATTCTATAATCTAATCCAACACCTTTCATAACTTGGACAATATCAACATTGGGAACCAATTGGGCAAAATTAGCAAATTCATTAGCATAACTAATTTTTGTAGATAAAAGGCAATTATTACCATATTTAACTAATTCAGCACTTTCTAAATTCATTCTTAAGATTGGACAATTTTTTAAATGATCTCCGTAGAAATAATCATAGAATTCTTGAAGCATCGCTCCACTCTTTTCATCAAATTCTCCGATAATGATTCTATCTGGATGCAAAGTATCTTCAATAGATCGACCTTCAGCTAAAAATTCTGGTTGCATACATAATCCAAAATCTTTCCCTGGTTCCTTTCCAGATATTTCTGTAATAATTTTTCCTACTAAATTTCTCGTGGTTCCAGGAACGACAGTAGATCGAACAACTACCAAATGATATTGATCTTTTTTCTTCAAACTTTCTCCTATTTCTCTTGCTGTACTCTCAATGAAACTTAGATCAATACTTTTATCTTCTCTCATTGGAGTTCCTTGAGTAATCATTGAAATATCTGTCTCAAGTACTGCTTTAATGGGATCTAATGAGCAAGTTAACAATTCTGGTTTTGTTTTCTTGATCTCATCCAAAATTTCTTGGAGATTCGCTTCATAAAAAGGGGCTATTCCAGAATTGATCATTTCCGCTTTTTTTTGATTGTGAGTTGAAGCAATAACTTTAATATCTTTTTGAGCAAAACAGGCTGCACTACATAAACCAATGAAACCCGTTCCTAAGATACTTATTGAATATTTATAGACCATTATTTATTTCATTCTCTGTCAATTCTAATTATTAACTAAAATAAAGAATTCTAATTAAAATTTTTTTAAATAATTTCTCAAAATAGATTGATAAAACGGATTACAAAAAAAAAATTTCAATATTAAATAAATTGCAAAATTCAATAATCTTGATTTATTTTATTATAAAGATTTTTTAAAAAAATTATCTTTCAAATTTTTTCCCATCAGTGTAATTTCCTGGATCTGAAGCATTATTTGGATCAAATTCGTATTTGATTGCTTTCATCCATGTGTGGTAATTACTTGTAATCGGTCCAAAAAGATCGCATTGATGTATGGTTCCTTCCATATCCCCTATACCCAAACCAATTCCAAGAGGATGTATTTTATTTGCCTCTATTACCGAATTAAGGTAATGAATCGCAGCTTTACGAGAGGTTTCGTCTGTAATATCGTACATAAATAACTCTTCTAAATGAGAAAATGTTCCTCCTTCATAGGGATTCCCCCAAACATTATCTGCTCCATCATCAACTAATCCCCCAGTATCAATCGCTTTTTGTTTTAATCTTTCTCCGATTTTAGCACCCTCGACGCACCAATCCCAACTTCCCAGAGCACCTAAAGATGTATGAAAACCTCCACCTGCTCTAAATACTCCTCTCGTTGTATTACATTGCCTCACTATTGCCATAAAAGCTAAAGCTTTCATCGGCTTAATTTGTGTAATGGGATTATATTCGCCATTTGTTTTTTCGACTATGTGATTCAACACTTTTTGCCGGTACTCAAATTCTTTTTCATTATCAGCCACAATAATTACTATCAATTCGTGACCTCCTCTATGAGCTAAATCTTGAAAAATTTTTTCTGTATACATTGTTGTATTATTAGGAGCAGATGCTAAAGCCAAATCGAATCCTTGTATTCTACAAAGACCCCAACATATCTCTGAATAAGCTAATAAATAACCTGCCTCTTTGAAATCTTCCCAGTCGTCCCAAATAATGTGATAAGCGTCGCAATTCTTTGGCATCCTATTTTTAACTAAGCTGTAATTTGGAGAACGACCTTGAATTTTCAGCATTTTTGGCCCAGGCCAATCGTAAATCTTTATAGCCGCCTTTGTAAAAACGCCCATACCTCCAAATGCTCCAAAATAACCTCTATATACTCCACGTATGCTTGGTCCTGGACCATCAGCAAGAAACCATTCAGAAGCGTCAATTTCCTTGTTAGGATCCTCAGCACCCTCAAATGAACCCCAAGAACCTATTCTGCATACATTACCTTCAGGCATAACCCATTCTGCTCCGACAATGTTTCTATTAGAAAATCCTGTTGAAATTCCGGTCCAACCTTGCCCGCACATACTTGTGACTGTTACTAATTGGGATCCATTCGCACCACAACCAGCAATGTGACAGTTTAATCCTAATTTAAAAAGTTCCGTTTGAAGTTGACCGCTAATCACATAAGGTTCGACCACGGCAATCATATTTTTTGGATCGATGTCTAAAATTTTATTCATTCTTCGACAATCTAATATTATAACCATATCTTCCCGTCCAGCACAATTATGAGCACCCCAACCAGTACTTTGTGCTTTAAACTGCAACCCATTTTCATTGCAGTATTTCACAATTTTCACGATCTCGTCTGTAGTAGAAGGTAAGACAACGCATATTGGGCGATTCGTAAATTTAGATTCTCCCTCTGTCGCAAGATCTGCAAGATATTGATATGCATAGTTGTCTAATAAATAATCATCAGAGTTAGCGAATTTATTACCTACAATACTTTGCATTGCGATTAAAACTTCATTTCTGTCTATTCTACTCATTTTTTCATCAACTCCAATACTAATTGATTGATATCTCTATATTGAAGATCTTTCCCCATGTCTGAGATTGCATCTTCAAAATTAGTCTTACAAAATGGACAGGCACTAATGATAAATTTCTCAGTATCTCTTTCTTTTGAAGCTTCTTTTAGAACAAATTCCGCCTCTTCAAGACGATTTTTTGCCGC
>JBHLMP010000056.1:0-5630 GCA_048938025.1 Promethearchaeota archaeon
GGAAATATTAAATTACCAGAAAAACCCACTGAGGAACGTAAAATTATTGATAAAAACACTAAATTTCTGACAATTAGAAGAGCAAAAACAAATAACCTAAAAAATATTACTGTGAAAATTCCTTTGGGGATGATGGTAGGAATTGCTGGGCTTTCTGGATCAGGGAAAAGTTCTCTCATATTAGATACCCTAGTTCCGTTGATAACCCCATATTTCAAGAGAGGAACTGATTTGCCCCCAAAACAAACAAATGATAATAAGGAAAATGAGGAAAATGGTGAAGAACTTTTAGAATATTCTGGTGTTATAGAAGGATGGGAAAATATTGATAAAGTTATTGTAGTAAATCAAAAACCGATTTCAAGAGTGAGAACTTCTACTCCGTGCTCATTTATAGGTATCTGGGATAAAATAAGGAATTTGTTTGCTAAAACACCGGAAGCGAAAAAGAGAAAATATAAAGCAGGACATTTTTCTTATAATTCTGATAATGGGAGGTGTCCTGCTTGTAAAGGCACTGGTGAAACAGATTTGCAAATTTCATTTCTTAGTAGTTTCACTGTTCCTTGTAAAGAGTGTAAAGGTGTAAGATATAAGCCAGAGATTTTAGAAATCAAATATAAAGGTAAGACTATAGCTAATGTACTTGACATGACGGTTAGTGAAGCTTTGGAGTTATTTAAATCACAATCTAACATTTCAACTATACTTAAGGTTCTTGATAAGATTGGGATGGGATATGTCACATTAGGACAACCTGCTCCTACATTAAGTGGTGGAGAAGCGCAACGCGTTAAATTAGCAAAAGAATTGGGAAGGTCCCGTAAAGGTAACTCACTCTATATTTTAGATGAACCTACTGTTGGATTATCATTTTATGATGCTGTTAAGTTAATAGAACTTTTAGAGCATTTAGTCCAAGAAGGCAATTCTGTCATTATAATTGAACATGACCCTGAAATTTTGTCATTCACAGATTATTTAGTTGAATTAGGACCAGAAGGAGGTCCAAAGGGTGGAGAAATAATTGCACAAGGAACTCCAGCAGAAGTTAGACAAATTGAAGCGTCAAAGACTGGACCTTATTTAAAATGACTTCAATATCTTCAGCAATTCTTCATTTCCTACTTGTTCTACTTTCCAAAATTTATATAAAATTCTTCTTTAATTAACTTAATTCATAAATTGAAATTAATAAAAAAAATATTGGTTGGAAAAGATATGAGAACATCATTACACCATGCTCATTTATTTGCTACAAATATGGATAAAAGTATACAATTCTACAGCGATATGTTTGGAGCAAAAGTTCTTTTCGATCTTGAATTGGCTGGAGCTAGAAATGTAATGATTTCTATTGGATCTGGAAAAATTAATTTTTATGATCAACCCCCTAAGGACCAGGGAAGAGGTGCTGTACACCATCTAGGGATTGAAACCGATGACTTAGAGGCTCTAATAGATCATATGAAGAACAAAGGATTTAAGTTTAGAAAACCAATGCAAAGTTTTGGTGTATTAAATTATGTTATGGCAGAAGCTCCGGATCATGTCCTATTAGAAATCTTTGAGGTTGTTAAAGATAAACTAACTGCAGATCAATATCACACAATATCATCTTTAGATCTTGGGATATAATCCTTTTATTTCTATTTTTTAGATTTTATTAATAATTCTAAGTTGTTTATTCGAAAATTTCAATTTCCGGATGATTTTTTGCTTCATTGTAAATTGGACCTTTAGTAATGAATCCAATAGCTAAATGACTACCCCTTCCAGAAAGCAGTAAATCATTATTTTCAATTCCAAAAGCATTTAAGGTTTCTTGTGGTAGATAAATACTCTTATCTTCATATATTTCTATCCAACAAAATTTTTTATTATTAATTTTGATTATTTCTCCTTCAGGGATCTCATAATTAGCTAATGAAGGATTTTTCTCTAAAAGTCCTTTCATAATTGAATTTTTTAAAATTCGAACTGAACTCAATCCAAAACCACCTGAAGTTTTACTTCCAGAGAATAAAATGCAACATACATCCCGCTCTAAATTATATTCTTCAAAAGCTTCAGATGGAATTCTAATTTTACCATTATTTCCTATCTTGGACCATCCAAATATGTATTTTCCTCCCTTTACAATTTGTGGCATTTTTTTTGAAAAATAATTCAGTTAATTTTATATTAATATTTTGAACAAGGAAACTTATTTTTCTTTTTTTATCCTATTGTAAAAATCAAGGATTATCTTTTGTTTTTCTTCTGCTATTTTTCGACTAATGTCTAAATATATCAAATTCTTTAATTTCATAATTTTATTTTCCAAATGTTCAATTACTTGTTCTATACCCCCATGGTTTTGAACAGTAAATCCAATAGTCCGATATAATCCTATAGCACCAAGGGCATCCAATTTATCCGCATCTGAAAGAATCTTTGCCTCTAAAGTTTCAGGTTTAAACTTATTAGAAAAAGAGTGGGATTTTATACAATGAATTATATTTTTGAAATCGTCATTAGATATCTTCAATTTGTTTGATAAAAGAAAATCTGAAGCAATTTCAGCAGAGATCTCAGCATGATTTTTTTTATTAAATGATCTTGGCTTACCAACTCTACCTATATCATGAAACAGAGCAGCCAACTTTAAAACAAGTAAATTTGCGCTTAGTTCCTCTCCAATTTTAAGACATAAATCATAAACACGAATAACATGGGGATAACCATGGATATCATCCTTTTCTGAATTTTTATATACAAAATCTTTTACAATTGAGGTGAAATCCTTTTCAAGCATAAGTAGGATAAATATATTATAAAATATTTAATTTTATGATACCTCAAATAAAAAAGGTTGTTGAATAAGGAGATTCTTTTTCTCTTTTCGTAATTTTATCAACAGCTTTAATAAAATCCTCTCTAGTTATAAAATCTCCATTTCTTCTTATTGCAAACATTCCAGCTTCAGTGCAGATTGCTTTTATATCTGCTCCTGTAGCTTGAGTTGTCATATTGACTAATAGCTTCAAATCGAAATTTTTTTTATCAATGTTTAGAGGTCTTATATGAATTTTAAATATTTCTTCCCTAGCTTTTTCATTAGGAATAGGAAATTCTATTATTCTATCAAATCGACCAGGTCTTAATAAAGCACGATCTAAAATATCAGACCTATTTGTCGCTCCAATGAACTTTACATCCCCTCTTTCATCGAAACCATCCAGTTCATTCAATAACTGCATCATGGTTCTTTGAACTTCTCTATCTCCCGATGTGGCATCTTCCATTCTTTCTGCAGCAATAGCATCTAATTCATCAATTAATAATATAGTTGGGGCTTTTTGTCTTGCTAAACTAAAGATTTCTCGTACATATCGCGCCCCTTCTCCTATAAATTTCTGAACTAGTTCAGATCCTATCACTCTTATAAATGTAGCTTCTGTTTCATGAGCAACTGCTTTTGCTAATAAAGTTTTACCCGTACCAGGGGGACCACAAAATAAAACTCCTCTTGGAGGATCAATACCTATTTTTTTAAATAATTCTGGTTTCTTTAAGGGTAATTCTACTGTCTCTCTAACTTCCTGAATTTGATTTTCCAAACCTCCAACATCATCATAAGTAGTATCAGGAATAGTATCAATCAATTCCATTCCCTTAATAAAGGGATCTAGTTTAATAGGTAGAATTTCCATAATTGATAAAGAATGTTGGTTTAAACCAACTGTCATACCCGGAGTCAATTTTTCATATTTAATGTTCTTATTGGTATTTACTACAAAGCTCGGTCCAGTAGAACTTGTTACGATTACTCTTTCATTTTTTTCATCTAATGTATCAACTATTGTAGCACTGATTAAGGGAGGTTCTCTTAAGCGATTAATCTCTTCTCTTAAATCCTTTAATTCTTTTTCTAGACTTAAACGTTTTGTGTTTAATAGTTGTTTCTCAGTTTCAAGAGCACGAAGTCGTTTTTCAAGATGGCGTGTATATGATATTAAGTGCTCCTCAGATTTAGTATCCTTCTCTTTTTTCTTATCTGCAGGTAATGATTGCATATTTTTTTGAAGATATTTTCAGTATATTGTTATATTTCTAGAGGTACTTAAAATATTTATCCTTATCTAAATAAACATTAAATGAAAAACTCTTTTTTTCTATGAATTAAATCTTTTCTAGATTAAATTAAACCTCATGAAATATTCAATTTAACATTGCTAAGAGAATTAGATTTAATATTTTAACCAAGAATTTATTTTTTCATTATTATTATCTCAAATTTCTCGAAATATAAAATATTAGGAAGCATTCCTATTGTCAATCTTTCACTATCATTTTTTGAAAGACATCATTCAAATTATTTATTATTTCTATTGGTTTTAAAATAATGGGCATATGTTTTATGATCCTTTCCATATTTTTTCATAATAATCCGTTTAAACTTGCCATAATCTAATCGTTCTTTCATAACATCAGCTCATCAATCAGCATGAACAGCTATTGTAATTTCACTATCAGGATATAAGTCAAAATTTATATCTTCATGTAAAGGCATGAATTCTCTGTTTGGACCATAGGCGTTTACAGCACAATCATCATAAATAGCATTTTCCTCAGCATCCCATATTAACTGAAGATAACTGTGAATTAAGCCTTTATATATTGGGAAAATTGATTTTTCAAGATTTTCATAAACCATTTTATCTAAAGTGCTTAATGCATCGATAATTGATCCATTATCATTGATAATTAAGTTGTACTCAAGCCCGTTTGATAATTTCTTTTCAGGATCTGGAGCAAAAACTGTTAATTTAATTTTCTTAATTTTTATTATCACCCCCAATATTATACAAAAAATAAAAATATAAACTTCTAAATAAGTCCTTTCGCTTCAAGAAGTTTTGGTAGTTCCTTCTTAAGATTAAAAGAAGATGAAAATTTTCTCTCTCCATCTACAATTACACATTTGTTATGTAGATTAAGTTTTTTTGCTTCCTCTGAATTTAATGATTTTGTTTCGTGCTTAATATGCTTTATATATGGTGTAATAGCATTGAACACTAGATTCATAAACTGAGACCATTCGCAAGCACATGCATCCAATGGAACATATATATCTACTTGTAATTTTTTAGAGTCTATTGTTTTCTTGTTATCGTTTATAGATATACTTTTTAACTCTTCACTTTTCATAATTCAAACCTCTTTATATCGATAAACTAGTTCTTTATCCTCCACAACAACTATTATTAGAACTTGAACTTGTGTCTGAACTGCAAGCACAACCATTCTCTGTAATTAATCCTTTTTTAGAACTTTTAGCTCTTCCTCTAGCATCCCATAGGCAACCACACCCCTTTCGTTCATTTAATATAATTGCTTGGGTCGGACAATTTCTTTTACAAGCACTACATTCTGTACATAAATCAGGATTTCTTATTTCATATTTACCAGAATCAGTGACTTGAGGTAGACCAAATGGGCAAATTTCTCCACAAAGTCCACAACCATTACAGGTTTGTTTGTCAATAAAAATACGTAGATCTAATACAATTTCTGCAAAATTAAGATTTATTTCTGTCATCTTTCATACCTTTTATTTTTTTATACCTTCTATTTTTTTATACCTT
>JBHLMP010000056.1:5730-19932 GCA_048938025.1 Promethearchaeota archaeon
TATTTTTTTATACCTTCTATTTTTTTATACCTTTTATTTTTTTTTAAATTTAATTTAATATAATATAATTCCGAATGCTAGTAGTACCAAACTTAAGACAAATAAAATTTTATTTACCACACTAAATATTGGATATTCTTCTTGAATTTCTCTTGGACTTGTAGCCATTGTGTATCCACTAAATGACATTGTTGAGAAGAAAGTAATCCAAAAGTAAAAACATATATGCCAGAGTGTATAATTTATTGAATCATGGATTAAATAGGATAAACTCCCGAAGACAATAATATTAATTGTCCCAAAAAAAATCCCTTTGAATATGAATCTTCTAGTGAATTTAGAAAGGGGAAATAATAGTATTATATTTAAATTCGCAAGTAGTATCCAGAGAGTAATTTCACCAATCCACCATAATTTATTAAACCAATTTATTGCTAAGAATAGTATTATTAGAGCAATTAAAGGTAAGAGAAATAATTTTCGGAATAAAAATGTCGTGTGAGTTATTCCGGCACGAATTCGATAAAATAGTGTAAATTTTGCAAGTTTCATAATTTTAGGTTTTCGAACTGGTTTATCCTCTATAAATTGAGGTATATGTTTAGACCACACGGGACCATATTTAATTTTAAATGGAAATTGTTCTGACTTATTCGGCAGCTGAGGTATTGCCACTCCTCCAGCTGAGAGTTGCGGGAGTAGTAAGATTTTTTCTTTAGTTAGATTTTTAATCTCTGTCGCTTCTACAGCCTCAAGAAGCTGGTTATTGCCAAAATCATTACCACGAGCAGCACACCATACATTTATTCCATTTGAATCTAAACATAATACCCAAGCATCGATTCCTTTAAGATCACGCATAACTTTAATATATGTAAATTCGTAATTGGCAGTTACAATTATCGGTGATGTTTCATTAGGAGTCCCAGATTGATATATTCCAGGTTCAATAGGAACGCGATCAACTTGTCCTGTAAAAATACAACGATAAATTCTTAGTTGTGATCGCAGTCCTGTAAATCTCTTTTTATTAGGTCTATAATAACCAGGCTCATTTTTTTCATTATCATTAACTTTTTGTAGTTCTATTGCTTGAATCGAACCATGTTTCCATCTTTTTAGGGAATTGATTTTAAATCCTATAGGTTCTATATAATTAAAAAACCTTTTAACTAAAAATGTACTCTTTAAGCGAAGTCGTTTTAATTTTTTTCTATACCACCATCTTTTAATCTTAAATGTTAATTTCCAAAAACCAGAGGGTATAAACTCAGCAGCTAAAATTAGGCGTCCATCTTGTTTTAAAACGTTCCAAACGTTCCTAAGGAAGATTTGCTGTTCTAAAGGGCGAAGTTCAGATAACATAAAAGTACTTACAACTATATCTTGAGAGCGAGAATCAACCTGTAGCTCATTAAATGAGCCAATTTGATATACTAGTTTGCCAGTAGATAAATCATTAGGATAATTTTGCATTGCATAATTAATCATATGGAAATTTCTATCAATAGCAATAACATTATTCCCTTTTAAAGCCAATTTTGTCGCAAGAGAGCCAGTTCCACATCCTATTTCTAATATTGGCCCTGAAGAATTGGTATGATTTATAACCCAGTCTTGAACTTCAAGATTTACTCCCTTTGTAAGAGAAGTAAATTTAGAATCATAAGATTCTGGTTCCTCTTCCAGTTTTCGCATATATACGACTGCCATAAGCTCTCGATATATTTCTAATTTTTAATTTAACTCCCAAAAACCTTTCTTTCTTAAATATCTACCTAAATATACTATAGAAAGCATCACAGGAACTTCCCAGAATAACCCCATGGTTGTACCTAAAGCAGCAATTGATCCAACTCCATATATAGCTATAGCTGTAGCAATTGCAATCTCGAAATGACTTGAAGAACCTATAATAACCGTAATCACTGCTTCCTTATATTTTAATTTAAAGAGTTTCGTGATTAATACATTATAACCGACTACAATGACGAACCCAACTAAGAGTGGAATAGAAACTATTAATAAATAATTCGGATTATTTATCAAAACATCACCATTTAATGAAAATAAGACAATTAATGTTGTTAACAATGCTATAATCGAAATCTTCCCAACAAAAGGACGATATGTATTGTTAAACCAATCATCTCCTTTAGATGCAATAATCAATCGTTTACTGAGTAAGCCTAAGAATAATGGAAGCCCAATAAAAAATACCAGGGAAACCAATAGAAGTACCCAATTAATAGGAATATTTTTAATACCTGTTAAAAACGTAACCATTGGAACATATAGAAATATAATTGTTATTGTATTCAAGCTTGTATTCACTACATTCTGTTCTTGGTTTCCTTTGGCCATCCAACCCCATACTAAAACCATTGCTGTGCATGGACTTGAACTTAGAAGTATTATTGCTACTGTTAATTCTTTTATTGTATTGCTAGTTCCTTGCAAAAATAGATTTACCATTGCTAGACCTACAAAAGGCGCAATAAGCCAATTTGATACTAAAGTTAAGATAATTGGTTTAGGATTTTTCCCTAATTTTTTAAGTTCAGATGCTTGCAGATTTAACATTGCAGGGTACATCATTAAAAATAAACATATACCTATTGGTATTGAGATTCCGCCAATCTGCAAAGAATCGATGGCTTCACTTATTCCCGGAATAATCTGTGAAAGTACAATTCCGATAATTATGCATAAGGCAACCCAAAGTGGAAGAAATTTTTCGAAAAAACTGATTTTTTTAAGCTTTTCTTCTTGAATTTTTGATACGTTTAGAATTTTTGATTCAATTTTGTTTAAATCTTCTTCTTGCATTTTATTCAAAATAAGATTTAATTATATTTTTTTCTATTTTTAACTTCTAAAGCCTGAAATATTAATAGGATGGATCAAATAAAAATATTTCGATATGAATCCATTAAGATTAATATGAATAAAACTTTTATAATTTCATAGCTTCTATATAGATGATAATTAAAAATTTTGTAATAACTAAAGGTGATTTATATAAAAACAGACCGTGCGAGTGAAATAAAAGGAATGTTATGCAATTGCAGTGAATGTATTGATAGCAGTGACTATTTTAAAAATTTACAAAAATTAGGAAAAAATTTAAAGTTAGATAAAAAATTTAATTCAATCTTAGCATTTTTAAATGCTCTAGGAAACAAAGAACGTTTATTTATAATAAATGTTTTAATAGAAAAAGAGCGTTGTGTGTGTGAGTTAGAGGCTATTTTAGATAAATCCCAACCTTCAATCTCTCATCATTTAAGGGAACTAGAAAGAGCAGATTTAATCCGAGGTTGGAAAAAAGGTAAATTTACTTATTATACTTTACTAAAAGAAAATTTAGAAAAAAATTTAGAAATTTTAAATCAAGAATTTAATATTGATTATTAATCTAAATTAAAAATATTCTCTTTTTTTAATTTTCTTTTTTAAAAAACTTCAATATTTAAATCTTATGGTTTTTGTCGGGGTTCTATTTATCGGAAAATATAGTCATCGCTAAATATATATGTGTAAATTGTCATGTAAATAATGTTCATAAATTTGCCAAAATAAATAAGAAAAATTTTCATGAAAGATTTAAGTAAGATTCCGGAATTTTTAAAGTATTTTCGATTAATTTCTCCTTCAGAAGTTACCATTGATAAAGAAAACATCTTTTACCGGGACAAATATAATGACATTATTAATTATATAAAGGTAATGTTGACTAAAAGTGACGATATGGTAATACAGGAATATCTTAAACCAAAAGGAGCACTTTTAATTAACATAAATTTAGGAACAGACATAATTAATTTTATTAAATTAATTTCAAGCAATTATTATTTGGATCTTATCGAGTTAGATTATAATAATATTATGAAATCTCAGAATAAATTTTTAACCAGTTTTGATTTAATCATAAAAAGTCTTGGTATGGCTTCAAAATCAGAAAAAGAATTAGAAACTGGTAACATAGAGAAAGATAAACCTGATCAAACGAATTATGGAAAAAATAATAATATGAAATTAATAATTATAAATCAGCAAAAGAAGTTAACGAAAATTTTACAAGGAGAAAGTTTATTACAAAAATTTATAGATATCCAGCAAAATAATGAATGTTATTTGAACTTTCTTAACTCAAATTTGTTAATCGTTTGGATTAATTATGATTTGAAAGAGATAACAAGTAATTCAAATCAATTATATAATATATTTGACCTTTTTATTAAAATACCTCTTTTAAATGATATAGAAAGAGAGACAATTCTTAGGAATTTTTTGGAACATAATCCCAAAATCGTTTTTGATATTCATCAAATCCTCAATTATACTCAAAATTGGGAAGTACAAGAAATAAATCAATTATTAAAAGTTGGTATCTTTAAACACTTTTTAAATTCTGAATTAAATAACAAAAGTAATGAAATAACAGACATTTTAATCGATTTAATCGAATCAGGTGAATTTATCCCTTCAATCAATTCTAAAACTTCAGAGATTTCGGAGGATATAGAATCCCCGGAAGAAAAAATACTCAATATTACAACAATCCCAAATCAGAAAAAAAATGAACAAATTACAATTACAGACGTGAGTGAGATTGTTGATCATATCCGACAATCAAATACTTCCGAATTTATGTTAAATCAATTATATGAAAATGCAGCTTCTAAAAATTATAATGAGCTTGTATTAATAATTGATAAATTACATAAAAATGAACCTCTTGAAGATAATGATAGAAAAATTTTGGCGATTTATCCGTTTATTCTTAATGATTCTCCAAATAGAGCCCAAATTAATTTAGAAAAGGCTAAAAAACGAGTTGACCTCATGAAACAAGCTTTTGGAAAATAGTTTTTAAGTGGATATGGTGAAAATGACCATTCAATCACAATTAAGCCTTAAAGAAAATAACAATAAATCATCTCAAAGAAAAGAAATATTCATTAGAAAGGTCATTTTAGAGAATTTCTTATCTTTCCAAAAGGATGAAGTAGATTTTGGAAAAACTAAATTTGTAATTATTGTAGGTCCTAACTGGAGTGGTAAAACATCTGTATTTCAAGCTATAAAGTTTGCGTTAGGAAGCAATGAGAGAGATGAGCGTTATAAAAAATGGTCAAACTTTATAAGAAATGGCCAAAATCATGCTATGGTTGAAATACATATCCAAAAAGAAGAAGAAGTAATCAAAATAAGAAGAATTGTAATCAGAGGGCAATCACCCTTTTTTAAAATTCAAAGGAAGAATGACAATGATTTTAAAAAAGTTCAAGCTCATGAAATTCAGAAATTAATTTCTGAATTGAACATTAATCCTGATAACCAATTTGCTATTGTAAGCCAAGGAAAAATCGATGCCATAAAAAATTTAAAACCAACTGAGTTGTGCACCTTTCTTGAAGAAGGAATTGGTTTAAAAAGTTTAAGGGATGAAATTTTACAGCAAAAAAATAATTTACTTAATTTGAATATAGAACTTAATTCATTAATTAGCAAGAAAAATACATTAAATATCAGCTTAGAACTGATAGAGCCCAAATTAGAACGCTTAAAACAAAAGAATAAATTGTTACAAATTAAAAAAAAAATTAATGACGAACTTTTATGGGCAAATCGAGATAAACTACAAAAAGAAATAAACTCATTACAAGAAAGTATTAAAAACCTTGGAATAGTTATTGATGGAATAAAAAATAAAAAAGAAAAGCATGATAAAGAAATAGAGGAATTAATAGGAAAGATTACAGTTGAAGAACGAAATATTAATAAGCTTTCAGAAAAAATTGGTGAATTAAATTATCAAAAACAAGATTTAATTACTAAAATTCAAAAATGGCAAAAAGAGAAGTTAATAGTCAAACAAGAATTAGATACCTTGGCTGATGAAATTGAGAAAATTGAAAAATTAGCTAATAATTTCGTGAAACAGAAAGAAAGTTTGGATATTGAATTAAATACAATTAAGAGAGAATCCAAGAAAATTGAACTTAACATTGATAGCTTAATAAAAGAGCAAAATCAATTAGTAAGAAAAATAAAGCAAAATAAAACTCTATTAGATGAATATAATCAAATAATCTCTGAAAAAAAGGAGAAATTAAAACTACTTCACGAAAATGATAATCTAATTAAAAGTAATAAAGATGAAATTAATCAGTTATTTCAAAGCTTTAAAGATATAGAACACAAATTAGAAAAGAATAAGTGGTTTTTAGAAAATCCAACACAAAATCTTCTGCAGCAGCTTGATAAAGAACTAAGAGCTATATCTTTAAAAATTTATGAGATTGAATCAGATGTAAAGCAGTTAGAGATTAAAAGATTAAACAAGTTGAGTAAGTTAAAACTTCTTCAAGTCTCCCTTAGAGAACGTAGAGTAATTCTTCCTTCAAACATAAGTGTTCTCAAAGATGAGATAAATAAAAGAGATTTAAATGTTAAAGGTCCTATTATTGATTATTTGAAATATAAAGATGAGTTAAGCTATGCAATTGAATCGGTCTTAGGGGAAAAGTTATTATATAGCTTTGTTGCCCATGATTGGGATACCTTAAACTTATTAAAACGCTTAAAAAATAAATATAATGCGTATTGTAATATCTATATTGCTAAAAGTACTAATATCACACCTCTTCTTAAAATTTCTGCTAATGGTGTTATTGGATATTTAGCAGAATTAATTGATATAATTGATGATGACACTGAAATAAAAAAAGTTATTTATTCAAAAGTAAAAAACTGCCTTGTTGTTAAAGATTATCATTCCGGAATAGCAATTTATAACAATTATAATTTCAAGGGAAAATGCGTTACTTTAAAGGGAGAACAAATTGTTTCTTATAAATATGTATATGAAACACCATATTTAAAGAGATTAAAAGGATTATTAAGTGCTGGAACACAAAAAGAACAATCAGAACTTTTAGATTCTGAAATTAAATTATCAAACGACCATATTTCAGAGCTTAAGGTAGAGCAATCTAAATTAGATGAGATTCAAAAAGATATTTTTAGAAAAAAAGAGACCTTTAACGATCTTTTATTTAATTTTAATCAAAAACAAAGAATTACAGCAAAAAAGAACTTGTTGTACGATCAAATGCATAATTTGGAGAAAAATAACGCATCCATTCAAGTTGAAGTTCAAGAATTAGATAAAAAAATTAAGGAATTAAAAACTGAGAGTGATCCAGATTTCTTTAAGTGGAACGATAGAGTTAAAGAGATTCCTAATGAATTGACATTACTAAATGAAGAAAAGAAAAAGTGGGATGTAAGATTAAATGAGAATTTACAATTCCTAAAAGAAATCGAAGAAAAAATGAATAAACAAAACAACACACTTAGCCTTATAAGACAGGAGTATAACACTAAAAAGGAAAATTTTCAAAAAGCAGACAAATCGGCATTTAATATATATCAGCATTTAGAGCAGATTGATGAAAACCTCGAAGAGATCGAAAAAAAAATTTCAAAATCTAATGGCTTAAAATCCCAATATCAATTTGAGAAAAGTGAAGTAGATAAAAGAAACATACAAATTACCCTTAAGTTAGAACAAGAAAATATTAAATTAACTACATTTAAACAGGAATTTGAATTTAAAAAAAAAGATTTGAAAAGGATTAATTCTGAAATAGCCCCATTGATTTTAGAAGAAAAAATAGAAATTCGACCAATAGATGAAATTGAAAAAGATCTCTTAAAAATAGAAAAAGAGTTACTTAAATTTTTAGACATTGATGACTCAATTTTAATTGAAAGAGATCAAATTATATCATCTCTTAAAGAAATCGTTAAAAACCAAAGAGATATAGAAAATGATATTAAAGCAGCAATTAAAACTGAAAAAAAGATTGAAAAGACCTATTATAACAAATTTGGATTATTAATCGAAGATCTACAATCTAAAATCAACCAAAAGTTTGAATCTTCTCAAATTAAAGCTTATTGTTCTCTTGGATTAACAGGAGATTTTGAAAATTTAGGGGTTAATATTAAAGCAGCAACCTCTAAAGAACAATTAAAATCCTTTTCAGCATTAAGTGGAGGTCAAATGTCAATGATATCAATTTGCTTAATTTTATCTCTTCAAGAAATTAAACCATCTCCGCTTTGTATGTTTGATGAAGCAGGAATGTTTTTAGATGAAAAGAATTCAGAAATCGTTTACCAGTTGATTAAATCTACTTTAGAAGGAAATCCAATTCAAATGTTTATGTTTCTACCCAAATCTTCTTCTCCTTTATTTAATCTTGCTGAAAGGTTAATAGGTATTGCTAGAATTGGTAAAAATGAAGTATCATCAGTGTTTAAACCAAAAATTATTAAAAAGAAAAAGGAATAATAACTAATGGTTGAAAATAAAGATATTTATAATAATTTAAATAAAAAAATTGAAGATATACAAAATAAAGTTCTTTTAGGTGAAATAAATTTATTAGATTTGGAGCTGGTTCCAATCTTCGATAATATAAAAAATTTCCTTACAATTTACAATATTTATGATGGTTCTGAAACATATTCTGAAGCTTGTAAACTACTTAATCAAAAATTTCAAGAATTGCAAATTTTGATTAGTTCATTGGATAGTGAAAATAAAATTTTCGAATATTTGGAATCAAATCCTAAAGACACAGAAATTTATCAATTACTTGAAAGATGTTGGAGAAATCTCTTTAATATTGATAATCTTTCCTTAAATTTTCTTGAATTCTCCAAAGATAAACTGCTTAATAGAAAAGGGACAGTCTTCTCTCTTGAACCTTTAGAAAAAGAAAAAGTTAATGAAGAATTTTATCTGGAATTACCTAAAGAAAAATTTACTGAAAAGATGATAAGTTTCTTCAATAGTATTAAAAGGAAACTCCCTTGTGCTTATGATGAAATATTTGAAGATGAACAAGATCAAATTAAAATTTATGAAAATTTTGTATATTTACTCCATCTTCTTCAATTAGGCAAAATCAAATACCAAAAAGATACAAACTTTTTATATTTATAATAAGGTGATAAAAAAAATTGAATGAAATTACACTATTAATGTATTTATTAACTAGAAAATCTAGTAGATCTCAAATAGGGGCGACTAAAAAAGAAATTCTTGAAAATCTTAATTTGAAAAATAAAAATAAATCAATTTATTTTCAAGATTTAATTACCAATTTATCGAATTATATAGAACCGTTAGGACTTCAAGTTAGATATAATCCCTTAAATTCTCACTGGTTTATTTCCTTTGATACAAACACTTCAGATATTATTTCTGCAAATCCTTTTGAAGGGAAATCAAGGTTAGCTGCGAGTTTATTCTATACCCTTATTAATTGTCTCAAAAATTCTGGAGTTGGAAAAATAGAACAAATTAAAAAAATGAGAAATAAAAAAGGGATACTGGATGATTTGAAGGAATTAGAAAAACGAGGATACATCATTATCCAAAAAGATATTGGAGAGTTACGTTTAACACCTTTAATAGCTTATCAATTGGATATAAATAAACTCTTCTTAAAATTAGCTTTAAAATTAAAAAATTAGAATAGTAAAAAACTCAATGTTTTGCTGTAATTTCTAAAATCATTTCTGCTACACGATTATTATACTTTTCTACTTCATCAAAATTCTCAATAGTTTCTCCACAAGTTATAAAGAGTTCAGTAATTCCGATTTTCCGATTATTGAAAAAATCATGTATCTTCTTCTTAATATCTTCGAGTTTTTTCTCTCTGACGCCTTCAAGTAAGTCAATTTTATTAATACATACATAAATTTTATCGGGGAAAAATCTTACATCATTGAAGAACTCGAATTGAGGTTCTAAATCTCTATCACACGAAAAGATGGCTATAATCTGACTTGCGATGCGAGAAATTGTTATAATACCCATCTTCACGACTGCACGTGCTCTGTCTCCTCCTGGAGCGAAGATAGTATGAGCTTTTCCTGTTTCATCATCTTTAAAGACTACACGATTGGGATGGATTGTCTTGGTAGCCTTTTCATCCAAATTATCTTCTTTTTCTCCACTAGGTACGGTTGCCTCGCCAGAGAAATCGACTTTTACTGTGCTACATTTTACTCCGCCTGCAACTTTTTCAATATCTCCTTTATTGAGATACCTCACAAAAAGCCGGAGTATACTAGTTTTGCCAACACTTACGTCGCCTAATAATCCTATATTTACCATTATGACTCTCCCTCCAATAGCTTGTTTAATAACAATTCATAATCCGGTATTAAAAATTGCTCAAGATATGCATTGTTATGAGCATGAATAAGTGCTATTAGCACTTCTTTTATTGTTTTTGCATTTTTTATATATTTTATCAAGTTTTCAGGTGTTGGTTCAGTAGTAAAATCCTTTACTTCTTCTTCAAAGCCGAATTTAGAGAGCTGGGGTAATGAGTTGAAAAATCCAAAAGCAGAATAGCCTTGATATTGGAAAAATACAAAAAATCTTGTCTTAATATTTGTTATGACTTTAGTCAAGTAAGCTGAGGGATATATTTCTCCTAAGATTATTTCCTCATCTTGTTTAATCACAAAATATGGAGATATTGGAGAAGCTTGAGAACCATACATTTCTCTTGGTGGTAATGAAATAAATGGCAACTTTTCTGCTACTATTGTCCATAGATCTTCCCGTTTTTTCTCTAGCAATATATCTTTTATCTCATCATATGCAAAATAGAAATCTGATTGAAGTGCTAAGAGGGAGCTTAAATACACAGATATAGATGCAAAAGTAGCTTCTAAGACAGGCCTTCTACCACCATTCGATTCAGAAGGTTTTACAGCACCTTTCCAAGCTCTTAAACCTGAATAAGCAAAAGATTTCACATCAAAAAAAGCCCCTGAAAGGAATAAGAAGGACGGAGCATCTCCTTGTTCACCAGTTAATAATTCTAAGGCTTTATTAAGTAAAACATCCTCCAGTTTTGTATCATGAAATTTTGAATGAACTATTGGCATTTGTAACCATGATTTTTGCTTTTTTGCCATAATTCTTTCACTTTAATATTAGTTTAGTTAAACTAAATAAAAATTACTGAATAATTAATTTTTCGTATTTTAATTAAACTATATATTATCTTTATATAATATTTTCTAATAGATTAGAATTAGTTAAAATTCTATATAATTAATTTTATAAATTGATATTTAAAATACCTTAGTTTAAAAATACCTCTTGATTAATTAAAAAGATGAAAAAAAAATAACTTGTATTATTCTATTTCTTTTTTAATTTGATTTTTTATTATTATCAAGGAAATTCCAACTAAGACACCAACAACTATGAATAAGTTGTAGCTAGGGATCTCATCATCAGATGCAAATGGATCGTATTTATTAGGAGCAAAATCCGCATAGACAATAATTTCATCTTGAAGCATTAATGAATTATAACAAGTTGACTGCGGGATAAATGTGAGATCCTCTGTTATATTAAGTGCATCTGTAGACACATTTGCTATAATTGATTTACCAGAAGCCGAACCAACATCCACAGCCAAATTTATATCGCTAGTCCATCCTGAACCATCCCAATATTCCTCATCAAACTCTGTCACATAAGTAAGTATCATTCTATAGTCTAATAAATAGATAGTTTCATTATGATAAATAATTTCATAAAATGGATATGACTGTATATCAAATCCTTGAAAATCTGGATGTAATAAAATTATGGCCCAAGTTTCAACGCTAAGATCAAGGCTATCACTACTCTGCCAGTCAGCTATATTTCCAGCAAAAGTTAAATTCATGGTTTGTTCATTAATTTCAAATTTAACTATATCAATTTCATCATGAAAGTCTCCTTTACTTATCTCTTGACCAGATTCTGTGTAATGTATACAATAAACATCATTCTCAGGATCAGTTAAAATGACATTAAGTCCTACCACAGGTGTAAAAGTCTGAAGTGTAAGCGAAAGTAAAACGATACTTAAAACAGCAAAGATATAATAAACTCTTTTCGACATTTTAATTCATTTCTTAATATATTTTTATTTACTGGATTTATAGAACAATATTATAAAATATAAATAAAGTTTCTCCTATGTTGTATTTAAAAGTTATTGGTCCATCATCTCAAATTTTATAAGCTTCGAGCAATAGGAGCTATTCATTGAGCAGAAATTAATAAAAAAAAAGGGAATTTAGGTTAATGTATTTTATTTACTCTTGAATTGCTTTTTTATTATAATTAGAGAAATACCTAATAAGATACTTACAATGATGAATAGGTTATAGCTTGGGATTCCACCACCATCAGATGCAAAAGGATCATATTTATTGGGGGCAATGTCTATATATTCAAATAATTCATCTGTAAAAAAGAGAAATTCGGAATAAACTGACATTGCTATAATATCGATATCATCTGGTATAATATAAGCATTTGTAGGCACATCTGCTATAATTGATTTACCAGAAGCGGAACCAATATCTGAAGCTAATGCAGTACTTGAAACCCATCCTGTAGTTGCATTCCAATATAGCTGGTTGTATTCACCTATAACATAAGTAAAAAACACATGATAGCCTAAATACTCGTCGTACTGCCCTGTAACACTATGATTCTCGTATAAAATACTATAATAAGGATATGTCGGTTCTTGATTGAATCCTTGAAAATCTGGATGTAATATAATTAGAGCTGCCATATAAGGTCCTGTACCCACCACCCAATCAGCCATATTACCAGCAAAAGTCAAATTAAAAAATTGTTCACTTATATTTAATTTGACAATATCAATTTCATCATGAAAATCTCCTTTTGTCTGATCATAATCATCACCAATTATATGTATATAATGAACATCATTCTCAGGGTCATCTACAGACATATAAATGCCTACTACAGGCGTAAAAGTCTGAAATGTAAGCGAGAGTAAAACGATACTTAAAACAGCAAACAAGTAATAACTTTTTTTAGACATTTTTATTCATTTTTTAATATGCTTTTTTTTAAAAGATAATTAAAGTTACTCCAATGTTGTATTTAAAGCTTGTTCAAGGAATTGTTTTTATTTAAAGTATTTTCATTAATAGAAATAAAAATTTAAAGAAATAAATTAAAATAAAAAGTAGTTGGATTTAACTATAAAGTCTAAATTTCTTTTTAATCAAAAATCCTGAAATAACACAAATCGCACCAATTATAATGTATATATTATAACTAAGAATCTCTGTCTTCCCATCTTCTTTAGCTTTACAAATATTATCATAAATATTATTTCCAGTGCAACCAGATTCCACAATACAATCCATACTATTGCCGATAAATGTATTTCCAGAAATTATGTTGTTATCACTATACGTTAAGTATATTCCAAAAGCATTATCGTTTGCCGTATTATCTGAGATATTGTTAGAATCAGCATTATTTAAAAGAATACCATACACCTCGTTATTATTAAACTCGTTTCCCAAAATGTTGTTATTTACACCCCACTCAAGAAACATGCCCGCACCACCAAATATCCCATCTAAGGGATCATCATACTGATTATGGGCATAGTTTCCGGTTATGTTATTGTTATCACAATCAGTAAGAAAAATGCCTACCCGATTGTTGTCAAGAGTGTTTCCTATAATCTCATTATTATCACTGTCTCCTAGATGTATTCCGGAATGAAGGTTATCCGAACAAAAGTTTTCAATTAACTTTCCATTCCTTACATTAAATAAATGAATTCCTCCATTATGATGCCAGTAAATGGATCCATTTCCTGTATTGGAGAGGCTACAATTTTTGATTATAAAATGATCAATAGAATTTTCTATATAAATAGCATTTTTACCACCAGCATCTATTGTAACGTTTTCGATAATATATGGATCTCCTGGCGATCCATCTCCCCCTTGAACCCAAGGAAGATCATTTGCTGATTGTGACCAGTTATTGTCAATATGTATGTAGGGAGGATTCCAGTATCCCGCGCTTTTTAGATAGTTGTTATCTTTCTCCGCGTCAAGTTGCAAATCTTCGTTATTTTTATTTAAGATAATGTTAATTTCCATAAACACCGGCGTCAAGAACAATAATCCAAATAAAATAAAATAGTAAATGATGCGAATCTTTCTTAAGTTAACTCTCATCTCAAATCACTTTCTAACTTCTTTATGTATTTATTTATTGGATAAATGAATATTTAATATAAAATTGAGTTTAGA
>JBHLMP010000056.1:20032-22382 GCA_048938025.1 Promethearchaeota archaeon
ACGATAAACATCATTCTCTGGATCAGTTATAATGACATTAAGTCCTAATACGGGTGTAATACTCTGAAGTGTAAGCGAGAGTAAAATAATACTTAAAATAGTAAACATATAATAAACTCTTTTAGACATTTTTTTTGTTTCCTTATAGTTTTTTAATTATTGGATTTTAGATTAATAAAAGATAAATAAAGTTACTCCAATATTATATTTAAGGTTTTTCATTGAAATTGGAGAAAACCAGTCAAGTAAATAAAAAAATGTAAATTATTTATTAGCAGAAATCTCTGTTGCCAATAATTCTCTTATTTTTGAGGTAATTAAGTCATATTCTTTAATCGAATTTAAATTAGAGATATTAATACTTTCAATCATATCAGAGTTTTTGAAATAACCATAACTAACACTTAAATTAGGATTGCTTTCTTTAATTTTGATTAACGCTCCTTTTAAGAAAATACGTACAAAATCTTCTGAGGATTCTTTTATAAATCGTGTCTCAGGGTCGATAAATTTAATTTCCACTTTATTGAAATCATGAAAATTTAGAACACATAACAAGTTTGTTTCTTCTTCACCTTCTTTAGAGAAGATTTTTCTCTTAATATTTGTACCCTTGACTTTTTCCTTAGGAATTTCTTCTATAAAATAATCATCTTCAATTAATTCTTTTCTTTTATTTAGTGTTTGTGTATAAATCTCATCTGCACTATAAAATGACTTGTTTGATATAAGAGAATTTAAGTAGTTTATAATATCTCTCAATTCAGATATTTCTAACTGTAATTCTTCTAGTTGTTCTTTTTTTTTATAATAAAGATCTTGAATTTTACTGAGCATTGACGATAATTTCTGTATGTCAGTTTCTTCTTCTCTTTGATCCATAGGATTCATATATATTTTATAAGAAATTAAATTTATTTAAAAATTAGTCCTATTGTTTAATTAAGTAATTTTTTTAATGTGAAATTAAAATGGAAACAATGATAATTACTCCTAATCCTTCTGATCCTGAAGTTAAGATTTTGTCTAATGAATTTAGAAAAAGAGATTTCAATATTCAATATTTTATTCCATCAACCATTAAAGTCAATCTTGGATTCCAAAGTAGATTTGAAAAAAGATTTGATAATCTTACTCCTAGAGCGGCCCTTGTGAGAGGATTTGGAGCCGCAGCTACTCAGAAGATTTTCTTTAGACTTGACATATTAAGAGCAATAGAAGAATGCAATGTTAAATTAATAAATTCAAGAGAATCTTTAGAGATAGCAAGTGATAAATTTCTAACTTCAGTATTTTTAGAAAAACATAATATCTCAACTCCGAAGACAATAATATGTGAAGATCCACATATCGCTTTAGAGACATTTGAAGAATTAGGGAATGATTGTGTGCTAAAACCTCTTTATGGGTCTAAGGGAATAGGAATAACACGATTAAATGATAAAGGTTTTGCAGAAAATGTCATATATTCTCTTGGTCAACTCAATGAAGTCTTTTACTTACAGGAGTTCGTTGAACACTATAATCGAGATATTAGAATCCTAGTTTTAGGCGATAAAGTGGTTGCAGGCATGTACAGAGTAGGTGATAGTTGGAAAACAAACCTTTATACAGGTGCTAAACCAGAACCATTAGAAATTACTAATGAGCTAGAAAACCTTGCTATTAAAGCAGCAAAAGCAGTTAAAACAGAAATTGCTGGTGTAGATATAGTAGAGAGTGAAAAGGGACTTCTTGTTCTAGAAGTGAATTCAATTCCAGGATTTACAGGGCTTCAGAAAGTAACAGAGGTAAATATTGCTGAAGAAATTATCTCATATTTTCTGAAAAGGGCAAAAACTTCGAAAATTTAATTAAAAAAAAGAGAAAAATTTTTTATACTATGACTTAAAAAATACTTTTTGTTTAGGATAATTTAGAGAACTTCAATTAATCCAATTAAAGCAGCTATGATTAACAGAACACAAGCTACTATTCCACCGCCAAAAATTATCAGTAATATTCCTAATACGAATAGAAATAACCAGTGAAAAGGAAAAGGATTATCGGGTTTGATTGCTGTATATATTGTAATAACTGAAATTACAATTCCAATAATTAAATATGGTATCGCATAAAATCCCACATAACGACCAAGGGGCCAACTGAATTTTGCAATCGCAAATATTTGACTAGCTAAAGCTACTAAGCCTCCTATCACAGTCAAAAATTTCATTATACCTTCGTTTTTGTAATGTTTTCGTGCCATAATATATCATCTTTTTAGAAGTAATAATTTTTATAAAGATTTTAAATTATATAAGCATTTAATATTTTTTTTATTGATTTAAATTTCTATTTGTTTTGAGAG
>JBHLMP010000057.1:0-22323 GCA_048938025.1 Promethearchaeota archaeon
CCTAACAAATGAAGTAGCAAAACCTCCCGGAACATTATGCTTTTCGAGTAATAAAACTTTTTTCCCTACGTAAGCAAGTTGGCAAGCAGCACCCAATCCACCTAAACCAGCACCAATAACTATAATTGGATAATTTGAAATAACTCGACTTTTGTCAAGATCTTTTCCTTCCATGTTATTTACCATTTCTAGTTTTGTTTTTAATCATTAGAAATATTATTATAATTCACCTTATAATTTTTTAAAGTTTTATGCTTGTAAAACTTTTTTAAAGAGATTTTTAATCTTTAGCGTCCTATAAAAATCGCATCTCTTTTTTCTTTCAATGCTGCCATTGATTCTTTAAAGTCTTGAGAAGCAAAAAGTTTTCTTAGTGCTTTATTTTCTAAATCCAAGTTTTTACCTAAAATATCTTTAAAGTAGGCATGCATAGTTTTTTTCATCAATTTTATTGATAGACTTGCCCCTTTGGGGGGAATAAGTCTTAAGGCAATTTCTCTAGCATATGAAATTAACTTATTTTTAGGGAGCACTTTATTAACAATCCCTAATTCATAAGCCTCTTGGGCAGAAACTTTTCGACCAAAGTAGCAAATTTCTTTAGCTTTTTGAAATCCAACTAAAAAGGGCAATATAAAAGTAGCTCCAAATTCGGGAATTATGCCTCTTCTGCTAAAGTAAAAACCAAACCAAGCATCTTCAACCATATAAATAAGATCTGCTCCAGCTAAAGGCATTGTCACACCTCCCCCTATAGCCATCCCATTAATGGCAGCAATAACAGTTTTATTAAAATCCCAGAATTTTAAACACAATTTTTTCTGTGCTATATCCATAAGATCAATTTCTGGATATTTCTTCATTTTAGGAAACATATCTTTTTTAAAGTATCCTCCTGAAGTGAAAGCGTTGCCCTTTGGATCCCCGGTTATGATTAACACTTTTGAATTTTTATCCTTTTCCATGTCTTCCAAAGCCTTATATATCTCTATAAAAGTAATATAGGTAACGGCGTTTCTTCTTTCAGGTTTACTAATTGTTATTGTACAGATACCATTATCTTCTTTCTCATAAAGAATATCCTCGAAATCTTCTACACTCATTTTTACTTAAATCTTTATTAAATTATAATATATACGACAAATGAATTATTTATGTAAAGCTTTATCTATATTTTTGTCAAACTAGTTAACTTAATTGTATAAGCCATTTTGAAGTTAAAAGATTTTATATTCCATCAACGCATATCAAATATATTAATTATCTTGATATAAAAAAGAAATAATAAGCGGAGATAATAAAAATTATGGAAAAAGTAGGAATAGTGGGGGTAGCACAAACTAAATATGAGGTAAATAAAATTGATCAAACATGTTCAGATATAGTATTCGAGGTGGTAAAAAAACTTCATGAGGATTTAGGAATTTCAAATGATGATGTTGGTTGTATAATAACTAGTTCCAATGATTTCAATGATGGTCGTACAATCGCTAATATGGCGATTCAAGATGCTATAGGAGCTGTGAGAAAAGCAGAATCTAGAGTTTCAGGAGATGGTGCTTTTGCTTACATTTATGGAGCTATGAGAATATTATCAGAATATTATGATACTGTACTAGTAGTATCCCACTGTAAGTGTTCTGAAGGAAATCAGTACTTGATAAATAACTCTATCTTTGACCCTTTTTATCAAAGACATCTAGGATTAGATCAAATCTCAGCAGCAGGATTAATGGCAAATATGTATATAACTAAGTATGGAGTAAGTGAGGAACAAGCAGCGAGAGTAGTTGTAAAAAATCGTATGAATGCTTTAAATAATCCTTATGCTCATTTACAAGAAAAAGTCTCATTTGAAGATGTTTTATCTTCTTCAATGCTAGCATATCCCTTGAAAGAACTTGATTTTCCACCATTTTCAGATGGAGCTGTGGCTATGCTTTTAGCAAAGGAAGAGATTGCAAAAAAGATGACAGATACTCCCGTTTGGCTTAAAGGTTATGGAAGTTGTACAGATGCATATTATCTTGGACATAGAAATATGACAGATCTGGTGGGATTAGAAGGTGCTGCTAAAGCAGCTTACAAAATGGCAAAAATATCTGATCCTATTAATAAGATTGATGTAGCAGAAGTATATGACGCGTTCTCAGTGCATGAATTAATGAGTTATGAAGCTTTACAATTCTGTGCAAAGGGTGAGGGAGGGAAGTTTATTAATACAGGTGAAACCGAGATGAATGGGGCAATTCCTGTAAATCCATCAGGAGGTGTATTGTCAAGTAATCCTACTATGGCTAATGGCCTTATTCGAGTGGCGGAAATCGCTTTACAATTAATGGGAAAAGCAGAAAAAAGACAGATTCCAGATGCTAAAATCGGTTTAGCAAATGGGATGAATGGAATATGTTCGCAGGGAAATATCGTACTTATTTTTGGAGGTGAGTAAGATGGAAAACGTTGCTGTTGTCGGAATAGGACAAACTAAGTTTAGAAGCAAAAGAAGAGATGTTAACATCCCTGAGATGATCTATGAAGCTGTAAAAAGAGCTCTCGATGATGCACAGCTTTCACCTCAAGATATTGATGCTATATTAATAGGAAATATGGATCATTTTGAAGGGATTAATTTCTCTGAAATGTGGACTGGAGTTGAAGCTGCCCCTGGATATTTGAAACCTGTTATGAAGGTTGCTACTGGAGGTACTACTGGAAGTTCTCTTGCTATAAGTGGGTATCATTATGTTGCTTCAGGAATGTATAAAAATGTTTTAGTAATAGGATGGGAAAAGTTAAATGAAGGAGGAGCCACTACCGGGATAATAACTGCTTTTGATCCTATATGGGAGAGACCATCTTTAGCAGGGGCATTAGGTCCACTTGCTCTTATGGCATCTATGTATCAGGATAAATATGGTGCAACACCAGAACAAGCAGCAAAAGTGACTGTAAAAAACCGTCGTAATGCTGCTAACAATCCATTTGCACATTTACAAATGCCAGATATTACGGTTGATTATGTTATGAGTTCACAAATGATATCATATCCCTTAAGATTACATGATTGCTGTCCACAGAGTGAAGGAGCTTGTGCTGTTATTTATGCTAATGAAGAAGAGGCTAAAAAAATAACAGATAATCCGGCATGGTTTAAAGCTTTAGAAACTGCACATTATTATACCTTTGGAACTGATGATAAAATGTACGATCTCCCTACAGCTACCATTGCCTCAAAAAAAGCTTATAAAAAGGCAGGTATCGCTAATCCAGTAAAAGATTTAGATGTAGCCGAAATTTATGAACCTACAAGTTGGAGTGAATTAGCATGGACAGAAGCATTAGGATTTGCTAAATTTGGTGAAGGAGGGAAGCTATTAGATGAGGGGATTACTGAAATGGGTGGAGAGTTGCCTGTTAATCCCTCTGGAGGCGTATTAAGCACTAACCCTATTGGAGCAACCGCACTAGTCAGAGTAGCAGAGGCAGCAATTCAGGTAATGGGCAGAGGAGAAAAGCGTCAAATACCTGATGTAGAAAATGCTTTAGCAATGGGATTTGGCGGTTCACTTTGGACTGAAATTCTAATATTAGGAAAAGAACCTATGAGATGAATAAATAAATATGAGTAAAAAGAAAGAAAAGCCTTTTGAGATTAAATGGAAGACTGATCTACCTTATAAGTATGCCATAGGTAAGTTATCGGTTAAATTTTTTGAAGAACTAAAGGAAAACAAAAAATTATTAGGAAGTAAATGTCCAAAATGTGGTAGAGTACATTTTCCACCAAGAACAGTATGTGCAGAATGTTTTATTAAAATGGAGGTAAAGGATCTAGTTGAATTAGATAAAAAGGGGACCTTATTTGGCTTTACGGTGGTTAATTATCCTTTTGTAGATCCTCAGACAGGAGGTCTACGTCCTTTTCCTTATGGCTATGCATTATTCAAGTTGGATGGTACTGATACATTTACAATGCACTTTCTCGATGAAACGGATCCTACTAAATTAAAGATTGGGATGCGTGTTGAAGCTGTATTTAAAGACGAAAGAGAAGGTGATTTAGGGGATATTAAGTACTTTAAAGTTATTAGAGAGGTATAAAACCATAAAGGGTGTAAAAAAAGTGATTGATGAGAAGAAAATATTTAAAGGAAAAATTAAAGTTCCCTATAAACACACTGCAGGAGCATATGTTGAACGATTCATAACCGAAATTGGGAAAAATAAAAGAATTATGGGTGTAAAGTGTCCTAAGTGTAATAAAGTATTTGTCCCTCCAAGAATGATTTGTACAGAATGCTTTGAAAAAATGGAAGAATGGGTAGAGGTTGGAAATCAAGGTATGGTTGTTGGTTTTACTACAATTTCGTATTCAACAGCAGTAATGCCTTTTGAACCGCCTTTTACTTATGCAATAATTAGATTAGATGGTGCGGACACTGATTTTGTACATATTATAAATGTCGGAGATCCTAAGCAATTAAAAGAGGAAATGCGTGTTGAGGCTGTTTTTAAAGAAAAACCAAGAAAGCGAATATTAGATATTGAATATTTTCGCCCAGTATAATATTTTTTATTCTTTTTTTTTTTAAAATCTATTATAAAGATCATTTATATATAATATTTTAAATTCCAAATTATTAACCTAAGTTGAGTTAGATAATTTTAATATTTTTAAATTAAACTTTCCCCTATTACACTTCTATGAGGTATCTTACCCAAACTTTTTAATAACGTTGGAACAATATCAACAATTTTGCAAAACGGTATTTCTTTATGAGGTATTTCTAATGATCCTCCTATAATCAAGGGAACAACTGAACTCTCTTTTAACCCAATATCATGAAAATATCTGGTCCTCTTTTTTTTCTTTCCGTGTTCTATATTATACACTACTGTTCCTTCATTACTAAGAATAATATCACAACTTCTTGGATTTTTAAAATGGCGAGGAATTAAATCGGGATATAATGGAAAATCAAGATGAGATGTTGCAGCTAACCATTCATCTATTGAATGAAATTTACCATCTATCAATTTACTAGCTTTGGGATCAGTTAGATAATTGAAAACATCAGTTTCATCATTTTCTATAATATATTTTGTCTTATAGTCATGCCCAGTTCCTTTATATTCAATTATTCCCGTTATAATTTTATTTGTGTCTATATATTTCCTCTTTATATAGATTTTTCCATTGTTATTTGTATTTTTATCATCTCTGTAGTACATTAATTGGGTTCCTTTAATGTTGAATAATTCCTTAAATAAATTTATTCCTTTTTTCCCATAATTTTCAAGCTCCTTTATGGTTGGTTGTAGCCAAAATTTGTTGCTATTCGAGTTAATCTTTCCTTTAAAATTAAAAAAACCTACACCACCATATTCAGCGAGGTCCATATTTCCTTTTCTATTCTTATGAGGATGATAATGAGTTAATTTATTTGCTATAAGAAAATCTGTTAGGTCTCCCACTTTATCCGCTTTATAATTCCCATGATCTGATGTAATTACAATAACAGTATCATTTAAATAACCCATCTCATCCAAATTCTTAACTAAATAGCCTAAAACTTTATCGATATGTAATAAATTCAATTTATATATTTTTGAATCGAATCCATATAAGTGCATTAATAAATCAGAAGATATAAAGCAAATTAAAGAAGCTATAGGAGGCTCTTTAATGTCAAAAAATTTTTTTGGACTTTTAAAAGTCTCTAACAACTTCTGTATAATTATCGAATTTGCTCTAATCATTATCCTTTTTGTATTCCGTAAGTACATTAATAAAAGATAATACATAGCAAGCTTTGTCTTTCTCTCAGGGAAGATGTACTTTGCACCTTTATTTAAAAATTGGCTTATACTAGCAGTATTTTCATCACCAACCATTTCAAGGATAGTTTGACAATTATTGCCAACATCTTCGTTCAACTTATATATTTGCATATCTTTAGCGGTATAATCTCTAAGGAAAGGAGGTTTAGTATCACGTCCCATCCAATTTGCCAAAGGTATTCCATGGCATAATTCTTTACGATAATCTCCTGTGTATGTGCCAGTAGTAATAGATATTTGGGTAGGATATGTTATGGAAGGGAAGTCTGTTATGCAATTCTTAGAATATATCCCATTTTCCATTAATTTTTTAAAATTGGGGAGTAATCCTTTATCAATATAATCAAAAAAATGCTTGGATCTAACATCATCGATTACACAAAAAATTATACGATTAATTTTATTCATAATAAATCAGAAATGGAAAAGATAGAAATAATTGAGATTTTATTGTATTATACTGTATTTGTTAAAATATGTCTATGTTCATATTCTTTTCTGTTGATTGTTTTAAATATTAAAAAACTTAGAAATTGAATTCCAGCCATAATCAACATAATCCAGAAGAAGGTTAAATAGTATTCATCAAAAACTGCTGAAAAGGTGGTTATAAGTACACTCGTAATTGCCATTCCTACGGATTGTCCTAAATTCAAACAAGAAATAACAATAGCAAAATAGGTGCAATTCAATTCTGGGTATTGTTTTGAAAGATCTCCTCGAATAGATTGATATGATGCGGTTAAAGCTCCTTGTGCTGCGCCTATTAAGAAAATCATAATACTCCCAAGAATGTAAGGTCCGCGAAATAGGACACATGTTATTAAAAATGGTATATACGTTATATTTGCGATATATACGGCTAATCTCCGATTTTTATCAGCAATTCTTCCAGTTACAATACTTCCTACAATTACACCTCCCCCATTAATAGCTCCTAGAAGAACGTATACAAGAAAAGCTTCTAATGCTACGCCCTCTAAGGACAAAGAAGTAACTGGCCCGGATATTGGACTATTTGGAGCGTAGAGTAATATCAAGATGGTATAAGCTATACCAACAATTCCATAGGGAATAGAATCTAAAAATGAGAAGGAAAAAACTTTCCAATTTTTACCTTTACTAACAATTTCTTTCATATTACTCCAAACTTGTACATTTTCTGGGATAGGACGCTCTTTAACGTAAAAGGGAAAAATACACGATATAATTAAGAGAATTCCTTCAAAAACGAATAATAGTGGAATAGCATCAAAAGCTAAAAATAGAGCGCCTAAAATGATACCACCCCCCGCATTTCCAAATAAGTTCATTGCCCATGTATATCCTTGAACTTTTCCCAAATTCTCCTTTGGTGTGACATCTAATATCAATCCATCCAGGGATGTATCAGCAATAGCAATTCCAATATTCCACATAAGTGCACAAAGTAAAATGTAATCAAGAATGGTATCGCTCGATTGTAAATTTATTGTAAATCCAGTAATAATAAACCAAATCCCCGCGTAGATGCCAAAAATCAAAATCCATAACTTTCTCCGCCCAAATCTTTCTGAACCAAATTTGTCATTAACCAATCCTATCAGAAATTTCAGGGCCCATGGAATAACTGTAATTGAAAAGATCCCTAAAATCACTGCTAAATCTATAGTCATGATACTAATTAACCAAAATGGGATTACTATATACTGTATCCCATTATATAATCCTTGAGCTAAGTAGAAAAAAGAAAAAATATATGGGTATGACTTTTTAAATTCTAACTCTTCTTGATTATCCATAGTATTAATTATACTCTTCTATTAATAAATGATATTAAAATAAGAAAAAGCGAATCATTTAAAAGTAATATTTAGGAAAAATTAGTAATAATTTAAAATATGGAAGCCCCCGGGGGGATTTTCATTACAATGCGAATGCATTGCCATTTTGAACCCCCGACCTTCCGATTACAAGTCGGATGCATAGTCCTACTATTATAAAATAATATTAGTTATACCGCTAAGCTACGGAGGCATTTTATTTAAAGATAGTAAAAATGAATAAATTATTAATTTTGTGTTTTTAATGAGCTATAAAAGTAAACACAAATAATTAAAAGTTTTATTATCTTTTTGTTAACCATCAGTATAACTGTTTTGATTTTAAATAAATATCTATAAATTTCAGTAAATATAGAATTACAATTGAATATTTTGGTTTATCATGCCTTTTACTAAAGAAGAAGTAACAAGACTGGCTTTTAAAATTTATAAGGAGAATGAGAATATTGAAAAATCTATTTGGCGTTTGGCTCAACTTTGCGTTACAATCAATAAAAATATAAAGAACGGATATGATATTAAACCATTGGAGACTGATAATTTGGTTTTACTAATTCGAGAGGATGTTGATGGTGCTTTAATTAAACCTACTGAAGATGAAATTCGGGAGGTTGCGGAAATTATTTATCATGAAAATCCTTCAAAAAGTCAATTGGATTGGTATATCGCCGAAAAGTTTTTATTATTAGAAGAAATTAACAGAATAATTGCTCAAAATCAAAGATAGTAAATATTTATGTTTATTAAATAATTTCTAACCTTATAACGAGAAGTTTTGTTGACCTTAGGCTATTTTTTTAAAAATTAGAATATAATTTAATTAATATATAAGATTAAATTAATTTGAATTGAAATGGAATTAGATAAAGAATTAGCAGAGTTTGCCTTAGATTATTCACAATCTTATGGAAAAATTTGCGATTATGCAGAAGTCCGATTAGAATCCAATAATATTGATACAATAACGTTTATTAATGGAAAATTGCATCTTGGTAATTTACCTATAGAACTCACTGCAGATGCATTTGCTCGAAAAACTGGAATAAATATCCGTTTGTTAGTGAATGGTGGAATGGGAATGGCTACTACAAATCAATTAACTAAACAATCAATAAAAGAAAGTGTAGAGCATGCTTACCGAATTGCGAAAATAAGTAGCAAACAAAGAAAAACATCTATTAAAATGAGTAACGAAAAGGTCTATGAAACGAACTGGCAAAGTAAATACAAGGTTAATCCAATGGATGTACCTCTAGAAGAAAAGATTAATTTTCTTCAAGATTTTGTAAACATCTTCAAGGAAAAATTTCCTATAGAATTTATTCACATTTTTAGCCTGATAACTGAGCAGAGAGATACATATTTTGTTAATAGTGAAGGTTCTAAAATATTAGGACATGTTCCTCGAGTAGCATTTAACCCCATAATTATAGGTGTTAAACCTGGTGATAAAAATGAGCAATCAATGTCCACATATGCAACAACTTCAGGATGGGACGAATTATTATCCTGGAATCTTAAAGAAAAGGTTTTACAGAAGATTAGAGTATTAGGAGATATTATATCAACAGCAAAAAAACCACCTAAAGAAGAAATTGATATCGTTTTAGGTCCTGATGTAGCAGGTATTATTGCACATGAAAATTGTGGACATCCACATGAAGCTGATCGAATCTTAGGGCGAGAAGGTGCTCAAGCGGGAGAATCTTATTTAAGAGAACATGAGATTGGCTATAAAATCGGAAGTGATTGTGTAAATATATATGAAGATCCTACAATTGAAGGTTCTTATGGTTTTTATTTATACGATGATGAGGGTGTAAAAGCAAGGAGAAGAGAATTAATAAAGAATGGAATTTTTAATGAGATGCTCCAAAATCGAGAAACTGCAGCTATTTTTGGAATTCAGAGTAATGCAGCGGCAAGAGCGGTTTCTTATGACAGGGAGCCTATTATTCGTATGGCAAATACCTTTTTTGCTCCTGGAGATTATTCTTTTGACGAAATGGTGGAGGATATTAAATTAGGTATTTTTATGAAATCTTTTACTGAATGGAATATTGATGATAAACGATTGCAATCAAAGTATGTTGGTCAAGAAGCTTATTTAATTGAGAATGGTGAACTCAGTGATATTTTAGTATTGAAACCTGGACTTGAAATCTCTTCTCCTGGTTTATTTCATAGTATTGACGCACAAGGTAAAAAAGATACTATAGAATGGCAAGGAGCATTCTGTGGGAAATCAGAGCCTGGTCAAGGGTGTCCTGTATGGACTGGAGGTCCCTATGTTAGATTGAGAAAAATTAGATTAGCTTAAGGTGATTTAATGAGCGAAAAACATGAGATGTTGTATGATGCTATAGAGCTTGTTAAAAATCAAGTTACACATTTTTGCACAGATTGGGCTATTAAAGGGATTATAGAGTTAAAAAATCAAATTAGGTTTTCTGAAAGTCAAATTGACATAAACAAAGTCTGGGATAATGTTAAATTAGAGTTGTTTCTTACTCAAAAAAGAAGGACAATTGACATCACTATTGATGATTTAAATCCTAAGATAATTGAGAAGACTTTAAAAAACTGCGAAAAATTGTTAAATATTTTGAAAATTAATACGAATTATAAGAGATTACCTGAAGGACCATTTACATACGATAGCGAGATTCAAAGTAAAATTTTTGATGAGAACGTGGTTAATATGAAAGAAAAAGCAGTTAATCTCGTCGGAGAAGCTTCAGATGCAGCAATAACAAATGGAGCAAAAAGGGTAGCAGGTTCGTTCTTTTATGGTAATGCTGAAGTGTTTCTAGAAAATAGTAAAGGACAAGAAAGGAAATATAAGAATACCTATCTTAATTTTAGAATTAGAGCATTCGCTGAAGATATGTATGCAACTGGTGAAGCTTTAACATGTTCAACCCACTTAAATCAAGGATTTAATCCAATTAGCGCTGGTGAGGAAGCAGGTCGGATATGTCGGCAGTCCATTGGTTGGAAAAAAGGAAAACCTGGGACTTATAATATTATAATATATCCCAAAGTTACTACTGAATTACAAGCACCTACACCTGCAATTGCAATGAACTATTATGTACAAAAAATGGGACTTGCATGGTTAGTAGGAAAAAAAATAGGAGATAAAATTGCTAATGATATAATTTCTGTATGGGATGATGGAACTAAAGAATATGGATTATGTAGCTCGCCATTTGATGATGAATTGACTCCTAGAAAGAAAACATTATTAATTGATAAAGGGACTCTAAATCAATACTTCACGAATACTTCACTTTCTAAAAAAACTCAAGAATCAACAAGTAATGCGGGAATTACTATGCCAAAACCAACGAATACAGTGTTTTCCACAGGAGATTATACATTGGAAGAATTGATGGAAATTTCAGAAAAACCAACATTATTAATTACATCAACCTGGTATACTCGTTATCAATCTTATGCACCACCAGGAGTATTTTCATCACTTCCTAAAGATGGTATGTTTTTAGTGAAAAACAGTGGAAAAACTCTTGAGCCTGTAAGAGAATTACGTATTAATTCGAATCATCTTCATATGCTTGAACATACAATAGCTTTAGGAAAAACTTTAAAACAAGTATCTACATGGTTAAGTCCTGCTAATAACGTTGTTTTTGCTCCTTTTATGCTTATTGAAGATATTAAAATGACAACAGGCACTAAATAAATTAGGAAAAAAAAGTAGTTTTATCAGTTCTATTTTTTATTTAATAAGATAAATATTAAACTCAAAATAGGTGAGATTAAAATAAATATTATCATATTAATTAATAGATCACACAAATTTGAAATTTCTAGTGGTTATAAAATTGCCAGCTCCAAAAAAATCTAAAAAGAAATCAGATGTGGATAAAGAACAGACCTCACTTTTTAGTTTTGTAGAAGAAGAAGCTCCAAAAAAGAAGATAAGAGAAAAAGTACCCAAGAAGGAGGAAATTAAGGATTTATTTGAAGATGAACCGAAAAAGGAAATTACCGCCAAAAAAACAGAGAAAATAGAAGAGATAAAATTAAAACAAAAAGTTGAGACAAAAGAAATTCCTCAAGATTTATTTTTTAGAGGAAATGATGCACCTTTTGGGTTAAAGGAAGGTAAAGTTGAATTAGAGAAAGTGACACGAGAAACAGTTACTTCTAAATATATTCGATATTTAATCAAAAAAAGGGAGATTGTAGAAAATCTGAAAAAAGGGTTATTACTTGACGTTGATTATGATGGTGGACAAAATAAAGCGATTTGTAAATTCTATGATTTAGACACGGATGAAATTAAATTGTGGATTGATACAACTGATCATAAACCTTATTGTTTAAGTAAAGAATCAAAATCAGATTTGGAAAATAATAGAGATTTAACAAGTTATGATGGATTCACCAGATTTGAAGAAATAAAGAAAGTAGACCTTTTAGAAGATAAAGAACTTACAATAACAAAAATTTATGGTAAGACGCCGTCTGATATTGGAGGATCTGGAAAAAATATTCGGAATATTTTAGGGGAACATGATATAAAAGCTTGGGAGGCAGATATTAGATATCACTTAAATTATATTTATGATCGGCAATTAATTCCTGGGTTAATTTATAGTATTAAGAACGGGCAGATTCAAAAATTAAGTTTTGAAGAGGACTTAGAAGAAACAAAAAAAATGGTACACGAATTACGTAATTTGTTTAAAGATGAAACTTCAGAAATCCAAGAATTTTCAGAAAAATTTTTAGATATTTTCCTAACACCAATTCCAGATGTAAAAAGATTGGCAATGGACATTGAAGTGAATTTAGGTTCAGAAGATTTTGTTATTCCAGATCCTATGGAAGCGAAACAAGAAATTATTAGTGTATCATTTGTTTCCACAGATGGTTTAAAATTAGTGTATGGATTAGAAAGAGAAGGCTTCTCTTATCGTGGGCTTCATCAAAAATTTCCTTCTAAAGCACAATTAATATTTTTTAAGAGTGAGAAGAACTTATTAACTGAAACCTTTCGTCTTTTATGGGAGTACCCTGTAATTATTACATTTAACGGAGATAATTTTGATTTAAATTATATGTTTCATAGAGCAAATAAATTAAAAATTGATAAAGATTTAAATCCTATTCATATTAAGAGGGGTTTTGGTTTTTTATCGAGGTCAGATTGCGATCTTAGGAAAGGAATTCATATCGACTTATTTAATCTTTTCTTTAATAGAAGTATTTCTGGATATGCTTTTGGTGGTGCTTATGAAAGCAGTTCTTTAAATGCTATTAGCGGAGCATTATTGGGTGAAAAAAAATATGAGCATGAAGAAGAGATACATGAAATGGAATATGATATTCTTACTTGGTATAATTTAAAGGATTCCATATTGACTTTGGAATTAACCAAATTTAACAATTCCTTAGTATGGAACTTAATTATTTTATTATGCCGGATTACTAAAATGCCAGTCCATGAAACTGTAAGACGCCAAATATCAACTTGGATACAAAGTATTTTTTATTTTGAACACCGTCGAAAAAATTATCTAATACCGCGGCGATCTGAAATAGCAGAATTAAAAATAGGGGGTTATTCAAAAGCAGTAATAGAAGGAAAAGCATTTGCAGGTGCTTATGTAGTTCCACCTGTACCTGGTATTCATTTTGATGTTGTTGTTATGGATTTCGCCTCACTTTATCCTTCTATAATCAAAGAGTATAACCTTTCATATGAGACTGTACTCTGTCCTCATAAGGATTGCAAAGATAATCTATTAAAAGGAAGTCCTTATCATACATGTACTCATAAAATGGGTATATTTGCTTATGTAGTTGGTTTCTTCCGAGATATTAGAGTAAAGTACTTCAAGCCAAAATCAATTGATAAAAGTTTATCTGAAAAACAGCGAAATTATTATAATACAATTCAACAAGCACTTAAGGTATTTATAAATGGGTCCTATGGGGTATTTGGAAGTCAGAACTTTCCATTATTTTGCTTACCTGTTGCTGAAAGTACTACTGCCATTGGACAATACTCCATAAAGCAAACAATTAAAAAATCTGAAGAAATAGGTGTAAAAGTGCTCTATGGGGATACAGATTCTGTATTTCTTCAAAATCCATCTAAGGGGCAAATGAATGAAATTGCTAAATGGAGTAAAGAAGAATTAGATCTCGATTTAGAAGAAGAGAAGACTTATCAATTCTTAGCATTATCAGAAAGGAAGAAAAATTATGTTGGGATTTACAAAGATACTAAATATGTAGATATCAAAGGATTGGTCGCTAAAAAGAAAAACACTCCTGAATTTATAAAAAAAGTTTTTAATGAACTTTTAGAAATATTAAAAATGATTAAAGACAATGATGAGTTCTTACAAGCAAAGAAAGAGATTATAGAAATAGTACAAAGTAATATGAAAAAAATTGGTAGCCCTGATACTTTTAGCCTAGAAGATTATGCCATTAATATTAGTATGCAAAAAGAATTAAATAAATATTCTAAAGTAATACCTCAGCATGTTAGAGCAGCTTTAGAGTTAAGAGATATAACTGGAAAAGAATACCATAAAGGTGAAACGATTCGCATTATTAAAAGTAAAGGTGCATCAGGAGTAAAAGCTTTAGAATTAGCAAAACTTCAAGATATTGATCCTAAGAAATATAGGGAGTTAATGAAATCTGCCTTAGAACAAGTATTAGATGCTCTTGGAATATCATTCGAAGAAATTCGCGGTATTAAAAAAATGGATGCCTTTTTCTGAATTTCATTTCTAAAATAAAAGCAATTTGAAATTAACAAGAAGAAGATTTAGAAAAAAAATTAGATAATGTATACTATCCACATTAACAACCCGCAAAATATTGGATTTAATATATTATCATCAATTTTCAGGTCAATTATATCTATTAAAAAAAAAATTAACGCTCCACTAATCGAAATAACTATTATCTTTAGCAATAGTAATTTAGGCTCAAATAACCATAAAGCAAAGATACTTACTCCAAAAGAGGCTATAAAACCAGCAATGTAGCCGATAATAGTTTTTTTCGATGATTTTGGAAAATTTTTCTTTCCAAATTTAAGCCCAAAAATAGATGCTGCCCCATCTCCAATGGTAGCTATTAATGTTGCGGCACAAAATACTCCAAAAGGAAGAAAAAATATAGGTATAAAAGATAATGCAATGACAGCGGGTCGGGTATATTCATAAATTTCATTACGCTTTATTGTCTTTCCTAATATGTTTAACACATTATCAGGGAGAAGATGATATAGATTTCGATTTTCAAAGATAAATGATAATCTTACATAATCTAATCCAGCAAAAACTAAGATTCCTGAGTACCCAGCAGTTAAAATTAAAAATCTCCCAAATTCCTCTCCTGATATACCCCATAGATCATCTGCATTCCAGAAACCATCCCAAATATAATTAGCAAAAATCCAGAGTAAAATTATTATTCCTGCTGGAAATAAATGTAAAGCTTTCCGATGTAGATCTGTTTTAATATCTGATGTTTTTTGATCAGTAAGTTCACTTCTATTATTATAATTTTTAAGAAATGTTTCCAAATTTCTCCTGGATTTAATATTAGGGTTAACTTTCACTACATATTGATACTGATAATATAATATAAGAAAAATAATTCCGGGTGTAAAAATACAAATAAATAAGGTAGATAAAGTCTGAAAAAATCTTATATTTGAATTATTTGTCGAAAAGAAAAATGGATACACCAAACCGGCAATAATCCATAATAGAAATGTAAGAATGCTGTTCATAAAATTATGTTCTTCTGAGAATTTCTTCTTCAATCTAATAGCATAACATAATAAACCACACCCTACTATGATAAAGAATATTGTTACAGGTATAGATATTATATTAAAAAACATCGTAATCTAAATTAAAATACTATATCAAAAATATCTTTTGAAAAAAAGTAACAATTGATAAAAAAAAATTAAAAATAGTGAAATAAGAATAAAATTAGTTTATAATCCAAACAAAATGATATTATCTATAATTTCATGAACTTTTTTCAGGTTTTCTTCTCCAATTGCTTTATCAATATTCTGTTTCAAGCCTAAAATGGCACTTAATGAATTTATTATTGTATTTTGAATAACACTGTTAAATTGACTCTTTTCTTGATTTTTTTTCTTGAAATATTCAACACGACTAAGCATTGCATCTTGATACTCTGCGGCTGTGTCAGTTTTTAATTCCACTAATTTACGGATTTTCATCCCGTTTTTATCTTCAACAAACTCAGAAGCCATCTACTTATCACTCTCCCTTTTAATTCCGCCATTACGAGCTATCTCTTGCTTAATTTCCGCTATTTCTTGCCCCGTAGATGTATCAAATTCATCTCTAACTTTTTGCGTAATTTGTTTAGCAATCTGTTTTTCTATATGAGGTCTGTGAAGAGTATTCATCGTACAGAAACTTATTTCTTTCACAGAGCCATCGGGCATTGCTACGCCGAAATGTACAATACATCTTCTAGTTCTTTCAACATCCATATTATAAGCATCTTGGAAATGCATACTCGATAATAAAAGTGTGCCATGTGTAAATGAGCTTATACTCTCCCAATCTCCATTCAATAGCAGTCGAGAAAACATTTCCATCATCTTACCAGGCTTTCTTACGTATTGTAATACTCCCAACAAGAACCTTGCACGGAGTTGTGTCTTATCAAGGAAATTGAGACCTTTATCCAATGTTTTACCGAAATCACCTAATAAATTCTCAAAAACTTTAATGGGTTGTTTCTCCTTATGTTTAATCTTTTCCCAAAATCGATTGGCAAAATCGATAACCTTCAATGGGTCAAAATATTCCATTAATGGAGTCATTTCATTGGTGTCTGGGTCGATAAATAAGTAGGTAGCAAAACCACAATCCGGATGACATGTGAACTCAATGGGTTCCACATCTGCCAAATAGGCAATTACTCTTCCCAACTCCACGATAGTCGAGAGAGGGTACCAGGCATTTTCCATACTTATTTTATTCCCTGTTTGATTCTCGATTTCTTTAAGAATATCGGCATTAGTAATTCTTAATTCTGTTCTCTCTTCATGAGCAATTCTGCCACATAAAGAAACGGGCTGAAAGGTGATACCACGTACTACATCAATATTATCAATTGCAAATTGAATAATGTTGCCAACTTCGATGTCTGTAATTCCGCGTGCAATTGTAGCTACCAAATTAATTGATGATAATCCTACTTTTCTACAATTTTCAACGACTCGCATTTTATAATCCATTAAATTTTTTATACCACGGGTTTTTTCATAAGTAACATTATTAATTCCATCGAATTGAAAATAAAGTGTATCCAATCCCATTTCATAGACTTTTTTAGTCCATTCAAGGCCTCCTTTTTTTTTCTGAAATCCATATCCATTTGTAGCGACGATAACTTCTTGAAAACCGTGATCTTTCGCCATTTTACAAATTTCGGGGAAATCTTTTCTTACTGTAGGTTCTCCACCTGTAAACATTATGGCTACTGCAGGCATTGGTTTTTCTCTGAAATGACGCATAATTCTATCAATTTCTTCTAATGATGGCTCTACAAGATAACCAGCTTTTTGTACATTAGCATAACAAAAGTTACAATTAAAATTACAACGATTTGTTAGATCAATAAGCGCTAATGAACATGCAGAAAGATGTTCAGGGCACAATCCGCAATTATATGGACATCCCCTTGGATCTTCTGCACTACAATCAGGAGGATTTGCTTCACCATTCTTTTCAAATTGCCAAACTATATTTCCATTTTCATCTTTTACCGCATAATGAGTCCACTTATAATATTTAGCGCTAGAACTGATTAAATCCTTAAAATCGCCATGTTCCGGACACGTTTTATACATGTAGACTTTTTCATCATCATCTTCTTTAACAACAGCAGGAATACGTTCCATGCATTCTGGGCAAATTGAAAAGGTCTTGCGATAATACTTCTCATTCAAATAATCTGAACCGTCTAAATGATACATTTTAAAGTTACTCCAAATTCCAATTTTATTTAAATACTTATTTAACCAAAAATAGACTTGATGCTTTTTAAATTTTTTACGATGATTACGATTATTAATAATAATATTCTGAAAGTTCGTAAAGTTTAAAAAATTGCTTCTCTCATTATCTACTATCAAAATATGGCATTTTGATTTCTTAATTATTCAATTAAATTAAATAAGTAAAAATTTTATGAATTTGTTAAAAGTCTTGCTGTGAGAACATTAAATTGAAATAAACTTTTTAAGGATGAAAAAAAGAATTATTTATAGTCGAAATCTACCTACAAAAACAAAAAAAAGGTTGATTTTTATGGAGTATATTCAAGAAGTTGAAGAACAAGAGATTTTTGATCCATTAGACTACTTACATAAAATCTTAAAGCTAATGATTTTAGTTTGGAAATTTAAGTGGAAAAGATTTTGGTATAAAAACAAATTGAAAGATAAGGAACGAAGTATATTTCGGATATTTGGTAAGTTAAAGGGAAAGCAGCCTGTGAAAATTCGGGATGAGAGAACTCAAAAAGAACGCCAAATTATCTTTTACAGTTTAAATAGTCTTAGTGGTCTGTTTTTTATTCATTTATTTAGATTTTTCAAAAAAGTCATTATTAAATTACTTTTTGATAAAAATTATTATTATCCTACAAAAGATTTAATTGAGCGGAATAATTTATTTCAAGATGAAAATTTTCCGTGTATGTCGCGAAAGAAATTCCAATCTCTTGGGAGAACTACTAAAAAGTGGATAAAAGTAATAAATATAGAAAATCAATTTAATGAAACTATAGATTTTCTCTATAATCGTACTAAATATTTAGAGAATAAAACATTCCACATTTGTGTTTCTCAAAGAAAACAAAAACTAAAAAAAGAAATAGCATTTAACCTTAGCGAATACCGATCAGAATACAAAGAAAAGGACTATATTGAGGTTTTTATTAATAGTATCGTCCCTAGAAAACCTAACAAACCTTTTGATCGAACTATATGGGTATTATTTCTTACAGCGTATATTGCTTGGTTAATAGTACTTTTCTTTATATTACCACTTTTTATATTCCCTGGAGCTAGTGTTTATACTGGAAATCCAATTATTTTTGAGATGCTCACGAGTCAAATTCCAATTCTAGTATTCTTCATATGCATTTATCTTTTATTTCAAAAATTTCAAAAATGTATACTATTCACAGAAGATAACTATGATGAAAGACTGAAGGTTTCTGAAGATAAGATACCTCACTCATTTCGAATGAGATATGAACTTAGATTAGCGTCTCATAATACTGCTGGATTTGCTTTAGCTTTTTTAATTGGATTTTTGGCATATAGTATTCCATATTATTTAATAGCGCTATTTACTAGGTTTGATGGGAACATTTTAGAAGCTTGGGATTTTATAAATAAAAAATTTTTTATTGATGACATCTTAATTTTGTGGTGCATAAACGTAGCATTCTGGGTTGTAGCAATTTATATTATAGCTATGCTTGTTTTTGCTCAATACCATATTTCAAAAGACTTTGTATTCCTATTTAGTCGCTTTCAATCTCCAAATATTGATTCTAAATTACGAGATTATATAAAAACTATTGCTTTTTACCTTTTGACCACATCTCTTATAATTTTTGGCTCTGGATTTATCTACTTTTCATCTCGTCAACTCAATTTAATAATTATAATTTCTTTAACGTTAGGAATTCTCATTGTTGTAGCAATTCTATTTTTAATCTTTCTGATTGGATGGAAGAGAAAAATAGTAGCACAGAAGATTGTTAAGCTTAATGATATTAAAACGAGGAGAAATGAATTAATAATGAAGTTGCAGACTGAAGAGAAATTTACTGAGTTTAAAATGCATGAATTTAAAGATCTATCAGAGTTAAATTTCCTGCATGATCAATATATTGCGATTTATGAGATAAGAGCCTGGTTTTTTGATGCAAAGGTATTTTTTAGTATTATTATATCTGTTGCAACCGCTATTCCAGAACTAATCGCGAATATTCCTTTCTAATTTTTCCACACTTTATTTATGTTTTTTTTTTAATGAACTTGTTAGTGCTTGCAAATGTTTTGATATTTTTAAATTTACAAGGTTAACCTGCTCTAATTGTTTATAATTATCAGGTAATCTTTTAATACTTTTTAAATAATAATTTTGTATATCATCAATTTTAGGTAATTTATATACCAACTTTCCATTTTTCATTATTGGAATTAAGAGAGGTTCAGAATTAGAAGGAGGGGCTTCATCAGCAAGAGCTAAAATGTCTTCCTTAAAAATTCCCTTTTCATCATAAATTCGAAAAATTTGTTTAATACCTGGATATGTTATTTTCTCTTCACTAATTTTTATTTTAGGTATATTATTATATTCTATTAATTTATATACTCCAGAAATTGTCGGATCATCACTTGAAGTTGCTAGTTCTGTTCCAATCCCAAATGCATCAATTGGAGCTTTCTTATCAATAATTTCTTTTATTTTATATTCATTTAAGTCGGAACTAGCTACAATTAATACTTTTTTGCATCCCACTTCATCTAAAATCTTTCGAACTTTATTAGCATGCTCTATGAGATTACCTGAATCTATTCTTACACCCATTATCTTGTTACCAAACTTACTGCATTTTTGAGCAGCCTTTTCTGTATCATACGTATCAATCAATAGAATTGAATTTTCATCATAAATATTATAATATGTATTGAAGCTATCGATTTCCTTTTCAAATTTTTGGACAAAACTATGTGCCATAGTTCCTGTAGAATTAATTCCTAATTCAATATCAACTATTACATTACTTGTTCCATTAAATCCTGCAATATAGCTAGCTCTTGCTGCATATACTCCCGCAAGTGGACTATGAGATCTTCTTGTACCAAATTCTAATAAAACTTTATCTGGTGCGATATTTTTAATTCTCGAAGCTTTTGATGCAATTAACGTTTGAAAATTAATAACATTAAGCAAATATGTTTCTGCTAATTGTGCATGGATCATTGGACCATGAATTCTTATAACAGGTTCATTAGGAAAAAAGAAATTTCCCTCTTTCATTGCCCATACGTCCAAATTAAATTTAAAATTAGGTAAATACTCTTCAAAAAAACTTGAATCGATATTTCTAAAAACTTGCTTTTTTCTTAAGAATTCAATTGTTTTTTCCGTAAATCTGGCATTAAGCAAATAATAAATAGCTTGTTCTAAACCTGCAAAAATTAAATAATTTCGATTTTTTGGAAATTTTCTAATAAAAAGTTCAAATGTAGCGTAATCATCTTTTTCATTAATACTATTGTCTAAATTATATTGATAATACGCTGCGCTCATGGTTAATTGATAAAAATCTGTAGCGAGAATCATATTCATATCATTTATAAAAGCAGAGTTCATATCATCCATTTCTTCTCAACGATAAATTTTAAAATAATTTAATTAATTACTTAGGTTTTCTTTATTATAAACCTTTTTTATACTTTTAAAAAAATTAGTAAAATTGCGAAAAAAATAAAGTCCAAAATTTTATACTTTTTGAATTTTTCGTATATTTTTAACAATAAACATCTTTAGAAAGTTATCTTTCATTAGTTTTCCATTTCCATTAATCTTATCTCCAATTTTTATCTCTGTATCATCTTTTAATTTTTCACTTATTCTTAAATTCAGATTGTCAACTTTTTTAACATCTGTTTCTCGAAAATCACTTTTCTTCTGAACTCTTGGACCCATTTTCACATTCTTTAGTGTAACAATATAAAAAGTTGTGATATTTCCTTGAAATTCAGATTGTTTTTCTAAGATTTCCGTAATCTCTCCTTCATATACAGTGATGCTGGAATTAAGGAAACTCATTAATTGAGAGTCTTCAGAACTATCGTCCACTAACCTTATTGATTCTCCTTTAGAGTCTCCTTCTTCACCGCTAGTTGATAGTTTAATAGATTTAATCCTATCTTCAAAATCTTCTGGCAATATTGTCAAATTCCAATCTTTCAGTTTGAAAAATCCCTCTTTTAATGAGAGAATAAATCCAACCCAAAAATGACTACAGAATCCCATATTCGAGCCAATTCGACAATCGCAATCTCTTTCAGGATCTTTTATATTTTTGGGTATAATAGATAAAAAAGAATTAACTTCCCAATTCCATCCTTTAAAAAACAATTCAATCTCATGTTCATCTGGATTTACTACTTTTATTTCAACAAGACTCTCTCGATTTTCTCCTTTAATTTTCTTTATTGCTAAATCTATTCCTTCTGAAATTATCTCTAACTCTTTTGCTTTTAAAAGTTCTTTAAATTCTTCCTCAGATAAAGAATCGAGAATAAAATCAATTAAATCTACTTTTTTCAGTTTTGAATATCCTTTTAATTCAAAATCACGACACAGTTGCTTCAAGGCGTCTAAATTTAAGGACTGCATTATATAATTCAGATAAGTTCTATCATCAATTTGTCTTTTCATATTACTTCAGGCTCAAATTTCTAATAATTGTTTAAGTTTCAAATATACTTTGAAATTATCGCTTATAATTATAACTAATGATCCTTTTTTATATAATTTAATTAAATTAACAATTATGTCCAAAAAAA
>JBHLMP010000058.1:0-21692 GCA_048938025.1 Promethearchaeota archaeon
AAAGGAAATTTTTATTCTAATTGGTCTGAACGACATATTGCATTCGCAGCTGGGCTTGGAACTTTTAGTTTACATGACGGATTAATAACAGAAGTAGGGTGCAATATTAGGTTAGCTTCTGTTATCACTGATGCTCCCCTTGAAGTAACTCGTAGAAAAAGTGATGATCCATATGCAAATTGCTTATATTATGTTGAGGGTAATCGTAAAGAGTGTGTGGAAAAATGCCCCGCTAAAGCTATAACAGAAAATGGGCATGATAAGATAAAATGTTATAATTATTTGCAGAAAGTAGCTAGGAAAATGATTTCCCGTACTGGGCAAATATTAAAACCCCATATTCGTCGCGTTAATGATAAACTAAGATCACCAGTCTTTCCTGTAGGTTGTGCTCTTTGTCAGTTTGGAGTTCCTTGTATGGATAAAAATCCAATGGCCAGCGAAGAGAAGTAATTCTCTAATTTTTAATTCAAAAAATTAAAATTTAAGAGTATTAATAATTAAAAATGATATCAGAAAAAAAAAATTTAGATCCAAATAAGGCTTATGAACGGGCTTTATATCTTGCTTGTGGTTATTCTTATGAAGATTTAGCAAAACCTCGAATAGCTATAGTAAATTCATGGAATGAAATTAATCCCGGTCATATTCATTTAAGAAAACTAAGTCAATTTGTTAAAGAGGGTGTTAAGGAAGCGGGTGGCACTCCAATGGAATTTAATACAATCGCTTCTTGTGATGGAATTGCTAATTCTGGTAATTTTTCAAAATATATTTTACCCTCAAGAGAAGTAATTGCTGCATCTATTGAATGTACAATAAAAGCGTATAACTTTGATGGTATGGTAATGCTATGTTCTTGCGATAAAATAATTCCAGGAATGCTATTAGCCACTGCTAGATGTAATATCCCTACAATTTTCTTAACTGGAGGAATTATGAAAGCAAAAACATTTGAGAATGGTCCTCTTAAAGGAAAAACCTATGTAACATCGGATATTAAGGAAGCGATTGGTGAATACAAAATAGGCAAATTAACTAAAGAAGAATTTTTTTTAATTGAATCACAAACATGCTTTTCACCTGGAGCTTGTAACATGTTGGGAACAGCAAATACAATGGCATGTATAGTGGAAGCTATGGGATTATCATTACCAGGTTGTGCTACAATGGAAGCTGTTAGTAAAGAAAAAGAAGATCTTAGTAAAGATACAGGAAAAAAAATAATGAGTTTAGTTGAAAATAACATAAAAGCTTTAGATGTTATTACTCACTCCTCCATTGAAAACGGAATTAAGGTCGCATTATCCTTTGGTGGTTCAACTAATATGATTCTCCATATGTGTGCCTTATCCCATGAACTTGGTGGAAATTTAGATCATTTTGATTTTGATAGATTGAGTAAATCGATACCGTTATTAGCAAAATTCAAACCTGCATCTGAATATAATCTTACTGAATTTCATGAAGCCGGTGGTGTTCAAGTATTAATGAAAAAATTATCTAATCTTTTAGATATATCAACTAAAACTGTATTAAATTTACCCTTAAATGAAGCACTCGAAAATATTAAGATAAATGATTTTCAAATAATTCGAAATTTAGATGATCCAATAGAAAAAGAAGGTGGTATTGCTGTATTAAAAGGAAATTTGGCCCCAGAAGGAGCAGTTGTGAAACAGAGTGCTATAAGCCCAAAAATGAGATATCATAAAGGAGCAGCTAAAGTATTTGAATGTGAAGAAGATGTAAAAAATGCACTAATGTCAAATAAAGTACAAGAGGGGGATGTATTAGTTATTAGATATGAAGGTCCTAAAGGATCTCCAGGAATGAGGGAATTATCTATATCTGCAGCAATCCTTATAGGTATGGGATTAGGTGATTCTGTAGCAATGATAACAGATGGACGCTATTCGGGAGCAACAAGAGGACCTTGTATTGGTCATATTTGTCCTGAAGCAATTGATGGAGGTCCTATAGCAATTGTACAAGATGGAGATATTATCGAAATCGATATTAATGATCGAAAATTGAATTTATTAATTCCAGAGAAAGAAATAGAGCAGAGATTAAGAAATTGGATTAAACCAGAGCCAAGAATTACTACTGGTTATTTAAATGCATATAGAAAAAATGTAAGTTCTGCTAAAGTTGGAGCATATATAAAATAAAAATAAATGTGTTTTTTCAAAATGATTGAAGAAAGGTGTATAAGAGAGAATTTATCAGCTTTTTCTTTTCCAAGATTATCTGGGACTGAATTCGAGAAAAAAAGTTTTAGTTTAGCTAAACAAAAGATTGAAGATTTAAATCTTACACCTTCAGTTCAAAAATTTTCCTTCAGTACGTTTTACTCGAGAATTTATCCTAAATTTGGTTTAATTTTACTATTTTGGCTTCATTTTACTTTATTTTTCAATATCTATTGGGTTTTTAGATTGTTAAGTCTAATTTTAACCTTAATCATGCTTCTGGTATTGACTTTTATAACAAGAAATCCAGAAAAAATACAATTTGGAAAGACACTTGATTCTCAAAATTTATATATAAAATTACCCTCGAAATCTATTAATTCTGATAAGAATATTCTACTTTTTTCTCACTTAGATTCAAAAGGACAAATATTATCTATAAAATTTAGAATACAATCATACTTTATTTGGATCTTTTCTTTTATTTTTGGGATTTTAATTATTACAGTTAATTCTTTCCTCTTTGTGGGGTCATTCTTATGGCTTTTTATTATAGGAGCGATAATGTTAGGGATAAATTTTATCTCCACAATTATTATTACAATTAACTCTACAAATAATAAATCTAAGGGAGCTATAGATAACGCATCAGGAGTTTCTTGTGTATTAGAATTGTTAAGATATTATTCAAGTCCAGAATTCAGATTAGATAATCTTAACTTATGGTTTGTCTTTACAGGAGCAGAAGAATCTGGGACTATGGGTGTAAGAAATTTTTATAATAATATTAAATATTTTGATAGAGATAAGACTTTCACAATCAACTTTGATTCTATCGCTAAAAAAGTAAATCTATGGGATCATGGTCTCCTTAATAATAAAAATTATAAATCTTTTAATTATATTTTAGAAAATAAAGGTATAATGAGTTTAGAGAAGAAAACACATAGATTTTACATTGGAACATATAGTGATGGATTATTTCTATTAAATAAGAGATTTAAAGGACTTGGTAATGGAGATAAAAGTACTTATAATTATATTCATTCTGAAAAGGATGATCTCGATAAAATTGATATAACAGTTTTAAAGAAACTCTGTCAATTTTATACAATCCTATTAAATGAAATTGATATTAATTTAAATAAATAAAATTGAGTGCTGATTAGTAATCAAGTTTAATAATAAGGATTTAGGAATAGTTGTTACTCCCCCTCAAACAGTAGAATATATTATATCAAGATTAGGAAAAATTCAAGAAGAAGACAAAATTCTAGACCCTTGCGTAGGACCTGGCATTTTTATAAAGAAATTATTAGAATCTGGAATTACTAAAAATCAAATATTTGCTTATGATATAAATTCGAGTTTTAAAGGTGAATTAAAAGAATTAGGCGTTTCCTTCAAGGAACAAGATACACTTCTAGCACTATATCCTGAGTCTTATAATGAATTTGATTTTATTGTGGGAAATCCACCATATCTAAACAAGGCAAGTACCTATGTTCGTACAAATAAAGTAAAACTGAGAAAAATTTATGGAAAAATAAACGCTCATGAAACATATGCTATGTTTATTGTTAATAGTATTTGGCGTTTAAAAGAAGGAGGAAAATTAGGCTTTATCACTAGTGATTCATTTCTAACTTTAAGTACTCATAGAAAGTTAAGAAAGTTCATACTTGATAATTGTATCATAAATGAAATCCTACTAGCCCCAAAATATTTATTTTCTAATCAAAAAGTGAGTATAAATCCAGCAATACTAATTCTAACAAAATATCCAGGAAAAAAATTTAAAAAAAATAGACAAGAAAATCTAATGAGAATTATACCAAGAGTAAATAATGAACAAGAATATTTAAAACCTAAAAATGCAAGAGAAATAAAGCAAGTAAATTATAACTCATTGCCCTTTAACATATTTTTTATAGATGTTGATGATCAAATAATTGAGTTATTCGAAAAAGCACCAAGATTAAAGAATTTTGTTAAAGGTTATATTGGAATGCACACTCATGATAATAGAAAATACATTGCTGCTATTGAGAATACTGAATTAGCAAATATTTTTAGAAGACGGAATAAAAAAATTATAAATCAAGAAAATAAATATAAAGTTATTTCACAAGATTCTTTAAAATCTAAAGATTGGAAACCCTATCTGAAACGCGGTGGTTCAGATCAATATTTTAGAGCAATAATGGAAGCTTTAGATTGGAATGCTGATTCGATTAGTCAGTACGATATTCCCATAAATGTTTCCTTTGAAAAAGAAGGAATAGTTATTAGCGGTATTAGTTCAAGATTAGCTGCTCGCTACATGCCCGAAGGATGCTATTGGGATTCTAATAAAGCTATAGGATTTTATATAATCGATAATTCCATCTCTATAGAATATATCTTAGGATTATTAAATAGCTCCCTTTATAATTATCTTATGAAAGGGGTTATTAATAACACAAATAGTATACAAATATCTGGAATACACGCATTACCTTTTATTATTCCGGACAACGATGTTAGAGAAAAAGTAGAAAAATTAGTTAAAAAGATAATTAAAAATAAAAAACAAGACTTAAACTATGATTATATTATAGAACAAAAAGAAATAGATGAAATCATTTTTAATTTCTATAAAAATAAATTTAATTTATTGGATCAATTAAAAAATAAATTAGACAATGAATACTCAATTTATAAAAAAAATTGAAAGAAATATAATTTTATCGATTTTTTACTTTTGAATTAGTATTAGCATATAATTTTTTGGTTTCTATGGCAAATTTTGCTTCTTTTCCTAGTACAAATCCAAAAATAATACCTAAGCTTGAAGCAAGTATTAGTAAAAAATAACTACCGGTAGTAATAAACCAGTAAATCCCAAAAATTAAACCCAAACTAGATAATAAAAATATTATTAAAGTCTTTATGATCAAGATCTTTCACCGCAAATATATTTAAAAAGTATAAATAAATAGGATTTATCAAGGTTTTTCTAATACAACATAGACTCTCGTAAATTTCACTTTTAAATTTAAAGAAAAAGGAATAATATAATTATTTAAAAAAATAAAGAATATTATTATAATAGAAATTATTGAAAGGAGGTTTAATCTTACTAATAGTACATATAAATGTTTGGAAAGGTTTTGGAGAAGAAAGAGTAAAGACTTTAATTGAAAAGATTACCCAATGTTTCGTAGATCTAGGTGTCCTTCAACATGCTGTAGAAGTAATTGTCTACAAGATTCCAAGAACACACTGGGATGTCGGCGGAGAGCGAGCTTCTGTAAAATTCAAGGACCAATATTTAACAGAGGCTCAATAAATAAAAAAATAAGAGTGATTTTTAAAGCTTCTCGTCTTTAATCTCTTCCTCATACTTTTTTCTTCGCTCAGTTAAGTATTCTGGAATAGTCACATCCCAAAATCCAACTGTTGGACTCCCAGTATAAGGAAAAGTGCGATTTACCAAGATTTCTATTACTGCAGGTCTCTCTGAAGCAACAGCTCTTTCAAGTGCGGGAATTATCTCTTCTTTTCTAGAAATTCTTTCAGAATAACAACCAAACGCTTCACCGATTTTAGCAAAATGAGGTGAATAGGGATTGCCTTCTTTATCATAAAAGGCTGTGCCATAACTTCGATCTTCTCCAAAAGCAGTTTGTTGCAAGTCCTTAATGGCAATCCAGCCATAATTATTTAAGAGTATAAAGAATATATTATTTAATCCTAGTTGAACAGCCACAGATAATTCTGAAAGAGTCATCATAAAGTCTCCATCTCCAACAAGTGCTACAACCTGGCGATTAGGCTTACCTATATCTATAGAACCTAATTTTGCTCCAATCGCTGCAGGGACGCTATATCCCATAGTTGAGAAACCACCAGCTGTTAGACAAGTTCTAGGCTCATAAAATTCAAGTTCTTGGAGCATTTGAGCTTGCACATTTCCCGAGCTAGTGACTATAACAGCATCTCTGTTAAAGAATTTTCTAATTTCTTTGAAAACTGTGGAAATCATTACAGGTACTTTAGTATCATCCCGATATTTATTAAGGAACTCAAACCATTTCTTCTTCTCTTCTTGAATCTCTTCAAAATAGTCTGTATTCTCATAATCTTTTTTATAATCTTTTAATTCATCAATAATTTGCCTTAAACAAGCTTTTGCATCCCCAATTATTCCAACTTCAACAGGATAATTTTTCCCTATTTCATGAGGATCAATATCAATCTGAATAAGTCTTGTAGGGGGAATAGAGAAACTCGCACCTTTCTTATAAGAACTTGCTGTTTGATCTGCAAACCGACATCCAACAGCAACCAGAATATCAGCGGAAGAAGTCATCTTTAGTCCAACTGTAGTTCCTTTACTTCCAGTACTCCAAGCAAATAGTGGGTTGTCATTGGGAAATGCTGATTTTGCCATCATAGTGACGACCACAGCAGTACCAATTTTCTCTGCTAACTCTTTGACTTCTTGATATGCCTCAGATGTCACAACTCCACCACCTAACATTAATACTGGTCTTTTTGCATTTTTAATTAGTTGTGCAGCTTTCTTTATTAACTCAGGATCGCCTTGTATGCGTCCAATGGATCTTCTTTCCTGTGGGTCCGGAATTTCTACTTCGATGGAATTTGCCTGTACATCCATGGGAAGGTCTATCACCACAGGTCCTCTACGTCCTGACAACATTTGATTAAATGCTCGTTGCATTATTGTTGGTAATTGTCCCACAGAACTGACTTGCCAGCTTCTTTTTACGATAGGTTCTAAAATTCTTGGCATATCTGAATCTCTTTTGCGTTCAATTTCTTGTAAAACACCTTTTCCTCTCATATGAACGTGTGTATCCCCTGTGATGACTAAAACAGGCATACTATCAACAAATGCGTCAGCTAATCCTATTGCTGTATTTAGAGCTCCTGGACCGATTGAGGTAAATACACAAAGTGGTCTATTGGCGATTCTAAAATAACCTATTGATAAATGTACAGCACTCATTTCCTGCTTGGGCTGAATTATTTGAATTTTATCCTTATCCTTGAAGAAAGCATCTACAAGGGGAAGATTTCCGTGACCAGGAATCCCAATCACATATTTCACTCCTTCTTTTATTAAATATTTGGAGATTATTTCTCCACCAGTATATTTAGACATTTTAAATTCTAATTGATTAATAAGTCTTTATTAAATATAATTTGATAAACTAAGAATTGATTTAAGTTTGTTTATCATTTAGACTGTTTATTTTTTTAATGATTAAAATTATTTTGAAAATTCAATAATCCCTCTCTTTTTATAAATTAAATATCAAGATTTTAATTTATATACCATGTTTTGGTATGTTATTCAATATAGCTGATGGATAAAGTGCCGTCTACTTTAGAAAAGATTCGTATCTTAGGAGAAAATTCCAAATATGATATTTGTGCCAGTACTGCTTCCAGTCGTACCGATAAATATCCAAAACTTTTTGGAGATTCAAAAAAATGGATTGGAGCAACAGCTAGTGCCGGAATTTGCCATAGTTATACCCCTGATGGTCGATGCGCAAGTCTTTTCAAAACCCTGTACACTAACAAATGTATCTACAATTGTAAGTACTGTTTTTCTCATAGTTGTAAGCAAAAGATGAGTTTTACACCCAAAGAATATGCTCGTACATTTATGAAACTATATTCGATGAATGTAGCAGAAGGTATATTTATTTCATCTGGGATATGTGGTAGTGCCGATGAAACAACTGAAGAAATGTTGGAAGCAGTTCGACTACTTCGATTCAAATATAACTTTCGTGGATATGTGCATTTTAAGTGTTTACCTGGTGTGAGTCAATATCTCCTCAAAGAGGCAATATGTTTATCTGATCGTATTTCAATCAATATGGAAGCTTCCACAAAAGATCATCTCGCAGAAATTGCGGAGCAGAAAGATTTTCACAATGATATTATAACCCGACAGCGCTGGTTAAAACAGATTCGCATCAAACACAATGATGAGACTCTTAAATTAATGAGAGATTTGAAGCAAGACAATCAATTACAATACCAAGAAAGGATTATTAAGGATAGGCGAGAGGATGGGTACAAAAAATTTCGATGGGATGGTGCTCCAATTCTCAATAGCGGACAAACGACTCAGTTTGTAGTAGGAGCAGCAGAAAATGAGAGTGATTATGATTTACTTAATAGAATTGATTGGGGATATCGAGAGATTGATCTAAGGCGTGCTTATTTCTCTTCTTTCATTCCAATCGAAGGAACGCCCTTAGCAAATAAAAAAGCAGCTTCATTAGCAAGAGAACATCGATTGTATCAAAGTGATTGGCTATTACGGATATATCATTATAAATTAAAGGATTTGAAAGAGATTCTGACCAAAGAAGGAAATTTACCTGAAGGAGATCCAAAAGTTCACTTAGCAAGGCATTACTTTGAAGATCGGGGTCCTGTGGATCCAAATCACGCATCTTACCAAGAATTAATAAGAGTTCCTGGAATAGGACCTATTTCCGCTAAAAGGATTATAAACTTACGATCTCAAAAATTTGTATTTAAACGCCGACAAGATTTAAAATCTGTTGGTGTAGTATTAAAACGGGCTGATCCTTATCTCTTAATAAAGGGACAAAATCAAACAATTCTTCATGATTTTGTTGATATTGATAAGAATAAATTATTACAGAATGAGAACTAATGAGCAGTAGAAAAAAAGATGAGGATCCATTGCAAGTCATAGGGCGTGCTAAAGGGCATTCACGCGAAGAATTGATTTGCAATCTTCCCCGTCATTGTAAGTTTTCTCCTGTTCTAGTTCAACAGATTAGAAAAATCCCAGAAGTGGTTTTACGGAATTTAGGTACTCCATTCGCTAAGAAAGTAAATCATATGATGCGAGAGATTTCTACTGAAGCATATCGTGCGAGACAATTTACAAGGACAGAAATAAATAATCGAGGTGTGATGTTTGGAGTAGTCTTACTTAAACATCGCGTGATAGATCTTGTTTTACAATATTTTTCTAAAAGATTTCCACAATGCATAATTTGTTTATACAATGAACACAATCATAAAACTACCGTGATCGATGAAAAAGGAAGAATTAAGGAGTTTGACTCTCCTCTAAAGAGCGTTGTAGAAAAAATTAGTGAAATTCGTCCCATTATTCCATACTTCGATGATATCCAATTTTCTGGTGAGGAAATCTTCGAAACCCTCTATAGTTCACAATTTATTTCTGAAAGAGAAAACAAAAGATACTTTAAAAGTATGATTCCTAATCAGTGTTTTAAATTACCAGGGATGAGAAGTGGGGTAGAGAAACGTTTTCGAAATAGAAAGATTAATGATTATCTTTAATTTCAAATTATTTTTGTGAAGATTTCTTTAGCTTCTTGATATGAAGAATTATCTTGCGGTAAATCTATTAAATTTCCTCCAGTTAAGTTAATTGAACTAATTTCTTCATCATTAGAAATGAATCCCAACAATTGAACATTTTTTTCTTTTAAATCTTCAACTTCTTTTTCTAGTATATTATTTAAATTTTTTGGGAAACGATTTCCTAATATCCAAATATTTTCAAATTTCAAATCAACTTCTTTTGATACTTCTAAAATCCTTTTCATAGTATGGATTCCCATCTTACTTGGATCAGTTACAATTACTAAATCAGTAACATCTCTACCAGTTTTTCGAGCAAAATGTTCTAACCCAGCTGGGGAGTCTAATAATGTGATGTCATAATTTTTGGAAAGGGTATCAATTACGTTTTTAAGCACAGAATTTATATAACAATAGCATCCTTCTCCCTCAGTTCGTCCCATTTCTAAAAGATCAAATTTATCCAATTCTATCAAAGATTTAAAAACATCACCTTCTATTATTTGGTTTTTTGGCATATCTAAAGGTAATTGCCTTTTTTGTATCTTATCCTTTAAGACTTTCATTTTTCCGCCAATTGTATCTCGAAATCTAACCTCTTCACCAATTACATCTGCTATATTAGCGTCTGGATCAGAATCTATTACTAAAATATCAAGTTTATTTTTATTTTCTAGGAGATATTTTAATAAGAGTACTAACGCTGTTGTTTTGCCTACACCACCCTTACCGCTAAAAGCTATGATTTTTTTCATGAATTATTCCCTTAAAATTAGTTTTTAATCTTATGTAGAGGAAATTCATTTAAGATTAAAAATTTATTATATATAATTCAAAAGATCATGGAAATTTCTAATAAGAATATTAAATCTAATTTAAAGTAGAATTAATAATTAATAAGTTATTTAGAATTCAACTTTATTGTTCTTGACGATATACTGGTACGATTTTTGAAGTAAATTCTTCCAATGTATACGGAAATTCATCTTCACTTGAGATTTTACCTAATTCTAGCATAATTTGTCTTGCTAATAGGTAAAATGCTAATCCTAAAGCCTTCTTTCCCCGATTATTTGCTGGAATCGCAAGATCTATGCCATCAAGAGTATCATCAGTATCAAATAGAGACACCACAGGAATTCGAGCTAATTTAGCTTCGTGTAGAATTACTTTATCTGCATGGGGATCAACAATTACTACAACACTGGCATCTTTGATATATGTATCAATAATTGGATTTGTAAGTGAACCTGGTATAAACCTCTCAGTTATAGCTCTACATCCTAAAACTTCACAGAACTTTTTCACAGGTTCTTTCCCATATCTCCTAATTGAAGTAACAATGACTCTATCACTTCCTTCTTCAACAAACTTACTTAGGAATTTTGCTGCAATCTTAAGACGTTCATCAGTTTGAGTTAAATCAATAACATATAATCCATAATTGGTTTGTCTATAAATAAATCTTCTAGCATCTCCAGTTAATAATTTTGTGCCAATATGAATACCACAACTTAAGTAAAGTTGTTTTTTTTCCTCATCTTTATCAATTATTTCTTCTTTAACTTCAATTCCTGCTTTAATATCCTCAGTATCCAATAAATCAAGTTCTTCTTCCAAATCTAAATCTTCTTCGAAATCAATATCGAAATCTTCGTCAAAATCTTCTATTAGATCATCTGTTTTTTCTTTTCTTGGTTCTTCAGTTTTCTTTTTCTTTCTAGCCAAATTCTCAGCCTTTTTTATAATTTTCTTAAGTGAGTTTAATTAGTATTTTTTTAAAATTAAGAATTTTAATGAATATTAAATTGAATACATAATAATTTTAATATTTTATTGAAAGATATTCTAAGCCATTAAGGACTAAAGTATTAATATAGTTTAAAATTTAAATTATTAATACTATCTATTTATTTTATATTAAAGTATAAAATTAGAATTCTAATATGGTTTGAATAATGGCTTCCTACCGGCTAGTTTTTGGAATCATTGTTGGTATCATCCTTAGTTTTTTTACCGTCTTTTTCTTTAATATGACGGATATTATAGATCAAATAAAACTATACGCTGAATCTAATACGATAAAAGCGGCTGCTTTATTAGTTGGTGCTAATTTTAATTTTGATATGATTTCATTTTTCACAGGTACACCTACAGTTCTAGGATTCTTTGCTCCGGAACTTTTAGCATGGATTTTTATAGGTTTTATAAGTGGAACTATATCCAAAGGTTTAAGGAGAGGTATTATCGCGAGTATATTAGTTGTTGTTATAGCCTTGTTAATCTGGATTTTATTAAGTATAATTTCTGGAGAAGATTTAATGGCTTTATTCCAAGGGAATCAATTAATAGAAACTTTAGGGGGAATTTTTAGCGCAATTTTAGGAGCACTTATAGGGGGTTTATTTGGGGGATTAGTAAGTGGTCCATATGAAGAATTTTATTAATTCCCCTAAAAATTTCACTTTATCGATTTTTCTTAATTATTGAAGTTCTAACTTGCTTAAAATTATAATTAAATTATTGGATTGAGTAGAATTAGTATTTTTTGATAACAGCGGATATATACTGATTTGTTCATATTTGTTAATAACTAAAACTTAAAGTTAATTTTTAATTTATAATTAGTAATGGGAAAGAAAGAAGAAATTATACCAGATCGAGAATTTGCTTCAGATTTACTTAGAAGGCTGAAAATTCCACTTTCAGTTAGACGTCATTCTGAAAAGGTTGCTGAAAAAGCTTTAGAAATTGCAGAAAAAATAACCAAAACCAATGTTGATAAAAATCTGATTGAAATTGGTGCGCTTTTACATGATATTGGAAGAACAAAAACGCATGGATTTAGACATGCATTAATAGGGGGTAAAATTTTAAGAGAAAGAGGTTTTTCAATTAAGCTCGCTAGGATTTGTGAGACACACATTTTAGGAGGATTAGATAAAGAAGATGCTAAACGAGTTGGATTACCTGAAAAAGATTATTTACCAAAAACACTTGAAGAAAAAATTATTTGTTTAGCAGATAAGCAAATGGCTGGAACTAGGGAGGTAACGATTAAAGAGAGATTTGATAGATGGTTCCAAAAATATGGAAGAAGTAGAATTTTATTAAAATCAAAGAAAAGAATAGAACAGATTCAACAAGAGATTGAAAGTTTAATGTAGGGACTTTAAGGAGATTTCAATGATCTAATAATCTTTTTTCTACAATTATATAATTTATATCGTATCACAAATCAATTCTTGATTTTTGCATAACATTTGAAAATCCTTATCTAACATTAGAATTGCTTCTTTAATTATTACACATGTTTCTAATAATTTTTGAGGATCTACTTTATCAGGAGTATCCTCTTTATTATGAGCATATCTACTAGCTATTCTGGTAGTAATGTCTACAGAATCATATCCTCTTAAATGAAAAGCGACTGAATCTGAATGAGCACCACTAGATAAGTGAAATCCGAAAATTTTTAAATTTTTTTTATTTGAAGCTTTATCTAAATATTTACTTAATAATGGTGCAATTTTTTTACGAGGTAGAACCCCATAGGACTTCAGATACTGAATTTGATTTTTTTTATGATTAGCACAGGAAACCATATCAGAATTGAATTGAAAAATTCTTCCTTTTACAAATTGATTTTCATATTTATTTACGAAAACTCTTGAACCCATTGTCCCTAATTCTTCTGCTGAAAATTGACAAAACCATAAATTAAAATTTTCAAGAGGGTCGTTTTTAAAGTAAGTGCTTAGTTCAAATACGATGGACATTCCAGAAGCATTGTCAAGAGCACCTGGTGATTTGTTATGGGTATTTAGGAACATTAAGAAGATATTTGAAATTGAAATTAAAGTAGTAAATGTCCAAATACCAATTATTATAATTAATAGATCAGGATTTAGAATGGTAAAAGTGCGAATGAATAAAGCAATTAAAAATCCTCCTAAGAAAATTCCACTATATAACCAAACTTTATATAAAAACACTCTCCAATACGTTCGAAAAGTTTGAGATTTAGAATCTAAATGAGCAGAAATTATAACATTTCCAGCGCTTTCACTTTGAAAGTTCTTAGCTGGAATTTTAACAAAAACATTAGTTGCATTATGGGTCTCTCCATAATATTCATCCCAGAATCCGGGATATTCAGGGTGTCTTAATCCTTTTATAATTAAGAAAACAAGTAGAGAAAAAGCACCTACTACTAAAATTGTAATATAAATATTGATATAGATAAACATTAAAAGGAATAGTGAAAAAGTTAAGTTGATAACCATTATCAATTTAATGAGTGTTGTAGAGTAAAAGTCAGAAAAATCGAAATTTTGGGTTTGAATTTGAGAATCTTCAAAGCCAATATTTTTAAAGGTTTTAATTGCTAAATCAACAGCTTTTTTTTCTCCTTCAGTTCCAGCTAAACGAGGAAAACTAAATTTCTTTACATAATTAATAATTTTTTCTTTATCAAATGAATACATTTGAGTTGGTTTTCCCAGATTCAATTTTTTCTAAATATGTATTTTGTAATTTATGATTTTACAGTTCCATTCTTTGAAATAATTATATAAATTTATGTCTTATTATTTAAATTTATAATCATATCCGCTAACCTAATTTAGCCATTACAATGTTCTGAATTTTTTCTTGAACAAGTTCTATGATATCATCAGTATTAACTATATAATAACCCTCTAGTTCAGCACGAGTAAGATAGAGATGTCTAACTTTATTTAGAAATTCTACATCTTCAAATTTTTCTAAAGTCTTGTCAGATTTTCGTGCTAAGGCAATTTTAGGATCTATATCTAAGATAATAGTTAAGTTAGGTTTACCAACAAATTTATTTATTTTTTTAATCCAGTCAACACTAATTTTTTCAGATTGAACTGATTGGTATATTATAGATGATTCAATGTATCGATCAGATATTACAATATAACCTTCTTCTAGTTTATTTTTGATCTCACCATGATAATGAAGATCTCTATCAGCAGCAAATAATAGCGCATCTGTTGTAGCCGGAATATCTTTATTTTTTAAATATTCTCTTAAAAGAATCCCAATTTTATTCCCTGAGGGTTCTTGAGTTAAATGGACTTTAAAACCTTTACTTTCAAGAAAACCTTTAAGGAGGTGACTATGGGTTGTAGTTCCAGCTCCATCTCCTCCATCTAGAACAATAAATAAGGAATTATATTTCAATGTGATATAAAACGGTAGGTTAGTAGAAAAATATATATTATTAAAAATTATGTAGGTTATTAATCAATAAAAGCTTATTTGTTTCAAGTCGAATATATCATTTTAATTATTTTCTTAATTGATATATCCTATATGTAGTTGGCACTTATTTACAAAATTTCCAAAAAAATTAAAAAGAGTAAATTTTCTTAATTAAGTTGAGAGATATGAATAAAAAAAAACCTTACGCATATTGTACTGGATGTGAAAAAGAAATTTCCAAGCCTAAAAGGAAATCCATGGATAGTATGTATTATACAGTTTGGATCCTTATAATTGTAGCTTCAATAGGTTTTGCAATAATCCCTCTGCTTATCTATCAATTTATTATAAAAAAGAAAATTTTTTGTCCTAATTGTAATTCAAAGTTAGTATTTTATAGCACTCCTGAAGAATCTCCAGAACCAAAAACACAAATTGAGCGAATTCTCAAAGCAATTGAAACGGAAAAAAAAGAAAAAGAAGAAGTTGAAACAGATGAGGAATATATGTTTTGCCCATATTGCCAAAAAGAAATTGCAAAGCAAGCAGAATTTTGTCCAAATTGTGGAGTAACCCTGAAATGAATATATTCATTAGTTTAGATTCATATATCTAATAAATAAGAAAATTTAAATGCATTAAGATATGACAACCACAAATCCAACAGGATATTGTCCTCATTGCCAGCAGAATGTATTATTAACTCGAGAAGATATTGATATTTGTTTAGCTATAATTTTACTAATCTTTACAGCTGGAATAGGTTTAATTATTTACCTTGCTATTTACTATAGTAGGAAAGAAGATAAATGTGTGCATTGTGGGACACGTATAAGTCCCATACAAACACAACCAGCTGGTCAAATTTCATATCAACAACAAGCTCTAGAAAATCCATATACTTATCAAACTCAACCTACTCAAGAATATACAACTACTAGTGATGTTAAGGAATTTAAAGGAGAGAATCCATTTTTTTGTGTATATTGTGGAGAAAAATTAGAATTTGAAGGGATAAAATTCTGCCCTAATTGTGGAAATAAGGTAGAAGTGGATTAAGATATGACGAAAAAAAGCCCAGTTGGTTATTGTCCTTACTGTAAAATGACTGTAAATCTAAAAAGAGAGGGTATAAATATACCTTTGGCTATACTTTTAGGAATTTTTACTGGTGGAATTGGTTTATTGATATATCTTGCCATATACTACAATCGAGATGAAGATAGATGTATAAATTGTCGAAACCGTATTTTCCCATTACAGACACAAGTGAATTCATCTAATAATCAAGCTCAATCTAAATTAACAAAAACTCAGGAAAAGATTGAGGAAGTAAGAGGAGATAAATTATTTTACTGTCCTTTCTGCGGAGAGAAGTTAGATGAGAGAAATTTAGAGTTTTGTTCTAATTGTGGGGGCAGAGTTGAATTAAAATAAATAATCTTTGACCTCATTGATAAAAAATGCAATATTCATTGTATAAATAAAGCCTTTAATTTATTGGAGAGCTTTTTATATTTCTATAGTCAAATCTAATTTCTCTCGTTTTATATATAAAAATTGGACTAAAGATCATTTTAGTATGGTTTTAACTAGTTTTTAATTAAACCCTAAAAAAATAGTTAATAAATTTTAAAATAAGTTGGAGAAAAAAAATGTCGACAATGTATTGTCCTAATTGTAATATGAACGTACTTACATCAAAAGATAAGCTTAATATACCTTTAGCAATACTTTTAGCTATATTTACTGGCGGTATTGGTTTATTAATTTACCTTGCGATTTGGTATTCTAAAGATAATAGATGTGTTCATTGTAAATCTGTTTGTCAACCATCATTAAGCAATAATCAATCAGGTTCCAATTATCAAGCACAAAATCAAACTTATCAAGTCCAAGAATATACCCCATTGCAACAAAAACAATCTGTTGATGTTAAATCAAAATTCTGTTATAATTGTGGCAGTAAAATAGCAGATCGAGAAAGTGCTAAGTATTGCCCTTATTGTGGGTCAAGTACTGATTAAGTTTTAAATATAAATTTATTTTTCTATTTTATTTTTTTTTAGAATTTTCATAAATTCGTAGAAATATTTATAGGCATCATTAAAGTGATAATCTTCTTTTGAATATTCTAACCCTTCACTGAAAATTTTATAAAACCCTTTTCTATCTTTATTTTTTATAATATTCTTATATTCTTTTATTAGATTTTCAAACAAATCTAATACTTTATGAAACTCATTGTTTTCAATTTGAATATCACCAAACATTTCCATTTCCCTTTGAATGATACTTTCAGCAAAAACTTTTTGTAAAAGAAAAGTTGTTCCTGTGTATTTTGTTAACTCTGATAATGTTTCATTTGTTCTTCTTAATAGGTTTAAAAATAAGATATTAAACATATGTGGGACTCCTAAAGTTAAAGCAATCTTTAAATCATGAAGTTCATATGCAATCTCAGTAACGATTAACCCAGAAATTTCAAAAATTCTCAGAAATTCACTCAGAATTTCATTATATTGTTCTGTTCCTCCAACTTTTAGGGCTAATAAAACATAGTTTTTCATATTTTCAATAGCAGGACCGAACATAGGATGAAGTGATAAACAGTTTATTGGATATTTTTCGTGAACCTCATAAAGAGCCCTATACGTCTCACTTTTTAAAGAACAAATATCAAAAATTAGTGAATTTTCCTTTAGAAATGGAGCAATATTTTTAATCATTTTTGGAGTAGATTGTATAGGAATTGAAACCATTACAATATCAGCATTATCAACACTTTTTTTGAGGTCTAATTCGTAATTAACTTCTAATTCTTCAGCAGTTTGTTTTAATCGATGCTCATTTCGAGCAAATAGTGTAATTTCAAACCCATGGCTCTTAAAAAGTTTTCCAAAAATTTTACCCATACCACCAGAACCACCAATAATAGTAAGTTTTTTTCCTAACATTATTTTTTCCCCAAAAATTCTATAATTTTATTTTTCATTAAGTTGATATTCGGTTTTTTATTTGTCCACCATTCAAAAGCTAATGCACCTTGATTTACAAGCATATCTAAACCTCCAAGAGTTCTACATCCTATTACTTTTGCATCCTTTATTAATTGAGTTTCTAGAGGATTATAAATTAAATCGAAAACAAATAATTGATTATGCAAAATTTCCTTTTCAATTGGAGATTTATTGATTAGTGGATACATACCTACTGGTGTTGCATTAATTAATATATCAGTTGTTTTGATCTCTCTCCTTAAAGTGATTTCACTATTGTTTGTTCCTTCTGCGTTAACTTTAATAATTTTCTTTAATTCCATTGCTAACTTTTTTGCTCGAACTTCTGTTCTATTCGTTATCACAATTTTATTAGCATCTTTTGCTAAAGTATAGCAAATAGCTTTAGCTACCCCCCCTGCTCCTAGTATTAAGATATTTTTTCCCTTGATTTCACACCCAGCATCTAAAATTGCTTTTCTACTCCCTTCTGCATCAGTGTTTTTCCCTATTAAAACGCCATCTTCATTCTTTATAGTGTTTATTGCTCCAATTTTATTTGCAATGCCATCTATTTCATCTAAAAATCTAATAATTATTTCCTTAAGTGGGATAGTAACACTTATTCCTTTTATGTTTAGTGCTTTAAATCCTTTTACTGCTTCTTTAAGTCTATTAGGGGGCACATCGAAAGCCATATATGCAAAATCTAATTCAAGATCTTGTAAAACCGCATTGTGCATAATAGGACTCATACTATGCTCAATCGGGTGTCCAATAATACATAAAATTTTAGTTTGTGCTGTTATAGAATCTCTAATTGACATTTTTTAGATTAAATTGATAAATTTAAAACTAATAATATGTTTAAGAAGAAAAATAATTTATTAATATTTAGCTAATAACAAGAAAAAGAAATAAGGAAATGAAAAGATGAAAAAAGTAACTCTTAGTGAAAAACTTACTGTATTCCCTATGCCAGCAGCAGTAATATCTGTAGGGACAGGGGAAGAAGCAAATTTAATTACTCTAGCATATGTTGGGAAAGTTTGTCTCAAACCACCAATTGTTGTGATTTCAATACAACCTAAGCGACATTCTTATCATTTAATTGAAAAACATAGCGAATTTGTTATTAATTATCCTACCGTCGAACAGTTAAAAGAATTGGATTATTGTGGAACACGTTCAGGAAGAAATGTCAATAAATGGAAAGAATTAAATTTAACCAAAGAAAATGGATCGATAGTTCAAGTCCCATTGGTTAAAGAATTTCCTTGGAATATGGAATGTAAAGTAATAAATCGATTGGAATTGGGATCACATGTTTGTTATTTTGGTGAAGTAGTTGCTACTCATTCAGATCCTAAATATGTTAAAAATGATAATTTAGATCCTAATAAATTTAACTTCTTCGCCTATATTTCTGGTAATTATATTGGTTTAAAAAAGGGTGCAATAGAAAAGCATGGATTTACAGAGGAATAATCTCTTAGATATTTTATTCTTTTCCTATAATCTAATATTTTATTTTTTTAAAAACAATATAATGTTAAATTTAAACTTATAATAAAAATTAAGATATAAAAACAAAATTTATTATGACCAAAGATTCTATAGCGCTCATTGGATTTATGGCAACAGGTAAAAGTACAATTGGTAAAAAATTGGCAGATTATCTAGGTGATGATTATAGATTTATTGAAACTGACCAATTAATTGTTGAAATTGCTGGTAAATCCATTCCAAGTATATTTGCGGAAGAAGGAGAAGAGAAATTTCGAAAATATGAAATGATAGTTTGTGGAAAAGCTTCCAAATTGAAAAATGTAGTAATTTCATGTGGAGGTGGCGCTGTCTTAAATAGGGTAAATATAAAAAAATTAAAAAAAAATTGTCATATTGTTTTGCTTAAGACAACTGTAGAGGAAATTTGTAACAGAGTTTTGAAAAATGGGAAAAAAACTAGACCTCTAATAAATAATGAATATCCAAAAGAAGAAATTGAAAGAATTTTAAATTATAGAGAAGAATTTTACGAAACAGCAGCAGAAATTATTATTAATACAAAAGATAAATCGATTGAAGAAATTGTAAATGAAATCATCGAAAAGACTAAAGTTGTTTAAATAAACAGCATTATTCTCTTTCTTTCTTTATTATTTTATCTCTAACCATTATAAAAATTAATTTATAGAATTTAGAAAGACACCATAACGTAATGTTATCGTAAAACCTAAATTTAAATTTATCAAACCTTACCTATAATTAAAAAATTAGGTATAAGAGTGTTAGACATGACAGAGTGGAAAAGAAATAAATGCCCTAAATGTGGAGAAGAAAATCCTAAAAAGCTTCATGAAGTGGCAGATAAAAGTCAAGTACTTTATTATTCAATGCAAGGAACACCCGTTTATAAAGCAGATGTATTTTAGAGACATTTGCATAAAAAACATTGTTGAAATGTGGGAATTGCGGAGAAATTTTCGGTAATGGCTAAATCTAATTAGATATTTCTCTTTTTTTTATTTTATATTTCTTATGAAGATAGGATTATTTAGATTTCTACTCTAAGTATAAAATGATTTTATTTTGAGCTTTTAACATATCTAGCATGATAAGTTTCATAGCATCTTTAATATCTGGCACATTATTTGGTATACTGCGCTTTGCGTTCACACTTGCCATTAATACTTCATTTAGTCCACGCAGAATCATATCAGGACTGTAAAAGGGTCTATGTGAAGCCCACCAAGTCTGACAGCTGTGAATTCCTCTATCAAGCAAATTCCGAGCGTTATCAAAAATTTTCTTTCTCTCATCATCCATACTTTCCCGATATTTAGCAGATAAATGAATCAAAGTGAGGGCATACATGAAAAATCGATGTTGTTCAATATGGATTTGATTATTTGGGTCGAACCAGAGAGGAAAGGGTACATCTGTGGCAATATCATAAGGCATTGTCGACCAGCTGGAATCACGTGGGATTTGAGTAAATCCTTTAGGAAATCTATCAATAATTTCTGAGATAGTGCATATTTTCACGTCATCTCTATGAGGTAAAGCTTGAAAAAGAGGTATAAGGAAATCTTTTATAGCATGTTTTACGTGATGTCCAAATGTTTCACCATCCATAGCGAGGATAACATACATATCCTCTGAAGTATTCTTGTATTTTAACCTATTGATAAAAGTCTCAACATTATTAATTTTATCGAAAGCGCAATCGATTGAGATGTAATCATCTCTGAACAATAACTTTAAACCACTTGGATGTATAGATATATGATTTGTTGGAAATTCTGGTAAAGTATTGGCAATCCCGCTCATTATAATCCAATCAAACCCCGCTTTTTTAACAGTTTTTAAAACCTCTTCAGAAATTGCCATTTCTGGCGGAAAAAATCCACGAGGGTGATAAAGTTTTCCAAAGAAATGTTGATTGGTTTCATTATTAAGATTTATTTGACGTTTAATTTCAGGTTCTGGAATTAAAGGAAGTAAAGGGTGAAATTTACCTGAACCTGTAAATTCGATTTGCCCTCGAGAAGCTATAGATGTAATTAATCCTAATAAATCGTCATAGCCAAAATCATGCAATTGCTCAGTTAGAGTTCCATTAATATTTAAAGTAAGTTTAACCTCAGGATGATCCATCAGTGCCTCAATTATGGGCCTGTATGATTCATTTACAATTTGTTTTATTACTAGAGGGATTTGAACTGGTGGTTGATAAATATGAAATAAGAAAGCAAAATAAACAACCATATTATTTATAAGAAACCTAGATGTTTTATATTTTTCTTGTGTTGCAATAAGAAAAGAAATGAGTTAAGAAGATTTTTCGAATAATAAGTTATAATATTCT
>JBHLMP010000012.1:0-13605 GCA_048938025.1 Promethearchaeota archaeon
GTCATCAAAATCAGCTCTATAAGATTCCTTATTTACCATTTCTAGAATTTTTTCAGCATAATCATTCTGATTTTCACTAACAGTAATAATTCGTACTTGAATTGGAGATAACCATGTTTTAAATCCCGGTACAATCTTTTCTTTATTTCGAATAGAACTTTCAATTAAACCCCATAAAACTCTTTCTAATCCACCTGTAGGAGAATTGTGTAATATAATTGGATGTTTAAGTCTACCATCAGAATCAGTAAAGGAAATATTATACTTTTCTCTTTTCTTGCCTTCATTATCAATCATATACTCCAAAGAACTCTCGACATCAATCTGGTTTGTGGCTAATGTAGCACTTTTATTATGAGCTGAAAGTACATTTCTTTCTAATTTTAATATATAATAGTAGTATCTATCTTCCCATAATTCTAATAGAGCAGGGTATTGTTCTGTTTTAATTAAATCAATAATCCAATCTCTATTTTCCTCATAAAAATCTTGTGTAACTCGAAATATAACATAAGTTTTTACACCTAAATCGTTTTCCAGATTCTTAATTAAATCATATTGCTTTATAAACTCTTCAATTGAAGATTCCAAATCTTTACACATAGTATGAAGATCAGGCATGATAAAACCACGTAATCTATATAATCCAGATAATTCACCTTCTTGCTCTCTTCGAAAAGCATATTGTTCAAATTCATATGCTCTCAATGGAAAGTAGTGAGGTTTCAAATTCATTTGTGAAAATAAATCGAATAGAAGGAAATCACTTGCATATCTTAAAAGATATCTATCATTTCCAGATTCAAGCCAATAACTTCTCGCTGGAAATCGAGCTGTTTGAGCTGTCAATTTTTTATTTTTTACTGTGTACATGATGGGGGTCTCAATAAGTAATGCCCCATAGTCTATTAATCTATCTTCTACGAAATTTTTGATTAAATTTTTCATAATGACTCCTTTAGTATACCATCTAAAATTTCCAGCATCTGTATTAGGATCAAAATCTACCAATTCAAAATCTTTCATCACCTTTATATGAGCTGGTTCAAATGATTTATCTATTATTCTAGAACCTAATTCTGATTTCAGGAATGAATAAAAATCTTGATCTTTTATTTCTTTAGGTGGTATCAGTTCATTATTTTCATCAAATTCTAACTCTATTTCATTACCTGAAGTTGTAATAATTTTAAATACTGAATTTTTAACTTGTTCTTCAGGTTTAATAGCTAGTTTCACATCTCTATACATTTCTGCCATTTCATGACCCAAACAGTTAACTTTGAATGATTTGTACCATCCAAATGGAGAAAATTTTGCTTCAATACCTCTTTCTTCTAAAAATTTAGCGATTTTAGGACAAACTTCCATAGCATTTTGGTCATTGCTAAGAAATTTGCTTAGATGTGCCCATGGATAAACTAAGACTTTATCAACACGATACATATCGCGATCTTTAATAAGTGCTAATAATTTTCTTGGTTTTCCTTTAATCTCACCTTTCTCAATCTTTTTATTGTATCCTCTTATCTCTTCATTTTTTTGGCGAAGCTTTTCTGGAAATCCTGTAATTTGTAGTATTGCTGCTTCAATTTCCTCTGCTCCTTGGCTAGCAATTAAATCAGTATCATAAGTATCTTGATCTTCTATAGAAACATAAGCTACTAAAACTAATCCATCCATTTTTATGAAATTTTCAGAAAAATCTTGAGGATTGCTTGTAGCTTCCTTATTTTTAATAACTTCAACGCCTTCAGAATGAATTAATAAAATTTTCATAGTAATCTCCCTTACTATTTTTCCTACTAAATCTTTAATGAAAAATCCTAAATATTTTACTTACTTTTGATATATAATTACATTTAAAATTCAAATGAATTATTACTAAAATAATTATCTATAAGGATGACTCTTAAAAATATTTTTTCAGAATTAACTGAATCATTAGATAAATTAGATCTCGATAGAGAAGAGATTTTAAAAATTTCTCGGATAATAATTCGAGAATGTAGTATTGCGATAAAATCTATCCATAGGAAAGAATTTGATCAATATGAAATAAAAATGCAATTAGTAAAAAATAATCATGAGAAACTGGTATCACTGGTTAATAAAACCCCTGGTATTTTTTATAAATACTTGAAAACACCTGAACAAGAATACGCAGAAGCAGTTTCATTTTATTCAATTATCTTAAAAAAAAAGGTCCCTAGTCCCCATGAAATGAAAATCGATCCATTAAATTTTGCTTTAGGGTTAGCTGATGTTGTAGGAGAACTACGAAGATATGCACTAGATAATATAAGAGATTCTCAAGTGAAAGATCTCAATGAAATATTAGAAAGTATGGATGATATTTATTCTAATTTGTTTTCACTCGATTACCCTTCAGGATTAATCCAAGATCTAAGGCAAAAAACTGATCGAGCAAGATTAATTATTGAAAAAACTAGAGGAGATATATCAATATCTCTTCAGATGAATGATCTTAAAAGATGTATTGAAGATAATGTAAAGGAGGATTAATCCTTTCATAATTAATTTAATGAAGATTGAAAATGCCTTTTAATTTTGAAAAGATCAAACGAGAAAGTCTAGTTAATTATGAAAAAGTATGGCTAGATACAAAAAACCTCTTAAAACTGAAAGGAAAGTATTTCAATTTAGAAAAGAAAGGGAAATCTCATATTGTAAATGATTTTATCTGTGAAGCAAGGGTAAAGATGATATCTCTAGGATTTGAAGAATTAATACTTCCTATGTTTGTTGAAGAAGAGGAAATCTATAAACAGTATGGTCCAGAAGCAGCTTTAATTCTTGATAGGCTATTTTATTTAGCAGGGCTTCCCCGTCCTGATATAGGTATTTCTAAAGAAAAAATCAATAAAATTCGAGATGTTGTACCTAATTTTGAGGATACTGATTCTTTAAAACAAATATTTAGAGATTACAAAAAAGGTAAGATAGAAGCTGATGATTTCATTGAAATTTTTATCACTGAATTAGAGTTTAAAGAAAGTGAAGCTTCTGAAATAATTGACAAAATATTTCCTGAATTAAAACAATTAAAACCTATACCTACAAAAACAACTTTAAGAAGTCATACCACGGCATTATGGTTTAAAGTATTGCGTAATTTAATTAGAAAAAAAAGATTACCTTTGCAATATTTTAGTATAGCTCCAAAATTTAGAAGAGAACAGAAAATTGATGCAACTCATTTGTATTGTTCTAATACTCTATCAATTGTAATTTTGGCTGAAGAAATTTCTCTAGAAGATTGTCAAAGGATTACTTCAGAAATTTGTGAAGAAATTGGCTTTAAAAATAGTAGGACCGAAATTAAAAAAGCTACTTCAAAATATTATGCTCCACAAACAGAATTTGAAATTTTTGTTGAACATCCAAAAACAAAAAAATGGATAGAAATTGGAGATGGAGGTTTTTATAGCCCTGTTAGTCTTGCTCAATATGAGATTGAATATCCTGTTTTTAATATTGGTTTTGGAGTAGAGCGAATTTGCATGATAAAAACTGAAATTGAAGATATTAGAAAAATAGTTTATCCCTATTTTTTTGAAGATATATCCTTTTCCGATGAACAAATTAGTAAAGGTATCAAATATAAAAAGATTCCATTTACTGAAAAAGGAATTGAAATTAAAAATGCTATAATCAGGGCAGCAATTAATCATAAAGATGATTCTGCGCCGGTTGAAATTAAAGCTTGGGAGGGTATTATTAGGGATCGAACTATTGAAGTAACTATTTGGGAAAAAGATAAAGGAGTCAAACTTCTTGGCCCAGCATGTTTAAATAAAATCTGGGTAAAAGAGGGGAACATTTTAGGGTTATCTCAAGAAGAGAATCCCGCTGAAGGTATTGATACAGGAATGACTTATTTAGAAGGAATTGCTTCAGAAATGGCCTATAATATTGAAATACTGTTTGATCAAAACAAATATAATTATGAACATAGAGTAAAGATGTGCTATAGAGCTTCAGAAATCAATATTGAAATTGATGATCTTATTCTAGAGTTCATCCACTCAAAACAAAAAAGAATTGACATAAGAGGACCGGTTTTTATTGGTCTTTCATTTATTGTTAAAGAATAATAGATTAATAAAATAGATAATTAAGTGAAATTAGATGAAAAAAAAAATCTTAGTTGCTGGAACTTTCGATATTTTGCATCCAGGACATATTTTTCTGATAAATGAAGCGGCAAAATTAGGTGATGTATATATTGTAATAGCTACTGACAAAAATCGAGAATTATATTCTGGAGAAGCTCCAATTGTGCCTGAGCAACAAAGATTTGAAGTGATGAAAAGTATAAAAAATGTAAAAGATGTAATATTAGGACGACATGATAATGATACACTTAGAACAGTTGAAGAGATCAATCCAGATATTATACTTCTAGGACCGGATCAAAAATTTAGCGCTCAAAAACTTCAAAATGCTCTTAAAATGAAAGGATTGAATCATATAGAGGTAAGAAGATTAGAAAAATATTATGATAAATTCAAATTACACAGCTCTAGTCTTATTAAAAAGAAAATATTTGAAAAATATAAGAAGAATCATTCATAAAACTGTAAATATGTCAGAAGAAAACGAAATTTCACCGGAAAACTATGCAAATTGGTTTGCGTTATATCATTTATGCCAAAATATAGGTAATCAAAAAGCTATTCATATTAGTAGTGTAGAATTTGGAAAAGTATTAAATTTGTCTCAACAGACAGCATCAAGAAGGATTAATACCTTAGAAGAAATTGGATGGATTGAGAGGAAGATTGAAGCAAAAGAGCAAATAATTAGAATAACTAAAAAAGGTGCTGATGCAATACTTGCAATGTATAAAAGTTTAAAACAAATTCTAGAAAGTATCTTAATTGTAGGGGAGGTTACTACTGGGATAGGAGAGGGTCATTATTATGTCAAAATTAAAAACTATTTTAAGCAGTTTCAAGAAAAACTGAGATTTATTCCCTTTTTTGGAACATTAAATCTCCAACTAAGCGATCTTAACTATGAATTATTAATGGAAAATTTAAAAAATCGAATCCCTGTTAAAATCGATGGATTTAAAGATGTCGAGGAGGGACGGACTTTCGGTTCAGTTGATTGTTATTATTGTTTTGTCTCTCGTTTAGATAATCAAGAAAAAAAAATAAATGCAGCAATATTAAAAATTAAAAGAACACACCATAAGAAAAATATTGTTGAGATCTTAGCAGAACCTTATTTAAGAGATATATTGAATTTACATGATAGTGATAGAGTAAGGATTGAATTAATAAAAGAATAATATACTTACTTAATGTTCATTTACTTCTTTTTTTATATGTTTATTAATTTTTACAAATCTAAATATTGCTGTTCCAATTACAAGCCACATAAAAACAAAAAGAAGCTCGTTCATAAATCCAAAAAAAGAAGCGATTAGCATTGTTATAAAAATATAAAATAACCTTTCTGATCTGGCCATTAACCCAATATCAAAATCTCCCTTAAAGAATACGTAAGCTCTTGCTCTAATATAACTAATCATAATTGAACTTAAAAAAGCTATAGTTACTATTAATTTCATATCAAAAAGATTCCAGAGCATCTTATCCCAACAAAAAACCATAAGCCCAAAAAAAATTATAAATTCTGAAAATCTGTCCATAATAGAATCAAAAAAACCACCAAATGATGAGCTTTTTCCTGTTAATCTAGCAATAGCACCATCAATTCCATCCATAATCCCGGTAATAAATATAAAAATTGCAAAAAACAAAAGACTTGAGAATAAAATAAGAGAAATTGCACTAAGTATAGCAAAAAAGAACATAAAGATTGTAGCTAAATTTGGTGTGATACCAATTTTAATGAAGCATTTAGCGAGAATCTCAACTAAAGGGTGAAAAATATATCGTATCCTAAATTTCGAAGGCATTTTATCAAATTTTCTTGATTTTTTGAAGATTTTATTATACTAAACATTTGAAATTCACATTTAAATATCTTAATATTGATTTTTTAATTTAAAATATTATTATATACGAGATCATGATTATAATATAATTTTTTTATTTTGGTACTTTTAAAATATATAATTAATTTAAATTTTTAATAAAAAGTGGGAATTCTTGAAATTACGGTTAATCCTAAAAACAAGAACTAAGAAAAATAAAGAAATTTGCTTGAAATTTAACATAGCACCCAGTAAACATATTGGTTTTATTAATTTTATTAATTTAGCTCTTAAACAAGATAAACCTATTACTATATCTTTTGAAAAAATTTCTAAAACTGGTCAAAAAGAAGAAAGTAAGATTTATGGTGAATTTAAATTTACTGGTAAAGACCCAGCAAGATTAGAACAATTAGAAGAGGATATACAAGAAGCAGAAAAGAGAAGAAAAAAGCAACAAGAGAGAAGAAAACATAAACAATAATTAAAATACAAATTAATGGATTAATCTCTTTAAAATAATGATATAAAACCTAATTTTATTAAATTTTTAGAAATATTATAGACTTTTTCTGGTTCGATACTCAACTCTTTTGCTATTAATTCAATTGATTTTTTCCCATCAATCTGATAGAAAACTTTATGAGAAGTTTCACCCGTTAAGTAAAATTTAGGGTTAATTTTTTTGGATATTGTGAAATGTGGTATATGTTTATAATATTCTGGTAATGAAAGATTCTTTTCTTCTATTTCATCAACCCTAGCAATTACTGAATTTGCAGTATCTTCGATCTTAAATCCTAAACTATTAAGAACATCATTAACGTTATGATTAGACTTTGGTTTAATTTTATCTTGCTCTTCATTTATGTATCGCGTAATTTCCTGTTCAAATGATTTAAAAGTATCTTTTCTCCCACTCCACTCTAATATTTGATTATAATTGTATTGTTGTAAAAATGTTTCAGAAATTTTTTTTAAAACACTTTGAACAGTTAATCCCTTGGAATGTTCATCATATGTCGCTAAAAATATTAAATTTGGAATGCTTGAGTCTCTCAGAAAAGATACTTTTAAGTTATTATTTGCTAATTTTAATTCACTGATATTTCCTAAATCCTCAAAGGAATCTGAAAATGAATTTAATGCTGAAAAAAAGCCTGATGCCATAATGAGGTTATCTCCTTGAGTAAAAAGAGTTTGTGAACTAGAAGGATCACTAAAGCTCTTGGATAATAACGGTAAGCCATCCCGAATAATCACAATATCGCAAATCATAATCTGAGAGCAGTTAATTGTAAAAATTTAAAAAGATTGAAGAATATTCTCATCGAATCATTAAAATCTAAATAATAGTGAAAAAAAAAGAGTTATAATACTTCTGTAATACCAGAGTAATATGATTTGTTAAATTTATTCTCTTATAAAAATAGTATCAAAACTCTCTCCAATAGCTCGAGCAATCTTGAACAATTCTTTTTCGTTAAAATTATTTAATAATTGCTCGTCATTTAAATCCTTTAACATTATTAATCTCTCTGTTTTAACACCCGATTTTTCAGAAAACTCTTCTAATTCATCCAATGTTTTACCTCCTAATATATCTTTAATTATAGGTTCAAAATAGAAAATTTCCTCTATTGTTTTATCAAAAATTTCTGCAATTTTTAGAGATAATGTTAAGGAAGGATTATATGATCCTTTCTCTAAAAAATAAATAGTTTGGCGAGAAACACCTACTAAGTCAGCTAATTCTTGCTGTTTAAGATTTCTCTCATCTCTCAGTTCTTTTATCCTTGTAACCAATTTCTTCCTAAATTTCAGTGTTTCCTAACCTATTTAATATTGTATTTAAATTAAAAATAAAATAAGAAAATAAAAACTTAAAATTAAACCATTTTAAAAAGATCTTCGATTCTACAATTCAATATTTCAGCAATTTTATATGCTAATGTTAAACTAGGATTATATCTACCTTCTTCCAAATAATTTATGGTTTGAATGGGGACTCCTACTTTTTCAGCTAATTGAGCAGTTGACATATTATTCTTTTCTCTCAATTCTTTTATTGATGTCTTTAATTTTTCCCCTTCTCGCATTTTTGAGAGAATATAGCTAATGAAGTTATCAAATGCGAGCTCTTCAGGTTTGAATATTTTATCTTCTAATCCAGAGGGTACAGCAGAATATTTTGTCATCATTTCTTTTATTTTATTTTCGATGATATAGGGTTCTTTGAGACCTGGGATATATCCCTCTGGTCGTAAGATGCCCTTTTGAGCACTTGAAACAGCAGCAGCTGATCCAGCAGTTTCGATCTTAACTGTAAATGTTTTAAACATTCTATCAAAAACACCATTTGCTATGTTAATATTTTGAATTCGACTATAAGGAACAGTTGCTCTCACTTGTGTAAAAACACCATGATTAATAACTATGTTATCTTCTGATATTTTGTAAGAGAATTTATGTACATAAGCGGTGTAATACCAAATTTGGATTATCATTATTATTGTAAATGGAATTATAAATACAAATAAAATTACTAATAATATCACAATGTTAGTGAAATTTTCAGGATTAATTCCATCATCAGTAACAGCAACCCAAGAAAGGTACATTGCTAATGTAGTAGCTGCACTAAGTATCAAAAGAAAAATTAATCCCCCCTTTAATACTTCTTTATTTCTATAACTGTTAGAAATCGTCCCTTCGTATGAAAAATTTTCTTTATTCATTTTTTTCCTCCTTTTTTTTAAAAAATTTTAATTCATTCTATGTTAAATAAACTTAACATAAATATTTAAATGTTTTGATCTTTGAAAAATCTCAATTTAAAAGCGTTAATAAAACTTAACATTTGATTTTTTTGAAAAATGTAAAATTAATTTGAAATTGATTTTCCAATTTCTATAAAGACAAAAAGGATTACTCAGAAAAACTTACGCCTTTTTATATGAAAAACTAGAAGTTCTAATGTAATTAATACAAAATTATTAAAATGAAAATTCTTAACGACTTTTTTATTTTGGGTGATTACAAAGAGTGTATCAAAGAGTTATCATATTTGTAGATCATGCTAATATTTTTCATAATGTTGCAAAATTAAATATCAGAATCAATTATAAAAAATTAAAAGAAATCCTAACAAAAAATAATCACTTAGTAGGCGTTTTTACATATATGGGAATTCCCGATAAGCTATTTCCCAAAAAACGTAATTTTCTTAATTATTTAAATTCGCAAGGATTTATCATTCAGCCTAAACCTATTAAAATATCACCTGATGGTAAAAAAGAGCAAAAAGGTGTTGATATATTCATTTATAAGGATATTGTTGAGTTAGCTGAGGAAGATGCATATGATAAAGCTATTTTAGTAAGTGGAGATGCTGATTTCGTTGATGTGGTAAAAACTATAAAAAAGTATCACAAAAGAATCGAGATCTGGAGCTTTAGGAAATCTCTTTCGAATCTATTAAAAGATGAAGTAGGAAAGGAGAACGTTCATTATATTGATGATATTCTAAATCAAATTAAATTTTAAACTATAAAAAATTATCTAAGTTTATATAATTATTCTAAGATCAATTATTGTTTCATTGATAGAAAACCCTCCTTATAGAGAGAATAATAAGAAGAGTTGCAAAAAGCAATTTAATGTTCGCTAAATTTTTTCCCTTCGATAAAAACGACTCTTCTAAAATATTCTCTCGCTTATAAGAGTTACTTAGTGAATGAATATCCTTATTTTTTTTAAAAAAATCAAAGTTAATAAAAAATGGACTAATCAAAAAATATATACAAATATTAATAATAATCTCTATAAACTTTTAAAAAATTGAGTTGATAAAAGTGTCAGAGGAAAAATATAGATATCGTTATTATTATAAAGAAAAATATGAGGCAGCTATAGGAACATTTGCTGTCGCTATAGTATTTCTCTTTGTTGCGATTCTTTCTTTAGCTTTAAACGCATTTGATATTAACTTCATCGGATTAAGAGATTGGGGGTACTGGATGTTCATTCCGGCTTTCTTTATCTTTATTGGTGGATTTAACCAACTTTATACTAACTATAAATATAAACAGGTAGTTAAAAATGCTTTAGCCCAAAGAAATTTTCAAGGAACTCATAAACTTGAACATATTGCACTAGAGATAGGAATGAGACCAAAAGATTTGCTTAGGGTTTTATTAGATTTACGAAATCGTGGTGTAGTCCAATACAGTTTTAGTCCTGATACGGGAGAAATAATTTTAGGAAAAGGAATTTCATATACCCAATCAAAAGAATTTACTCCTCCAGAAAAAAAACTAGAAGCTCCTATTCAAACAGAAGGCAAGAGCTACTGTGTTTATTGTGGTCATAAATTAGAAGCAAGAGCAAATTTTTGTCCAAATTGTGGTTCAAAGCTATAAGTTTTTTATTAATTAATAAATTTTTTTTTAATTATTCGCTATGTAACTTAGTCCTATAAAACATTTTTAAAAGAGTAAAAAAAATTAAATTTTTAAAATTAAACTCTAAATTCTCATTTGAAATTAACTAGCAGAAACTTTTTGTTTTTTCTCTGAATGCATTTTCTTCGCATCTTCTGTTAATTGGTCATATTTTTCTTTATTGATCGGGAAATAACTCATAGCTATAATTCCAATAATTAGAAACACTATTGGAAAAATTACCATGAGACTTCGTAATCCAAACTCTACAGCATATTCTGCTGATTTAAGATCGAAGATATTCCAGTCTGAGCCGATAAATACCAATCCTATTGATAAGAAGACTACCACATTAGAGAATTTGACTACAAAACCATTTATTCCGTAGAAATTACCCTCTCTTCTAACTCCTGTATTTAACTCATCCTCATCTATAATTGCACTAAGCGTTATATCTCTCACAATTAATATTCCTGCTAGCCCAAATCCTAAAATAAAGAAAAATACAAACCCTAAGACTACGCCCTTAATGAACATGAGAGGTAGTAAAGTTATTATAAACATAATCAAAGATAAAATATAAGATCCTTTAGCACCAAGTTTGTTTACTATTAGGCGCCATGGGAATACAAAGATAGCTGCTGATACAAAACCAACTCCAAGGATGAGAGAAATTATATCGGCATCTGAAACGCCCAAACATATTGTTCCATAAATCGGCATGATTGTAGGAATCATATTGAATGCAAACCACAATCCAAAGTTCCCAATAACGTACAATTTGAAAGATTTATGTCCAAAAGTATATTTTAATGCTTGTTTAAATGTTGGAGTTTTTTCATAATCCTTCGAAAATTCAACTCGTTCTTTTAATCCAAATTTGATAAATATAAAAGCTCCAATTGCACAGATAATTGAAATAACAATTGCAGCAAATATATATTGCATATAAGTATCACGAATTGGGATATCTTCACTTGTGAAGCTCTCAATAATGAATCCTGGTAATAGGAAAGCAACCAATAATGAAAGAACTTGAAAAAATTGAATTGAATTACTTGCCTTAGCTCTTTGGTCTAAATCTCGAAACATCTCTGGAAACAAACTCGTTTGATTTAATGAATACATTGTATAAAATAACTCCCAAATGATAATTATAATTAAGAAGTAAGCAAAAGCTAATGGTTTAGGTTCTAAAGGTGCAGTAAATAAAAGAACATTTAAGACAGTTAGAGGAATAATACCTATGATGATGAATGGTTTTCTACGACCCATTTTAAGATGTGATCGATCAGAAATCGCTCCTAGCATTGGGTCATTAATAGCGTTCCAGATTGCCCAGATGATAAAACCAAGAGACATCCATACTGCGGGTAAGTCTACTATGGAAAAATAGAAAGTGAAAATTAAGAAAGTAAAGAATTGTAGAAAGATGACATCAGTAAAACCAGCAAAACTGTACAACACCGCTTTTTTTAAAGTATATTCTTCTTCAGTACCTTTCTTTTCTTCCGTCATTTTAATTCCTTTTTATAATTTTTTTGATAAAAGTACTAAATATATGTTAAAATTATTAATAAATTGTTTGTAGTATTTATAAATAAATATTTTTCCTTAAATGTGGAAGAACTAATAATTCTACTAAATTCACAGAGGCTTTTTTTTTAAATAGCTGGTAAATCTTACTTAAATCAAATTGAAATTTGGGTTGATACATAATTTCTAAAGGATTTGCTAGCAAAGAATTATCTGACCAATTCTTCGGAAATAACATAAGTTTTGAAGAATCCGATAGTTTAGATAAATCAAAATTACAAAATCCTACTTTTAATCTAATTTCTGAACTTGTCTCGGAGTTATTGAAGTATAAGGATTCAAAGGACAATTTTTCTGCAATTTCGGATTTAATAATTTCATCTTTAATTGCATACGAAAACAAATATCCAATAGAAATCAATCACAAATTTAATGATACTGTTCCCTCTGAGAATTACCTCCAAGAGAGTAATATTTTAGAATGCAAATCTCATGATACAAGAGAAGAATATCTTATTATTTCAAATGATATTCATTCTATCTTATCTAATTGCTCTAATTTAACGAATAATCAAAAATTAGAGTTTTGTAATAGTCAGAGATACTTTATGAAATTATTTTTAAAAGATATGCTGATTAAAATTAAAAGTAAATAGTACAAGTCAAAAATAAAATAAAAAGTAATAAAAAAAAACACATTTAAGTTTTAAGCCCCAGATAGAGCCATATTGCATAAGTCATCATGACAACTCTTATAAAGCCAATGCCTATACCTAATGGAAGTATTGAATCCAAAGCTCCAGTTAAGACAAAGATAATAAATGCAATAGATAAGAATAGAAATTTCCTTCTTAATTCGCCTGTTGCTTGTTTAGCTTTTATTAAAAAGCCAATTCCTAAGAATACTAAAGTAGAAACTAAAAAAACAGCAACTAATAAAAATGTTGGATGCGTTCTGACAAAACTGGCATCTATTAAATCTTCCCCAGGGTTATCAAGCGTAAATTCGAATGAATGCAATGTATTAAACCATAGAAACATCTCAAATATAATACCTAATGCTAAAAGGATTGCTACAATAATCCATTTTCCTTTAGGCCATATGAGTTCGCCCCCCAAATACATTGAGACAAGTAAAGCTGGAGCAACCCATGTATAACTTAAAATCGAATAAACCTGAATTGGATCTATATTTTTTCCTGTAGTAAGCACAAAAATGAAATCAGTGGAAGGTCCTAACCATAAAAGACCCGTAAAGACCATAGTAAGAGCAGCAACACCAAGGAGTTTAGCTTTTAATTTTATCGCTTTATATAAAGAAAACAATCCGAATAGAGTTGCTGACAGAACAATACCAGCCGCAGTTATCCCATCCAACAGTCCTTCAGGAGTAATAGCCATTTTTAAATTAACACCATTTTTTATAAAATAATTATTCAATTGATAGAAGTATATAATTATTTATTATCATTTTATTTATAATTATATTTTTTAGTGACAATCGAAAAAATATTTAAAGTCTAGAGTAAAAATAGGTGGTAAATTCTTTATTTCCCTTCTTTTGATTTAATTTACAATCAAGCTTCAAATATGAATTTAAACCATTTAATGGATATTTATGTGAAACAATAATTGCGCCCTTTTTTGCTGTAGAAA
>JBHLMP010000012.1:13705-43036 GCA_048938025.1 Promethearchaeota archaeon
ATTAAAATCTAAGTATGATACTGAAATGTTTAAAAAGAAATGAATCATTACCACTGAAATTTTTTAAATCTCCTATTTTTCAAACTTTTAACCATTACAATTGTTATTAGTATGAAATATTTAAAAAAGAGAGGTAGATACCTATCAAATATTTAAAAACTGATTTTTAATATTTAAGTATTTTAGTAATGGCTAACATTTTAGTTACTGGCGGTACTGGATTTATTGGTGTCCCATTAGTAAAGAAATTGAATGAGTTAGGTCATAATTTAAAAATCTTAATAAGAGAGAGTAGTAATACTGAACCTTTTCAAAATCTTAATAATATCGAATATATAACTGGTGATGTTCGGGACATTGATAGTTTATATAAAGGTGTAGATAATGTTGAAATTATTTATCATCTTGCGGCTTACACAGGAATATGGGCAAAAAGTAAATCAATTTACCATGATATTAATGTAAAGGGAACAGAAAATATCGCTAAAGTTGCTTTTGAAAATAATCTAAAATTATTTTATGTTAGTTCTTTCACTGCTTTAGGTCCTACTCCTCCAGACCCTGTTGATGAAACGTATGAAAAAGAACATTTTTGTATGGAATATGAAAAATCAAAATTTCAGGCAAAAAAATTAGTGAAAAATTTTATACCAAAAGGCTTGAAAGTTGTAATATTCTATCCAGGAATTGTATATGGTCCAGGAGATTTTAATATTTTTGGAAGAATGCTTTTTGATGTTATGAGGGGAAAAACTCTTCCCTTAGGTGTATGTCCTGGAAAAGGAGAATCAATAACTTGCCTTTCGTATGTTAACGATTTAGCAGATACTTTTGTAAACGTAATCAACAGAGAAGATCTTTTTGGAGAAGAATTTATTCTTGGTGGAGAAAATATTAAGTTTAGAGAATATCTGGATTTAATTGCTAAAATTGGTAGAAATAAAAAGGCAAAAAAGCTTCCATTCTGGGTTACAATGGTTTACGCATGGTTATTGGAAGTAAAAGCTTTTTTCAATAAAAAAGTACCCTATTTGACACGACCCACACTAAGAGCAATTAAGTACCATAGAGCATATTCTTCAAAAAAAGCTGTAGAAAAATTAGGTTTTAAAATTACTCCTTTAGAAGAAGGATTACGTGAAACTATAGCATGGTATAAGAATTATATCGAAAAAGAAAAAAAAAATAGGAATACGAATGTGTTAAAATGACAGAAGAAAAATTAACAAGTCAAATTATAGATGAGAAAGCATATAAAACAGAAATAGCTAGAAAATACACCAAATTTCTGGCACAATATCCTGAGATTTTCTCGGATTTAATAACTGGTTCAAACTTTGATTTTGCGCTTTATAATTCCGTTGAAACATATGATAAAGAATCTCCATTTGATATTTTCAATGTATTTAGAAATGGAAATGGAATTGAAATAAAACCAGGAAGAGCTGTCGATTCAGATTTGGAATTAGCACTTTCGGTGGATGCAGTTAAAAAATTAATCCAAACAAAAACGAAATTAGAGTATGCTCAGCTTTTAGGATCGTTTTATGATAATCCAGATGAAGAAAAAGGCTGGATTGATTTTGTATTGCATAAAAGAACACAAACCTTAATCAACATGGGCTATGGAAAATTTGCCCAAACTGCTGGAATCCTCAAAGAGGATGAATAGAATTAAAGTATTTAAAAATCTTTTTAATTGAATATTAGAAATAGCTTTAAAATATAAAAAGGTAATAAATTATATGGCAAAAGTTCAAGAATTGGAAATAAAAAATAAATACACAGGTGAATTAATAGGAACTATTCCGGCTGACACACCTGAAACAGTTAGAAAAAAAATAAAGACAGTACATAAAAATGAGCAATTACTAAAAGAAATGGATTTTTTTGAACGAGCTCAACTTCTTTCTAAATTTGCTACTAAATTACGTTTTAAAAAATTACAATTGAAGGATTTGGTGGTAGCAGAAGGTGGATTGCCAATTAAATACTCAGAATGGGAATTGAATATTGTCATGAATGGTTTCAAATTTTGTGATTGGTATCATCAATTCATAGAAGACAAACCTTTAACGAGCATAGAAGGGGAACAATTTGCTAAGATAAGGTATTTTCCTCATGGACTAGCAGCGTGCATTTCTCCTCGAAATACACCTATAAGTCTACCTCTTTATCAATTGGGGGCAAATTATTTAGTTGGCAATGGAGCCATCGTGAAACCATCCACAGCTTGTCCATTGACTATGCTAGAAGCCTATTCTTCAATGGAAGAAATGGATTTACCTGCTCTTGGAGCTTTAGATATAGTTATTGCTCCTGGAGAATGGGCTGTGGATGAATTTCTTAAATCACCATTGGTTAAAACAATAATGACCATTACAGCTTCTCATACAGCTAAGGATATCTTAGTACGTTATGGTAGATTCCTGAAAAAAACTGTAGATAAATCAATGGGAGTTCCTATGTACACTCAACCATTTAAACACTTTTTTTTCGAATGTGCTGGAAATGACGCTGGTATTGTCATGGATGATGTAAATTTAGAACAAGTTGCTAAGTGGAATGTAATGGCAAGTTATACTAATTCTGGACAACAATGTTTCTCGATGAAGCGAATAATTGTCCACAAAGATATATATGACCAATATGTGGAATGTCTTGTGAAAGAAATTGAAAACTTAAAATACGGAGATCCAACTGATCCGGATACAGATATTGGTCCATTGGGAAGTAGGAGAATCCTGATGATGATGGAAGTGATGGTGAACGATGCAAAAAAGTTCGGGACAAAAATTTTCACGGGAGCAGAAAAGATTGATACTGGTGAAGATTATGGATTATTTTATAAACCCACCTTAATTGAAATAAAACCTGAATTATGTGAAGATCTAACGACAGCTCCATTTTTATGGCGTGAAGAGGCTTTTGGACCAGTTCGTTCTATTACTAAAGCTAACGATATTAAAGATGCAATAAGACTAGCAAATGCAAGTAATTATGGTATGAGAGCAGTAGTTTATACTTCTAATCTTAAAAACATTGAAATATTTAAGAACGAATTAGAAGCTGCGAATATTTATATAAATGCTAGACCCATGCTTGTTGATATTACGGTTTCACTTGGTGGAATTAAAGATTCTGCTTATCCAGCAGGTTGCAAATATTATCCCCAGGAATTGGTTTATGGAAAATATATTTATGATGGTACTCCGTTGAATTTAGAGAAAATAAAATAATTAGATTGCGCGATGGATGCAGAAGAATTATATAAAAAACTAAAAGCTTATTTTCCAAATAATTTAGATTTAATGAGACATTTAAATGTAAACGCTTGTTGGGAATATTGTATTACTGAAAATTCTATAGATGACAAAGCTTTCAAACTCCATTATTTTTTGTATAAAAGAGAAGACAATAATTTAGAAATGACAAGAAGTAAACCGGATCTTAAGCCAGATTTAATTTTATATTTCACAGAAAAAGCAATTTTAAATTTAATTAAAGGGAATGCGAGTGCAGATGAATATTACTCTCGCTATCGTGAAGTAATGAATAATGCTAAACCAGGGATTGAGGTGGATAATAAAGTAAATAAACCTCGATTGAAGCTTTGGCAGATAGGCTATAAAAAGTGGCAGAAGGATTTTAATTTTTAAATATTCTGATTAAAATTTCTTTAGAAATATAATCCTGAATTTATAGGAAATTATTTATAAAACTTAATCTCAAATTTTTATAATATCAAATAAAAGAGATGAAGAAAATGAAAAAGGAAGATATTTGTTTCATGTCTGCGTATGAAATGGCTGAAAAAATTAAAAGTCAAGAATTGTTGTCTCAAGAAATAACTGAAACGATTATTGAAAGAATTGAAAAAGTAAATCCAAAGATAAATGCATATTGTACATTAACTTTTGATTTAGCACGTGAGATGGCTAAAAAAGCCGATGATGCCGTCAAAAAAGGTGAAAAGTTAGGCTTGTTACATGGTATTCCATCTTCAATAAAAGATTTGGTACCAGTTCAAGGAGTAAGGACCACCTTTGGGTCAAAAATTTATGAAAATTATATTCCGGATGAAGATGCTGTTATTGTAAAACGTTTAAAAGATGCTGGGTGTGTAATCTTAGGAAAAACTAATACTCCCGAATTTGGATTTAAAGGAGCTACTGATAATTTAATATTTGGAGCTACTCCAAATCCGTGGGATCTTAAGAAAACATCTGGAGGTTCTAGTGGGGGTGCAGCAGCATCAGTTGTCTGTGGAATGGGACCTCTAGCTCAAGGTTCAGATGGAGGAGGATCTATTCGGCATCCTGCTTGCTTTTGTGGAACTTATGGTCTCAAACCTAGCTTTGGGAGAGTTCCTATATATCCAAGAAAAACCATTTCTGCTCAAACATTATCTGTTATAGGTCCTATTGTGAGATATGTATCAGATGCAGCATTAATGTTAGACGTTATGAAGGGTCCATTTGAGGGTGATAGATATTCTTTACCAGAGGATAACATTAAGTACCTTAATCTTATAGATGAAAAACCTGTAAAATTAAAAATTGGATATAGTTTAGATTTAGGGTACGCAAAAGTCATTGATAGTGAAGTTGAAAAAGCAGTAATTAAGGCAGTTTATAAATTTGAATCCATTGGGTGGGAGGTTGAAGAAGCAAAATTTAAAGGAGTAGATCCATCAGAAGCTTTTAGCACATTATGGCTTGTAACTTTTGGATATGCACTAGAACCATATTTAAAGGAATGGAGAGAAAAAATGGATCCCACTTTAGTAACATGGGTCGAAGCAGGATTAAGTTCCCCAGCTTCAAGTTTACCACATGCTATGAAAACTCGTAATAAGTTTTATCAAGCTATATTTGAATCATTTAGAAATTACGATGTACTAATTACTCCAACAACAGCAGTTCCTGCTTTCGAATTAGGGATTGTAGCTCCTTCAGAAATAAATGGAATAGATGTAAGACCCACAGACTGGCAACCATTTACATTTCCCTTTAACTTTACTGGTCATCCTGCAGCTTCTATTCCCTGCGGATGGACAAAAAGTAATCTGCCAATTGGGTTGCAGATTGTTGGTAAAAGATTTGAAGAATTATTAATTCTACAGGTCTCGAAGGTATTTGAAGAAATTTGCCCATGGCAATTCAAAAAACCAGTCTTCAATTAATTTCGAGCTCGTATTTGGATTCAAATATAAAATCGTTTATATTAAATATTATCAAATTTTAATTTATTAAAACAAATTAAAATCAATGGTAAAAATGAATAAAGAAGATATATGTTTTTTGTCTGCTTGCGAAATGAGAGATAAAATAAAAACTCAAGAGCTTACTTCTCAAGAAATTACAGAAGCTATAATCGAAAGAATTGAGAAAATTAATCCAATTATAAATGCTTACTGTACTCCTACTTTCGAATTAGCAAGAGAAATGGCAAAAAAAGCCGATGAAGCAGTAAAAAAAGGTGAAAAATTGGGCTTATTACATGGAATTCCAACTTCAATAAAAGACTTAATGTTCACTAAAGGAATAAGGACCACATTTGGATCATTAATGTATGAAAACTTTATACCGGAAGAAGATGATATTGCAGTAGAAAGGTTAAAAAATGCTGGTTGCGTAATTTTAGGAAAAACAAATACTCCTGAATTAGGCTATGCTGGCTCTACTCATAATCGCGTTTTTGGAGAGAGTAAAAATCCTTGGAAATTAGATAGAACTCCTGGAGGTTCAACTGGAGGGGGTGGTGCTGCTGTAGCTTGCGGTTTAGGTCCACTTGCATTAGGAAATGATGGGGGTGGTTCAATAAGACATCCTGCTTCACTTTGTGGAGTTTATGGTATAAAACCTAATCTTGGAAGAGTTCCAATATATCCAAATATTTGTTTTCATGGAACAGGATATGTTTCTTATGGTCCGCTAACTAATTATGTTAAGGATGCTGCTTTAATGCTAGATGCCATGAAGGGTCCTCATGATGCTGATAGATTTAGTTTACCAGCAGAAAAATTTAATTATATAGAACATATTGATGAGAAACCAGACAAACTCAAAATTGGATATTCATTAGATTTAGGTTATGCTAAAGTTATTGATGCTGATGTAGAGAAAAGTGTAATAGATTCAATACAAAAATTTGAGGGATATGGATGGACTGTTGAAAAAATAAAAATGAAAATGCGGAAACCAGAGATGTCTTTTTATACCCTTTATACATCCGATTTTTATTATGATCTTAAGCCAAAATTTAAAAAGTGGCGAGATAAAATAGATCCTGAATTAATAAAATTGGCAGAGGCTAGTATTGGATTTTCTGTAAATGACGTGATGAGAGCATTAGATCAACGTGAACAGATTTATAGAGTAATTTATGAAATTTTTAAAACCTATGACATTTTAATAACACCAACAACAGCAATTCCCGCTTTTAACTTAGGATTAATGTTCCCACCGAAAATTAATGAAATGAATGTATCACCTACAGGGTGGCAACCCTTCAGTTTTCCATTCAATTTAACAGGACATCCAGCAGCTTCAATTCCTTGTGGCTGGTCGAGTGAGGATCTACCTATTGGAATGCAGATTATTGGAAACAGGTTTAATGAGATGTTAGTATTTCAAGTTTCAAAGACTTTTGAAGAGATACAACCTTGGCAACATAAAAGACCAAAATTTGATTAATTATTAAATTTTTATTTTTCTTATAATTTCAGAAACTAAAAAGATTTCATATTAGAGGTAGTTATATAGGAGGAATCACCAATAGTAATCCTTTTCTTTATTAAATCTTCTAGAATACTATAATCTCCTATAATACTTTCTGAAGAAATAATTTTTTTTAAATTTGCACCATCACCTATAACAGATTCAGAGATAATACACTTTTCAAGGATTACATCATCTCCAATGGACACATTTGGGCCAATAACTGAATCTGAAATCTTTGAATTTTTTCCTATAAATACAGGAGGTACAATTTTAGAATCAATAATATTACCTGATTGGTACATTTTTTCATAAGAAGGGTCTTCTAATTTGATTTCTGCTAATAAGTGTCTATTACCTTCAATTAAGCTTTCAGGTCTTCCGAAATCTAAAATTTCTTCCTTCATTTCATTAATTTTTATTTTAAAGCCCTCATCTATGAGTTTTTGAATGACAGGGGTCAAATGATGCTCCTGTCCATTATCTAATTTAATTTTACTTTGCTCCTCCAATAATTCAAATAAACGGGGAGTTATACTCATTCCAAATAAATAGGCTCCCGAGACTGCATAGTTAGTTTTAGGCTCTTTAGGCTTCTCAACAATAGTAGTAATATAACCTTCATCATTTAGTTCAATTACTCCATAGAATTGAGGATTTTCAACTTGCTTAACATTCATTACACCATCGCAAATATCCTGATGGAATTTCAAGAGAATCTGCGAATAATCTTCGATGGGGAGTCTATCACTTAGAAAAATGAAACAATCATCATTTTCAGCAAAATTTTTAGATAGTAATATTGCATCACCAAGTCCACTGAAAAAGGGAGTATCAGCTTCATAGCCAATTGGTTTTTGCACAATAAGTTGTAAATTAAAATAATCCGAATAATTTTTAGTTAAATATTCAGATATTTGCCTTTTCTTATAACCCACTATAAAACAAAGATTAGTATTTTTTGGAAAAGTTTTTTTTAGCTTTATTAGAATATGATCAATTAACCTCTTTCCTGCTATCTTTATAAATGCTTTAGGCTTTGAATATGTAAATGGTTGTAAACGTCGACCTGAGCCCGCTAATGGACAAATAACCCACATTTGTAAATTCAAGAGATGTCTAATTATTATTATACGAAATATAAATATCTATGAAATAAAAAGTATTTTGAATTATTTCCTAGTTGTTTTCATATTTCCAAAATTGTTCTGAGGATATGATAATATTCAGCTTCTTTCAGCTTTTCATTTACAGTTTCTTTTAGTTTTCTTAAGATATAATAGTCTGAACTAGTTTTTTTAGAATTGTATAATTTCTTATTTATAACAACTCTACTTTTTTCATCTAAGAACTTGAGTGGAATTCTTTTGTATTTATCAAGCAATTCCTTTCGCTCATTTTTAAGATTCAATTTAGATTCTTGTTCATTTACTCTTTTAATTTTCATATACAAATTTTTTATCCAAATTTCTATTTTATCTAAATCTCCTTTTAAGTAAGTTCTTTGATTCAACCAGTCTTTAAATTCGATGATATTACCCAAAAGATCCTTAGTAGTTGAGCTTTCTTCCAAGATAGGTTCATTCTTCTTTGTTATATCTTTAATTTTTTTTATTTTTAGTTCCTGAACTTTTTCTTTAGGAAGTGCTTTAAATAATTTCTCCCTTCTGATTTCTTCATCTTTATCAGAAAGCCATTTATCGATTGACATAATATTTCACTAAAATAGTAAGTTCTTTCGATAAAAATTTATTATTTATTAATAAATTAATATAGACTCTTAAAAATTCTAATAATTCATATTTAGAGATAATTTAAAATTCGATTTACATTATTATAATTTATATTATGAAGGTTAAAGGAGTAATTTTTGATTTTGGCTTCACATTATTTTATTTTGATGAACCTTCTATTGAGAAATATTTTGAATGTTTTAAGACAGGATTAGTAGATTCTATTGACTTATTAAAAAAACATAATATATTGAAAGAAAAAATAGCAATTGAAGATTTTATTAAAATTTTTAATAGAAAAAGAGCTTCCTCTTTTAAGAAAAGTATCAAAACAAAATTAGAAATTCCTACCTCTATAATTTTTCAAAAAGTATTAAAAATAATGGTAGATAAAAATGCCATAAACGATTCGGATGAATTAAATGATCAATTCTATATGGAATTAGCAAATATATACCATTCTTGTGAAGAAGATGAATGGATTCCCTTCGAAAACACAAGAGATACCTTAGAGAAATTAGTCTTAAAAAATTTAAAAATTGCATTAATCTCTAATCATCCAAATCATAAAACAATTGAAAATGTGTTAATTAAACATGATTTATTTCGATTTTTTGATATTGTTGTCACCTCTGCTAAATTTGGGAAAAGAAAACCTGATGCTAATATTTTTTTTCATACACTTAAAAAAATGGGTTTAGAATCTCATGCAAATTCGGTTATGATGTGTGGAGATGAATATGCTGATATTATTGGGGCTTATAGAACAAATTTGAAAGCTATTTTATTAGATAGGAAATACAAATTCCCGTTTGAAAAGGAGATTAACGTCCCTAATTATATAAAAGTGAAGGATGTATCAGAGATCTTAAATTTCATTGATTAAATTAAAAATCAGGTATAATTAATGAATTTTAAATGTGGTCCGGGGGGGATTTGAACCCTCGATATCTGGCTCCGCAAGCCAGCGCCCTATCCAAACTAGACTACCGGACCTTGGATGATTTTATTAAGAATTAATTTTTAATAATTATTAATTCTCTATAATACTTACTTAATTATCTTTTAAAGATAAAACTATGTTTCAAGAATATGGCGTAATTTTTGATGTGGATGGCGTTTTAGCAGATACCGGACCTATTCATTTCAAAAGTTGGGTTAAAATGGCTAATGAAATAGGAAAAAAATTTACAAAAAAATTTTTTGATTTAACCTTTGGTCAACAAAGTGTTCCAATTACTCGAAAGCTAGTGGGTTCTAAAGTTGAACAACGTCTTGTTGAAAAATTGGCAGATTTAAAAGAACAATATTATCGCGAAATGGTAAAAGATAAATTAGAACCAATACCAGGTGTTTTAAAATTGATAAAAGAACTCAAGGAGAAAGGCATTAAATTAGCAGTTGGTTCAAGTGGACCTCCTGAAAATGTTGAATTATTATTATCAGTTTTAAATTTAAAACATTATTTTGATGTTATTATAACTGCAGCTGAGGTAAAAAAGAGTAAGCCTGAACCCGATGTTTTCTTAATGGCTGCTCAAAAACTTAAATTAAATCCTAAAAATTGTATTGTAATTGAAGATGCGCCTGTGGGTATTGAGGCGGCTAGACGAGCTGGTATACCGGTAATTGCTTTAAGAACCACACATTGTAATGTTGATCTTCTTGCTGCTAATTTAATTGTAAATGATTTGAGGTCTGTAAATTTTGATGATATTATTAAATTATTGAATATCAAGTAAGGGTATTTCTAAATCATTCAATAATTTTAACGTACTCCTGACACTTCTCTTTCATAATAAGCTTTCCTATATTAGCTACTCTTAATGCTAAATCAGAAATTTTCCATTTTTCATAGCCCTTCACATACGTAGAAAAAGTATCTTGTAGAGGTGCTTTCCATTTTGCAGGAATTTTATTTGCCCCTAATTGAGCACCGAGAATCGCTCCAATATTTCCACAATTACAATCAGTATCATAGCCCATCATAGCAGAAATACAGATAGATTTACCCAATGGGTCTATCGCATCCTCAGTACCATATAAAAGAGATAAAACTATTATCCCGATATTGGGTAGAACATGAACTTCTGATTCTTTACTGTTTAATATTTTTGCCCTTTCTGTTTCTTGGGTTTGCTCTTTATCGATTAATTTTCTTTTTATCTTTGCCCAATATTCATTAATTAAAATATCTCTAGCATTTCTAAAATCTCTTGGATTTTGCTCAAATAATGTAATTGCTTCTTTTACAGTCTGAGTATAAAGACTTTCTGTTTCATTAGGTAAAAAAGATTGAAATTTTTCTATATTTTTCCTTATATCTGTTTCAAAAAAGGCATTAGAAATTAGCTCAGCAATATAGACTTCTCCTTCAATTCCAATACCATGATGAGAAATTGAACCATCCATTTCTGCATAATTTTTGGCTATTTCTGGGCATCCTGGTGTGATTTGACCCCAAAGATCCGCTCGCATTTGAGCTCCAATAAAATCATAATAGGGATTATTGTAAATTCCAGATTCTGGAGGGAAGATTTTTGCCTTTAGATTCTTTAATGCTACTTTTTCTGCCGTAAATACTGCTCGTTCATATTTTAAAAGATTTAACCACTCTAAACCAATATCTTTTGCTGTAAGATCTAACCCATACTTTTCTAAAGCAATAAGAGCAATGATCTCATACATTTCATCGTCATTCACATAGTTTAAATTAATTTTCTTAGGGTAGTATGTTATTTCGCCATATCTACGTTTAATATAATTAATATCTCTTAATTCTACTGGTGCACCCACAAAATCTCCTGCAACACGTCCTATCCACGATCCAAATACTTTATTATAATAATCTTCCACTTTAATTTCTTTCATTATGTTTTAAAAAAATTTTTTTAATAACTTAAATTTAGCATATCATTCATAAACAATTGGTATTATAATGAGTAGCAATTCTAAAGAAATAGAAAAATTCATTGGTATGTTTCCACCTGTTACCTTTGCTGATGGAGATTGCCATATGATTGGTTCCTTTGGTAATGTAGGTATAGTAGAAACCGATGAAGGTCTAGTAGTTTTTGATATTACTACCAGGCAATATCGAAATCGTTTATTTAGAGCATTTCGAGCAATAACAAATAAGCAAATTAAATATTTGGTTTATAGTCATGGTCATTTTGATCATTGTTTTGGCTTTCCTCCATTTCTAGAGGAAATTAAAGAAAAAAATTGGGAACTACCTCAAATTATTGCTCATGAAAAATTAATTGAACGCTTTAAAAGATATAAAGAATTAGATAATTATCAAAATTGGATAAATTCGATGCAATTTGCCTCTATTTATGACAGTAATAGAAGGTTTACTTCAACTCGCGAAATTCTTGAACCAACTATAATAATTAAAGGAAATGAAAATTACACATTTACATTAGGAGATCTAACATTTGAAATATTCCATGATATGGGGGAAACTGATGACTCAATATGGATGTTTGTTCCTGAGAAAAAGGTGATTTTTACTGGCGATCTTATGATATCCAGCTATCCTAATGTGGGGAATCCTTATAAGGTGCAGCGATATCCGAAACATTGGGCTCTAGCAATGGAAAAAATGTTGGAAAAGAATGCTGAGTATTTAGTTCCAGGTCATGGACCTTTAATTGAAGGAAAAGAAAGTATCAAAGATGTGTTATCTATAACAGCAGAGGCAATGCATTTTGTCCACGATGAAGTAGTGAAAAGATTAAATGAAGGAAAATGGTTTGAACAGATTTATCATGAGATGTTAGAAATTTACCCTGAAAAATTTAAAAAACATTATATTCTAAGACCTGTCTATGGTTCTTATGAATATGCTATCCATGCAGTATATAGGCTTTACCATGGTTGGTATAATACTGGAAATCCAACAGATTTATTTCCTGCCAAATCGTCAGAAATTGCAAAAGAATTTCTTAAAATTAACTCTGAAGAACAATTCCTGCAACACGCAAAAAAGCTCTATGAGGAAGGGAAATTACAATTAGCTTTACATTTTCTTGATGTTATAATAAAAGGAAACAATTCAGATTACTCTGATAATCTTATTGAAGCATATGAATTAAAGATAAAAATTCTAAAAAAGAAAGCTCGTCAAGAAACTTCTTTTATTTCATTCAATATTTTAAATAATGGAGCAAATGAAATTAAAGATCTTCTTGAAAATTTAGGCAAAAGAAATGTTTAAATAGTTTAATAGTAAAAGGTTAAATCGTATATGAAGTGAATATGATGATTCTTTATTATGGATGAGGAAGAAATAAAAAAAATTCTTTGGATTGCAGGTTTGAAAAACGCTCTAAAATTTAATGGAATTCCAAATAAAAGAGCTATAATGGGAAAACTTATGGCTCAAATGACTGAACTCCGATCCCATGTGAATAAAATTACTCCCATATTAGACGAGATCTTAGCAAAAATTTCAAACCTAAGTATTGAGGAACAGAAAACAAAATTATTGAAATTGGATCCCCATGCTTTGGATAAAGAAGAGTCAAAAGAAGAAAAGAAAGAATTGCCAGATTTACCTGAGTTTGATAAATATCCTAAAGTTATAATGCGCTTAGCACCGTATCCAAGTGGAGCATTGCATATTGGAAATGCCAGAATGGTTGTTTTAAATGATGAGTATGTAAAAAAATATAAGGGAGAGCTTATCTTATTTTATGACGATACTATCGGGAGTCCTAAATCATTAAGAGATAGCCCTAAGGCAAAATATGTATTACCAGAAGCTTATGACTTAATAAGAGAAGGACTTGAATGGCTAGGTGTCAAGATTCATAAAATTTATTATAAAAGCGATAGGCTTGATAATTTTTATGAATATTGCGAAAAATTAATTAAGGATAAGATGGCATATGTTTGTTTCTGTAATGCTGGTGAATTTAGAGAAAAATATAAAAAGTTGAAAAAGAGTTGCCCCCATAGAAATCAGTCAATAGATCGAAACATGCAGGAATGGCAAAATATGTTGCATGGTAAATATAGAGAAACTGAAGCAGTTGTAAGATTGAAAACTGGAATGGATCAAAAAGATCCTGCATTAAGAGATCAAATAATCATGAGAATATCTGAAGCAGAACATCCTAAAGTAGGGACAAAATACATTGTATGGCCAATGTTAGAGTTTAGTTGGTCTATCGATGACTATCTTATCGGTGCTACACACATTCTTAGAGGGATAGATTTAGTAAAAGAAGGTATTATTGAAGAGTTTATATGGGACCATTTTGGTTGGAAAAAAGCCAAATTACTTTATTATGGTAGACTTAATTTCCCTGGTTTAAAATTAAGTAAAACTGAAGCACGAAATAATATTCAGAAGGGAATTTATCAAGGATGGGAAGATCCAAGAACTTGGAGCTTACAATCTTTAAAAAAGCGTGGTATTAAACCGGAAGCATTGAGAGAAACTTTAATGGATCTTGGAATGTCTACAACGGGAATAACTTTTTCAGTAAATTGGTTATATGCTAAAAATAAAGATATTATTGATGAGATATCAAATAGATATTTCTTTGTTGAGGATCCTATTTCAATTCTTATTGACGACGTTCCTTTCTCAGAATATACTGCAGAACCTCTTCTTTTACCAACAAAGCCTGAAAAAGGTAAAAGAAAAATTAATCTTATCTCCAAAAATAATAAAATAGGATTATACATTTCACAATCAGATGTAAGGGGCTTTAAAATTGGCGATACAATACGTTTAAAAGATTTAATTAATGTACATATTAATTCAATTGATTTAAATAATAGGATTATAAACGCGAAATATTATAGCACTCAATTAGATAGAGAACAGGGCTTTCCTATAATACAATGGGTTCCTAAAGAAGACAACATAAATGTTTCTATAACTAATCCTGATGGTTCTTTGTCTCATGGTTATGGAGAAATAAATCTCTTAAATATTCCGATGAATAAAACAATCCAGTTCGAAAGATATGCTTTTGTAAATCCCATAAAAATAGAGAATGACACTTTATTTTGTTATTTTACTCATTAGAGCTAAAAAATATTAAGTAACTTTTTAGGAATACTTCAAAATATCTTGATATTATAAATTCAATACAAATATTTTAATATTTAATTGTTAAATGTATACTTTAAGAATAGTAACTCAATTTTAATTGTGATATTTAAAGTGTCATTTCATTTACCATGTAAAAGGTGTGGAAATAGCCTGCCCATGGTGAAAGGTTCCATTATCCAATGTTTTTATTGTAAAGCAAGTAACTTATATATGGAATCAGTCTACACTCACAAGAATTATATCACAGAAATTTTAAATATTACATCAATTAAAAATAAGAGAAAAATTAATAGTAATGAAATAGAAAGAAGAAAATCCTTAATTGAGTCTTATTTTCGGAAGTTAAATCTTAGTTTTAATGAATATAGACATTTAATTATAACAAAATTAAATGATATTGATATTAATCCAGCAAAACTATTTAAATTGATACGTGCTGCTGGTAATTTAGGAATAATAATAGAAAATTACTTATTAATCTATTTAAAGGAGGAAAACTCTAGAAGTAAATTTCAAAAAATAAGAGATCTTACATATATAATAAATAAATCATTATTGGGCTTATATTATAGTTATTTAGCTAAAAAATCAATAAGATTAAAAGACTGTTATAAATACTATCAACTTACTGAGAGAAGCTATCAGAATATTGTTGATTATTGCAAAATAACGCAATTTGAGGATCATAACTTGAATTTTGCTAAGAAGGAAAAATTATACTCTATACTTGTCAATTTTGTCATTATTTTAAGAAATATTTTAACTGAAAACCCTCGATACTTTTCAGAAAAACTTAAAGATCTCCTAAAAGAGTTAAATCATATTGAAGAAAAAAGTATTCAGATATTTAATTTATATTCACAAATTGAACAAATATATCAATTAGAAAGAGATACTTGTCTTGTACTAGAAAAAGTAAAAGTTATCGATCCAATTGTTTCGCTTGAATCTTTTAAAGAGAACTTAATCTTTAATACAGAAAAAAATCTTAATGAGCTACAAAATTTTAAAAATTTAATAACTGATGTTTCAAAAAAATATCAGAAATATCAAAGAAAACTCTTAAAATTACATTCTGGGCAATTAATTGATTATTTAGAATCATATCGTACTGAATTTATCGATTATAAAAATAAAAATATTCAAAAGTTCGATGATTTATTAGATGACATGATAAGTAAAGCGTTTGAAGATTATAACTTGGAAGCAATTGAGGTTTTAGATACATTAAGTGACTTTATACGGATTGATATTTATAACGATAAAATTATCCAGAGATTTGAAATTGAACGTGAAGATCTAATGAACTTAGATGAATTATTAAAGAATTTTATTGATAATCTGTTTAAAAAACCTCTTCTTAGAAACCTTGAATCTGGATATTATAAAAAATTGATGTCATTTATTTCAGGCAAACATACAGAATTTGATAATTATATCTCGAAATACATCAACCGTTTATTAAATGATTTTGAAGATTTTAGAAGTAAGAATATCCTTTCAATTGAAGAACAGAGAAATCAGTTTAGCTCAAAATTGAAGCCTAATCTTCAAAAACTTGTTGATATGAGCTTTACTTTAAATGAAGAATATGTACCATATCCCCTTTTTATAGATCTTGATATTCAAAATCATAGTTTTAAGGTAAATAATCCCGATATTATAACTCTCATAATCGAAAATCCTAATCTAACTGATATAAAAAATATAAAGATATATTTCTTTATGCCTAACTCTTTTCAATCAAAATTAAAATTTTCAAGTTTAAGCAAGTTAAAAGCAAATGAAAGGAGAAAATTAAAAATAAAAATTGTCCCTAAGGAAAAAGGAATTTTTCCTTTTATGGTAATGATTGAATATCAACATTCAAATAAGACTTTTTGGATGCCATCAATTAAACTTAAATTAGAAGTAAAAGAAATTATAAAAATTGAGGATACTAAACTGTTAAGTAAAGCTCTCTATCATGGTTTTCTTAAGACAGATGAAGTTATGCAATTATTAAGATTAATGAGAAGTTTATATTAATTCTATTATTTTAAACTAACTTTTTAACTGAACCTTTTACAATTTGAAATATAAAATTTTTTGTAAATGAATTTATTCTTATAACTTAACAATGAATGATAAAGAACTAAAAGATCAATATAAAGAAGAAGATCTTATTAAGTCTCAAGATAATGTAAATAGTAATGAACGCAAATTAGATTGGTTATATTGTCCAATATGTGGAAATAAACTTCCAAAAATCAAAAATCTTAAATTTTGTATAAAGTGTCGCACAAATATTACATATATTAAGGAACATAAAAAATTTCCACCTAGAAAGACTCCTAATCAGCATATTAGAACCCTATCGTATCCCCAATACTACCCTTCTAAAATTTATTATGGAATTGAAAAGATTTCTGATGAAAGCATCACTAATACAAAAGATTTGAAATTATGGGGGATAATGACTTCTCTTGGTTTACCAATAGGAGCATATATACTTATGAATTTTTTAGTAGCAGGATTTCTTGCTATGTTAGCATTTTTTACTACTGATTTGGAAAGTTTAATTGATTTAATGTACAATCCATTCTTTATAATTTTTTCATCTTTTTTTGAACTGGTCTTTATTCTTGTACCTGTAATATATGTTGGAAAGTATCTCAAAACACCTTCTTTTGAAAATCGATTGATTTTATTAGGATTTACTTCCCGAGGATATGAGAGAAAAGGGATCTATAAAGAAGTGTTAATCGGGTTAGCCTTTGCAGGAATTGGAATAATATTAGTGGTTGTATCTTCAATATTTATAGAAATTATTTTAGAAATAATTTTTGGAGTTGATATTATACGTGATGTTAGTGGCACTACAACTGATATCGAAATAATAGTCTCATCATTAAATATTTTCAGTTTAATTATCTTCGTCATCGTAATGATTTTAATCATAGGGACATCTGAGGAAATACTATTCAGAGGATTTATGCAAAAAGGTCTAGTGCGGAATTTAGGAAATATTTGGGGCATTATCATTTCAGCATTAATATTTTCATTATTTCATTTAATTGGATTTTTTTTTATTATCTCAGAATCTCCGTTAACTTTTATAATTTCATTCTTATTGTCGTTTGTTCCTTATTTCTCAATTTCCTTAATGTTAGGATGGCTTTATTACTGGAGAAATGAAAATTTAATTGCAGTTGTGGTAACTCATGGAGTATATGATGCTATAACAATAATTTTAGCTTTCATAATTTATGGAATGATTTAAATTTTTAACAAATTTGAAAGATGAGCATCTTAAATAAATTCAAATCAAAAGCAAAAGGAAAGATAGGTATAATAGGGATAGGTTTAGGAACATCACAGTTTCATAACAATAAAATATTCAATGCTACGATAAAATTTCTTAATGAGAACAATTCAAAAATTCATTATTTTGGGATAAAAGACTCAATTGAGCAAATTAGAAATACAGAATTATATAATGAATACAAATCTAGGATTTCATTAATTAAAACAAATGAACCAGAGAAAGAAATGGTGGAGTGTCTTATAAATAAAAAATTAAATGGAATTATTCGCGGCTCTCTAGATTCCCACAAATTTCTTAATATAGTTAAAAATTATTTAAACATAAAAGAATTAAATCGTTTAGCACTATTAGAGACTTCTAATGGAATTCAATTTTTTTTTGGACCAGTTGGTATAGATGAGTGTAATAACTTAGAAAAGAAAATCAGTTATATAAGAAAAGCTATAAATGAGTTTAAATACTTAAAAATTGAACCAAAAATTAGTATTTTAAGTGGTGGAAGAATAAGCGATTTTGGCAGAGACGAAAGTGTAGATAAAACAATTGATATTGCTAATAATGTAGTTAAATTCATACAAGAAGAATATCCAGATATAAAAATTTCTCATGATGAAATTCTAATAGAAAATGCTATTGAGAAAAGATCGAATTTAATTATTGCACCAAACGGGATCTCCGGCAACTTGATCTATCGGACGCTAGTTCACCTAGGCGGAGGAAAAGCGTATGGAGCAATTTATATGGGATTAAATAATACCATAATAGATACTTCAAGAGTGGGAAACATTTCTGAAATTCAAGGGGCATTAATCTTAGCGTTAGCATTATTAAAATAGACTTATCAATTGTAATCTTTTTTAACAAAAGCTTTTGAGAAAAACACTTTATTCGTATCTAATTTTATTGCTTTACCAATAATTTTGAGTTGACTTTTTAATTTCACATCTCTATGCGAAAGTAAGTCATTCATAAGATCTAACTGTTTTGAACTATGGATTGAATGGATGCTTCCGACATAGACATCAATATTACCAGGTTCTACAACATATTCCATATTTTCATTATAAAATCCCAGTTGCTTCATTGAAATAACAAATCTTATTGTTACAATTTCTTCAGGCTCTAAAGTTATCCGTTTAAATCCAACTAATTCTTCAATGGGGCGAGTAATAGTAGCCTCTCGATCATGAAAATATAGTTGAATTATCTCATCGCCACGAAGCTTGCCAATATTTTTAACTTTCAATGATATTTCAACTTCTTCATTAATATCAACTTGAGGTTTATTAATCCTTAAATCACTATATTCAAATTGAGTATAGCTTAAACCGTATCCAAAAGGAAATAGAGGTTCTGTATTCTCTTCAACGTAATTCCACGTTGTAACTGATAAATTTCCAGTAGGTTTGTGATTATGAAAAACTGGAATCTGTCCTACATTACGAGGAATAGATATTGGTAATTTTCCTCCTGGATTATAATCACCAAATAACACATCGGCAACAGCATCAGCTCCTTTTTCACCAGGTACCCAAGCTTCCAAAATTGCAGGAATATGTTCCTTTTCCCAAGGAATTGACAATGGACGACCGTTGATTAATACTAACACAGTTGGTGTACCTGTAGCATAAATTTCCCGGATTAATTCCTCTTGTACTCCTGGTAATGTAAGTCTAGTACGATCACGATATTCTCCACTAGTGGAATCTTTTGTCATCCCTGATTTTCCTCCCATAACTAGAATCGCAACGTCAGCTTTTTTGCCAATTTCAATTGCTTCACGAAACCCTTTCTTATCGTATTCAAGAATTTCACAACCTTTAGCATAACATATTTTAGTATTTTTAGAAACCTTTTGTTCTATAGCTTCTAATATGCTTTTGATATTGTAAATACTGCGAGTAAATGCATCTTTATCGTTGCTTTCTATTAAATCTCTATAAATAGATCTAGTTTCTTCATCAAGATCACCTAAAGTACTCACATCAGCAAAAGAAGCTTCAAATTGACTTATAAAAGTGTAATCACCAAAGAGATTTCGTATACTATTTGCATTTGGGCCAATAATAGAAATAGATTTCATATTTTTTTTAAGAGGTAAGAGATTATTATCATTTTTTAGCAACACCATAGATTTAAGAGCTATCTTTTTAGTTAGAGCCTTAGCTTCTGTATCTAAAAATATTTTTGCAATAGCTTCTGGATTATCATCTACGTATGGATTTTCAAATAAACCAAGTTCAAACTTCTTTGTTAGAATACGAACAACTGATCGATTCACTAATTCTTCATTTACATCTCCATTTTTAACGGCTCTAATAAATCCACTCCCATAACCTGCGGTTCTGGGAAGTTCTACATCAAGACCCGCTTTAATTGCTAGAATTGCCGCTTCAGTTGAATCCTTAGCTATTCGGTGCATTAAACAAGCTAATTCAAGTGTAACATAATCAGAAACAACCATCCCAGTAAAGCCTAATTTATCTCTTAGCAATTCTGTCAATAATTCATGCGAAACCCCACATGGAATTCCATCAATTTCTTGATAAGCATTCATAATTGAACCAATATTAGATTCCACTATTGCTGCTTCAAATGGCTTTGCATATACTTCCAAAAGAGATCTTTTAGGGATAAATGCTGGTCCCCAATTCCTACCTCCCTGTGGTAACCCATACCCTAAAAAATGTTTCCCTGTAGCAATAATTCCTGCCTTAAGTGAGTTTCCCTGTAATCCCTTTATATATGCAACACCCATACGAGACACTAAATATGGATCCTCACCAAATGTTTCTTCTGTTCTACCCCATCGTGGATCACGAGCTATATCAAGGACAGGGGAAAGAGCTTGATGAGCTCCAACAACTCGCATCTGCTTTCCAATTTCACTTGTCATTGCTTCAACAATCTCTGGATCCCATGTAGAAGCGATTCCAATAATTTGTGGAAAAACTGTTCCCTCTCTTGATGTAAAGCCACATAAACATTCTTCATGAACTATTGCTGGTATTCCTAACCGTGTTTTTTCTTTTAAAAATTTCTGGATACTATTCGCAATTTTTGCAGATTTTTCAGGGGGAAGATTTAAAAGACCTCCAATTCGAGAAATTTGACCAATACCATGCCTAAAACGTTTTTCCATTTTTTCAACTGATAACTTCTTCTCCTCTAATACAGCCTTTGGATACTGAGAACCAAGTTGAGCTACCTTTTCTTCAATTGTCATTCTTGAGAGGAGATCCTCTACTCTTTTTTCAATAGCTTGAGAAGAGTCTAAATAAAGTTTTCTATCATTTTTCTCATCTAAATTCATATTATTTCAACACTAATATATAATTAAATCCCTAAATTCCAATAATATTAGTAAATATGACTTTGCTTTAAAAATTAATAAATAGAATTATTGATCGTGAAATTTAGGTTTCACGTACTTTCAAAAGAAAAAGAAAAAAAATGGTTTAAAATTAACTTAGAGCTCCTACGAAAGCCGCAAGGAGTACAATTATTCCTCCAATTAAAATTCCAAAAATTATTAAAAAAAGTCCAATTACTCCTAAAATAGCAGGAGTATAATTAATCGGTCTAAATCCTAAAAAAGTAGCTACTATAGCAATTATGAGAGCAATTATTGTTCCTGTTATACCCAGCAGTCCCCATCGCCATAATCCAAAACCAGCTAAATCTAAAATCGCTTCAATTACTCCCACAATTCCCCCAACAATGGCCAAACCACGCATTGTTTTATCGGCTTCTTGAATTGCACTAAACATATGATCACAAAATGATTTAATTTTATAAAGAAATAGCTTTTACCTACTTAAAAATCTATACCAAATTTAAAAATTTTTAAGAATACAATGTCTATTTTTTATTAATAATTCGGAAAATTAGTAAAATGGGAGAGGGGGGATTTGTTCGGATGCCCGAAACGGGAAACTCGTTGAACCCCCGACCACTCGGCTTCTGAAAACTTAGCAAATGCAGAGATTACCCCAGCCGAGTATCATACCATTCTAGACTACCCTCCCCGGGTAAGAAAGGTTTTTAAAAGTTATAATATGAATAGTAAATACTCTTAAATAAAATTTATTTCTGAGAATTTTTATATTTTAAACCAATAATTTTTATATTTCTTAGAGGGTTTTTTATCTTATATTTTTTCATAATTTTTCACTTAATGATTTAAATGCGTTCACGTAAACCGTTTATAATTTTTTGGCCAGCCTATTTTGATACCAAAAAAAGCAGAGTCGAAGGAAGGCGTATTTCTAAAAAATTTGCGATTGAAAGAATCAGTACCGAGTCACTACTTAAAGCTGCAAGACAATTGGGATACAATGCTCAACTTGAAGAAGGTTATAAATATCCACGAACATGGTGGGAGGATCCTGGAAGAGTTTTAATAGATATTAAGGGAAAGAAAAAATCAAAAGTGATGCTAGAGATAGCAAAAGAAATTAGAAAAATGCAAACAAAAAATTAAAATTCATAAATGCACGAATTTGCTTTTGCTTATAATATTTTTAAAGTAGCTGAAGCTACAGCATTGAAATATAATGCAAAAAAGATCTCGGAAGTTTTTCTTGAAATTGGAGAATTAACTTTAATTGTTCCTGACCTTCTTCGACGATCATTTGAAATAGCTACTAAAGGTTCAATAGCAGAAGGAGCAACTCTAAATATTAAAATACTTCCAGGAAAAGTTAAATGTAGAGAATGTAATAAAAATTCGGAGGTATCTCTAACAAGAGAGGCTCAGTTAACTGGACTTCAACTTTTTAGATGTAGACATTGTGGAAGTAACAATACTGAGATTATTGAAGGTAAAAAAGCAAATGTTAAAAACATTAAAATTCAAGAATAATAATTAAAACCAAATTTATCTTTAATTAAAAATTACTGAATTGTTCATCAAAATTTAGGAAATAAAGTGTTTTTTTTAATGAATTTTTTTTTATAATTAGATTTAATCTTTCTAGAGACTCAAGATACCTATTAAGGGTATAAGGGTGTATTTTCAGCTCTAAAGAGAGTTTAGTTTTTGTTACACCTTTATTATTGGATTTTAGATAATTTAAAATTTTTTGACTTTTCTCTTTTGAAGATAGATACATTTTTTTGGCTGCTTTAGGGTTCATGTGTGGTGAAAAATAAATATTTTTGTTTTCTATTGTTTCTTTTTGGATATACTCAAATTTACATAACATATTTAAGTGCCATATTACAACATTATTACTAAGTCCGAGATTTCTAACTATATTATTAAAATATGTTCCTGGATTGTTAAAAATATGATTATATATCATTTTTCTATTTGAGTTATTTAAAAGATCCTTGCGATTTAGTTTTGATCCAATTATTACATTATTTATTATGATTTCCACCTTCCAAAGAAAATTATGTTTATACTTTTGTTGGATTTTCTATTTAATAAGTAAAAAATAATAATTTCAACTAAAATAATTAAGAGATTAAAAAAAAATAATAATATAGTATTTGGTATAAATAAAGGAGAATTATATGCAAAAAATATGGTATATGAAATAGGATGATATAAATAAATAGGTAGAGAGTTTGATCCGCTCCACTTTATAGATGAGAATTTCTTAAAATCAAATTTAATCAAATAATTAAGTGAAAAAAGTATTAAGAACACATTTAAAAGATAAAAGACAGGAATATCATATAGAAAAGCTATTTTAATGGCAGGGAAATAAGAAGTTCCTCTAAGGAAAAATAAAAAAATTACAAAGAACCTCAATAAAGAATAGTTTCTATAATGTATTTCTCTATTTCTAATATAATATCCCAAGAAGAAAAAGAAGTAAAATTGGGGTCTATATTCTCTTATGATTAGATAAATAAAACTAATATGAGGATTTGAGCTTAATGAAAGTAATATAAATATTAACCTTACAAAAAAAAGAGATGATATTAAAATAATAATGTCAGAAATATTTTTCTTTTTTAAGATCCAGGTAAAAATAGTGAAAAGAAAAAGAGCTGGAATAAACCATAGATTGTGAAATGGGAAAAACAATAAAGATACTAAGAATAAAAATGCAATTTCAAAAATTGAGTTACTAGTTATTATTAACTTGTAATTATTAAATAGGAAAAAGAAAATACTGGCAAAGAACCATGGGATTATTATTCTTTTAGTATATTTTTTTATAAGTAAAGATAATTTTGTTTTTAAGAAATTTCCTTCTTCTATTAAAAATCCTGATATCGCGAGAAAAAGAGGCATGTGAAAACTATATATGAAAAAATGCAAAAAAGAAGCTTCAGAAATTAAATGTCCAATTATTACAGCAGTAATTAAAAATCCTTTTAAAAAATCAATACCCTCAAAATATCTTTTTTCTTTAATTTCAAGATTGATTATATAATTATCTAAAACTAATATTTTTAAAACCCCGTTTTAGAATTATTCATTTCACAGATCTTGAAATTACTATATATAAGAATCTGATAAAAAAGTGAAGGTATCTAAAATCAAAATTTTAGGGTATATAAAAACAAATTTTAAAAAGGTTAAGATTAAGCTACTAAATTTTAAATTAAAACTCCATTTAGTTGTCCTGTTTGTCCTGGTCTGCTAGTAATTTTTGCATTTCCTAATTCAGTTTCAACAATAGCTCCTTTGGTTAAGATATGCCTACGATTCAAGTCTTTTGAAGCATCATTCCTCTCAAAATCTAAAATTCTCACCCTAGATGTTTTATTTGTATTAGGGTCTGTTACATTTATATATTGAGAGGAGAATAGTTTTAATTTTGTATTTCCCCCCATAACCCGTTGTTTCTTTTTCTTCTCTTCATCTATAATAGTATCAATTGTTGGGCGTTCAAGTTCTCTTTTCCTTTTTTTCTTAAAATATTTGTATTTTTTTCCAGTAAATTTCCTTTTACTTCGAGCTTGGCTTCTTGCCATGAAAGATTAACCAAAATTAGTCCAATATATTATTTTTGATAAGAAAGGATATCTTTAAAATTTTTTTAAAAATCTACATTAATTATGATTTATTAAAGTAAAATAAATATAGAAACAATTTTTATTTAAATTAAACCACTTAATTTATTATTGATAATAATATAACAATCTTACTTAAAAATGACTGAAAACAATTTAAATCCCCACAATTTAGATCAAGAGTCGATTAATAAAGCATTGCAATCCGGAACTACCACAGTAGGCATTATTGTTAGTGATGGAGTTATTATGGGTACTGAATCTCAAGCAACTGCTGGTTTCACAGTAGCTACTAAACAAGCACAGAAATTATTTGAAATAAATAAATACACTGCTGCAACTATTTCTGGTGGAGTAGCAGATTGCCAATATGTTATTAGTCAACTTATTGCTTTATCCCGATTAAAGGAAGTTGAAGAAGAGAAAGTCCCCGAACCTAAATATATAGCAAGCATTACAAGGAATATTCTCTTTTCAGGAAGATCATTTTTTATTTCTATGATGATTGTAGGGGGATATTCTCTAAAAGAAAATGCTGCAAAACTTTATGGTGTCGATCTCTTGGGCACTCTTTATGAAGAAGATAAATTTATTTCATTTGGGTCTGGTTCTCCATTTTCCATAGGTGTTTTGGAAGCTGATTGGAGACCCAATATGACAAAAGAAGATGGGATAGAGCTTGTAAAAACAGCAATCTCAAGTTCTCGAGAAAGAGATGCCGCATCTGGATTTAAAATTCAATTATGCGTTATAGATAAAGAAGGTTTTAAACAAATTCAATAAATATTTAAGTTTATGAATTTTTAATTTCTACCTCTATTTGCATAAATTCATCGTTAAAAAGAATATATCCATTTAATTTCTTATTTCTTGCATTCATTATTGCCCAGATTTGATTTTTAAATGCTTTATTACCGCAATTATCTAAGGATCTCATATTAGAAAAATCAGTTTCGCTAGGATAGGTACCACCAGGATGAGAATGAAAAATACTAATTAAGTGTAAATTATCTTTTTGAAATGCATCTTGGAAAATTCGGTTTATTTCCTCAAGATTGTTCATGAGAAAAGTAACTGGACTTTTTTGATTGGATTCTATGCAATTAAATTTTTTTCCAATATAGTGATATTGATATTTCCCCGTATATTCTATTTCTTTAACAGTTCCGAAAAGTAATCCACATGCTTCATTAGGACTAGCACTTTTCACACATTCTATCAGTTGATTAAAAAGTATATGATTCAAAATCAATTTTATATCTTTTTCGAATTTAATGATCTCCATCTCTTTTCAATCTTATTTTCAGATTAAGGTTAAAGCAGCATTCAACGCAGCTAACCTTGCTTTTTCAGGATTATCACCTATTCCAATAATTAAAACATCATTTTTTTCTAAAATTAACTTTTCAGCAGTAATTTTATATCTTATTTCTTTAAAATAATTTTGAACAGTCTCTTTTATTTGTATCTGATTTTTAGCATCATCTGATAAAGATCCTAAAGGAAACACTAATTTATCACCATTATATATTAAACATGTGGCACCAATACCATCAACTTTAATTGCAGCATCTCTTTGAGCCACTCCATTAGTGATCCTATCACCTCTATTTTTCACTTGACAAATATATGGATTTACTTCATAAGTTTCAATGATTATTTCTCTTAATATTTCTAAATTGCCTTCTATAAGAATTGGAATATGTATTTTGATTTTATTTAAATAGTCTAATCCTTTTTCGGTGAGAATGTGACCTTTTCTTCTGCTTTTAGATCTAGTTTTAGAATCCCCATTTGGAACTGTAATAAAATCAACCTTTTGTTTTAATTTTTTAATCAGTGATCTTGATGTTCCCGAGCCAATTAGTAATTCTTTTTGTAATCGATATCTCCCAATTCCTTCCATATTGTCTCCAAAAATAAATAAAGCTAGAATAATATGAACCTTCTCAAAGGTTGGTTTTATTGTAGTACTTTCAAATAACTCATTTAATTCTTGAAACATTATTACATTCAAGTATAATTAATTAATAAGTATAAAAAAAAATGATGTTTAAAAAAAAAATAAAATTTAAAATATAATTACATTAATTATCTAGTAAATTAAAAATCAGTTCAGAATTCCACAATTACAAATTAGTAATATAAGACATGAATAATAAAGAGAAAGAAGCAAGCCCAGACCAAGTACAAGATCTTGTTATTTTTAAAACTAAGATTGAATATAAAAGAGAGGAAAAAGACAAATATCTATTTGAAACAATCGATCAAGAAGATAAAATTAAATTAGAATATGATTTTAGACCTTTTAGTGGACATTATCTCTATGCAATTCTATTAAGTAACCAGAGTTTAGCACCTATAACCGATGTTAAGATTAAAATTAAATATCCTGAATTTTTATCTCTTACTAGGTGTACACCTCCGACAATTAATATTCCTCCTTCTGTAGAGCAAAGAGGTTCAAAACAAATAAATTTAGAATTTGATGAATTTAATGAAAATAGTAGAAAACAAATTAATTTACACTTTAACGCTCTATCACTAAAAAATGTAGGGGAGTTAAGAACAATTGTTACCTATGTTAACAATAAAGATTTCGTAAGGGTTCTTAATTCAGAACCAGTAGAAATCAGAATTGATAAATTAAATATAACACCCAAGATAATACCAAGTTTTCAACTAAAAAAGATTCTGCAAATACCTGGTATTAAAAAAGCAATTAAAAGTTTCGGAATCGGAACTAATATTGATTTAGATTTATTTTTCAATATTGTTGAACAAATCTTAAGAGCTCATAATTTTCAATTAATTGCTAAGGATCTCGATAATAAGATAATTTGGTATTTAGGAACTGATTTGGAGTCAGAAGAAGATATATTAATAATTAGTCAGATAGTATCAAATAAAGTAGAAGTTATTGCCGCTTCTCAAAATCACTATATCATCATCTCAATTTTAACCCAAATTTCAAATGATTTTAAAGAACGTATTTTAAGAAGAGGGATTGTGAGTTCCACAAATCACATCTATGAACTAGAATGTAAATATTGCGGCGCTGTCCTGCCTTACTTTCCTAAAAAAGGAGAAAGTATAGAATGTGAAAAATGCAATTATGAGCAAATTGTCTGGTGAAAACCAATTTACTTTTTTTCCCTAAAATACTCTGAAAAATAAATAAAAAAAAAATTGATTTTTATTAATTTTACTTAACTTTCTTCTTATAAAGATAAATCAATGAAATAATTGCAGCTCCCATAATTATTAAAAAGAAATTTCCATAAGAGATAGCTTCTTCTTTAGACACTTGTAATTCTGCCCAATATTCAAAATCACTAGGATCATTAATATCAGCATCAATATCTGCAATAACAACGTCAGTCGCTACTAACTTGCTATTAAAAAACCAAATATAAACTAGATTGGACCGTTCTCCCCAGACATAACTCCTCCCAGACTGAGTACCCATTCCTCTTGGATTAAAACCATAATCATAATAAAAATAATCACTTAAACCGTCCCAAAATTCATCACGGTAATTTGTAGTCATACAAAACCCATGTTCCTCAAATGGAGTATAAAATGATACTGTTGGTGTTGCATTATCGAAATATATGAACGATTGGTTATTTAAAATTGTAGTTGTAATTTCAGTAACACTATTATAACTTGTAAGGTTAACAAATAATTCTGTTTGTTGTTCGTCCCCACCACTTGGCCATGTATTTATAGTATTAATTGTTAACTCAAATTCAGAATCAACTGGCAGAAAACCCGTGGTAGTTACTCTAACTACCCATGTGTATTTACTTCCTTCTTTAACTCCCCATTCTATATCATCGGCAGCAAGTTGCAAATCCCCTAAGGCAAAAGAAGTTAGTGTAAAAGGGATTATTAAACTAAACATTACCAAAAGTACTAAACATAATTTTTTTGCTTTCATATTATTGGATTTAAAAATTAAATTTTATAAGTTAATATTACCCATATTAGTATTTAATAATATCTATGGAAGTTTAATCTTAAATGATTAACATTCCTAAAGTTTCCAATTTTCGCTTATTTTACTAAACATTAAAATGTTCTAATTATTTTCAATTCTTTCTTTTAATAATATCACAATTAAATATATCTTTTCCCTTTTCAATTAAATCCTTAGAAACATTGATTATTTTTTTCTCATTTGATTAATTATCGTAGATTTTTCAATATTAATTAAACTTTTTCAACTTATTGAAAACACAAAAATTCTTAATTAAGCATCCCCGAATTTGATCAAATTTTTTATTTTTTCAAGAATCCTTATTGAGTATTCAAATATGTAAAGATAAGAGCATTCATAATATATTAGCGCTCTAATTTTTAACAGAAATTAAGTTACCATAAAATATTCCTAACTTTTACGAGATTAATTATTTTCATAACTTTGAATTTTGTCGTTCGATTTTTTTCATTTTTTTCTTCATAAAATTAAGTGTGAACCAAAATCTTTAAATATCTAAAAGATGTATAACTATTTAA
>JBHLMP010000012.1:43136-73155 GCA_048938025.1 Promethearchaeota archaeon
TTTTTTTCATTTTTTTCTTCATAAAATTAAGTGTGAACCAAAATCTTTAAATATCTAAAAGATGTATAACTATTTAATAAACATCTAAATATAATCAAAAAAATATTAAAAAATATTTAAAATTATAATCGTGGAGGAGATCTATTATTAGTGAATATATTTCATGGAGCCCTATCAGACGCTTAATGAAACACAATGGTGCTATAATCGTAGCAAGAGATGCTGTGGATGAACTTGTCGATTGGATGGGCCAATCGGCAGAAAAAATAACAAAAGTAGCCTTAAACTTAACTAAACACTCGAAAAGGAAGAAAGTGACAAAGGACGACATTCTTTTAGCCATTAAATACTTTAAAGGCTAAAGAATAGGCTTCTCTAAAGCAAAAATAAGATAATTTGAGTTAAATATAATCCAAATCATTTAATTTCTTTTTTTTTCTTCTTATTTTTTGTAACCTTTACTCTCTAATCTCTTAAAAATTTTAATCTTAAGATTTAAAATAAGAAGTCATTAATATTGTAATGGATGCAATATCTTTTTTTTTCATATTTTTTGCCATAACTGTGATTATAGTTATGCATTAATCATAACATCACAGTTATGGATTTTTTTTAAAAAATTAATAAGAATAATTATAATAAATCACTACTGTCTCTTATTTTAATTATATTAATTAAACTAATAAAAAATGTATGAATTTAGGGTCTCAGGAGTATTATAACGGACTTTATTTGAAAAAGAATGAAGTTCTTTATCGACATTATCAAAGTAATATAGTTAATCGTTGTAAAAATAAAAATTCCTTAATTATATTGCCAACTGGTTTAGGAAAGACAATAATAGGCATTTTAATAATAGCAAATACCCTAATAAAATATTCCAAGTCAAAAATTATTATACTTGCTCCAACACGACCCTTAGTTTCACAACATAGGTCATCCTGTCAAAAATTTCTAGATATAAATACTGAAAAAATTGTATTACTTACCGGAAAAATACCTCCAGAGAAACGAACATTATCATTTAACAATTCTAGAATAATTATTTCTACTCCCCAAGTAATTAAAAATGACTTAATAAGGGGAAGATATGATCTGACTCAAGTTTCACTGATAATTTTTGATGAGGCTCATAAAACAAAAGGAAATTATTCATACAATTTTATATCAAAAGAATATGTTAACACTTGTAATGATCCTTTAATTTTAGGATTAACAGCTTCCCCAGGAAAGGATTTTGAACATATCCAAGAAATTTGTGATAATTTGTGTATTGAAAATATTGTGTTTAAAAATTATGAGGACAAGGATGTTAAAGATTATGTTTATGACATTGACACATATATTAATTTGGTAGATTTACCACTAGAGATTCTTGAAATAAGCCAAATTTGGGATAATTTATTTGAAAATTTTTTAAGATTCTTCATAGAGAGAAAATTAATAAATCCAAATAAACGATATTATTCAAAATTAGATTTTTTAAGAATTTCTCATGATTTAACTTTATCCTTGAAATATCTAGATTGTGTTGAATCAGAAATGTTTGATGAGGAATTTCTAAATCATTTATTTTTTCAAGATCCTAAACTAATTGATATTGTTAATGAAAATCGTTATGATATCCATTCAATTTTCTCATATTGTTCAACCTGTATTTCTATACTTCATGCAAAAGATCTATTAGAAACTCAAGAAATTTCTCTTTTTAAATCTTTTTTAGATAAAATTATATCTAAGGCTGAACGAGATGTATTATCTGCTAAAAGAATTGTTAATTCTGAACAATTTAAACTTACAAATATTATTATTGAAAAAGAAAGTTTATCTAAATTATCTCATCCAAAGATAAATAAAGCAATTGAAATTATTAAAGAAGAAATTGAAGAATTTCAAAATAGAAAAATCATTCTTTTCACACAATATAGAGAATTAGCAGAATATTTGAAGAATAAGTTAAAAAAAGAATTCAGGAATGAACTTATTATAGAGAAATTCATTGGACAGACAACTAAACAAGATGATATTGGATATTCACAAGGAATCCAAATAGAAATACTTGAAAAATTTCGCAATAATGAAATCAATATATTAATCGCAACAAGTGTAGCTGAAGAAGGTTTGGATATTCCAAATGTTGATGCTATAATTTTCTATGAATCTGTTCCTTCAGAAATAAGGTTAATTCAAAGACGTGGTAGAACAGGAAGAAATAGTCCTGGGAGATGCTATATTCTGTTAACTGAAGGAACAGTTGATATACCCTTCCATATTGTTGCTCGAAGAAAAGAAAAATTAATGAATTCAGTATTATTAAATAAAGAGCAGTTAAAATTACAGAAGAATCTAAAAAGAAAGAAAATTACATTCCTTTCTCCTAAAAAAGAATTTTCAGAAATGGATATAATCTATAATTTTAGAGAAAGGAAAGAAAGAGAAATAGAACTTTTAGCGAACCGTTCAATAGAAGATATCATTTCTCAATTAGACAAATTTTATATAAGTGCAGATTATAAATCATTCAAAGACTGTGGTATAACCTTTTTTTCTGATTTAATAAAAATGGATGATATTAATTTAAAAAATAAAATGTTAAACATAAAAAGGAAGACCCCTAAAATACAAAAAGAGCATAAAGCTTATTTAAATAAGAATGTTAAATGCTTGATTAATTTAGTTAAAACTTACAGTAAAAGTGGAAAAATAAACTTTAAAAAGTTTGAAGAGCTTGCTCGAAATGAAGATATTGAAAATAAGAAATTTCGTATTCATTTTAATCAAGCTTGTTATTTAGGATACTTAAAAAAACAAAATGATTTTGTACATTTTGTTATGGATTATGAATAAAATGAAATAATCACTTAATTTTTTCATCTTTTTCCTTTTGTAGAAAGTAATATATTAAAAGAGCACCTGTAATTATCACAGGTACTGCAATTACAGCAGGATTCCCTCCACTGAAAAGGAATAAGTAGTAAGAAATGGTTACAATTGAAGTAACTAAAGCTATAATGGGTCCATATTGTCTAGCAAAATTAGTTATATGGCGTAAAACCATGTTTAATTTGAAATTTGTGCTTTTAATTACTTCTAGTTCAGTTTCATCTAATTCGTCTAATATATCAGGATTTTCATAATATATCCCAAACCTAGGGTCATATTTACCACTTAAATCTCCGTCACTAATAAGATTTAATAAGTGATCTTGTATATTTTGCTTTTTTATTTTTAATTCATGATTTAGAAACCCTATAGTCAAGAATTCATTTGTTACTGCTCTAATTGTCATATCAATATAAGATTTTAGTACTAATCGTTCTAAGGATTTAACTTTTTCACTTAGGATTTCGTTATATTCATTAATGAATTTATTATAATCTTCTAAAATGTATTTTGATATTTGACCGAAATTCTTTGATTGCTTATTAAATTCTCTTATTTTATTATTAATATTTTTATTGATTTCTTTAATCTCCATTTCAATATTCTTTGCTCTCTTTTGAACTATTAAATTTATTCTTTTAAATTCTTTAATTTCAATGTTGTCTTCTACTTTTCTTTCTAAATTACCGAGTAATTGGCTTAAATAAATTTTGTAATCATTAATTAAGCTCATTAATTTTTCTCGGAAAGATTCATGTTTCATCATGGTTATCTGATCATTGACTTCTTTAATTTTTTCCTCAAATTCATTTAATAAATTGTTTTTTTTCTTAACAAATAATTCCCTGATTTCAGGAACTAATTTATTTGAATCCTCAGTTTTATTCCAAAGTTTTTTTAATTTCTCTTCAATTTTATGTTGAGTTTGGATAGACTTTTCTTCAATTATTTTTTTTTTAGATTCAAAATCTTCTTGGATCTCTCCATGAGAATGAATGTATTCTGTTTTTTTGAGTATAGCTTTAAAATTTTGCATAGTTTCAATTTTTAAATTGTTATATTGTTTATCGATGACATTTATCATTTCATTAAAGAGAGCTAGACTAGTATTTATTTTTCTAATTGCTAGTTTATCATTTTCTATAACAGATTCGAAATAACCCTTGGTTTCAACAAATTCTACTCTTTCTTGATCAATCTGAAGCTCATTTACCTTATTATAGAATTGGTTTGGGATGACATTTTCAAAAATTTTCAAATCATTAATTCGATTTTGAAGTTCAAGCATGTTTACATTTAAAGTTCTTTTTCTTATACTTGAATCGTAAAGTGCCAAAATTTTTCCTATTCTTTCTCGGTTTAATTTTAATAATTGATTGTCAATGTAGTTTCTAAGTTCTTTATTCAAATAATAATTATCTGTATAAACAAGCAAGTATTTATCCTCTTCATTAAGCTCTGCATTTATTTTAGAGATATCAATCATATCTTTAATCTTATTTATTAAAACTTTACAACTTAGGTTTAAATCATTTTTTAAATCGCTTAATTTAATATAATTTGATTTTTTCTCATAAGCAAATAAGTTTATTCTTTTTGAAATAATTTCATTTATATATCTATCTTTTAAGGCTGGTATCTCATTACTTAGAAATTCCTTAAATTTTTCCCATTGTATTATGGTTACTTTCGATTTTGCTTCGAAATCTTCAATAGTTTTTTTACAATTAATTAATTTTTTTAGATATATATTATTAGCAGCTTCAAATATGGCTATAAAATCATCAAAACCTTTAATAACGTTTTTGATTTTGAGATTATTCATTTGATCTAATTCATTTTTATAGTTATTTAATTCTGTTTTAAATTTACTAACTTCTTGTGATACAAAATTATCAAAATCTTCAATTTGAGTACGATTCCTCTCAATAACCACTTTATTCTTTAATGATTGGACCCTTTCTGCTATTAGTTCAATGATATTCTCTTCCAAATTATCTAATGCTTCCAATAAATACCCATAGAGAAGATAAAGCTTTTGTTTGGATTTAATATCTTTTTTAACTTGTAATTGGATTTCTTTAATTTCTTTTGTTTTTTTATCTAAAAGTACATCAGATTCTTGTTTAATAACATTAAATGCTTCTTGAAATAGATTATGATCAGTTATATTCTTAGCTTTTTCACTTATTTCCAATATCTCAATTTTTACTCTTTCTTTAATATCATCAATCTTTCTCATATTAGTATTAAAGAATTGAAAACCTGAGGTATAATAGCTAAAGATAGATTCAAAATTTTCTTTAAAACTTAACCAATCACCAATAACTTTTTTATGTTTACTTAGAACACTTTTTTCTTTTGTAGTAACTTGTTGAGAGACATTGTAAATTATATTATCATATTTACTGACACTTTGTGAAATTTTATCAAATTCTTGAACAATAAGATCGAATTTTTCATTACTATAACCTTGTTCGAGAGTTTCCCTAAACAAATTTCTAAAATCATCAAGTTTTTTTGTAAATTCCTCAGTAATACTACCAATTTTTGCTTCTAATTTTTCTATTAGGTTACTTATATCTCTTAGATTCTCTTTTTCGAAAATTTTCTCTTTTAAATATAACTCAATTTCGCTTAATCTTTTTTGTATTACAGAATATACTTTATTCCATTGAGTAATATCAGACTTTAGCAATGTCTGAATATTGAGATAATATAAATCTTCATTAAATGAATTTTCAATATTTTCATTAAGAAAGCCGGCATCCATTAATGCATTTCTTACAATAAATTTTAACCTTTCTTTTGCATAATCAATCTCATCTAAGATTAGATAAGATTCAATTTCATCCTTTATTTGTGATGTAATATTTTTTAATTTTAAAGTCATATTATAAATATCGTTCTTAATATCCTTCAATTTCTCTTTTTCATGTAATAATTGCTCTAAATTTATCTCAGTATCACAAATTATTATTCTTTCAAGAAAGAAATCCAAATAAAACCTCTTCTTCACGATTTTACCCTTAAAAAAATTACGTTGAATCAATTGATCTACCAAGGGAATAATATCATCTTTTAATTTTAAGGATTTAAATGGGTATTTGGATTTACAATCCTTAAATATTTTTTTAAGGGATATTATGCTCTTATTTGAAAGTTGATTATATATCTCTTGAGCAACAATTCTTTTCCCTTGACTTAGGTTACGTATAAAATTTTTAAATTCAATCTTATTATTTAAGATTTTTAAATTAAAATTATAGCTTAGATTTATATATGAAATTATTTCTTCAATTACATCTGATAAACCAAATGTACTTTTTATTTGATTTAAATCGATGTATTTCTCTTTTTCTAATTGTCTAAATAATAATCTCTCAATTTCATTGATAAATTTTTTCCATATCAATGACAAAAGAATGATTAATTTTGAAATATCAATTAATTTATTTAAATTCCACCCTGCCTGATTATTTAATATTTCAATTATTTTTAGATTAATAAAAGAAAAAATACCAGCAGGATTATAATCTAATAACCATGAAAAATTCTCAAGGCCATATACTATCCAAAAGGTAGTATCAATTTCTCCAATTTGTCTAAAACTGAATCCACCATTTTCTCTTTGAAATTGGTAGAAATATTGAAGATCCCTTTCACTAACTTCAGAATTTAGATCTAACAATTTCAAACATAATAACTTAAAAATTAAAGAAGGATTTCTTTTTTTATCACTAATATATGAATTAAATTTGTCCTTTTTTAAACGGATATCAAATCCTAGAATAGTAAATATTTCTATTACGTAATATAATGTCTTTGCTGCTAAAGGTTTTTTATCAATTTCACAATTTTTTTCCAGACAATGTAAAAATCCATTTCCTTTCCTGTGAGATAAAATAAAATTTATAATCTCTTCTCTACCTTGGCTTTGATCCGATATGGCAAAGTATTCATTCAAAAGCCCTAAGATTTTCAAACTAGAGAGTGCAAAATAAGTGGACCAAATATCAGGTATATTTTGGGAATCAGGTTTGAATTTAAAACCTATTTGATTATTTTTATGAATTTCGCATTTTTTAATATAATCAAATATTTTATCTCTAAATTCATGCTTATCTTCTTTAAGATATTTTCTTAATAACAGAAACCAATAAATCATTTTAATGTTTAAAGACTCATTAACAAGTAGAGTTTTGTTAAAGTTTTGATAAAATTCTACCACTTTATCATAACCACTGAAATAATAAGTCCCTAGTTCTCTTCCTTTTTTGAGCACAAATGATTTAAATGGTTCCTTTTTAAATTCCGTAATATATGGATAAGCAGTTTTTTGTTCAATTACTGTCAAATATAATTAAAACCCCTAAAATAATAATTTTAAAATATTAATATTTTCTTTTAGGATCAAATATAATAATATGAGCATTTATTTTTTTGGGAATATTTTTATATTTGATTTTTCAATCTACTAAAAAGAAATAAAACTCAACCTCTTTTGTAAAATATCACTAAATATTAATAACTTGCTAAAGTTAAAAAGAGATGGGATACAACTTATTCATTTCAAAAAACCCTTCTAATCCCTAATTTTGTGTGCTAGATAATTTTTTACCTAGTTTTTTGTTCATATAGAGACAAACTGCTGCAAAAAGGAATGAAACTGTAATGATATATAAAATATTCCTTAATAAAAATAGATTTATTCGTCTAGGGAGATATAAATAAACATACCACGCTTCAGATAAACTTGAAGTCCCATTTGGCGAAGAATCTTTTGCCCAAACCTGTATAATGTAAAAAATGCGATTTACATAAGTACTTAAATTCTCCCATTTATAAGTCCATGAATCACCTTCAGATGAGGTCATTGAAGCATTTATTAATAAATTTGTCAAATTCGAAATTTGGACTCGAACATTTCCAGGTAAAAGAGGATATTCATCTGTTATATTTACAATTATCTCATAAGATTTCGTTTCTATTATAGTACCATTTATATTAGGTTGAATAAAAGTGATATTTGGACCAGTTAAATCAGGTTGATTGAGATATATTGAGAACTCATCCTGATATACTTCTCTATTTTCATCGTTATTGTTCAAAATAAAATCTATATTCAGGTTTAGTGCTATAATTGTTACTGTAGAAAATATCAAACATACCATAATGAGTGGAAATTTAACTTTATTATTCCTTTTTAGCACCTTTGTCACAGAAACTTGATTGAAATATTTAAGTTAGAAATAATTCTAATTTTAATATAAATTTTAAGTAATTGAAGGAAGTCCTGTCTTAAAATTGTAAAAGATAAGGATGTCTTCTATCAATCTTCAATTAAGAATAATGAAAACAAATAAAGAAAAAAATAAAAAAATTATTTATAAACTAGGATCGCTGGCAAAACTCCATGTATCTTTAATGCCCAAATTATCTTGAATTAAAGGTGCTTGAATATCATCTATTGACTGTGTTTGTCCTGAAAGTATTAAATTTTTCGCAGAATTAAACGCGTTTCCTATTGTCTCAGTTTGATTTAATTGATCCCAAAATGAATGAAAGAACCATGATCCTGCAAAACCATCAGCATTTGTGTTATCTCGCCAATACCATGAAAAAACATCTGTTGTTGAAGTGATTAATATAGAATTGGGTATATTGTACCAACTTAGCCCTATGTTTGAGTTTTCATTTAAAAAATTTCCACTAAAACAAATATCAATATTAATCAACATTCGTTTACAATTAATTTGTTTAACTAAATTAAAAAATTCCAATTCCGTGATATAACTATCATCTGCTTCGAAATGAAATGTTGCATTTCCATCACCCAGCATTTTATTTGATCCATGGTCAGTCATAAAAATTATTAATTGATCTTTCTTTGTAATAGTAGAAGCAAAGGAACCTGGAACTGAAATATCTAATTCTTGTTTAAACCTACTTGAATTCACGTCGTCATTTTCTACATCAACAATAGCATTGGTTAAATCATTTAATACTCCATCATTTGCGTATATATCTATTATGCTATCATTAGTATGATAGAGCATTAGAAAGATATTATCATCAGTGTACCCATGATTCTTTAGAATCCAGTAAACTTGGAGTGCTTGAGCAGGAAAACCATCTGAATCTGTATTACTAGGGGGAGGGCTTGGAATTGGTGGTGGAAACCAATATTCTACTTTAATATCATCAAAAAGTACCATATCACCACCATTCATAATACCCTCAACTGCTAAAACTAAATGTAATTGAGTTATTTCATTTAGAGTCGAATTGTCGGCAATACCTGTTACATTTAAAAATGTCCATCCAAAAAAACCTCCAAATAACCCCGTCGACCAATCTGTTCTTACTATACCATTGCTAGAATTTAACCACCGTAATCCTATTCTTGCCCCTGCCCCGGGAGGTGTTATATTAGCAGGTGTAATAGGTGAAAAGTTTATATTAGTTGTGATATTAACCCAGGCAGAAAGCCTGTATGCCGCAAATTTAAATAACTCATAATAATTTGTCCAATTGTATACGAACTCCGTATTAACATATCTGGGCTGTGGAAAACCAGTTAATGTATATAAAAATATAACTCCAGGAGTATCATGACCAGGTATAGAGGTATCAACTCCTCCAGACATATTACCGAAATCTGGCGTCCATCTAGGTGGACCTTCAATATCAAATTTTGAATCTTCTCCATCATTAAAACCAGGTTCACCTTCCTTCCAATAAAAATCATTAGCACTGCAAACTATTATCGCTTTTCTTGTTCCTTTTTCAGTCGGTTTTTCTTCGAGAGGAATTAATAATGTAACTAAACCCACGATCAATACTATGGTAATAACAACTATGATAGTTGGAATCCATTTTCTCTTACTCATAAGATTTCACTACATTGAAAAATATATTCTTTAATAAAACTATAGTTTCATCAAATTTTTAAATTTATCCTCTTTATCAAAATTATTTTTTCAATATTTCAATGAAATGAAATATGAATCAGTTAATATAGTCTTAAATAAAAAAATAATATTAAAAAAGAAATAGGTTTAAATGAGCTATTCGCTCATATTTTTAATTCCTCTTCACTCTATATCTTTAATAGATGGTGTTAAGAAATCTTCTTCTTTAGGTTTTTCTGTCATGTTTAAAAGATTATATTCAGTTATCATCTGAAGTATCCCCATAACTTTCATGCCGTGATTGTACATATCATTCGCGTCAGAGAGATTCCTCCAGCAAAATGGGCATTCGGTTGTCAAGATATCTGCACCAACAGCATTCGCTTCATCACATCGCAAACTGGCAGTTCTGAGCGAAAAATCAGGATATCCCGCCCTCACCCCTCCACCAGCACCACAACACATACTATCAAGTTTAATACGATACATCTCTTTAAAGACAATACCGACATCCTCTGCAAGCTTTCTAAGAATTATACGTGGAACTTCATACCACTCTTCGATTCTTTTCTTAATCTCTCGCGAATCGAACATAAGATTCTTGGATTCTCTGATCATTTCTTGTTCAAAATCTACTGCGAAATGTCTTCCTGTATGGCAGGGATCATGATAAGTAACAACCTTTCCCTTTAATTCTTTATTTGGCTTAAATTTGATTTTCTCTTGTTGAATTAACCTTGCTACTAGTTCAAAAGCGTGCTGTGTTTTGAAAGGAAGCTTTTCCCCTTCAGGCATCCATTTTGGATAATCAATGGTAAAAGTTCTATAACAACCCGCGCAACTGAAATATACCATTTTTACATTCTTAAAAGCTTCTAAATTTTTATTCATTAATTCTTGAGCAGTATCAACAGCCCCAATCCTAAAGAAAGGACTTCCACAGCATACTTCATCTCCGATTATAGTGAAATTCATTCCTAATTGTTCAAATAGTTTTGCAGTTGTAATAGCGACCTCTATTTGACGATAACTTGCTGTACACCCTACATAATATGCAATTTTGGCCTCTTTATTATCTATATATTTTGCTAAACCTGCATCTTTTGCCCATTTAAATCGTTCTTCTGCTTTACCTCCATATGGATTGTTCAATTCTTTAACCAATCTGTCAACTAATTCATGTTTATCAATCATTGGTACTCCTGATTCTATACACGCAGCCCGTAAAGATTCAATAATATCAACTGTTGGAATCTTATTATCACACTGAGCTGAACATTGACCGCATGTTATGCATGGCATAATTGCATCCCTTACTTCTTCAGTAAATTCTAAATCCCCCGTTAGAATTGACCTAGCAATCCAAATCTTACCAGCATTCCAGAACGCTTCCCAACCATATTCTATACCAGCAGGACAAGCATCCACCATTCCTTCATAAAGTACTGTACCTTGCTTTCCAGCATACTCTCCTATTCCTTCTCTATCAGGTTCACCAGAATAAGCGAATTTACATGCCTTACAGTGAATACATTTAAAAATTTCTTTTTTTAGCTCTTGGAGCCTTTCCATTCCTGTTTTTGCCATTTTTTTTTACCTCCTTTACTTAAGGAAGAGCAAGTCTTCCCGGATGCATTATCATATTAGGATCAAACATCTTCTTTATATTTCTTAAATATTTCCAGTACATCGCTGCTTGACTATAAGTTAATGGGGCATGAATATATGGGTCTGGTCTATAATTTAACCATCCCTGTTTTAGGTTATATTCCGTTGTTTCTCTATTCATAGCTTGAACCTTTTCATAATCTGATTGTTTAGTGGAATCAAAACAGATGATTGGCATACAAATTGCTTGTCGGCAGCGTTCGATACTCGCGATCCACATTACTGGGGGGAATCCATATTTCTCCATTGTTGCACAATAATTTTCAGCAAAATGAGCACATTCATTCCATGGTGTGTACCAAGTTATAAATAAAAATCCGGCTTCCCAGAAACTATAAGGTATAGCAATTTTATTAGGTTTTTTTAACCTGCTTGCAATTTGTTTCGGATGAAGTTCCTGAGGTTTTACAGCATCAGGATCTTTAGCTCTATTCTTCTTGAAATCTTCAGCCATTTTGTTAATTCTATTAGTAACATAATCCAGTTCCTCTTGAGTTTGTGCCCAGCACTCCCAATTCATCCACCATTTACTAATTCCCATTTCTTTAAAGAATTCATAATCATGGGGTACTTTATCTTTAGGCCATCGAGCCATGACTAAAGGATAATTTCCGCCTTGAACCATAACAGCGTTATGGGCAATTCCAAATTCTTGTTTCCCAATTTCTAACGTTAAATCTTGCATATCATAAGGGTTGGACATACCCCATACAACTACGGTCTTAAATTCAGGATGAGGAAAAATCTTAACTGCGACTTTTGTAACCACTCCTAAAGCACCTTGACTCCCCATAATAGTTGACCAAATATCAGGTCCTAAACCATATTTATAAAAGGGTTTAGCAAAAGGAAGAGCCCAGGAGCCAGTTCGTACAATGTCACCATTTGGAAATACAATTTCTCCACACATAAAATTATCTCCTTGTGGTCCGACGCTTGAAGTATAGAGAGAAAAACCTCTATCAATGGCGTCGCCCATAACAGTTGAAGCTGGTGGAGCACCATCTGGGATAGGGGGCGCCCAATCTGGAGTATTCTTATGCATATAAGCCCAAAGTTCACCAATTGTTACCCCAGGCTCGACAACGGCATACCGATTATCTGTGTCAATTTCAATAATTCTATTCATTCTGCTCAAATCAAGAAGAACTCCAGCAGGCTTAATTGTTGGACATGCAAACCCACCGGATAAACCTGCAGAAACGGGACTTACTGGAATTTTTTCAGCAGAGCAGTATATTAAGATTTTACGGATTTCTTCAACATATTTTGGACGTACAACGATATCAGGGATTTGACTTTCTAGACCCATAACAGACTTTGCAAGATACGATGCTGTAATTGCTTTATTATTGGTAGCGTATTCTTTGCCAACAATACCAACCATAGCTTCTAAATCTTTCTCGTCTGGTAATTTATATGACATTTTAATCTTTCTTCATATTTTTTGATTTTTTTATTAATATAATATAATATTTTGGTAAATTAACTACTAAATTTTAAATTTTCTTATATCTTTTTCAAGCAAAAAATAACTTTTTCTTATAGAAGTTTTGTAGAATTCCGAATTACAATATTACATTATTGTAAATTATTTTAAATGAAGAGAAAAAGCAGAAATTAATTAGAAATTCTCTATTGAATTTTTTGACTCAAAATTTAAATAGCTATAATTTTCAATATATTCACAATCCATAGAAGATTTTTTCCTTCTTTTGTCATTTATAATAAATTTTTGAAATTCTTCGTTATCTTCATCGATAAATTCCCAGAATTCCTCATAAATTTCTTTTAAATTCATTTCTTTTTTTCTTGGAACAATTTCAGCTTTTTTAGAGGTTTTTTTCTCCGTACCATCATAATTTAAAGGGCAGTATTCCAAAGAATTACCCTCTAAAATAATATTTTCAAACAATTCTTTATCATCCTCTTCAGCCGGATTAAACGCTTTTACTCCATTTCTTAAGTTCTTAACATTTTTTTGTTCCAATTCAAGATCTACCTTCTGATACCCTCGGATTTGAAAATCTCTATCCATAAAAACCTGGAAATGATGCGGACAGATTAATCCTTTATGGATTGAAATGGTTGTTAATTGAGAATTTAGACTTTTTTTTAATTCTGGAATACCAACTATATCCCTAGACTTACAGATTGGACATATTACTTGAACTTTTTTTGTTATTTTCGGGACAATCATTAGGATTCTCACATTCTAGAACAAAATCTTGCTATTAATACCATATCTATAATCTTATATTTAAACCTCCTTTATTCTTATGAATTACAAAATAGAAATTTGGCAAACCAGTTAAAAAGAAATTTTAAAAATTATTGTTTAAAAAACATTTTTGATGAATATCTTATACCAATAAAAAGGAAAAACAGAGAGAAGATTAAAGTTAATGGTAAGTGCCCTACAATTATGTAGGCGAAATTAGGTTCTGTTGAATAAAAATATAGCGTAATAGTTATCACCAGATATATTAAACAGTTTAAAGTAGCAATTTTCCAATTTGAAGACAAAAATCCTAGAATTAAATTAGGGAGTATAAATAAAATACTTATGTTTATGGTAGACAATAATATTAAAATAGGCATAAATCTTGTAAATAATTGTTCTGGAGTAAAGAATCGGTTCAAATTAAAATAATTATACATAAAAGAAGTTACGTTTATGCTCAGGAGAATTAGAAAATAACATAAACATCCTACGATTATCCATGACAATAATAATCTTATCTTTGGAGAAGGCATAATTTTCCTTCTTAAATTATTGTTAATTATTCTTTCCATATCATCAGGGTAAATTGTTTCAAGATCATAATCAGGTGAATAAGAATCAATGAAATCTTGCATTATATTTTTAACAATTAATGTCACTAAATGGTTATTGTCGTTAGTACTTACAACAGTAGCTCCGAGAATTCTTTCTTCTGAATTAGGTACTAAAATAAGTTTATTATTTTCTCCGAGATCAACATTTTTAACTATACCTCCTAATGCTTCTCTACTAAAGTTAGCAATTGATGAAAAAAATCCTATTAAGACATTTTGATCATATTTTTCTTTCATAAAATTTTTAGAATACAACAAAAATCCGTTCTCATCCAAGAAATATATACTTTTTATCATATGATACAACTTTTTTTTATAATTCTTAATTATATTTTTAAGTTATTTCATAAAATTCTGAATAATCTTCTAAAGAAGCTTTATATCTTTTAAAACCAAAAAGATTTTGACTAAATAAATCTACTAATCGAATTATCATTTGATCAGGCTGATCTTTTACAAATATTTTAAATCTCTCATTTCTTCTTTCTTCTATGATTTTAGCTATTTCATCAAATTCATATAATTTTTTTATTAAGTCTTCACCCGGATTATCTAATTCAATTATAATTATTTCACCAGATTGAGGTAATTCTTCAATTAAATTGTTGAAGGTTCCTGTTTTAGATTCTAAATTGCTGATAGTTAGGATTTGATCACAATTGGATATTATTCCTTCGGGAGCATAAAAGATTAAAATCACATGGAACTTTTCTTTAATTTTTTTCATGTAATTATTAAATTTATCATATTCTAATCGGTCTAATATTTCAAAAGGAATAAAGAACATAATTATTGAAGGAAATTGTAGTAAAGCCCTGGCAATCGAAAATTGGAGGAATTCTAATTGATTTAATTTGGAAGTTCTTTTATTTTTCTTATGTAGTAATCCAGTGACTTCTAAAGCATTTTTAATATATATATTTTTAAGACGAAATCTCTTTGAAGTAGCTAAAAATATTTCTTCCATTATATCATCAATCTTTGGTCCAAAACCAGCATCTTTCAATATTGTGTTCAATGTAGTTTTTCTATTTTTAAGGATTTCATTAAGATTAATATCATATTTGATTGCTTTCTTAATTTTCATGTTTTTTATTTTTGATTCATACGCTTGGGGTAGAATTACTATTTTTTCTAAATCTTTTTTATTTAATTGTTGAATATGACTTCCAAAAATCTCAATTGTCCCAGAAAAATCAGAATAATTTCCCGAAATAGCCCAAAATAAATAAAATAAATCATATTTATGTTCTTTATCATGGAGTTGTTGTTCCTCATAGAGTATCCCTATTGATTTTCCTCTATGAATATTGAATGAGACATTTTTTATTCCATTTTTAATAGATACATTATTAAGAATTAAATGCTGAGAATTTTCCTTTAATTGATCCAATTTTAGATGGTCTGTAACAATTTCACACACTTCATCGATTAGTTGATAAATGTGAGGGGGCTTTAGCTCATTCCAGCTTTTAATAATATTTTTTTCATTAAATTCTCTTTCATTTATAATTTTTAAAAGTGTTTTCGAAAAGAAAAATGAGGGTAAGAGAGGGTATTTTTCAAAATTTATCTTTAATATTATTATAAAATATGGGAAAAAAATTCTAATCTCTCTAAAGTAAGGATTATTCTCGATTGGATAATTTTCGAACTTTTTATCTATTAATTCCACTTCTTTATCTAATAATGTTAAACGCTTTTGAAATTCTTTTCTAATAAGTTTCCTCATACGTTCAATAATTTTTCTAGGACTGACAAGACCATCCTCATCAAAATCAGGTTCTACAATAATTTCATTAAAATCAATTTGTTCTTCTATTGGGGTATAGATTTTTAATAATGGTACTCCTTTTTCCATAACGTCTTTGTTTGTAAAAAATAATACTTCGATAAACGACTTTTTATAAATTAAATTTAGAATTGATGCAATTCCAAACGTATTTTCTCTATATGTCATCCAAAAGCGCTTCGAATATCTAATTGCTTCTAAGATTTTTAATCTTAGACGCTCTAATTCATCATTTCTAAAGTTTTTCAACTTTCGGCACCTTCATTGCTTTATAACGAAAATATTGTTCCATTTTAGAATCCATTTGTTTTAATTCCTGAATTGAATTCTTACCCATTTCTTCTTCTATTTTTTCAAACAGTTTATCTATATTTAGATTAGTAAATATTGAAAAACTGATATTTGCTTTATTTTCTAAAACTTTTTCTATACCTTCAACTAGTTCAAGTCGAGCAATTATATTCTCTTTTGGCTCCCTAAAAGTAATTTCAATCGATCTACCTTTTCCTGGTAAAGTAGCTAAAAGGTTTTTTGGTTCTCCAAAATCGATCATTCCACGTTTTCGACCAAATATAGCAACAAGATTACAAAATCGGGATTCTTCAGGATAGTGAGTAATCACAACTAACGTAGTTTTAAATTGCTCATTGATTTTAGTTAAAACTAACCATAAGTTCTCTCTAACTACTGGGTCTAAACCTGATGTAGGCTCATCTAATATAAGAAACGTTGGTGAATGTATTAATCCAATTGCAATGCTAACACGTCTTTTTTGCCCACCAGAAAGGTCTTTGACTAATTCATTCATTTTATCTTCTATTTCTAAGCTACGCAAAATTCTCTTAGATCTACTAATAATTTCTTTTTCTGAAAGACCATAACGACTTCCAAAATATAATAAATTCTCCAAAGTTGTAAAATTATGATAGATTTTTCCTAAATCTTGTGGCACATATCCATATATAGGTCTAATTCTTCTTGACGATCTTTTATTCATATCCATTCCATAAATTTGACAAAAACCTCTAATTTTTCTCATACCAAGTAAACCTTTTACGAACGTAGATTTACCGGCACCACTCTCTCCTAGAATTCCTAATATTTTACCATGTTTTACATTCATAGAAACAGAATCAACAATTAATTTTCCTCCTGCATAAATACTTAGGTTTTCACAATTAATGGCTGGAAACTTTTGCAAATAAGAAATATTAAGCTTTCCTCCAATACCCAATGTTAATCTTATCCTTTGTGGTATTGAAAGTCTTTGATATAATTTTAACAAAATGAATAAACCAATTCCAGCAATTTCTGCTATTAAAATATATGTTAATAATTGACTCCAGGGTTTAGAATCAAAGCTCTGGTCATACTGTAATTCATCCACAATAATTATACCATAAGCTATATTTCTTAAATCTCCTCCAAATCCAGGATTATCTCCAATTCCTCCAGTATTTAAACTAATGCATTGAATAAACCAATTTAAAGTATTTTCAATATTTTCTGGTTGGAACCTATAATCATAAAGTGCTTTTGCTCCAATATAAGTTATTAAAAATGTTGATGGTAAAGATAAATAACTCCCTAGGGCAGGCAGAACTGAAAAAGAACCATCAAGAGTTTGTGCATTTTTTAGAAATTCGATGGCGGATATTTTAGACATTGGTTCGGAATGTAGCAATTCAGTAAATATTTCAAGTCCATAATAGGTTGAAATTACATCACTATAAAATCCAACATATAGCGAAAACCCACCATCAGGATTTTGACATGATCTCATCCAATGAGTAAGATTATTATAATCGATATGATTTACTCCACCGAGTATTTTCAATGAAGTTAAAGCCCAATATGTACTTTCAACAGTTGAGATATTCGCATTAATTAAATACAAAAATACTTTATACAATGGTCCAAACATAGAGAGAATTATTTCAACATCTCCACCTATGCTAAACCCTCCATCAGGATTTTGGAGATCAACTAAATACCTTTTTGTATTATTAATTGTAGAGGAATCAAGCCATTCATTAGTGAAAGGACGAAGCATTTTGTAGATATTCAGTCCACAATAGGTTGAAAAAAGTGTTGCATTTTCTCCAGGATTGGATGCAAATCCTCGATTATATTGATTATAACATTGGTTAACGAAAAATGTAATATTATTTAGTATATCCTCATTAATGATTTCCTCATTTATTGTTCCATACAATATTTTTGGATTATATTTATAAAGCGCTAAAATTCCAAAATAATTCGCTTGAATAGTAGTCCGACCAAATAAAGAATTTTTACCTTGAAAATAATGAAGCCAATCATAATACCTAAGAATTATATCGTTGATCCCGGAAAAATTCGTTAAATTGTCTTCTCTTAGAATATCGATTGCTTTTATAGCAGCCCATCCAGATTTAAAGTTTGAATTGTCATCAGGATGTAAGCCAAAACCTCCATCTGAGCTTGAACAATCAAGTATATAAGATAAAGTTTTTGTATCGTTGAAAAATGTGGGTTTTGGTAATCCTAATACTCTTAATGAGGAAAGCGCATAATATGTTGATTGGACATCGGAAAATCCCCCTATGATGCTAGCAAATCCTCCATCGATGATGTTATAAAGTGAATTATAGTATCCCCAAATAGCAGTTTGTTCACTAGCTGTATAACTCATATTCAACCCTAAAAATGCTTTGATTCCATAATATGTTGTTTCTGCTGTTGCGATACTTAAAACAGTGTCTGTTAATTTGTAACTACCAGCAAGCCATGTTGAATTGATGAAATTTGAAATGTTATCATTATCAATGATAAATTCAGCATTTAAGGTGTTTGCTAAATCAATAGCCATTGATGTAGAAATTATATCAGATTCATTTAGAAAGGGTAATGCCATGAATCCTTCTCCATTATCTTTCAATGAAACATTTAAATAATTAATAATATTATCTGTGTCTCCCTGCTGTATTTTTCGAGTTAAATAAGATTTATTAGCAATCTCTAAAGTTTTTAAAGCGTTATAAGTGGAAATCATGTTACCAAGTCCAGCTACATCTGAATATGACCCATCTATATTTTGTTTTTCAAATATGTAATCAAAAAATATATTTGGTTTGTATGCTTTAATGTATATATTTGAAATGTTATTTGGGTTTATTAAATTGGAAGAAGAAATACTCGCAAAAGAAAAATTTATTGAGTCAATTGCTCTGAAATTTGAATCTAAATTCGGTTCGATGAATAATCCCTGCTCATTTTGATGCGTCCATGTAAAAAAAACAGCATTGTCTTTAATGAATTGAACTTCATGATCCTCTATATATGAAATGTAACGAACGTTCACTAGAACTAAAGAAAGACTTGTAATACCAATGAGAATGCTCATTAATAATAAGTTTCTCAAGTTTCGCTTGTTTTTACGGCTTAAATTAATTATTTCTTAATCACCTTCATTGTCTTTAAATTCTTTTCTTTTTCTTCCTCCTTTTGAATCCTAATTTGAAAATATCTTCTAAAAGAAGCAAAATCTTTACTCATTGAATTAATTTTTATGTCATTCTTAACCATATATTGAATTAATTTTGATAGATTTTCCTCAAAATCATCCATTAGGACCTCAATTTCTTCATTTCCAACCCTTAATAATGTTTTAATAGCTGAGAATTGTTTAATATATTCAATTAGCTCTTCATTTAAATGTTCAATTGTAAATCTTGCGACTAATCCATTACTCGGTAATGATGATATTAACTTTTGAGGTGTATCAAACTCTAACAATTTTCCTTCCCTTAAAATCGCTGCTTTATCACATATCAATGCTGCTTCAAGGTCATGAGTTATAATAAACATGGTAGTATTTAATGTTTGATTTAGCTTTTTCAGGTACGTAAGAATATCGTATCGTTTACTTGCATCTACACCTGTAGTTGGTTCATCAAGGAATAAAACACTTGGTCTGTGAATTAGTCCAAGTGCCATTGAAAGACGTTTCTTTTCACCCCCACTCATGTGTTTAACTCGCTTTTTCCATGTATCTTCAGGGAGGTCAAGAATCTTAAATAAACTCTTGGCAGTTTCTATTGCTTCTTTTTTATTCTTGCCATAAGTTGAAGTAAAAACTTCAACATTATCAAATGGACTTAAATCAAAATATAAATTTAGTAACTCTAATTGAGGTACATAGCCAATATTAGTCAATATTAATGAATGATTAGATTTTTTTGCTGGAGATAAATCAGTTACCTTTACATTACCAGTCCAATTTTTTTTTTCTATTTGACATGTTAATACTCTAACTATTGTTGTCTTTCCTGCTCCTGAGATTCCGAATAATCCAATAATCTCTCCCTGATTCACATCAAAGTTAACGTCATGAATAATATGTTTTTCACCAAATTTTACATTTAAATCTTTGACATCCACCATTGTTTTCTGTGATTTCGATGAATTAATTTTTTACACCTCATATTTTCTTCTTCTGAAGATTACAAAAGAAATTATCACTAATATTAGACTAATTATAAATAACCAAAAGAAATGCATACCAATTACAGGCTGACCTTTTGTAATAATTCCTCTGATCATAGGATCTCCATGAGATAAGGGTAGAATATATGCAAAAAATTGTAAAAAAGAAGGCATATTTTCAATAGGAATGAATATACCACTTAATAATACTATAACAAGATAGAAAGCGAGAAATAATTGATTAGCCTGTGTTTTTGTCTTACTCTGTGAGCTAATAAAAATACCCAATGATACTCCAGAAAATCCAATGATGAATAATGCTATAAATAAATCTACTATATTGCCTGCCAGATATAATCCCATAGCCAAACTACTAATTACTAATAAAGTAACCTGAAGTAATAATACAAGCATATATGCTATATATTTTGAGGTTAGAATTTCAGATCTTTTTAGAGGAGTAAGTAAAAGTCGTGCGACTGGTTTCTCTTGAACGATTACTAAAATAGATAACACAAATGCAATCCCAAAAACCATGAAAGATAGAGCCATAACTATACTAGAATTGAATGAACTGCTATAACCCTCCGGAATAGTAAATTCTTCAAATCCTTGGACCTCAAATTGAGGAGTTAGATTCGTATCATTTATAAATATTTTAATTGAATCATAGACCGCATTTAGACTCTGTTGAATATATAGAATATTTGAAGCATCAAGAATACAATCGATTAATCCGGGAAGACCCCATTCTAACATTTCAGAAAAACCAACTGGTATTGATAAAATAATTCTAATAGATCCAGAAATTAAATCCTCTCTTGCTTGTTCCATAGCATAAATTTCTTCTGTTGCATTATAGAACCGAACCAAATCAAGTAACTCTGATTTATTCACGGCATTTACATAGGGTATAGTATAATGATCTAATTTTGATTCTACAAGATCATTTTCATTAATAAATGTATTAGAATCATATGATACTACTACACAGGGAATAGATTGTAGTTGACTCGAATCATCGGTCATTGTAAAACCTAACATAACTATTATTAAAGGGGGCATCACTATTGCTAACATTATATTAAATTTATCAGCCCACAAAAGTTGAAATTCTTTTTTGACTTGTTTTACGATTCTAAGAATACTCAGTTTTAAATTTATAATTTTATTACTGAATTTTTTAAAATTTAATCTTAAAGATTTCTTCTTAAATCTCACTATATTATACCTCTAATTTCTTAAACATGTAAATGATGTAAGCTAATATAATATAAATCAAAGAACTTAAATTAAGCCAAAAAAGATTATATAAATTTGGAAATAATCCTTTTAATGTTATATCGGTTATCAGTGGAACTGCATTTGATAGCGGGAGTAAATTTATAAAAATTTGTGCCCCTTGCAAATCAGTATTTAAAGGAAGAATATTTCCAGAAAAAAGGATTATCACAATAAACATAATTATATACATTTGATTTGCACTTTGCTCTGTTGGGCTTAAAGTTGAAATAAATAACCCAATGCAAATCCCGCAAAAACCAATCATTATTAGAACCAAAAAAAGAAAAAACAATGAACCTAAACTATATAATCCAAAGAATGATACCATAACAAATATCTCAGCTGATTGAAGTAGCATAATCATCGAATTCGCAATCAATTTACTCAAAATTATCTCTCTTTTAGCTGTTGGAGTTACAAGCATTCTTGGAAGTGGACCCTCAGCAACGATTGAGAGCGAGGTTAAATTCATAGTAGTTCCAAGAATTATAATGGGTAAAATTAATGGAATAGCGTAATTTAAAATAGCTGATTCCCAAAAGGGAACATCAAATTCTAAATATGGAACCATCATTGTAAAATTGGCAATCATGCCTGTTTCTGCCCGAAATAAAGCAATAGGCTCTTGTATGGCAACTTCAATAGCTGTTATTGCAGCAAGATCAGATGCATCAATATAATAAATTAGAACTGGGCTAATCTTATTTTCAACGGATTCTGAAAAATTTGCTGGCAGAATTATGATTATGTGTATATCGCCATTTTTTAGGAAATTATAACAATTATGGTATGCATTATCAAATTCTTCTGAATTGGTTGCATTATAATATCTATAAAGGTCCCAAGATGAGGTATTATATTGCATTATTGATATGAAGGTATCATCATATTTAGAGGAATTATTAGGAAAATCGTCATATGTAGGCATATCATCACAAGTTATAATAGCAGATGAAAAAAATTTTGTAATGCCTACTCCGGTTGTTAGACCAAATACAACAATTAAAATAATAGGAATTACAAACAACAACAATAATGTCCTTTTATCTGATCTGATTCTACCAAATTCTTTTCTAACTAATCCGCCTAAATACATTATATAAGGATTTTAAGGATTTATTCTATACTTAGTTTGCAAAAATTTCATTTATAATAAAAATTATTAAGATCTTGTTATTAAAAATTTATTCTCAAAACTGACAAAATTTCAAAATCTTTTACTTGTTGATTTTTTTCTTTAGACTTAATTGTCATTGTTGTGTTTTTCTGTTTACATAATCTCAATCTTTAATTTCAATAAACAATGTTATTATATATCGTATATTTATTTGATATCATCAACCAAACACTATTATGAGAGAACTGAACGTTTTTTTTGAACCTAAAACAGTAGCAATAATTGGAGCTTCAGACCAATTTAGATTTGGCTATGCAACTACAAATTATCTATTAAACTCAAAATTCAAGACATATCCCGTCAACATAAAAAAAGATAAAATACTCGGGCATAAAGCTTATAAGAATATTAAAGATATCCCTGATGAGATAGATCTAGCAATTATATTAATAGGAAATGATTATGTCTTAGATTCTGTAAAAGATTGCATAGAAAAGGGAGTAAAAGGGATAGTTATCGAATCGGCGGGGTTTGCTGAGACAGGAATAGAAAAATATATTGCTATTCAAAATGAAATAACAAAATTAGCAAAAGAATCACAAATTAGAATTATCGGACCAAATTGTATAGGAGTTACAAACTTCTATAATGAATTTACGACTGCTGATATGGCTTTTGACCAAACAATAAAAGGTTCTGTATCTATTGTGGCACAATCAGGAGTATTGGGGAACATTTTCATTGATTGGGCTACAGATCAAGGAATTGGTTTATCAAAAGCGATTACAATCGGTAATAAAGTTGATGTTGATGAAGTAGATATGTTAGAATATTTAATTGAAGATCCTGAGACTAAAGTTATAACCATTTATCTTGAGGGCACAAAACGGGGTAAAGATTTATTGAAAACTCTTAAACAATCAAAAAAGCCTATTTTAATTCTCAAAAATGGAAGAAGTGAAATTGGTTCAAATGCAGTTAAAAGTCATACTGGTTCTTTAGCTGGGAATGATCAATTCTATGATGCACTTTTTAAACAACATCCAACAGTTTTTCGAGTTAATAACTTTTATGAAATGCTTAATATAGCTCAAGTTTTTGCCACACAACCGTTACCAAAAGGAAAAAATATCGCTATAATCACTGGTTCAGGAAGTTTAGGAGCTTTAGCCTGTGATGAGATTGAAAAACAAGGATTAACTCTCGCAAATTTAAGTAAAGACACTATTAGCCAAATTAAAAAGGTAATCCCAAACTGGGTTTCGATAAATGCAACAATCGATTTAGGACCCTCACTCTTTCAAACATTAATACCATCACTTAAAGCTGTTTTTAAAGATGAAAATGTCAATAGTATCTTATTCATATTTTCTGTCCCTCGTTGGCCACTACAAATGTTCAATATCTCACCAGAATTATTTTTTGATCAGATGAAACACCTTTCTAAGGAGTATGATAAACCAGTGATCTGTGTGTGCTTTGGCTCTCGATGGACTTTTGAGTATCTTAAAAAAGCAGCACTTTCTCCACAATCAGAAATAAGAATTCCAATCATGATACGTATAAAACATGCGATTAAAGCTTTTAAAATGATGTATGAATTTAATCTACATTCAACATCGAATCGTACAAGTTAAACTTATTTTTCACGATTTTTAATAATCTAACCTAATTTTAAGAAAAATATCTAGATTAACATTTCTAAAAAATCGGACTCCAAAAATCGGACTCCAAATTTTTTTTAATTCATTTTCGACACTTTCTAATTAAGTAAAAATAAATTTAAAATCTGAAGTGATAAAGAATGGATGTTAATGTTTTTGGTGTCCCTTTGCAAGAGATTGTAGATTGGTTCTTAGCACAACCATTATATGGTCAAATCTTAGTATTAATAGGTGTTGTTGCTGTTTTAGTACTTGCTGTAATTGTAGCTTATTATGTAATAAAAGGGGTTGCCTATTTGGTATATTACCTCCTTAAAGGGATTTATTATCTCTTAAAAGGTATAGGACTTCTCTTTTATAAGCTTTGTGAAGCAATCTATTATGCAATTTCAGGAAAAGAAAAACCTAATGCTAATAAGCAGGAACAACAAGAAGCTGAATTAATTCAGCAACCAGTTCAACAGTTATCTCAACCAAAACCTCAAAAAATTATTCAAATTGTTGACCCTGAAGCAACTTTTTGTACAGAATGCGGAAAGGAATTTTCTGCTGGTATGGCTCAACAATTACATGACAAAGGTCTTGTTTATTGCGTACATTGTGGAAAGGGATTTAAATCAAACTATATGCAAATTGAAGGTCAATAATTTTTTTCTTTTTTTTTTTAAGAAATTCCTTAATTTTTCAAGAATAAAATAGGAATAAATTTCTATTTTATTGTAGGAGAGGAAAGATTAAAATACCTAATTAATCATATTATATTCTAACTACATTTTATCTAGAGTTTAAGAATATGTCATCTTATAAAGGAAAATTACTTGTTTTAAGTTTGATTTTAATTTCTCTTTTTAGTGTATGCATTGTCCCAGGTCAAAGTGATAATTCTGGATTGAAAACTTCGAGTACTATGTCTGATGTAATTATAGATGGAAATATAACAAAAACAGAATGGACTAATGCTGAATGGAATATTTCTTTTTATTTAGATATTGATAATACTGCTGATTCTCTTGGTCAAATTAATGTTGATGGGAATAATTCTCTATATTTAGGTAGGGATTCACAAAATCTTTATATTGCTCTTGATCTTTGGTGTGACAGATCTTATAATGAAACTGGAGAATGGGTTGGTTTATGGTTGAATACCAAAAAAAGAGAGTTTACAAATTATACTGATTGGCTTAAATATATAAATGATGGAACAGAATCGTTACTCTATGATGTAGAAAATGATCGACGATGGGTGCTTTATTCTAATGATATTGGCATTTATACTGTTTATTTGACAGATGATAATGATTATAGTCCTGTATTTGGAGAAATAGAAGGTTCTTCTTATAATTTTCAATATACTTGGCGGCCTGACTTCAATATAACTTCAGAATTGGTAGGATCTGACCAAATTTATAGATTAGACTTTTCAATTGATTTAGATAAATCTCTTATATTACCTGGAGAAATTGATGTCCTTCAAGAATTAGAAATTCGTATCAATTCAAAATCGAATACAACAATTGATTCCCATAAAATTATTTTATGGTACAATAATGGATCTATTCCTCCATTAACAGACACGAATCAGGTTATAGATTTAAATACTGCAACTAGTTATCTCTGGGATACAATTCCTTATGGATTAGGGAACATAACAGTAGATAAAAAATTACAATTTAGTTTATTTGGAAATCACACTGATGCTTTTGTGACTAATTTTAATCAAATTTATTTAAGAATTTACAGAAACATGACTAATTATGCTGGTCCTGTTGATGTTCCATATTCCTCCATAAATACTTATGAAATTGCATGGGATTTTGGTCCTAGTGTGGGTAATTCTACGGATCATCGAATGTTTGAAATTGCTATTCCAACAAGTGAACTTGAAGGTTATAAATCATATAAAGATTTAGGAATAATAGTAGGTGGTTATGGGACAATGCTGTTTAAAGGAACTAATCATTGGTGTTTTTCAGAGATTGATACTTGGTTACCTTATGATGATAGCTCAGATTATAAATATTATAATATGGGAGGAACTCGTCCAAAAACATTTATTCCGGGATATAATTTATATTTTATAATGGGGATTTTGGGTGTAATATCATTGATTTTAATTAAAAATCGGTCAAAACTTAATTAAATATATTTCTTTTTTTTTTTAATTTTAAGAATTTATATATACATAAAATATAATTGAAATAATTTACTTAATGAAATTATTTGATTAATTAGAACTGATTTAATTGAAGATTCCTATTATATATTTCTCTTCATCAGGCAATACAAAAAGAATATCAACAAAATATAATGGAGAATATTAATGGATGATAAAGAAGTAGGGAAATATTGGAATGAAAATGCTGAGAACTGGACTAAACTAACCCGAATGGGGTATGATATTTGCCGTAATTGTGTTAATGCGCCAGAATTCTTTAAAATTCTACCAGATGTTACAGGATTAAAAGGACTTGATATTGGGTGTGGTGAAGGCTATAATACTCGTTTAGCAGCACAAAAAGGAGGAAAAATGACGGCAATTGATATATCTGAAGTATTTATCAATCATGCTATTGAAAAAGAAAAAGAAGAACCATTAGGGATAAATTATCAAGTTGCTAGTGCAGGAGAATTACCTTTTGAGACTGAATCCTTTGATTTTGGAATATCCACAATGGCTTTGATGGATATGCCTGAGATTGATAAAGCTTTTAGTGAAGCATATCGTGTTCTCAAGTCAAACGGATTCTTCCAATTTTCAATTATTCATCCCTGTTTTTCTCTCTCTAATCCTGAATGGATATATGATGATAAAGGTGTCAGAACGGGTTTAATATGTAAGGATTATTTCAAAAATTCTAATGGAGAATTTGAGGAATGGATTTTCAGTGCAGCTCCCGAAGAATTAACAAAAGACATGAAAAAATTTTGTGTCCCAAGGTTTAGACATACCTTAAGTTATTGGTTAAATACTATAATAAATTCAGGTTTTATCTTAGAATATTTTAAAGAACCATTTGCTAATGATGAAACCATCAAAAAGCATCCTGGTTTAGTAGCTACACGTGTTATTGCATGGTTTTTAATAATCAGATGCAGAAAATAAACACTCTACTCTGTCTATTCACTCAAAATTTTTTCAAATAGTACCACACCGAATGGCTCCCCCTCATAATATGAAAACCCCATCTTTTCAACTTTTTTTGCAATATGAGGATGACAAAAAATTTCAAAAAATTTACTCTCTATTGACTTTAACTCTTCTTGAATGATATATTGAATTAATTTAATTGCTATTTTTGGTATTCCATAGACTATTAGCCAAATTTCGTCTTCTTTAGGGCCCTCTTTAATTTGCTCTCTTCTAAATTTCACTTTTTGAAGAATAGCATTAGAATTACTAATATACCACTCTCCATCTTCATCAGAAATGTATTTTAAAGGGATATATGTCCATCCCATACATAGTTCGTCTTCAGGAGCAATACCAAAATTTTTGTATCGATTTTTAGCTTCTTTAGCAGATATTTTTTCGACGATAAGTGATAGCTCTCCATTTATTTCAATATCTTTTCTTTCCGCATCAAGAACATTCATACTTTTCTTGATTTTAAATCCAAAGTGCTCTGCAACTGAAATTGATCCTAAGTTTTTTGAGGATGTTGCATACTGGGCAACTTTTGCATTTACTTTATGAGCATAATTAATGCCATATTTTGCAAGTTTTTTTCCAATGCCTTGCTTTTGGTAAGATAATTTAACCCTTCCCCCTTCAAACCAAGCAAATTCATTATTATATAACTTTACGCGACTAAAGGCAACCAAATCTTTTTTTGATTCATCAATAAAAGCCCCATAATTTAAAGAATCCTTATCATCTAACCATTCTTCTATGACATAGGGCACATAATCATAACCTTCCCATATATCTTTACAAATTTCCCTTATAGCAGGAATATCATAATTTTTTAGTTCTCTGAAATAGATCTTCATTAGATCACTTCATTAGACAGATAGTAATGGTTAATGTTAAATATAACTTTATCCTAAAAGATATTTACCATATTTTATTACATTTTAAAAAAGTAACCTATAGTGATTATAAGATGGCAGAAAAACAAATCGAGGGAAGTCCTTATTCAGAAAAAATATGGTTAAAATCATATGATAGCCACGTAAAACCAGAAATAGATGTTGAAGTTATATCCTTAGCTGAATTGATGAAAAATACTGTAGAGAAATTCCCTGATAGTCTATGTTATGACTTTCAAGGAATATGTGCTACATATCAAGAAGTAGAAAGAGATATAATCAGTTTTGCTAATTTTCTTTTAGAAAATGGAGTACAAAAAGGTGATAGAGTTGCTATTATGCTCCCTAATACTCCCCAATACTTTGTAGCTGTTTGGGCTACTTTTTATGCTGGCTGTACTTCAACTGGTATGAATTTTCTTATGCAAACACCAGAGATTATCTATCAGTTAAAAGATAGTGGTGCAGTTGTTTTATTTACCCTTGACTCATTTTACGAAGAGAATGTTCAAAAGGCATTACAATCAGGAGAAACTAATGTTAAAATTGTTATAACTACTAATGTTGCAGATGTATTAAATTTAGATTCACAGATGAAAGAACAGCTAATAAAAATAGGTAAGTTGCCATATGGCGATGTCATAACTTTAGAAGGCTTTAAATATTTTACTTATAATCAAATTTTAGAAAATTACCCCCATGATAAAGCACCGAAAGTGAAACTAGACCCAAAAAATGATATTGCTTTTCTACAATATACTGGTGGTACGACAGGTCCTCCAAAGGGAGCTATATTAACTCATGAGAATTTAATATATAATATTAAACAAATTTATCATTGGTTGGAGCCAGGTGCAAATCCTGGCAAAGAAATTTATATTTCTGGATTTCCCTTTTTCCATCTTGCTGGAATGGCATTTAATCTTTCGTCAGTACATAGTGCAGCAGCCCAAATTCTCATTGCAAATCCAAGAGATACTACGTATTTGGCTAATAAAGCAAAAGATTATCAAGGTAAAATTAGATTAATGGTAAATGTTCCAACACTCTATTTATTACTCCTAAGTAATCGAAAATTTAAAAAATTAGATTTTAATACTATTGATGTATTTCTTTCGGGAGCCGCTCCTTTTCCTTCAGAAAGTATTAATGAGTTTGAAAATGTTGTAGGAAAAGATAAAGTTTTAGAAGTTTATGGAATGACTGAAGCATCTCCAATAGTTACAATGAATCCTTATTTAGGCGTAAAAAAGATTGGTACAGTTGGAATTCCAGTATCATCAACACAAGTTAAAATTGTAGATGTTGTCGATCGAGAAACCGAGGTTCCTATTGGTGAACCAGGTGAGATTGTGATAAAAGG
>JBHLMP010000012.1:73255-78507 GCA_048938025.1 Promethearchaeota archaeon
AAGATATTGAGGAAAAAGTGATTAACTGTTTTCTTTGAAATATCTCTTATAGAGATTGTAATATAAATCTAAAACTATGATGTAATGAATTATAATACAAGGGATAATGCCCATTGTTAAAAAGATATAGCCATTAAACAATCCTAATAAAAAAGGAAATATAAGATTTACTAACAATATCCTTATACTTCTGTATGAAAACCAAGTGTGTATGTGAAATATTGAAAAAACCGAACTTGAGATAAACACAGCTACCAAAGCTTCTAGCTGTACTTGATTAATAAGAATGGCAATACTATAAAATCTGAAAATAAGTTCTTCTATTATCATGATTATCAGAAAAAAAACCCATATAAAAACTAGATTTTTTTTTGAGATAAAGGCGTATATTACATCTTGTTTTTTTATCACTCCAATATTTTCATCATTATAAACAAAAACTTCGATAATTTTGCCGATAATCAAGAATATGATAAACCCAAAAATTAAAATTAAAACAACATTTACACCAAATTCTCTTATGAAAAAATATTCGTTATAAATTCCTAAAAATATTGGAACAATCAATAGAATAAAAGTAATTGATATAAGAGTATATTTCCTTATTTTTTCCAATGTTTTTCTTATCCAATAATTATTTTGGAACTAATTTATTCAAAGAAAAATATTAAGGATAATCATTTCGAGACCCCATGAGCGTAGTTGTCTCCTCAATCCACTGAGATAAATCCTTATCTACCCTACAGAAGGTTACTATCTTGTCTAAATCCTTAAGCTTACTGAATGAGCATTCTACAAGAATATCCCATCCACCATATACAGGTGTAGCATAAGTTATTTTCCATTCTTCATTTGGTTCCATTGATTCTAAACCAGTTAGTTTTTCAACAACTTTCCATTCGGTTCCAATAGTTTTTAACCGAATCAATATATAACCTCTATAGTAAATTTTCAAACTCACCAACATTTTATAATTATTATTAAATTAATTTTTACAATTTTATATTTGACTTAACTTCCTAATTTAGTATTAATTTTTTTACTTTTTTAATATTTTATATGTTTTTAAACTTCAAAACCATCGTAGAAAATGATAAAACATAAAAACTCAATTTATATTAATTTGGATTATATTTAAGTAATCTATCGTTTCTATCATAAATTGTTTTAATTAGAAATAATTGAGGAAATATAAAAATGTCAGAAGTCTACAAAAAACTAGAAAAAGTAGTATCAAAAGAATTTCTCTCAGATGATGTTTATATGCGTCATGCATATTCCAGAAATGGTGATTTAATTTTTGACAAGAAATTAACCATTTTTTATCAATCTTCTTATATTTTAGCATATATAGCTTTCTAGGGAACTGTAGACTATTTTCCAAGTCTTAAGCATAAAATGTTAACGATTGAACGATCATTAACTTAGAATTTCGAGAAAAAAATTTAAGGTAAAGTTAATAAATAGGTATGACATAAATATTTATTGAATCTAAGTAAGTTAAATTACTTAAATTCAAGCCAAAAAAGAGTGGTGATTAAAAAAAAAGCATAGTGTTTAAACCCATGAAAGTAGATAGAGTTAAGTTGGATATCTCTATCGTTGCGGGGATTCTGCTAGTATTGCTCGTATCTATCTTTCTGGGATTTGCATTGGTTGGGGGCTCTCTAATCAAACCTGATAATATAAAACCTCCAATAAATTTGGACTATAAAAAGCTCCAAGTTGATATTGTTGGTACCGACCCATATTTATCAGGATATAATCCGATCGTGTCTGTAGCTCAAGAAGGCTGTTGTTGTATGAATACTGAAAAAGGTGAAATTAATATTGTTGCTTATAACTTGCCTGAGGTACTTCCATTGTGCCTCACTCAAGATGATCTATTAGGTTATTATGTCACCGTCGCCGTAACCGGTGGTTACGAACCAATCGGCGGGTCTATTACACTCTACCAGAAATTCGAAAATAAAGGTACAATTGATATTGTCTGGACTAATGCAGACCCTGACGTTGTCAGCTGCGTAGAATATTGGACAGCTACTCTTGTGCTAAATGGCGAGATTATATTAGAAAGCAATCAATGGCCTGACGGCGCAATACCAGTGTACCCAGAATATGATACCATACCTGGAAAGTGTGTATGCTTAGATTGGACGACCTTATGGCAAGGTTGTATTGAAGAAAAGCAACAGTTTGAGTTAATACAGATACATCAGCATGATTGTATCAAGTAAGTCCCCAACTCCCCATGAGGATATTATAAATCTCATCGCCAGTCAACTATGCGACGATTAATTTTCTACTCTTTTTTTTTTTCTCTTTATTAATAAGTAAAATTTTTATTATATTATCAAATATATATGATGTTAAACTTGACAGGTCCAAAAAGTAAAAAAGTCGAAGATTTGCTTGTTCGATATCTGAAAGAAGAAAATTTGTTAAAAAAGAAAATAATTAACCCCGAAATTGAATTTGGATATGTGTTTGGATTTCCACCAAAACAACAACGACAATCAATGCAGGTAGTATCTCCCAAAAAAGGTGATTACATCGTTATTTCTTTAGGGATTCAAATACCTGATGTTTTTATACAAGCACTTAATGATATAGAACCTCAAAAAAAGGTTCACTTTTACATCGACATTAGAAAATTTTTATTAGCACAAAACTTTTTATTCCGGTTTGAACTGGCATTAAATCGTTATCATATCAGTGATCAACTGTATTTTGAAGAGGGAGGTGTTATTTCGAAAGATAAGTTTTTTAAGAGCGTGAGAAGAATTTATAATGCATCTCAATATTGTACTCTTCTTTTAGAAGAATATTGCATGGATAAAGTTGATAAAAAATACTTGGAACCTAGAGATTTGACAGATCCTCATTTTTATTCATAAATCTCTAAGATTAAGTTGTGATAATAATTACTGAGATTAAACCTAATAAAGTGATGGTGAGTATGATGACCCTTTGTAGTACTTTCTTTTGTTTTGGATTGCTAGAACCATAGACTCTACTTTTCTTGATAATGAGAGGAAGCGATATTGCAACCGCTCCTAAGCATCCTAGAAAGAAAAGATCTGTGATGTCAATCAGTAATGGAGTTGGAACATCTGGTTCGGGCGTAATATATTTTACGAGGAAAAGCACACTGTAATTGAGATTTTTCATTCTGTCTTGTGCATAGAAATAAATTGTGATGTTCCCATCAACAGTTGTATTATCCCACACTGATTCCCATAATGTTTGGTCAATCCTACCGAATGGTCCAGAAAAGGACTTGTTTTCATTCGTGCCGACGATCATGTACCAACAGGAAAGCAAATTCCCATCAGTAATATAAACTTCAAAGAATGGTGATTCTCTCCCCACACTTTGATATTGATTTGGAGATTCTATTAAAATTGATGGAGCGATGATATCCTTTCGAACCATTACCGAAGCAATGCCTTCATTTCCAATGACGTCCGTTGCATATAAATAAATAGTAATTGTCCCATTACCAAATTGATCCCATAAATCTTGATCAATACTTCCATTCCAATCTTCTATTGAAGAACTATATATATCACTTGTCAATTGATAAGAGATCTCTGGAACACCACTATCTTCATCTATGAAAAAGTAAACGGGGGGACGTTGATAACCATATAATTCATTAGCTTCAGGATAATAGATGACAATTTCGGGGGCGATAATATCTTTTCTGATGGTAATATTTGCAAAGGCGACATTACCAACCATGTCTTCTGCACGAAAGACTATTGTAACCGTACCATTGACCATTAAATTCCAATCTGAAGAATAAATTGTACCTGTCCAGGATCTTAATGGAGTAGTTACAGCTAAATTTTTCAATTGATAGGATATTGAAGAAATAGAATTATCATCATTATAACTTACAAAAACACTTGGAGGAGTTGTTCCAAATAGAGTATACGGTAGCGGTGAGTCAATAGAAAGAGCGGGTGCGATGACATCTTTTCTCAATAAAACTATATCAAATCCAAGATTTCCAAGTGTATCATTTATGTAGAATTGAATGGATAATGTACCATTTCCAAATACTTCCCATGCTGCTGAATTTATTGTCCCTTCCCACGTAATATTATTAGTAGTAATAGTATCATTATACAAACGATACCAAATTACATCAATTGCTGCCGAACTTATATAAAGTGTTATATTTGGGGGAATGGCACCAAATAATTCGTTATGAGTTGGATCTGTAATAATTACTATAGGATCAAAAATATTCTTACGGAGTAATAATGTACGTGAAGCATGATTATTAACAGAATCTGAAGCAATAAATTGAATGGTGACAGTACCGTTTCCGATTTGTTCCCAATCTTCTTGATAGATAAACCCTTCCCATTCTCTAAGATCAGTCCAATGTATTCCATCATTAGTCATTTGATATAACACGCTTTCAAGATTAGGATCCGTAATATTAAGATCGATAATAGGAGGGGTAAGTCCAAATAGTTCTCCTTCTTGTGGGGAATTTATAATGATAATTGGATCGATAATATCCTTGTAAATGCTTACATTGACAGAATTGATATTATTGAAAGTATCGTTTGCAATGAATATAATGAAAATAGTTCCATTTGTCATCATGTTCCAATCATTTATATCAATTGATCCAGTCCATATTCGTGAGATTGTGGTAACTGTTCCATTAGTTAATTGGTACCATGTTGCATTCACTCCATTGATATCATAAAAACTTACTGAACAGATAGGAACTGTTTTACCATATACTTCATTTTGTTGAGGATAATTTATAATTATGATTGGCCCAATGATATCTTTATACAGTGAGACACTTGCCATCCCTATATTCCCTAGGGTATCATTGGCGTAGAAGATAATGGTAACCGTTCCGTTGGTCATGGCATTCCAGTCATCGATATGGATAGTACTAATCCACTCGCGTGTGCTTGTAGTAGTAGTTCCGTCTGTCAATTGGTACCACTCTGCATCTACTCCATTTACATCATCAAACAATACATCACAATCAGGGGGAACCTGTCCAAATACCTCATATGGGTCGGGATTATTAATGGTGATGACAGGAGCGATGATGTCCTTATACACTGAGACATTTGCCATCGCTATATTCCCGAGGGTATCATTGGCATAGAAGATAATGGTAACCGTTCCGTTGGTCATGCCATTCCAGTCATCGATATGGACAGTGCCGATCCACTCTCGGATGCTTGTAGTAGTGATTCCATCTGTCAATT
>JBHLMP010000059.1:0-19200 GCA_048938025.1 Promethearchaeota archaeon
CAATTGGTTGGATTAGGATCGAGATAACTATGTATATATCCCTGAGATTTTGTAGGAAATGGCAAATCTCCTTTCTTGTTTTTTTGAATATTTCTCAAACCACAGTAGCTAACATCATTCTCAGAAAGGGAACATTCATTTATACAATAATTACATTTTAATTTAATATTAGGCCTTTCTGCTTTCGGAGGTTTATCGGGTAATTCTACAAGTTGTCTAACTTGTTTATGCACTGATAGAATATAGGGTTTAATTAAATTCCAATCTCCTTCTAAAATACAATTCCTACATATCTGTAGAACCTCAGAGATTAGCCTATCGGTTTTTCCACAAAAATTACAAGTTCCCATGTTTATTCTTTTTTCTTTAATAGTAAAAAAGTTTGACCAGTTTTCTGTTTAGGTTTGCTTTTTACCATAAATCCTTCAAACCCATTATTAATGAATGATTTATTAAAAATATTTAACTCTTTATCATCTTTTGGAAAAAATTCAATAATCACTCTTCCATTCTGTCTCAAAATTTTGTATAAATATTTAGCTGTATCATTTAAGAGTTTAACCTTCTCACCATAATTACTTCTTCCATGAGTTATAAAGTTATATGATGAAATAGAAATAATATGATCAATAATGTTAGTCCTTATTGGTAACAAATTAATATCTGCTAAGATCAATTCTATGCCGTTATCCTTTTCATATCTTGTTTTTTTTTCTCTCGCTCTTGTAATCATATCCCATAAAATATCCACTCCTATTACTCTAAAACCTTGTTCATTTAGAATTTCTGATGAGAATCCTGTTCCGCATCCTAAATCTAGAATTAAAAAGGAGCCATTCTTTTCCCTTTTATCATTCAACATATTATCGAAAAGATATTGAATACTTAATAACGTGGATCTTTTCTGATTGCGTTCCATCCATTTTGAATTATCATATTCATCAACTTTGTCATTAATATAATCATCAGGGAATTGAGGAAGACGATTTTTTCTTACCAAGACTGATCACATATATATAAACAATTTAAATATATAAATAACCTAAAATCAACTAAGTTGGAACTAATGTTATGTCTTGCATTAGGTTTGATGGTCTTTCTGTTTATACGGTTTCAATAAGTTTATAGATATTTCCATCAAAAGCACAGAAGTATAATTCACTAGAAGCATCAATTCCGAATGATGTTATTTCTAAGTCAGTATTTACTAATATAGTATTATTGGTTTTGTGTATACCATCATATTCAAGTGCCCATATTTGTCCATATTCGTAATCTCCGTATATATAGCTACCAGTTAAATTTAACAGACTTGGGCCATAATATACAAAGCCTCCTATAATTGAATGACCTACATCATGGCTATATTCAAAAATAGGCAATTCGAGGTTGGTTGTGTCACATGCAAAAGGTAGTAAATAACAATGCGCACCTTCCATAATATTCCAACCATAATTTTTCCCTTTTTCGATAATGTCAATTTCTTCCCAGCTGCTTTGTCCATTATCTGCTGCCCAGAGCCATCCAGTCTCATTATCAAAACTGAAACGCCAAGGGTTTCTTAATCCATAAGCATAGATCTCTCTTCTATAGGTGGTATTCATAAATGGATTATCAGGAGGAATACTATATGGATCTCCTGAATCAACATCAATTCGTAAGATCGATCCTAATAGTGTGTTTAAATTCTGAGCATTACCGTATGGATCTCCTCCACTACCTCCGTCCCCTAATCCGATATATAGGTAGTCATCTGGTCCAAAAATAATTTGACCACCATTATGATTTGTAAAAGGTTGTTCAACCGATAAAATATTTATTTCGCTGCTACTATTAGCCTTATTTGGATCGGTTGAATTTACGGTAAAGCGTGAAATTATAGTCCTACGGGGATCATCAGTGACATAATCAATATAAAAATATCCATTTATGTTATAATTAGGATGGAAAGCTAATCCTAATAAACCCATTTCTCCTTGAAAAATCACTTTTTCTTGAATATCAAGAAATACTTCTCTTTTGGTGACATTCACGGTATTATTAAAAACATAAATTATGCCTTTTTGTTCAAGAATAAATATTCGATTTGTTCCATCACCAGGTTCATAAATACCCACTGGATGATTAAAAGTAAGATTTGGGAAAGCTAATTTAATATTATAATTATATATTTTCTTCTTCTCCGTTGAAAGAGAATTCCAACCTATTAAAAAACCCGTAACTGATATAATAATAAATATTAAAATTAACAGCACTTTCTGATTCTTCTTCAAAATTAAATCCCCAATAGGTTTGTTGCCATAATAAAAAAAGCATATCAGAAATTTTAATAGTTTTTGCTTATAAAGTAAAAGGCTATTAATTAGAAAACACGTTATTTAAAGGATATATAAAAAAGCAAATATTATTTCTTGTTAATTAAGATCACATATATAAAAATGATTTAAATATATAAATAACTAAAATCAATATAGGTATAGAGAAATTAATTTAAAATTAATTGGTGAATTTTAAGACAAGAAATTTTAAAAAATAGAGGAAAAAAATGTCTGAAATTCTGATTGTTGATGATGAGCCTGATATTGTGAGTTTAACGCAAAAATTTTTGGAATTGGGGGGTTTCAATACAATTACTTGTAATAACGGGAAGGAGGCATTAAAAATTGTTGAAGAAAGATATAAAGATATCTCGCTTATACTACTTGATATTATGATGCCTGGAAAATCAGGTTATGCTGTTCTTGAAGAAATTAAAACTAATGAAAAATATAAACATATTATTGTAGTTTTATTTACAGTAAAAAGTTTTAATGAAGATGTTCAAAAAGGAAAAAAGTTAGGGGCCGATGCCTATATAACTAAACCATTTTCAGGCAAGGAACTATTAAAAAGAATAAAAGAAATCTTAGAAAAAAAAGATAAAGAAGAGGATGAAGAAAAAGAAGACTAATTTTTCATAAACTTTACAATTAAGCTTTAATGATTCTTTTTTACTTAACTTAAATTATCAATCTCGAGATCAATATCAATTTCTAGTTAATAAAATTTTAACAAAACTTATTAATATAAAGGAACGAAAAGATAGATTATTCAAATATTTAAAATTGAAAAATAACAGAGAGTATGCTCTAAAATGGTGTATGAAGCAGAACCAGATAGAATCCCTTTTATAAAACAATATTTCTCTGTCATCATATTAGCCGCAAATATTATAGTATTTATTTGGCAATTAATGGATCCTGCAGGAGATATGCATATTGAAGCTGCTTTTGTTCCATCTGATTTCTTTAAAGGTAAAAATTTATGGACCTTATTTAGCTCCATGTTTATGCATGGAGATATTGTACATATAACCATGAACATGTGGTTTTTCTTTGTAATAACTGATAATTGTGAACATGCTATGGGGCACATCTTATATCTAATTACCTATTTCGCATCAGGGTTGTTTGGCAGTTTACTTCACGCTTTGAGCACATTAATCATTCCAATATCAGGATTTGAAGATATCCCTTCACTAGGAGCTTCTGGAGCAATTTTTGGCCTTATGGCAGTTTATGCGATTTTATATCCTGGTAATAAATTTTATATTCCCTCTACAACAGGCATGACAATGCGAAAAGTAGGTGCGGCAGTTTTTATCGTTACTTACTTTATAGCTGAATTAGCTTATGCTGTATATTCGATCGCTTTTCCCTTAGGTTCCCAAACTGCGCACTTTGCTCATGTAGGTGGATTTGTGGCTGGAGCAATAATAGCTGTAGTATTTAAAGGAGTAAAAGGTACATCGTATAAGAAAAAACCAAAATAATCCTTTTTTTTATTATTTTTCTTTAATCTTGTTTTCTTATTTTTATCAAATTTTTTGAATAAAGGATAATTTAAAATATAATTAATGTAAAAAAATTTTGAAATATTCTTCTTAAAATGTCTACAAATATAGTTGTAATTGGTATGGGATATGTTGGTATCCCAATGGCAGCTTTGTTGGCAGATGTAAATGATTTTTATGTTACTGGAATTCAACGAAAGTCGAAAAGATCAGGATGGAAAATAGATTGGCTCAATAATGGGAAGAATCCTTTCGAGGGAGAGGAACCAGGATTAGATGAGCTGATAGATAGAGTTGTAAAGAGAGGCAAATTTAAAGTCACAGATAAATATGATGATGTTGATGATGCTGATTTTATTCTCATTGATGTACAAACACCAGTGGATTTATACTCTAAAATTCCTCGATATGAATCATTAGAAGAAGTTTCTAAAAAAATTTCAAAACATTTAAAAAAAGGAGTCACGATCATAATTGAATCCACGGTAGCACCAGGGACAACCGGTAATATAGTTCAACCAATATTAGAAGAAGGCAGTGGATTAAAAAGAGGAAAAGATTTTTTTCTAATATTTTCATTCGAACGAGTTATGCCAGGAAAAATGCTCGAATACATAACTGACATGGAAAAAGTAATTGGAGGAGGGTGTGATGAAGCAAATAAAAAGGCGAAATTCTTATATGAGAAAGTAATTAAGAAAAATATAAGAGTTACTGACACATTAACAGCAGAATTAACGAAATGCATCGAAAATACTTATAGGGATGTTAATATTGCTTTTGCTAATGAAATGGCGTTGTTATGTGAAGATTTTAATAGAGATATATTTGAAATTATAGAATTGATAAACCAAAGGCATGATAGAATGATGCATTATCCTGGTTCTGGTGTAGGTGGTCACTGTCTTACGAAAGACCCTCATTTACTCGAGTATGGTCACCGTACGTATACAGAACATAAATATAATTCTGATATCTTGTTGAAGGCAAGAGAATTGAACGATTTCATGCCTCGCCATATGGTAGAGTTGATGGAGGATACGTTTAGAGAATCACACAGATTAGTAGATAATATTAAAGTAGTTCTTCTAGGAGTTTCTTATAAGGCAAATACAGATGACACAAGAAATACCCCCACTGAAAACATAGTTAAAGTATTAAAAAGTAGGTATCATTCTCATAATATAATTTTTATAGCACACGATCCTTACGTTAAAGAGCGAGAATACAAGGAAACTGAACTTACTGATGATTTTGATAAGGCAGTTTCCGGAGCAGATGTTCTCATTTTTGTTACCAATCACCATGAATATTATAATATTGATCTCGACGATCTTAAGAAGAAGGTTAGAACCCCGATTATTATTGATGGTAGAAATATTTTTAATAAAAAATTAGTTGAACAAAAAGGTTTCATCTATCGTAAAGTTGGAGAAGGACCTAAGAAACCTTGAAAAATATTAGAATATCTTATAGAACTTGTAATTAAAACTTATCTTTATCGTTCTTTTTTCTTTAACTTTTCTTCTTGGTGTTTAAACTTTAATGCTCGTTTATGCCACATGTTAATTAATGAACAACTAGTATAATAGCAATCATCATCAAAGCCCAAATCTAAATAATCTTCTTTTTCATCCATCTTATAATACCCTTTAAATTCTTATAAATTTCAACATAAATAAGGGTTAAAAAAGTACTGTTTATAAAAAATAGAAGAAGAATGATTATTATTAATTATTAATAAATACATTCTCTCAAGTTCTTGCAGAACTTTAAAATTAAATCCTAACATTTGACGATTTAATTCTCTGAGATATTAATTATTTAGTTTTGATGATTTTTTGGCATGTCGTCGTTTTTTTATACTACGAATGCAGCTTATAATTCCATCAACAATGCCTCAACCTGTACAATATTGTTCCGTTTCATATTCACTGTTGTCTAATTTATTTTTCCACTCAGACATATTCATCCACAGGTTCTAATATTTTTTAATTGAAAATATTAATAAGAAAATAAATAGATTGTTGTTTTAAATAATAACAGTTCAAAAACTACTTTTACATTAATTTTATTAAAAGACTAGCAATTGTTAAAATTAGTAGAAAATTTTGTTCTTCAAACCATTTGAAAATTGATATGAAATGACCTCAAAAAATAATATTAAAACAATAGTATTTGACCTAGGAGGGGTGTATTTCACTCGTGGTTCTCATTTAGCAATTGAAAAAATAATTGACATTTATAGCATTGAAGATCAACAATCAGTAAGAGAGTTCTTCAGAGATAGTTATAAAAAAGAAGGGCATAAGTTAAGATTAGGATTAATTAATATGGATGAGTTTGAAGAAGCATTTGTAGCAAATTTCAATATAAACATTGATAATATCCACCATATACGCAATATCTGGTTTGGATCTTACGTTCCCCATTATAAAATGAAAGATTTGGTTTTAGATTTAAAAAATTTTAGACTAATTGTATTTAGTGGAAATATTAAGGAGAGAGTTGAATTCCTTGATACTCGATATAATTTTCTTAAATATTTTGATAGTTATTTGTTTAGTTATGATTATAAAAAAAATAAAAATGATATTGCGTTTTATAAAGAACTCTTAAATCATCTCAACTGTAAACCGTCTGAAGCAATTATGATTGATGATGAGAATAAAAATATTAAAATGGCTAAGTCTTTAGGTTTAAATGCAATATTGTATTATTATACCGAACAACTTGTAGAAGAATTAAAAAAATATAACATCCCAATAAGTATTAAGATATAAAATCAAATTCAAAAAAAATGGCTGCAATTAAAGAATTAAAAAAGGAACTTGCCGAAATAAACTCTGCTGTAAGAGAATTATCGGACAAAGTGATTCAAGTAAGCAATAAGCTTTCAGTAAGTATGGATAAAGTCGCTACAGAATTAAATGAAACTAATTTAGCGATAAGAGAAAGTTTGAAATTGACTTCCGAGACTATTAAAGAAATGAGTAAAGCATTTTCAAAAGCATTGGAGGATACTATGAACAACATGCAAGAAATGAAAATCCAGATGGACATTCGAGATACTGTTCTTAAAAGTCTGGGAATTGATGGTATAATTCCAGATTTTCTTAAGAAAAAAAAATGATAAAATGAGTTATATCAAATAGTCTCTTCTTTTTGCCAGTATTTTATGACAAAATACATTATTATAAGAGAAATAATATAGACTACGGTAATTAATGACCATATAATGACTTCATTTGTTTTTTCTAAAAAAGCGGCGTATATTGCCCTATATATGAAGAAAATACTGAGAAGTGATAATAATTGAATTCGATACCTTAATTTATCCATAATTCTGAAAAATTTTTATTTAATAGTTAAAATATTATATTACTTAAAATTAAAAGTATAAAAAAGATTTAATTATATTCAATTATATTTAATTATGAAGCCGACCCCAACTGAAAGGACACCTCCCTTATGTTATATATGTGGGAAAAGTTGTGAAGATTCAGTAGAGGATTTATATTATTGTATTTGTGATGTTGTTATTTGCCATAGTTGTATAAATACTGTCAAAAAGAACGATCAAACTTGGGTTTGTCCACATTGTAAGGAAGCCAATGATGTAGAAAAAAGCAAATTATTTAGATCAACTTGAACTCATTTTCTTTTTTAACTAAATAGTTGCCTATGATGAAAATAATTATATTATGATTTAAAATCCTTAAAAATGAATTAATTGAGGAAGTCTGAGGCATTTATAATATATAAATTATTAAATAGTTTCAAAATTTTAATTATTTAAAAGTCATAACTAAAAAGTTGATTTCACTAATGAGTAGTAATATTATATCAAAAGTCTTAGAAATTAATAATTGTGAAAAAGAAACTCTTATTAGAGCATTATATAAAGCAGAATTTTGGGAAACCATTAAACCTACAAAAAAATTAGAAGCTGAATTTGTAGCTCCAAATATTTTATATACTAAAGTGTATGATGAAATTGATTTGATTAAAGTTCCTATTGAAATGGAAGGTGAATTAGTTCTCACAGATAAAGGAGAACAAGGAGAAAAAGGACGATTAATAGAATTAAACGTTCGAAATAATAAAGACGTTAGAAACTTAGAGGGGAGGATAAGAATCAAAGAAATTACTCCTAATAAAACTAAACTTGGTATATTTATAACTACTTTTACATTAAGTAGTGATTTTTTGAATTTGATGGGGAAGAGTGTTGCAGAACTGGTTTTGAGACGCAAAATAAGTGATATGACAAGGAATTTAGATAATTTTTGTAAAATTAACTCATTAAGTAGTCTATTATAAAATTACTTTATATTTTCCTTTTCAAAAGTAATATATTTCTGAAATTTTTTAATATAAATAAGAGATATTTTGATGTCAAGGGTTAATATATGAATATCTGGATTATGGAGAGGATACAATAAGAATATGGAATTAGTGTAAGCTAATTTTAATTCAATTTAATGCTTTCGCGGAATGGTGATTTGGGATTAATATATGGATAATGGAGTCGGATAGTGGCATCACTTTGCTGTACAAACCGTATATGGATTTTTCTGTGAATGAAGATTTAGTATCGGGTCTCCTTACAGCATTAAATCAATTTACAATAGTTGAGTTTAAACAAGGGATCGATTCAATAGAAATGGGTGGATTACGATGGGTATATATCCAAGATAAAGAAGCAAATTTATTGTTTATCGCTGCTGATACTAAAGACGTAAGTGCAGATATATTAAGAGCCCGTTTGGATGTAATACATAATACTTTTATTGAACAATATATGAACGATAAAGCCCATTGGTTAAATAGATGGAATGGGAATGTTGAAATTTATAGACCATTTGAAAAGACTATTGATGAATACTATACTCAATGGAAGCAAGCAGAGCACATTACCACAGTCGCTGAATTCTTTGATATTTTAGGAATATTTCAACAAATTTTGAACTTGATCATTAATGTTATTGAAAGCCATTCCTTGCCAGAGAAGAAACAGATAATCTTTAATCGCATTGAGGAAATGTTTAAGAATTATGCAAGTCATGAATATGTAAGGAATAATCCTGAATTAAGCAAAATCACTTTCAATAGAGAATCTGGGATTAATATAATTAACATTAATCCAACTAACTGTGATATGTTTGTTGTTGAAAAACAAATAATAAATTTAATTAGACGAATTATAGATATTATTAAAAATGAAGAAGGGTTTTATACAAGTTTGAAATACTTTATTGATGAGAATATTTTTGATTATCTTATCTCCAATTTTTCTTTATTAAATGAATTGAATTTATTTACATTCTTACTACAACTTTTTCTAGCAAAATAATTAATTCAATTTAAATAGAAAATTAGATTTATTAAACTCTATTTATTTAATTTATTATCTATATTAAGTATCAGATCCAACTATTATGGAGCCATATTTACTTTTAATAATTTTCATATTGTTTGCTCTTATAATTTTAAGTTATTCAATATCAAAGTTGGATTTTGTTGCGATATCCCTATTATGTGGTTTTACAGCAGCAACAATTACATTTTTAGTAGTTGGTACTACGTTTAATGATTTCATTGTTGGGATTGAGTGGCAAGCAATTATTGTAATATTATGCATGAGTTTAATTACAAAAATTGCCCAAGATTCAAACATATTGGAGTTTGTGGCTGTAAAACTCTTCAAAATTTCTAGAGGTAACCAAAGAGTATTTTTCTGGCTTCTTTGTACAATTACAACCCTTTTAGCCTCAGTTATTAGTGATGTAGTTGTTGTTTTAATATTAGCACCGATAGTGATTCGTTTATGCCATTTCTTAAAAATAAGATCGGGAACTTACCTTCTAGGCATGACCATCTGTATTAATATTGGTTCTATAATAACTCCTTTTTCAAGTGGAGAAAATATTATCATATCCACTGCATTTGAACTTAATACATTTTATTTTATTCAAAATTTTTGGATCTTTTCATTTTTCTTGTTATTTTTAACAATTTACTTGATTGACAGATTTCTGCTATCAAAAGAACCTAAGATTGATGAAGAACAGAAAAAATTTGTTATTGACTTAGTAGATACTGATATTATGTTAAAAAATAAGAAAATGTTCTATTTTAACAGTATTGCGATAATGATTACTATTATTTTATTCGCTATATTACCTTTATTATATTTAACAGCCGCAATGTCTGCTTTAATCTTGGTACTAGTTAATAGAAATTTTACTAAAAAACCAATGGGTGAACTTTTAAAAGATATTGAATGGGAAATTATCTTCTTTTTCATTTCGTTATATGTCGTTATTAAATGTCTTTTAGATGCTGGATTTGAAGAAATTTTCACCTCGATCCCATTTGAAACGTTCAATCCAATTCTCTTATCTTTATTAATTTTAATAATTGTTAGCGCAGTAAGCGGATTTGTTGCTAATACTCCAACAGCATTAATTTTTAATGTAATAATTCAAACTTTAATTACACAGTTTCATTTTGCTTCTGTGCCTCTTTTGTTTGCCTTTATCATTGCTATTAATCTTGGAGGTAATATTATACCTCAGGGAGCCGCATGTGATATGATGACATTAAAAATAGCAAGGGATTCTGGGGTAGATAACTTAAATTATAGAAGATTGCTTACAACTGGCGCTACTTTCGCCTTCATCCATATAGGAGTTTCAGCAATATACTTAACAATATTAACAATAATATTTGGGTGATTTTCTATAGAATTAGAATGAAAAAGAGAAAAATCTTATATTATATATAGCAAAAATTAAAGAAGAGTATCTCAATCTTCAATATCTCAACCTTCAAGAAATTAATGACAATAAATAGTGAGGAGATAGACTCAAATCCACCCTCTGAGTCGCATTGCGTCAATAACTCTCTCAATAGAAATCATATATGCACCCATCCTATTATGGGTTTCATATTTTTTGGTTTGTTCCACAGTTGAGCGATATGCTTTAGTCATTACTTTATCTAAAGCTTCGAATACCTCTTTTTCAGTCCAAAAATATCGGTAATATCCTTGAACCATTTCAAAATACGAAACAGTGACTCCACCTGCATTGCATAAAAAATCAGGTAAAACATCTATTCCTTTCTCAAAAAGAATTCTATCTGCCTTGGGTGTTGTAGGACCATTTGCGAGTTCAGCAACTATTTTACAATTAATATCATTAGCATTTTCTTTAGTAATAACATTTTCAAGTGCTGCTGGAACTAATACATCACATTCTAACTCTAAAAGTTCCTCGTTAGTGATATCTTTAGTTCCATTTAAGCCGATTACGGATCCTGTTTTAGTTTTATGATCTGCTGCTTTATGGGTATCAATTTTATCATTATTAAAAATACCTCCTTTAGAATCAGATACAGCAATAATCTTACAATTAAAATCATCTTGTAAAATTTTTGCTGCCCAAGAACCTGCATTTCCATAACCTTGTATAGCCACTCTTGCTCCATTCAAATTCAAGCCAATATCGTTCGCAGCTTCTCGAATAGTATAAATCCCACCTTGCGCTGTAGAAATTGAGCGACCTGCAGAACCTCCTAGGGGTAATGGCTTACCTGTAATAACAGAAGGAGCATGTCGACGTACAATTTTTTCATATTCATCCATCATCCAGGCCATAATCTGTGGATTTGTATAAACATCTGGAGCAGGAACATCAATATTAGGTCCAATAAAATCAGCTAACTGTCTAATATAACTTCTTGCTAATGTCTCAAGTTCTCGATTACTCATATTCCTTGGATCGCAAATTATACCTCCTTTTGCGCCTCCAAGGGGGATATCTACACAAGCTGTCTTCCACGTCATCCATGCGCTTAAAGCTTTCACCAGAGAGGCACTTTCCTCAGGATGCCATCTAATTCCTCCTTTCATTGGACCTCTTGCAGAGTTGTATTGACTTCTAAAACCTTTATATGTTTTTAATATCCCATCGTCCATCTTCATTGTTATCTTAATTTGCACAAATCTTTCAGGTTCAGAGAGTGCTTCATAAAGCTGATGGTCATAATCCTTTAGTTGACAAGCATCATAAAGCTGTTTTTGAGAAATTCTAAACGGATCTAAACTTTCACTCATGATGTAATCTTATAATTTTAATTCGTATAAGTATTTTAAATTGTTTAAGTATTTAAACATTTTAAATTGAAAAGCATAATAGAAATAAGAATTTTATTGTGGGAATGGTTTGGGATAAAATCTTTTCTCAATCCCTCTTAACCATCATCTTTTTAATTTATCACTTTAAATTTTTTTTAAAAAAAAATTATATTTCTGAGGACATTTTCGTAATTTTTATTGATTTTTAAAAATCCTTTAAAAAATAAGAATATTTTTAAAAATCTTTCAAATTCCCTCTAATAATATCTGTAAAAATAAACATTGATCATAAGTACTAATATACTTTTAGTAATTATATACATATTACAGAAAAGTTAATTTTGTAGAGTGTATTTATACTAAATAAGATTAATTTCAAATTATATCATGTCTATTCTTGTCTTAGATTTTGGGGGTCAATATTGCCATTTAATTGCGAGAAGAATTAGAGAATTAGGAGTATATTCTGAGATTTTACCTTATGATATTGATTTAAATAGAATTAAAGAAGCAAATCCAAATGCGATTATTTTATCTGGAGGACCTGGAAGTGTATATGAGAAAGACGATCCACAGTTATCAAAAGAATTTTATGATTATATAAGAGAGCATAATATTCCCGTTCTTGGAATTTGTTATGGTCATCATTTACTTATCCATCAACTTGGTGGAAAAATTGAACCACATGATCAGAAAGAATATGGCAGAGCAGAAATTGAGATTGTAAAACACAAAAGTTTGTTTAAATCATTAGAAAAAAATGAAATAGTATGGATGTCTCATGGAGACCAAGTGAAAGAAATGCCTGAAGGTTTTGAAATCTTAGCTAAAACAGACACATGTCCTATAGCAGCTTATCAAAATGAAGAACTAAAAATATTTGGGGTTCAATTTCATCCAGAAGTAGTTCATACACCAAATGGAAATGTAATATTAGATAATTTTATAAGTAAAATTGTGAAGGCGAAAAAAGAATGGAAATTGGAAAATTGGATTGAACAGGCGATTGATGATATAAGAAACCAAGTTGGTCCTGATAAGCGGGTGATTTTAGGTTTAAGTGGAGGTGTAGATTCTTCTGTTACTGCAGTACTCATGCATCGAGCTATTGGGGATAGACTTCATAGTATTTTTGTGAATAATGGAGTCTTGAGAAAAAATGAAGAGAAAGAGGTCCAAAAAACTTTTAGGGAGAAATTAAATTTCAAAAACTTCCATTATATAAACGCAGAAAAATTATTTATGGATCGCCTTAAAGGAGTAGAAGATCCAGAGGAAAAACGAAAAATTATTGGGCACACATTTATTAAAGTATTTGAAACTAAGACGATTGAATTAGAACGACAATATCCAAACATTAAATATCTTGCTCAAGGGACAATTTATCCAGATCGAGTAGAAACTAGTGCTACAAGTAGTGTTTCAGCCCGAATTAAATCTCACCATAACTTGACATTGCCTAAAGATATGACTTTAGAGATTATAGAACCTCTTAAAGATCTCTATAAAGATGAGGTTAGGAAAATAGGCATAAAATTAGGCTTGCCAAAAGAGATTATTCATAGACATCCATTCCCAGGACCAGGATTAGCTGTTAGAATTATTGGCGCTATAGACAAAGAGAAACTTGATATTTTGAGAGAGGCAGATGAGATATTAATCGATGGATTAAAAAAAGCAGGAATATATGAAAGCTTATGGCAAGCATTTTGTGTTTTTCTACCATTGAAAACCGTCGGAATTATGGGAGATTACCGAACTTATGAGTATATATGCGCAATAAGAGCAGTAGAATCTCTGGATGCCATGACTGCCAATTTTGCTAAATTAGATATGGATTTATTGGAAAAAATTGGTACTAAAATCATTAATGAAGTAAAAGGAATAAATCGAGTAGTATATGATATTACCAATAAACCTCCCGGTACAATTGAATATGAATAATTAATTACCATTAATTCATGCTAGATTTGAAACTTTACACTCTTTTTCTAATTTCCAAGCCCCATATCCATGGATAAAGAGACATACAGCAAATGTATATAATATTATATCCATAATATTTAGGATAAGTCTTTTTAAGAAAAATGGCAATAGAATATAAAAAGGATGCAAAGAATCCTATTAGAGTTCAACAAATTCTTTTTCTTAATGGAATTTTGAAAATTAAAAAACTTTAAATAATTATTACTTCTTTAGTAGTATTTAAACTTTTTTAACTTTAATTTAAAAAAGTCGTTGAAAAAGGTAAAAAAAATGACCGAACTAGCAATTGAAGCTTTAGGTCTTAAAAAGGAATTTCTTGGTCCTAGAAAGGGACCTAGGAAACGTGGGCCTTCAGTAAAAGCTCTTCAAGATGTTAATTTTAGGATAAAAGAAGGAGAAAATTATTGTTTATTAGGGCCTAATGGTTCTGGAAAAACTACTCTTATTAGATGTATTCTTGGATTACTTAAAGCTGAAGGGTCTATAAAAGTAATGGGATATGAAATTCCTAAGGAACGCAAAAAAGTCATTCCTAAAATCGGATATATGCCTCAAGATATTAGTTTATATCCAGATCTATCAGTTAAAGAAACAATGAATTTTTTTGGTAGACTATATGGATTAAGTAAAAAAAATGAACTTAGTAAAGCCGTAGAAAAATCTTTAGAATTATTTTTATTTAAAGAATGGAAGAATACTATTGTTGAAAATTTATCTGGTGGAATGAAAAGACGTTTATCTTTAGCGTGTGCTTTGATCCATGAACCAGAACTAGTATTTTTAGATGAACCCACTGTGGGTGTTGATCCTAATTTAAGACTTTCATTTTGGGACTACTTTAACAATTTGAGTAAAAATGGTGTAACCATTATAACAACAACTCATGTAATGGATGAGGCAGAAAAAAGTCGAAAAATTGGCTTTATGAGGAATGGAAAATTAATAGCAGAAGGAACATATCAAGATCTTAAAAGAAAAGTCCCTGAAAGCCGAAAATTAATTATCAGTACTGATTTGGAAGATACAAAAAAAATTGCAGATTTAGTTAATGAAAAATTTAAACTTAAATCACGGTCTCAAGATTATAAACTTGAAATATTTTATAATGTTGATTCAATTCTTGAAGAAATTTTATCTTTCATAAAAGATTATGTAAAAATCCTATCAATTCAAACTGTTGAGCCTAGTTTAGAAGACATTTTTATTTTCTTTTCAAAAAGGGATAATAATGGGGTGAAAAAATGATGAAATTTTCAAATATAAAAGCAATAGCTTTGAAAAATTTAACTCAAATGAAAAGAGATCCAAGAATGATAGGTTTAGCAATATTTGCTCCAATAATAGTTACAGCTCTATTTGGCTTTACTTTTGGTGGTGATTTAACTCATCTTAAGGTATTATATTTAAATAATGATGAAAACTTCGATGTAGTGTTTGCTGATGAAATAAGTAATAATATTGGAGAAGATTCTAATATAAATTATACTATAATTACTTCTGATCAATTAACAGCAATATCAGCAGTAGAAAATAATATTACTCAAGCAGCAATCATTTTTCTTAGCAATTTTACTAACGATCTATTACTTGGAAGAGGGTCAGAAATTGGAATATACATCAATAATATGAATCCAAACGTTTCTAACTATGTTTTAACAGTTTTTCAGAATAGTACTGATACCATCATGAATAGTTATTTTGGAGCATCTCAAGTAAATATAACAATTACTTCAATTTACCAAGGACCTTCAACAATGCTTCCATCAATTATTAATGTTTCATTATGCAATCTTGATACTGGTTGGTCTTATAATAGATTATCAGAGGATTTAATTCATATTTTGGATGAAAATAAGGTTATTGATCTTTATGAATGCAAAACACTTGAAGATGGCGAATCTTCAGTTAAAAATGGTAAATCAAGAGGTTTCATTATTTTTCTAAGCAATTTTACCTATGATGCTCTAATTAAAAAATATCTACATTTTGAGCTTAAATTAGATGGGGCCGAACCCCAGGCAGCGATGGCGATAAAAGCGGTTTTAAGTTCATCTTTATCGCGTCTTTTTATAAATAAATTTGGGGAATCTGTGTTTTATATAGATGAATATTATTACAATAATCCCGATGGGACTGATAAAGTAATTGATTCAATATCTTATTTTATGCCTGCAATTCTAAGTTTTGTGATCTTCTTCTTTTCTTTTCTATTAACAATGTTATCATTCATAAGAGAAAAAAAACAAGGAACAATGGAGAGAATTTTAAATTCACCAGTTAATCGTGCAGAAATAATCCTTGGTTATATCCTTTCATTCAGTATACTAGGTGTTGTTGAAGCTTCTGTAATACTTTTTACAGCAATTTTTATATTTAATGCACAAATAGATATTACACTCCTGATTCTTCTTCAAACTTACTTAGTTGTCTATATCGTTGTTTTAACAGCCCTCGGAACTGGTATTTTCCTCTCAACTCTCGCAAAAACAGAATTTCAAATTCTACAATTTATACCTTTAATAATTATACCTGTTATGTTATTATCGGGTGTATGGGCTCCTATTGAAACGTTACCAGAGTGGTTACGCCCTGTTTCATATGTAATACCTTTAACATATGCCAATAATGCTTTGAGAAGTATGTTACTTCATGGGGAATCTTTAATTTACATTTTAGGCGACTTTGGAATATTGACAGCTCTCGCTAGCCTAATGATTTTCTTGGGGATTATTACATTTAATAAAAAATTGAAATAAAAATACGAACAAGAACAACAATGTTATTTCCAGAAGTATGTTAATTAATAAATTATTTTTTTAATTTTTCTTTTTTATTACTATGACCAAAAAAGAAATTGAATGGGATTTAACCGAAATTTTTTCTGGATCTGATGATCCTAAAATTACTGCAACTATGGACAATTTACTAAAAAAAGTTGATGAATTCATAAATGACTGTAAAGGAAAAATCAATACGCCTAATTTTAATTCTCAAAAGTTGCTAGAACTTTTCAAAAAACAAGAAGAGTTTCAAGCAGATCTGGGTGAATTAAACCTCTATACAAATAGATTATATAGCGGGAATATGACCATTCCAGAAAGTGAGGCTTTGAAAAATCGAGTTGAGGATTTTAGTACAAAAATATCAAAAGATTTAGCATTTTTAGAATTAGATATAGCAAAATTCGTGAATAGCAATCCTGGTCTAATTGATGATCCCATTTTATCTAATTACAAGCATTATTTAGAGCAAATTCAAAGGGTATCTCCTCATTATTTATCTGAAGTGGAGGAGCAGCTAATCCTTGAAAAAGATCAATATGGAATTAGAGCATGGAGTAATTTACAATCTAAATGGTTGAATACAAGAAAAATCATTGTGAATGTTGAGGGTGAGGAGAAAGAATTATCATATGGCGAAGCTAATGCTTTACTTACACATCCAGACAGGGAGACGCGAATATCAGCAAATAAATCTATTTATGGGCTACTAGGTAAGGAAGAGTATGTGTTTTCATCAGCACTGCGGAGTGTTTGTGGAGATTGGGTAAAAAATTCTCAAAGACGAAAATATGATAGCCCAATGCACGATAGTCTCATAGTAAATGATACAAATCAAGAAATTATTGATAATTTAATGCAAGCAATAGAAGAAGGAATAGAAGTATATCGCAAATATCTAAGCTTAAAAGCTAAAATATTAGATCATCCTAAATTAAATTGTGCCGATGTGCGAGCTCCACTTCCGATGGAACCGCATAAAAAATATTCATGGGAAGAAGCAAAACAATTGGTAATTCAAGCCTATGAAAAATTTGATCCTGAGTTTGCTGAGATTGTAAAATATATTTTTAATCGAAATCATATTGATGCAAGTCCTAGAAAAGGCAAAAGAAATGGCGCAAATTGTGCTTCATGGTATAAAGGTAAATATTCTTATATTCTTATGACTTATACTGGAGAATTGAATGAAATTTTCACGCTTATTCATGAGCTTGGACATGCCATCCATGATTATTTGGCTATTGTTGAACAAACCTACTTTAATATTCATCCTGGTTATACAGTAGCAGAAACCGCATCAATCTTCGGGGAATTATTATTAACCGATCTTCTTCTTGAAAAAGCAGATACAAATCAAGAAAAAATGGCGATATTAGCGCATGTATTGGATGATGCAGGACAAGCTGCTTTTCAAGTGAGTGCGAGATTCTGGTTTGAACAGGATCTCTATAAAGCAATTGAGAACGGTGAAAATTTAGATGGAAAAACGATTTCAAAATATTGGTGTGCTGGTAGAGACAAAATTTATGGAGATTCTGTAGAATGGTTTAATGAAATGGATTGGGAATGGACAATGAAACCACATTACTTTATGCCAAATTTTCGTTTCTATAATTATCCATATGTTTATGCTCAATCGTTTGTTTATGCTTTATATAAAACGTATAAACAAGAGGGAAGAGAATTTGTACCTAAGTTCAAGAAACTTCTAGCCGCAGGGGGTAGTTTGTCCGCAGAAGATCTTGGTAAAATTGTAGGATTAGATGTCACAAAAAAAGATTTTTGGAAGTTAGGAATTAAACAATATGAAGATTTCGTAAACCAGTTAGAAAAACTTATGAACTAGTCTATTCTGCTGAGCCTTATCAATCAAATCATATTTAATTTTTTTAATTGTTTTAAGAATAAGTGAAAATTATAAAAAATTGCTCTTGCCATAGCTAGGCACTTGATATAAGGTGCTTCCATGGCAAGAGCTAAACTTCATTTGTTATTCTGTCTACAAATGTCTAGGTTAGAGTGGAGGGTAGATTATTTTAAATAAGGTGTAGGAATTGATCCTTCATTCATCCTACTCACTGGACTCTTGCTTGTACTGCTGTCAGCACCATAGAAGGTCGTTCCATCCACCTTTTCTTCTTACATATAAGCCAAATTCTCTTACAACATGAAAATCTTTTTAACATCACCTCTTTATATTCTACATTGCCTCATATTGACGTGGTCTTCGTTCATAATATATCTTTAACTTTTCTGGTTCTTTTACTTTAATTCTTCTGATCACTTTAGAGAGAGCGTTAGGATTTGAATATCCCATCGCAGTAGACCATTCTTCTGCTGTAGATAAGCCTAATTCTTTTAATTTATCTAAACATATTTGTTCATATGTTCTTGTCTCTCTCTCTATCATCTTTAACTTCTCTTGAAATCTAAATCTAAATTGTTTCAATGACATC
>JBHLMP010000059.1:19300-21389 GCA_048938025.1 Promethearchaeota archaeon
AATTATTCTAAAGCTTCTAATTCCCAAACTCTTAGGAAAGTTTTTCTTAATTCTTCAGCTAGTGATGGATATAGTATGTTTAAGCACGAGAATATTTCATTTGATTTGGAAGGATCTTGTAATTTAAATAAGATACGTTTGCTATCGAATATATCATAATATGATGGAATTCTTGTGTAAATATATTTCATTTCAAATCCCTTAATCTTTAGAGATAAATCATATAAATTTTCAAGGCTTTTCAATAAATTAGAATATAATTCATTAGCATTAATTACGATATCTTCAGTTAACAGACGATTATCATACTCAAAACTCCATAAATATTTAATTCGAACTCCACGTTGCAAAGCATCATAAATTCCATTATAGATAAGTTTACCGTATGGAAGGACCTTAAGTGTACTTTCATTTAAAAAACCTGTCATTAATAATTCTTCTTGAGTTTCTTTTAAAGCTTTTGAATAAAGTAATAAGATTGATTTTGCCCCAAATGAAGTAGACCAGAATGTCTTTGCGGATTCTTTTTTAATTAATAATTCTGAATTATAAATATTTGTCTCTAGAGTTTGTGCTTGGCTGTATAAATAAGAAATTTTATTTTTATTCTTGTTCTCTAAAAATGATATTAAATTTTTGAATGCCACATTAAAAGGAATAGATCTATATTTCTTTGGGCGCGAATCTTGAACTGTAATCATTCCTTTATCTTTCAATTCTTCTAAAATTTCATATATTCTTCCAATTGGAACTTCTGAAGCTTCACTCAGTTCTCTTGCTGTTAAGTCATCTGAGCGTAATAAAATCAAATAGGTGTTTATTTCATATGTAGTAAGATATGCATTTTTCAAAAATTCTCTAATCTCCGCTAAAATATCGTTCGTATTTTTTTTCAATTTATAATTCAACTTGAAATTAGTTTATTTAATCTCATTAATCTAAATTATATATATTAACTATTCAATTTTAATATTTTTTCAACTTAAAAAAAGTTGTGATGGATCGAAAATGAATTTAAGTTTTCTTATAAATTAGTTTATTATGATAGAAAGAGTAAATTTAATTGGTTCTTTATCTAATGAAACCAAGCTAGAAATCCTTAGAAAGAATTGGATGTCTCATGATGCTAGAGCCCAAATGGCTATAGTTCGCGAATTTGGGTGGGAAAAAGGAAATAAACTAAATAAGATGATTATTTTGGAAATGGGTAACGTAATGATGTTTCGTTTGATTAATGCTTTAAATTTACCAAAAGTAGAAGATGTTAATGATCTATTTAATATATGTTTAACAGCCATGGAATTTTATTATCCTCCACCTGCAATGTCTTATAGATTTGAATATATTTCTGAAAATGAGTTGTTAGGGATAGTTGAAAAATGTTCTGTTATAGAGCAAGTAAAAAAACTAAGGGTTTCCGATTATTATGAATGTGGTTGCTTTTCGATGCGATCAGGATGGTATAAAGCTTTAAATGTAGACGTTGAAGAAGAATGTTTATCATGTATTAAAGATGGAGATAATCAATGCAGGATAGCTTTAAAGGTGAAAAGATGGAACAAGTAATCGACAAATCCTTAGATTGGAAGGATATAAAAGAAATCTTGATAAAAAACTGGATGACGCATGATGGTATGTGGTTTCTTCATTGTGTTATGAGGGTTGGAATAAAAAAGACAAATAAAATTAATAAAGCTGCTGTTAAATCTATGGCTAAAATTGAGATTAAAAGGATAAAGAAAGCATTAAGTATTGAGAAAATTGAAAATTTTGAACAATTGCAAAAGTTTTTAGGCCAGGTCTTCAATATCGTAAAGGCGGAATTCATGGACTTTACCTTTGAATATCCTTTAATTAATCAATTAAAATTTACTATGAATCGTTGCTTTGCTTATGATGGAGTGAACCGTTTAGGTTATATTGAAGAGTACGATTGCGGTATATTTGAAAGATTAAGGGGTTGGTTTGATGAACTAAGAATTAAATATCATGTAACTCCTAAAATCAGAGGGTGTATGATGAATCAGTGTGGTAAATGTTACCGATTATTCCAATTTTCTTTTATTGAATAGAATAATTCTTATTTCTT
>JBHLMP010000013.1:0-76003 GCA_048938025.1 Promethearchaeota archaeon
AAAATAATTGACAATATATAATCTTTAGGCGAGATTTAACAACAATAACAACCCAAAAAAAAAAAAAAAAACAACAACAAAAAAAAAAAATAATAATTTAATATATTTTTATTTCAACTTTATGCGTCTCAAATAAGTTATCACAGTTATTATCCCTATTGCTCCCATCACAATTAACCCAATGGGTATTAAACCTGGTAGTGGAATAGCAGGGGCTCCACCATCCGTACTTCGAGTTGTAAATGTCCATGTTGCAGATTGTGTTATAAACGTCCCATCATTAGCCCTAACATACCATTGACAGACCATGTCACTTGTTACCCCCGACCAGGTTACTGAAGCTGTGCCACTCCCACCTGCAACAATGTCTGAGCCTATTAAACTATCATCGGATGCATTATAAAATGTTACTGTTAATGAATCCCCATCATCATCAGATACATCTACGCTTAGGGTAGGGTCGTCACCAACACCAGTAGCCCCATCACTAGGAGTTGGGTTTGTCGGAGCATTGGGTGGGTGAATTATTTCGAATTCAGAAGTAGTAAATGACCATGTAGCAGATTGAATTACACTTAACCCATCATCGGATTTTGCATACCATGAATAAACCGTATTAGTTGAGAGTGCCGGCCAGGTCACCGAAGCGGTACCGTTCCCTCCTAAGACAAGCTCAGAATCAATTAAACTATCATCAGAAGCATCATAAAATGATACTGTTAAGAGATCTCCGTCGAAATCAAATACGTCCACGCTTAGGGTAGTGTAGGGGTGGGTTACGTTACCAATATCAGTAGCCCCATCATTAGGAGTTGGATTTATTGGAGCATCGGGCTCGTAATTTGTAATAAATGACCATGTAGCAGATTGTATCATGTTTAACCCATCATAGGATTCTACATACCATGAATAATTGGTTCCCGGCAATATTCCTGACCACACTGCAGAGGCGTTACCGATCCCTCCTACAACAGTATCTGATCCTATTAGGCTATCATCAGAATCATCATAAAATGACACGGTCAGATCATCTCCATCATTATCAAATACATCCACCCATAACGTAGGGCTGTAATCAATACGAGTAGCCCCATCATAAGGTTTTGGATTTACGGGAACACCGGGCGCGTAATTTGTAGTAAATGTCCAGTTACCAGAGCGAGTTACACTTAACCCATCATCAGATTTTGCATACCATATATAGGTTGTATCATTTGTGAGTCCCGACCAGGATGCTGAAGCTCTACCGCTACCTCCAAAAATATACTCCCATCCTATTAGGCTATCATCAGAAGCATCATAAAACGATACGTTCATAATATCTCCGTCGTTATCAAATACGTCCGCGCTTAATGTAGGGTTGAAATTAATATTTGTAGCGTTAGCAAGAGGAGTTGGATTTGTGGGAACACCGGGCGCGTAATTTGTAGTAAAGGACCATGTAGGAGATTGATCTACATTTCCTTGTCCATCATCAGTTATTATATACCACGAATAGACCGTATCACTTGAGAGTCCCGACCAGATTTCTGAAGCTGTGCCATTCCCACCTATAACAACGTCTGAGCCTATTAGGCTATCATCAGAAGCATCATAAAATGACACGGTTAAATCATCTCCTTCTAAGTCAATTACATACACAGATAATGTAGGATTATACACGATATCTGTAGCTCCATTTGCAGGAGTTGGACTAAGGAAAGCTTGACCCTTTTGCATATAAATGAGCGTAACATATGGGGGAATACTATTTTCATACGAAGTATAACAAGTTCCAGAGCCTGCAGGATTTATGTCATGATTATGAGAAGGACTACTTAAGTCTGTAGTCCAAGTATTTCCATCATCACGCCACCAAGCCGATCTCGACCCGCCTCCGGGTGAAGTTTCTATAGCGCCTTTGCTATATATGCTGTGTCGATGATTCATATTATCATTTGGAATAGTGTGTGTATGTTCGGGAACCTCCGTATAGGCATGACGATGTTCTACATCTCCTCCAATAAGTCCAGGTTGTTCTCCAGTTGCTACACCTTGTGTAAATCTATTAAGCAGGTTAGGTGTACCAGTTTCTCCATTGCATGGAAACCAACCTGAGGGTATGTTCGCTATTGAATCTCCCCACATAGTAATAGATCCCAACGGTAAATCATCGGTTGCTGCTGTACTCATTATGAACGCAACCTTGAAGTAGGGTGGAAGGTTGTCTGTTTCCTCAGTTGTGCAAGTTGTTAACCCAATTGTGGGTACAGAATGTATGTGAGGAACATCTTTATAATTAGTCCAGCCAGTACTAGCACGTAAAACATCGTAATTCCATATCAGAGCACCTATTTCTCTGGGGGACGCATCCACTCCTCCATGGCTATGACTCTTACCATTAGTGTCGATAGTATGTCTATGTCGAGGAATTTCGGTATATGTATGACTATGGGATATAGTTCCCCCTAACGTTCCAGGATCTTCCCCAGGAGGGGCTCCTCGAATGAATTTATCTCGAAGATCAGGGGTTCCGTTCGATCCATTGCAAAGTTCCCACCCTGCAGGAATAGAATCTATCTCACCTGCCCACATTACAATCAGGCCGATAGGAATAGGAGTATCATCTGCTTCCTTCTCGATAAATAACATCGAGTAATAGGGTGGGATGATATCTTCTTCTGCAGACGTATAAAGATCCCCGGCTGTACCCGTATAGCTGGTATACCCACCATGATTATGATTTGCAGATTCAGCACCAGTAGAGGAAACAGCAAGACCAAGAGCGTTGAATGGCCATAATGACGTACCATACTCGCTCCAGTAAATATTTGGTTGACGATAGGTGTGTCTGTGTGGAGTGCTTGTTATACCAGATTCACCGTGATCGTGGTAAGGAACCGTAGAGTAACTATGACTATGTGTTGTTTGACCACCCGTGGCTCCAGGTGCTGAAGCACCATAAACAAAAAGATTAGTTGTGTCTATTGTGCCATCGGAACCATTACACAGTTTCCACCCAGCTGGGATTGTATTTAAGGGTCCGGACCACAAAGCAATTAGACCATCTGATTCATATGCTTGACTAGTTCTCACATTTTTGTTTATAAAAATAAATCCAGGTTTCATCCAGAAGGTAAGGGAAAAGAAAAGAGTACAAAGTATTAATAGGCTTAGAAATTTCTTATGATCTAGTTTTCTTTTATACATTTGAATAACACTATTCATTTTTTTTTAGATTTCACTGCAATTATTGATTCCAAAGCTTATAAATATTTGCCATGATTTTAATTGTTCAATACTTCTTCGTTGGTGTGAAATAACACTGCTTCTTTTTAGATCATCTAAATTGCTTAAAACATGATTTCTTATCTGAACAGCATAGGGAAATTTAGGGTCTATCTCTAATAATTTCTCATAGTAGTTTAAAGCTTCATGCAATTTTCCCTCTCTCTTAAATTAGACCTATATTGTATACACAATGTTTCTAGTCTGGTTTGATTCTAATTGTATTATGGTATATCACAGCAAAGAATTATTTCAACAATAATGCAACTAGAAAGGATTTAAATACTGGACTTCCATTTGTATACAAAGTTGTTAAAAAGTATGAAGAACCTCCAGAAGAACCAAAGGAACCTGCTATTCCAGATTATTCAATTACGTTAATATTACCAGTCAGGATTGTTGCGATTATAGCGATAACAATAATTCACTATAAAAAGCGTAGTTAGTTCAAGAAATAAGAGTTTTAAAATTATATTTCCTTTTTTTTTTAATGATTATTGTCTTTTTCTTAAATAATAACCTTTATCAACTAGATTTAGTACTACTAAATCATTAGGTTTAAGGTTTTTGTATGTATGATAACTCACATGAGATTTACCTATAGCAATTAATTCATCATTTAAATTTAAAACTATTAAGAAATCATTTTTTTCTAATTCATTAGGAACTTTTATGACCATTCTTTTTAAAATTTGATTTCCATATAGAATTGCCTTCTCACCATTCTCGTTAACAATTATCTTTTGTCTTTTCGAAAAGCAACCGAGGTTAAGCAAAAATTCTGTTCCTTCTAAGCTTAAGTAAAAATCTCCTTTTTTAATAAAACCAAAATATGAACCCGCTATATTAATACTTGTATTTTGCGTTAATCTATCTACACTTTTTGTAAGATTGCTGGGGATCAGAAAAATAGATGGATAATTAATTTTAGAGATTTTATTTTCCATAGTGATGTAGATCTTATAATTAATCCTATTAAGAACTGGTAAGATTTTAGTAGATATTTTTAAAAGTGAATTATGAATAATTACTTTCTCAATTTCATTAATTTCTCTAAACTTTTTTGTATTATTCATAAAGATTAAAATAAAATAGAAATAAGATAATTATTTTTTAATAATTATTGAAATAATTAAAAAATTAGCTTAGAGTTAAGAAAATTATGGGCATACGGAAAATAGAAGATGAGATTGATTTAAGGGAAGCGATGAAGAAAAAAGCTGCTGAGATAAAAATGAAGGACATGGAAGCTAAAGCTGCCGTAGAAAAGTTTACAAAAGATAAATTAAGAGAATTAGCTAAAAAGCATGGCGTATTATTAGCTCTAACTCCTGAATTAAGAGAGGAAGTTAAAAAGCTGCAAAAGCAATATAATATTCCCTCTTCAAAAATCATAACTGAGCAAATAACTGAGCATGATGTTTTAAAAAAGTTTTCTAAAATTGATTATCAGAAATTAGGGATGTTAGCATACCAGAGAGTTTTAATGGCTAAAGAAGAAACGGGGGGAATAATTCCACTGTCAGAAGTTTTCGATCTAGTTAATACAGGAATCTTAAAAGGTAACATGGAGATTAAGGATATAGAAAAGTCCATGAAACTTTTAAAGAAAGAAAGAGCAATTGAAGATGTTTACCAATTGGAATCTGGAGCAGTCATGATTAGATTTTTCCCTATTCAATATACTGATGATGAAGCTAAGGTAATTGAATTAGCAAAACAAAAAGATTATCTTACAATTGAGGATGTATGTGTAAATTTAGATTGGTCTCAAGATCGTGCTCTAAGAGCATTAGATTCGCTCGAAAAGAGCGGGATGGCAAAATTTAGGGAATCTGTGCTTACAGGAAAACAGTGGTTTTTCCCATCGTTATAAATTTCTTATTTTTTTACTCTAATGTAATTTTAAAGGCTAATTGCCCATCTTCTAATTTAAATATCTTAGCTTTACGATTTTTTACTAAGATTCTAAAAATCTCTTCCAAATCTTCAAGAGGAAGATTACTAAAATCTTCAGATTTTGCTTCTCTAATTTCATATATCATAATAGGCTCTAATCTTCCTTGTTGATAAGCCCATTCATAAATTTCAACTGAAAATAATTCAAGCGACTTCCAATAAACTCGTAATCTATTTTTATTTTTGGATAACCACTTTGCTTGATTTTTATTGACTAACTCTTCTGCAACTTCTCTTATATTCGCTTCTCGATTGGAAAAATTTGAAAATGGCTTTTCAGAATTAAGATTTCTAATATATATAATATGTAGAACGGCAAATCTAGCATAATCAAAAAGTACTTTTGCCCATTCAGTTTTCCACGAAGTGTAATCAGTTAGATTTTTTTTCTTGTTTGGCATTGTATACATGAATTTTTTTTTTTCTTCTTCAAGCCAAGGATAAGCTTGTAATAATTTTTCATAAGGTGATAATTCCTTTACGATAAGACCCTCTTCCCCTACTATTTCTTCTTCAAGTATTTGAAGTTCTGATTCTATCTGCTTGGCTTGTTGTTTAAATGCTTTATGATCTATTTCTCCGAGGTCAGAGCTCAATAAATCTTCGATTTTTTCGAAACTATCTTCTAAATATTTTAAAGCATCAACTTCTACATCATCAGTTTCGAGTTCTTCCTTTTGTTTTACAACAACTTCTTCTTTCGATTTTCTTTGCTCTAATTGTTCTTTTTCTTTCTTTAACTTTCTTAATCTTGCTAATTCACGCCTTAATTCTTTTAATTCTTTTTCGGCTTTCTCTTTAAGCTCTTTTGGAACTTCTTCCGGTTTTTCTCTTTGTCTTTCCATTTTTACTCTCTAATTTTATATTTCTCCAAATTCTTCTGCCCAATCGTTATATTGCTTTAATAATATTTTATTTGTCATTGGTTTAACTTTTTTAAGCGTTTTCTTGAAATCTTTCAACGTTATATCCCGAACTTTAACTTCTTTCTCAGAATCCTCTAAGAGGCCACTCATATCTAATTCTCTAACTGGTAACATAATTACTTCACGACATATATTGGCAATATCTCTTCCAGAGTACCCATCAGTTCTTACAGCTAGTTCAATAAAATCTTCATCTAAGAGTGCAGAATTCACACCTTCAGTGTGGATTTCAAAAATTCCAGCTCTAGCTTTCAAATCTGGAAGAGGTACTTGCACTCTTTTTTCAAATCTGCTCAACATTGCATTATCAATATCCCAAGGACGGTTTGTTGCTCCCAAAACAAGCAATGGTTTATCATGAGTGGATTTTAAACCTTGAATTTCACTTAAAAGTTGTGTTTTTACTCTTCTTTCACCTCCGCTTTCAGATCCTTCTCCTCTTTTGGTCGCAACTGAATCTATTTCATCCATAAATATCAAACTAGGTGCTTTTAACCGGGCTACTTTGAATAAAGAACTAATTAGCTTTTCACTTTCCCCTAACCATTTACTTAATAAATCAGCAGAAGAAGCACTAAAAAAAGTAGCTTTACATTCAGTAGCAGCTGCTTTAGCTAACAATGTTTTACCACAACCAGGGGGACCAAATAATAAAATTCCTGACCATGGTTTTCGGGCTCCAGTAAATAATTCTGGTTTCATTATTGGAAGAACAATCGCTTCTCTTAATGCTTGTTTAACTTGTTCTAATCCTGCTATGTCTTTCCATTTTACATTAGGAGATTCAGTTACAATTGTACCTGATATTATATCAATAAGTTCTTGTTCTTCTGAAGAAACTGCTCCCATATCAACTTTGGATTCATCATCCTTTGATATCCCTGGTCTTTCAGCAGGTCTTACCTTCCTAGGTCGCGTTCCACCAAGTTGTGATTTTAATATCTTAGCTCTGTCAACATATTCTTCGATGTTCTTTTGACACAACATTCGCATTTGAGGATTTTTATTGTATTTCATGAATTGCATTAATATCTCCGCAGCTCTTTGATATTTGTTTATTGCCTGCCGATATTTTCCTTGCCCATCTAAAGTAACAGCTTCTTTTGCTTCTCTAACAGCATATTGATAGAGTTTTGAATCAACTGATGACATTATAACTATATCATAATTTTTTTTCTATTTATAACTAATCTAATTTAGCTATCAGTAAGAATTATAATCCAATAAATATATTTCAAATTTACTCTTTAAACACCGTAATTAATTGTTGGACTCCAAATAATTATATAATACCGTATTTTTATATATAATATATAATAATTAATTATTTTGGATGATTATGGGGTTTCTAAAAGATATCTCAAAATGGCTCTCCGGAGGTAAGGGAAAGGATAATATCCGTTCCGCTACTGTTAAATTAAAGGTTTTTAATAAACGATTATTGCGTCAGTCTAAAAAGCTAGAGATGAGTGCTAAGTTAGCAAGGGATAAGGCAGTAAATCTTCGAAAACAAGGCGATATGGATGGGTCTAAATTTCATGCGAGAAATTATCTTCAAGTAAAAAAACAGGCTCGAGCAATAGACGCTTTTCGTACAAATATGGAAGGTCTATTATTTAAGCTAGACCAAGCTGAAGCGGTGAAGGATGTATCCCAAATTATGACGGGCATTGCACAATCAGTAGCAGCATTGAAAAGACAGTTATCTATTCCACAAATCACAGAAATGATGAAGCAAATTGACCTTGACGTAGAAGATTTTGCTGTCACCCAAGAAATTACTGCAGAAGGGATAGATTCCATTACATTAGATACAGCAGTAACAGATTCAGATGTAAACGAAGTATTAGGGGAAATAGATGCTGAAATCCAAGTGGAAATGGGGGTGGCACTTCCTACGGCTGGATCTGCGACTAGCGATCAAAAGATAGCAGAATTGGAAAAGGAGCTAAACCGTTTAAAGTCTGACGAGTAAAATTTTAATAAATAAGTTTTTTTGAATTTTACTTAGCAAAATTATTAAAAGCCTCTCTTCTATTTTAAAATTATTCTTTTAATCAAAATTTAATATATATGGGAAAAAGATGGCTTTAGATTTAATCAGCATTGGGAGCTGTACACTTGATTGTATTATTCAAATTAAGGACATTTTACGTTTTGAACTTTTTGATAAAGATATAGTGAAAAAATATACTGCAATTGAATATAGTAGAAAATTGAACGTTGATGGTGTACGTTTTGTTCCTGGAGGGTCTGCTGCAAATATTGCAGCAAATTGCGCAATGCTAGGATTAAAAAGCACTTATATTGGTATAATTGGCAATGATTTTTCAGCAAATATTTGTTTAGATGATTTAAGTAAACGTGGTGTTGATTTATCTAACATTATTCAAACAGATGAGGATGGTACTGCTTTATCAGTAATTTTGAGAACTGAGTGGGGAAAAGATCGAAGTATACTTGCTTATAAAGGCGCTAATAATCTACTCAATCCTTCTGATGTAAAAGAAGAATTATTTGAGAATATAAAAGCGTTTGCTTGGACTTCTTTAACTTCTGAGAATGGTTGTCGAGCAATTGAGAAAGCGATTGCTTTAACTAAAGATAATAACGGTAAAATTTATGCTGCTCCCTCAATGTCAATTATTAAAAATAACCCAAATTGGGCAAAGAAATTAATATCTAATTCTAATATAGTATCTTTAAATAAGGAAGAAGCAAAAGAGTTCACTGGTGAACAAGACACACTACATATGATCCATCATTTCTTAGACTTAGGGCTTGATTTGATTTCAATTACAGATGGACCCAATGGTTCTATAATTTCTAATGGGAAACAAATCATAAACGGTAGTGTCTACCAAGGTGATGTAGAAGATACAACTGGAGCAGGAGATGCATTCTTAACTGGAATTTTGATTTCAAATTTAAACAATTTTGATTTAACAAAAACTTCAAAAATGGCAACGGCTATGTCCTTTTTAGAGTGTAAAGAAATAGGTGTCCGTGAAGGGTTACCTAACAGTCTTCAAGAATTAGAAAGTTTTATCAATAATAATGTTATCAAACAAGTAATATCCAAAATTGTATAACTTAGGAGAATTTCGTAGAAATCATTAAATTTTAATTTTTAAAAATATTCTTAATATTATCCACATATGCGCTCTTAGTATAGTGGTAACCCTCTTGGGCTATAAAGTATGCCAGGTTGCCAACCTAAATCAAGACTTAACGTCTAGGTTGTTGATGGCGACCCGGGTTCAATTCCCGGAGGGCGCATCTTTTTTCTCAATACCTATTATATCCTTCCCCTCATAATTTTTTCCTTATAATTCTAAAAAATAAAAAAATAGCAATATAAATTTTAATTTTCAGTTATAACTACAAATCACCAAAAGTAGTGAATATTTATATATTTGTAGTTATAATTATTAATTATGGTAAAAGTAATTTCTAGAATAGTTAAAGGAAAAAAATATCATTATTTATCACATTCATATAGAGAAGGAGGAAAAGTCCTTCATATAGAGAAGTATTTAGGTAACGAATTACCTTCACTTGAAGAATTAGCTTTTATTAAAGATGATTTTAATTATGAAATCTTTCAAAAACGATGGGAATCTACTATTGAACAAATAAAAGAAAATTTCAGAAAAGAATTTGAATCGATGCCTAACCCAATTCAAGTAAAAGATTTGAGAAATTTTGGAGTTCATTTTACACATAATACAAATAGAATTGAAGGATCAAGTCTAACTCTTAAAGATGTCGCTTTAATTGTAGAAGATAATATTACTCCAAAAAACAAATCCACTAATGATATAATTGAAGCAAAATCTCACATGAGCGTTTATGAAGTTATGATTAATTCTGAAAGACAAATAGATTGGGAACTATTATTAGATTGGCATGAAAAAATATTTGAATTAACAAAACCAGAAATAGCAGGAATAATTAGAAGATACCCTGTTCAAATTATTAGGAGTAAATTTGTTCCTCCAATTGCAGGAATAGAAGAACTTTTAGATGATTTACTTAAATGGTATAAAGAAAATAAAAATAAATTAAATCCCGTATATCTTGCGTGTTTAATGCATTTTCGATTTGTATCAATTCATCCATTTGGAGATGGAAATGGTAGAATGTGCAGAATACTTATGAATTATATCTTATATAAAAATAAATATCCTATGTTTGATATAGAATATAAAGTCCGACAAAGCTATTATAACGCTTTAGAAAATGCAAACTTAAAAGAAGATGAAATGCTTTTTATTCATTGGTTTTTTAGCAGGTACCTTAAAGCCAATAATAAATATTTATGAGTATTCAAGGGATTAAATAATATGTAATGATACATCCTTTTATTGGTGATCATATGTTCTACCTAAAGCTTATTAAAAGAAGTATATTCACCTAAATTCTTTTTTTTTATTTTTTAGTTACTTAATATCACCAAGATATTATGTAGAAATATAGAAAAAGTCGTGAAAGGTCTGTTTCACGAATATTATTCTGTTAAGTAAAAATAAAGAAAAAAATTTAGATTTATATAAAAATTTAGATTTATTTTTTTAAAAATTTCATTTACGTATTTTGGAGTAAGAATGCTTATTTTCAAAATTCTTATTTATTAAAATAAAATCAACACTATAAAGGATTAATAGTTTTATGAAAAAAATAAGGTTTTTTATAAAAATCCTAGGAGATCAGAGACCCCATCTATAGGAGGAACATCAAATTTAAAGTAATTTTTAACAATCTGTACTAAGAATTTTAGATAGGGTAATTTGATATTTTCATCATGAACTTTTACTAATTCATCAATGAGAATCTTAGATGAAACTACCTTATCCTTATTGTTTTTGATGAGTTCTGTAATAGTTTTAGAATATTCATATGCTTTATGTATTTCATTTCTTAATAAAATTAAACCGGTCATCAAATCATATTCAGACAAAAATTTTTCAGCAACAGTTTTTTCTACCTCTAATTTCTTTGGATCAATAACCTTATCTTTATCTTGTATTATATTCCTACCCTCAAGAATTAGAAATTCTTTATAACTCTTCTTATTTGTTTTATAATCATCACTTGAAATGATTGTTATATCAATTTCAAATGAATTCTGCATAATATATTTGAAGAAATTCATGATATGGTTATAAAGAAACCCTAGATCAGAGATTAATATTATTTTTTTACCAAAAAATGTTGCTCTAATAACATGAGCAATTAGCAAAGCAGGTATATTTATTCTAATTAAATCAAAATCAATTGATTCAGTTTCAGGAACAATTCTGTCTTCAACTACTATTGCTGATGGATTAGCAGGTAATTGAATCTGAAAATCTGCCATGAAATAATCCCGTATTTGCATATTTCTATCTACATAAGCAATAAATGAATGTTCACAAATAATACCAACAGCTATATTGACTGCTAATACTCCTTTTGAAACATTTTTTATTGCATCTTCTGAAATCTCTATTTTTCCTCTTGCTGAACAAGAGGGGCATCGAATTTCAAGTTTTGCCATCTTTTTCCAAAATTAAAAACTTTTTGATATTTTCTTCTTATTTAGAATTTCTAGTATTAATTAATCTTTTTTATTTATATTAAATTTTGTAATATTAATATTTAAATTTGCTATCTAAATTTTCCAATAGCTTAATGTAATTAATTATTTAATATTTTTGTACTCTAGCGTACTTCTTTTCTATAAGATTAGCGATAAGTAAACATATTACTGCGCTCAAATTTTCAGCTGTTAAGAATGACAGGCTATTATTTAAAAATAGAACACAGATATAGTATGAACTAAAAAATATAGCAAGAAAAATAAAACAAGTTATTAATAAAGGTTTAGTTATTGGAAAATCTAAGAAAAGCCTCAATTTTGAACGTTTATTCCTTAATTTCTTAAATTGGCTTTTCAATTTCTCTCTTCTCTCCACTTGAGCATAACTTTCGAAAATTATTATTGTAGAAAAAAATAACGCAACAGTGATTCCTATAGGAATTAATATTACTACAAAATAATTGCCAATACCTAGCAGATATTGAGCTATAAAAATAAAAAATAATTGGAACATTCCGCACATACCTAACAGAAGTAGGGCAATTCCAAAAAATTCCTTTGATAACCAACGAATTCTAATCGGCATTTTTTTTTTTACTTCATTTTTACTTTTTTAGTGGGCCAAGGGAGGATTGAACTCCCGACCTTCCGCACGTCAAGCGGACGTCATACCACTAGACCATTGGCCCAATTTCGAATTATTGAAATTAATAATAAGTAATTTATATTACTAAAAAATAAATATTTTATTAAAATCATAAAGGTTTACTAATATTTCTAAACACTAAGAGTTTCCTTACTTTTTCGTTATACTAATTAGTAATATTAAAAAAAAAATAAAAAATAATTTTATGGTTTCTTTTCTCGCAGGGCTTTAATCATAGGTAAGTCCTTTCCGGAAAGGATCTCTAACATAGCACCCCCAGCAGTAGAAATAAAGGAAACCTCATCTGCTTTACCAGCCATAGAAGCAGCAGCACCCATTTCTCCTCCTCCTATAATAGTAAGGGCATTATTTTTCTTTGTTGCCTTGACCATTGCATCTATCATTTCATTTGTAGCCTCCCTGAATACCTCTTTCTCAAAAATTCCAGGAGGACCATTTGCCACAATAGTTTTGCACTGCATTATGTAATCTTTGAATTTTTTTACGGTTTTAGGACCAATATCTCCAGTAGTAGTATTATATTTCCCTGCTTCATCAACCTTAATTACCTTTCTTTTACCATTATCATCGATTATTAAGTCTTCAGGGAGAATAATCTTATGTTTATAACTTTCATAAGTTTCTTTAATCATATCTTTATTTTCCTCTAAATCCTTAACAATGATTTTACGGTTTGGTTCTCCCATATCTTTACCTAATGTTTCAAAGATCAGGATTGCTGTTAGACCGGAGCATAGAGCATAATCTAATTTATCATTGTCAAAATTATATTTCATTGCTTTAAATTTATCTATTGCTTTTGCGCCTCCAATGAGCATAGCCATCGGTCTGGCTGGTTCATCCATAATCTTCTTTAAGGTAAATAATTCTTGAGCAGTAATAGGGCCTGCTAACATTTTTGGCCATCCCACTATCGATACATGAGCTCTGTGAGCAGCACCAAAAGCATCAACGATTACATAATCTACTAATGGATACAAAGTTTTGATCATTTCTGTATTGGCAGCCTCTTCAAATGATTTATATTTTGCCATTTCTCCCTCCCACTTCCTAACATTATTTAAAACGAGAACTTCTCCAGGTTTAAGATCTTTAATTGCTTGAACTGCTTTCTCACCAAATATATCTTCCACAAATTTAACAGGACGTCCTAATTGCTTTTCAATTTCCTTAGCATGAATGTCTAAATTAGTAAAATCTTTTTCTCCTGGACGTGATTGATGTGCCATAATAATAACTGCACAATCTTTTAATTCATCTAAAGCAGGGATTAGAGCTCTAATTCTCGGTGAATCTCGTATCTCCATTTTTTCTATATCAATGTTGGAGTTGATATCAACACGCATTAATACTTTTTTACCTTTTAAATCTACATCCTTGTAAGATGTATAGTCAATCTTCATTTATCTCTTCACTTTAATCTAGGATTATATATTGATAGAATAGTAAATAATAATTATTTTGAATTGTTATTATCTTTTTTTAAATTTAAAAATTGAATCTAAAATAACACAATTTCATTCAATATCTTGCATTATGTAGAAAACGTATCCATAATATTCAGAATATTTTCTAAACATATCAATTTCTATTAATTCCTCATCAAGTTGCTTTTCTACTTCTTCATTCCCTTGATATTTTTCCTTTAATTTATTAATTCTAACCTCAAGAGGGATATAATAATTCTCCCACCAACTAGTTTCTGGTAAAATAAAACATGAGATTAAACCATATCCATATTTCATAATCCTATCCTTATTTTCTTCAATTGTTTTTATATCAGGGTAAGCATCATTCCAGAAATCTCTAATTTCAGCTGGGGGATTATTTTTTAACCATGAGGCTTCACTTACCACAATATAACCTTTTTTTTTCAAAAAAATATACCAATCTTTTAATGCTTTCTCAAATCCATATATATAAACTGCTCCTTCAGACCAGATTACATCAAATTGCTCTTTTTCAAAATTCATTTTAAACATAGACTTATTTATTGTATCAATTTTATCTCGAACTCCAGCGTTTTGAGCACGCTTGTTTAACTCATCTAAAAATGGTTGATGTGTATCTATAGCGTAAATCTTCCCATCAATTAATTTCGACAACTGTATTGTCTGCATTCCAGGTCCACATCCAATATCCAAAATAATTGGATTTGAAGGTAAACTTTCTAAAAATTTGAAAGCTTTTCGTGTCGATTCATTATCCCCGGGAGCTTCTCTAGGTAAATTTTTATGTATTTCAAAAAAAATCTCCAATTTAAACATCTACTTTTTATCTATGAGTAATTTTACAAAATTAAAAAAAAGAATGATTTACAAATTGTTAAAGCACAAAATATAAGTAATTGTTTTGAATTTTATTAAACCATTAATATTTCAATTGGTTTAAATATAGAATTATTTGATAATATGAAGAAAAAATGGATAATCGAAGAAATATACTTAAACTTCTAACCGAAAAGAAAATAACTATTGAAGAAGCTGAGAAGTTTTTAAAAGCTAATGCTATTCTAGAAGTTGGTGATTTAGCTAAATTAGACATTTTTCGCAAAGTAAGAACAGGTGTCCCTGAAGTTATATATGCTCATAAAAAATCTAATGAAATGATTATAGGTATTATCAAACCATTTTTAGAGAGTAATCAATTTGCTATTATATCTCGCTATAATGAAAATCAAAAAGAATTTATACTAAAATACTTTGAAGATAACGAGGATATTGATATAGATATAAATGAATTGGGTAAAATAATAACTATTAGACAAAAACTTTTTGAGTTTGAGAAAAGAAATGGAATAATAGGGATCATAACTGCAGGTAGTTCTGACATTCCGGTAGCAGAGGAAGCAAAAGTAATCGCAGAAGCTATGGGCTGTAAAGTCTTAACTAGTTATGATGTGGGAATAGCAGGTATACATCGAATATTTTCACCATTAAGTGAAATGATTAAAAAAGAGGTAAATGTATTTATTGTATGCGCAGGTATGGAGGGTACTTTACCTGGTGTTGTTGCGGCTCTAACTGATATCCCAGTAATTGGGATTCCTGTTTCTAGTGGATATGGATTAGGAGAAAAGGGAATTGGAGCATTAACAACAATGCTACAATCATGTTCACCTGGGTTATTAATTGTAAATATAGATAATGGATTTGGTGCTGGCGCTTCAGCAGCAATTATAGCTAATAAAATAGCTGAATGATTTTAATTTATATTTAAGATGATAAAATATTCATAAGTCTGACTATACATTAAATAGCGAATATTATCATTTTAGTTTAAGCCAGTTAGAAAAATTATTTAAATATTCAAATTTAAATTTCTTTTAATAATTATAAAAAATACAAATTTTATGAAAAGTGAAATTTATGAACCCAACAGATGCTTCATTAGAAGCACTATCTAGACTTCGCGAATTAAATTCAGAATTAGGATGGTATGTTATTCCACTACTTGCTATAGTGTTATATATTTATGGTGTGGAAATTAAAGCAGCAAGAGACACAGGAAATTGGAGCACGATATTTGCTGGGTTAACTATATTAGGTCTAGATTTGATTAATGAAATCTGGAATGGACTTATTTTTGCCTTTACTAATTTCTCCGCTTTTTGGACTACACCTGGAGCGAGTGCATATATTATTTTAATTGGATGGAATATTGAAATTGCTTTTATGTTTTCTATTGCAGGTATAATATTTGCTAAGTTTTTACCAGATGAGAAAAACAAGAAAATACTTGGACTTCCTAATCGATGGGCTATGGCAATTGGTTTTACCATCTTTTGTGTTATTGTTGAAATTTTCCTGAATTGGGGTAATTATTTAGTTTGGGAATATCCTTGGTGGCATTGGTATAATCCAATTTTAATCTTTTTAATTGGATATTTTTATTTCTTTGTAGGGGCTTTTTATGTATATGATTTACCAGATAGAAAGAAAAAAGCTAGAGTAGTTGGAATAATCTATGCAATAGGTATTGTGCTATTATGCATTTTTTTACCACTAGGTATCGCTGGAATAATCAAATTTTAATATATTTATTCCTATTTTTTTTATTTTAGCTTAAATCATTTAATTAAACATATTTTTAATTAAATATCTAAATGTTTAATGAATTTTTTTGCTCCAAATAAAGGACTAGATTATTAAAAATTTTCTCTCTTTTTGATATCTTGCCCCTTATAGTTTAAGATAGATAACTATATATATATAAATTAATATAATTATAATTGAACTTATTTTTGTAAATTTTAAAATATCAAATCTAACGAAAAACAATTCTAATGATAAGTAGTTGAGACCCAAATGGTCGCTTCTATAGATAGTAATGAACTTTTTGAAAGATCTAAAAAGTTTTTTGAAAATGGAGACATTGATAATACAATAGAAACCTATGAAAAAGCCATTCATAACATTGATCGCTCAAAACTAAAAAATAAACAAGATTATCTTCAATTTTTAGAAACTATTTTAAAACATTGTAAAGATAATGGTTTACAAGAACAAGAAGCCCTTGTTTTAAGAACTTTAGGTAGAACTCATTCGATTTTTAAACAATATCCTGAAAGTATGAAATACCATTACCAATCACTTAAAATTCAAAAAAAATTAGGAAAACAATTAGAAGTAGCTGAAGGATTAGTATTTCTTGCTGAGGACCTTGAGATTTCTGGAAACTTTGATAAAAGCATTGAAACTTTCCAAGAAGCATCAGAAGTATTTCAAAAATTAGGTAAATTGAGAAAAATAAAGGAAATAAAGAAAGAGATTTCCCGATTAGAAGCTTTTTCAAAAGACATGGTTGAAGACGAATATTTATTACATAAATTCAATATTGATAAATATTAGACACAAAAATAAACCTTAAATTAATTTTTAAACTCTATTTTTTTTACTTTTTTTTTCCAAATATATATTTTAATTTTTGGATTTACTTATTATTTAAAATCTGTTTTACTTGCGATTTTGCAATAGTTTGTAGCTTTTTAACTGTTAACCCAGAGAGTTCACTAATCCTTTTTAGGTCTTCATATTCTGGTTTTATATTAACGATTTCTTTTCCCTTTGCTGATTCTATATATGAAATTTTAAAATTTAAATCAAAATTTTTTCCATTAATTTCAATCATTTGTTTTTCTATCTTTCTATCAATGCAAACACGTTTTATAGTAGTGAACCTTACACCTAAAGTACCCAATTCTTTTATAATTTTTTCAATTATCTCGAATTTATATTTTGGATAACATAAAATTCTGATTATATGACTGGGTCTATTTTTCTTTGTTATACTAGGTGAAATTTGCAAATCTAGGATTTTTTCTTTCTGGAAATTATTTATAAAATTACCAAGTACTTCACCAGACACGTCATCAACATCTGTTTCTAATACAGTTATTTGTTCAATATATTTATCAAATATATGCGATTCAGCTGATGTTCCTAATTCCTTACGTTCACCATAGAATAAACGTAGAATATTTAAGAAATTCTTAAAATTTTTTTGACCTGTACTATAAATTAACTTTATTAACTTCATTTCGGGGGGAAATCCTAAGAATTTTGGATTTAAATTTACTATTAACGCAGCTCCCGTAGGAGTCACTAACTCAGAATCAATTGGCCCTCCACGGATTATTAGATTAGATTTTTCTAAAATTTTTGCTGTTGCTGGAGCAGGAATGGGTAATAAACCATGTGCAGTATTAATTGTACCACTTCCTAAAGGTATTTCACTACAAAATACCTTGAAATTTTCATCAAAGCCATCTATTTTATCTAAGACAATAGCAACTCCTAAAATATCAATCAGGGTATCTACAGAACTTAATTCATGTAAATGGATATTTTCATTTACTTCACTATGAACTTCTCCTTCTGCCTGAATCAATGAATTAAGAACTTTATTAGCATAATTCTTAGCGGAATCAGTGACTTTTTGACTAGTTAAAAATTCATTCAAAGCATTCTGTAAGGTTTTAGCCGTTCTCCGATCTTTAGTTTCTTTTATATCAATTTTTAATTGATTTAATTGAATTCCGGAACGTTTGGGAGTTTCTAACCTAAAATCTAATTTTAATACACCAGATAAGTGCTTTTTTAGTTCTTTTAAATCATTTAATATAACAATTGGGTCTGGAACTAATCCTAAAAGAGAAGCAAGAAGCATATCTCCTGATATTCCGGAGTTAGTCATGTCAATATATAAAAATTTCATTTTAACCTTAATCACAATTTATTCTAATAATTGATGAAAAAAGTGATAACAATTTTATTATTAAATTATTTCATTATTAATAATATTAAGAGTAAATAAAATAAATTAACTGTTTTAAATTTAGGGCACAAACATGAGTGAGCTTCAAACTATAAAATGCTATTTAACTCAATTACCCGCAACTCTATTAAAATTATTAAATATTGACCCTCCACTTGATACTATTCCAGAACCAATTGAATCTATTCTAAATATGTATCAAGGTATTGAACGAATAAGTATTAATTTGATTGATAATTTCGGCTTGTTTGAAATTACATACCTTAAACCTCAATTTATGATAGCAAATTCTGAAGTAATGTTATTATTAAGTACAAAAAATCCATACACTTTAGGAGTACTGCATCAATTAGTATATGGTGGTTTTGAAATTGAGCCAAATGGGTTTCATCTATTAAAAGAGATTAATGCAGCTGGGAAAACCTCATGTCTTATCGGGAGGAAAAAAGATTTAGAAAGATATGATGGTGGCACAAAATCTATTCCAAAAGATACAGACATGAGTACATGGGTGGAATCTGCAAAAGCTATTAATACACACGATCTTTCTTGGATGCATTATTTAGATTTTGAAAATCTACATAAACAGCAGCAGCAATTGAAGCAAAGAACACCTGAAGATTTGATTGAAAAATTAATAAACAGAACGGATAAATGGATCCTGAGTAATTATAAACAACTTAGGCCAAATTCATTAATGATTATTATTGGAGATCATGGACGGGTAAAACTTGATTTGGAGTATAGCGGAAAAATCGCACAATGGAGAGAAGCGAGTGTACCAATTGCTATTTTAATCAAAAAATAATTTTTTCTAGTATATTTTAATAAATATGTAGTATGGGTGCTCAATATAGAAGAATATAAACGTTTTACGGTTTCTCTTCCTCAAGAGCTATATGAGAAATTTGAAGAATTTAGAGAAAAATTGGGAATTTCAAGATCTGATGCTATTCGTAAAGCTATGCATACTTTTATGATAAGTGAAGAAAATATTCCTGTAAGCTCTGGAAATGTTGTTGGATGTATAACTTTGATTATGACTCATGAACATTTTGATATAAGACATGAACATAAAAACAACTTTGATCATGATCATCATCATAACCATGAATATAGTTCTACCTCAATGTATGCTAATGTTCAACAAACTGATGAAATCCTAAAAACAGATATTCAACATCATTTTCATGATATTATTATCTCTACTATGCATGTCCATTTAGAATTTGAAAAATGTTTAGAAATTATTGCAGTATCTGGTCCTTATAAACATGTAAAAAGATTAAAGGAGGATCTCCAAAGATTAAAAAGCGTTATTTCAGTTGGATTTTTTATTGTTGATAAATAAAATAGTCAAAATATCAAATAATAAAACTAAATACTTTTTTGATTTCAAAATCCATTGTTGTTAAAATTATATTTTTAAAAAATAGTAAAATAAGAATAAAAAATTCCTATTCTCTAAAAAGAGTATGAGGTATAAGGCGATTTGGTAAGGAATTTTTATTCTTTATTTATAAATAGTTGTATAGGTTGTGTGTGTTATCTTTTTTAGTGGTGTTTTACAAATTTAATACTTGATACTGTAATAAATTAGTAATTTTTTCCACGTTTAATAATAAAATAAAAAAAAGTAAAAATAATAAATAGATTAAAAAAAAAAATTAATCTATTAAACCAACAATTTATAAATCTTTTTCTTGGACCGTTTTTCTTCCATTAGCCTTTGCCCTTCTGATAGCATGATCTAAGACATCAGTGATTGCGTTATTAAGTGCAGGTCCATCAATCAAATCTCCACTGGTATTGCATCCTTTGGCTTTGATATATTCTCTAACTTTTGATTTAACAAATAGGGCTTCTACGGCTGCTTTTTTAGCCATTTTTTATTCCTCCTATAATATGTTTTAAGAGTAATTTAAATTTTTTTTAAATTTACATATTGATTTGTCTTCCTTATTTTTAAACTTATTGATGAAAGTATCATAGAATGTTAATAATAATGGTCTAAATGCATTTTTTGTCTTCTTTTAAAAATTTCAATAGTTAGTTCAGTTTTCGTCTAAATTTCTAAAATATTAAGATAATGGGGAAAATAACAATTAAATGTTTGATATATGATTTCATAATTATGAATTTTAATAAAATTTAATTTTAGGGGATTTTGAGAATATTTATAAAATATCATTTTTAGTATTCACTCGCTTGATTGATCTGTTTCTCAAAAACTTTATATAAAAAACAAATTACTTAACCCATTAGATGATTATCATCACTATAAATCTAAATTATAAATTAGGTTAAATGAAAAAGCCATAATTATGATAAATCTTGAAGGATATAATTTTTTCCAGAGCACCAGTTCGAATTTGTGATATTGGTGGATGGACTGATACTTGGTTTTATCCAAGAGGGGCTGTTTTTAATTTTAGTATCGATTTATATAGTTATGTAAGAGTTGTGAGCAACAATTCAAATAAAATAAACATTATTTCAGAAGATCTCGAAGTAAGCACACAAATCGTAGATTATCATAAAATAGACTATAACGGAACTTTGGATTTATTAAAAGCTGCTGTTAAAAGAATGGAAATACAAACAGGAGTAGATATTTTTGTTAGAGCTGATGCACCTCCAGGATGTGGAACTGGAACCAGTGCAAGTATTGCTGTTGCTTTAATAGCTGCTTTAGCAAAACTTACAAACAAATCACTAACACCTAATGAAATTGCCATTCTTGCTCATAAACTCGAAATAGAAGAATTAAAATTAGAGAGTGGTGTTCAAGATCAATATGCTGCTTCTTTTGGTGGAATAAATTTTATGGAAATAGATTATCCTTCTGTAAAGCTTTCAAGAGTTCAAATTAACGATGAGAAAATTTGTAAATTAGAAAATCAGCTAATTTTAGTATATTTTGGTTCTAGAAGTTCTAATTTAATGCATAAAGCTGTTATTGGAGATTATGAAAAAGGTGATAATAACACAATCAACTCATTTAATACTATTAAAGAATGTGCTTATGAAATGAAGACAGCCATTAAATCAGATAATCTTGAATATATGGGAGAAATTATGAACAGAAATTGGGAAGCCCAAAAAAGTCTACATGATTCAATGACTAATCTAACTATAAATAAAGCTGAAAAACTAGCTAAAGAAAATGGAGCAATTGGATTTAAATTAAATGGTGCTGGTGGTGGTGGTTCAGCAACGATTCTAGCTAGGGTAGGATTTGAATATAGCATTAAGAAGAAATTGATTGAAAATGGTTTTAAATTATTACCAGTTAAATTAAATTTAAAAGGTGTACAAACTTGGTAAATCTAAATTAAATTTAAATTGAAAACTTTGTGCTTTTTATACTTTATTCTTAAAAATCTTATATGAGTATTCAAGATAAATCAAGGAAACATCCAAAGATTAAACGATTAAATGGAAATACGACAATTCATAATTTATTTATTTTTAATAAATCTGGTATTTGCTTTTATGGCAAAAGTTTTACAGACTTTTATACTATGGAGAAAAATTTAATCTCTCCATTCTTAACAGCATTAATGTCCTTTTCTAAAGAAATGATAGGGAAAAAATTTAAAACAATAGATATGGGAGATATAAAATTAGCAATCTTTGAAAAAAGGGAAATTTACTATGGTGTTTTATGTGATACAATTGAAAATATAATTCTATTAGATGAGCTTATTTCAAAAATTAATAATCATCTTTTAGATTATATAAATAAAAATAAGATTAATATTACAGCTGAAATAGTTTACGACAGCAAATTAAATGATACTATAAATAATATTATTGACGATACCTTTAGTAACGAATTTGATTTAGAAAAGGAAGAGAAGATTATTGAATACTTAAAAGAGTTAACTCAAAATGATGAAATTGATGGGATTATTTTATTAACAAACAGAGGAAAGCTCCTTTATTCCTCTTTAAATAAAATAGATTTAAGAACTTTTTTAAAAGAAGTTGATTTTCGTGTGAAAATATGTAATAATTCAATATTAAAAATGTTTTACACTTTCAAAAATAAGAAATTTATTTTTTCAGAGTATGTGAATGATTCCTATTTTGTAATTTTAGTTTTTGATTCAAAAATAAAATTTGGAATGGCAGAATTTATCTTAAGAAAAATTGTACAAAATATCAAAGTTCTTTTAATCAAGTAATTTTTGGATCTTGTTTTCATTAGAAATCTTTAGATTTTTTACGAAAATTTATGAACTATAAAAACTAACTTAAAATTTGATTTAATCCAACTAAAAATTAATTATTAAAACATGAAATTAGATTAAAAATGTCAAAATCAGAACAAGATCTTAAAGATGCCTTTGCTGGTGAATCTCAAGCTAATAGAAAATATTTAGCATTTGCAGAGAAGGCAGATAAGGAAGGGTACGCTCAGGTAGCGAAATTATTCCGCGCAGCAGCAGCTGCAGAAACAGTTCATGCCCACAATCATTTAAGAGCATTGAAGGGGATTAAGTCTACAGCTGAAAACTTAAAGGAGGCAATTGGAGGAGAATTTTATGAATTCAACCAAATGTATCCTGAATTTATACAAGATGCTAAAGATGAAGGGAATAGTTCTGCAGAAAGAACTTTTAACTATGCAAATGAAGTAGAAAAAATACATCATAAACTCTATGAAAAGGCTTTAAAGGCCGTTGACAGTGGTAAAGACTTAGAAAAAAAAGAAATCTATATATGCCCAGTATGCGGATATACACATGAAGGAAATCCTCCTGAGAAATGTCCTGTTTGTGGAGCTATTAAAAAGGTATTCAAAAAAGTTGAGTAATAAAATAAATTTTTTTATTTTTTTTATAATTTATCTATATTCGCCAAGGATTATAACACTCTTTAATTTTTTTTAGATAATTATTCATAGAGAAATTCAAATCTTTTTGAACTTTTCGTAATGACCCGAAATTAGCACCATTTAAATAATAATTTATAAGAAGCTCTGATATATTTTGATCTCCTAAAGAAAAAAGTGTTTGCAATCTAGCATTTTTAACAATCTCTTTGAAATTTTTAAATTTAATTTTAATTGATGGTATCTTTTTTAATTCTTGAGTTAAACTGTGATAGTACTTGTTAAATTTATTATAATTTTCTTCTAAATAGAAATCAACCTCTTTTTCATAAGGTGTATTTAACTTAGGGATAAAAGGATTAATATTCACTCTAAGTGAATTAGTATCAAAACCAATATTACTTAAATTTTTAATTAAATCAATAATATCATTTATATTTTCATCTTTTTCATTTGGTAAGCCTATTAAGAAATAAAGTTTAACGTTCTTAATTTTAGATTCTTTAATTTGAGCCAAAACAGAATAAATCTTATCATTTGAAATCCTTTTTCCTAATTCGAATCTTAAGTCTTCCGTACCTGCTTCTGGAGCAATAGTTATTGTTTTAACATCTCCCTTTTCTAAAATAGCAATAATATCTGAAGTTATGTGTTCAACACGTATGGATGGTATAGTTAACCTTTTTTCTTTACTAATTATAAATTTACAGATATCCTCGAATTTGGGATGAGATGACACACAAGAACCTATTAAACTTATTGTATCAAAATTAGAATACTTCACTCCCATTTCAATTACTCTTAATATATTTTCATAACTTCTATTTCTAAATGGAAAATTATGAAAAGAAGAGATACAAAATTTACATTGAAAAGGGCAACCGCGATTAATTTCTATGAAAAAGTTGTTTTCAAAAATGTTAGAAGTCTTTGAAATAAGTTGAAATATAGGAATAGGTGACTTATTCAAATCTTTAAGAATGCCCCTCTCGACCTTATTATTTAATGACGGAACAAAAATTCCACTTATTTTTGTTGCTTTTTCTAATAATTCTCTAAAATCTATTTTATTTTTCTTAAAATCATGGAAAATTTTGAAAAATAAATCGAAATTTGGCTCAGAATCACCTATAAAAAATATATCAAATATTTTACTTAATGGTAATGGATTTGAAGTTACTACAGGTCCTCCACCGATAATAAGTGGGTAGGGTTCTTTATCATCCTTAGCTAATATTAAACGTTCTCGAGAAGTTAATGGGATATCTGATTTTTCTAAAATCCACAGAATATTTTTAAAATCATTTTCGAAATGAAGTGAAAATCCTATTATATCGAATTCTTTTGGCAATATTTTATTTTCTAAAGATCTTATATTATTTATAGAGGAATAGTCTTTGGAAGCAGGGAATCGTATATTTTCAGGTAAAAATATACGTTCACATGCAATATTTTCATAGGAGTTTATTAGGAAATAAAGTAATCTGATTGTATAAGATGACATGCCCAATTTGTGAATATTGGGATAAATTAACCCAAATGAAAAATCAATTGTTCGCCAATCTTTAATAATTATATTTTCAGATATCATTAATGAATTGTTTATAAATTGATATAATTATAATAAATTTACTTTTAATGTACTTTTTATTTAGCAGTTCTAAGTTTTTTAATTTCTTCGACAATTAAAGGTAATATCGTGCCAGTTTTATGATGTATAACAACTTCTGCTTTTGAATCTAAATACGTAGGTTCATCGTTTACAATTATTAACTTTCCGCCTTCTCTCAGAGTATAAATTGGTAGATCACAAACAGGAGCAACCTCAAGAGAAGAACCCGCAATTAACATAAGGTCTGATTTTTTAGCAATATCTTGAGAATAATAAATTTCAAATTTAGGTAAACTTTCTCCAAACAGAATAGCTGAAGGTTTTAAAGGAGATGCACAAACATCGCAAATTGGAAAGGATTTTTTATCTTTTTTCAACTTATTTAAAATTTGTTCTTTTGTATAGCTAGCACGACATCCAAGACAAGTAAATCTATTAATATTGCCATGTACCTCATAAACTAGAACTGCACCAGCTTTCTGATGAAGTTCATCAATATTTTGAGTTATAATTGCCTTTACAATATCCATTTTTTCTAATTCAGCAATAGCATAATGACCTGGATTTGGTTTAGCATTAAATAGTTTAGGTGCTATTTCTTCTGCCATTTTCCAAAATTTTGAGGGATCTTTTAAAAATGATTTAATATCTCCATAAATTTCAGGTTTGTATTTTTTCCAGATACCAGAATCACTTCTAAAATCTGGAATTCCTGACTCAGTTGAAATTCCTGCTCCTGTTAATACAATTGCATGTTTAGCATTAATTAGCAAATTAGCAGCATGATAAATTTTTTTTTTTTCAATTGCTTTTATTATTTTCATCTTGTACAAGTCATTCTTTTAATCAATTTTTATATCATATGTCAAATGTCTTGAAAGATTTAACATCGATTAAACTATTAATTTTAATATTTTTTAAAATAATTATTAATTAATAATTTTGAGGATAATATATTAGAAGGAAATATCTAATAAATACACAAATTAAATTTAAAATCTCTAGTTTTGTAAAAATTAAAAAGAATTAAATTATCTAATTATTTTTACATTCATAACAACAATTTAAATGAGATTTCAGCCTTACAAAGTTTTCTCTATGATCTCTGGCTTTTCAATTATTTTAGAGGATGTTATTCTTTATTGTTCTAATAAAAAGAAGTATCCTTCTTTTGAAATAGTACTCTTTGTAGAAAAGCTAATGAGAAGTATAAATCCTAGAAATTCATGGCGTTTAAAGAAAATTTGTTTAACAAGTAAGAAATTAGGGAAAGAACGGATTATTATTAAACATATAGTCACCAAGAAAAATCAAAATTTATTCTTTTGTATTGTTGGCAATTTTCTTGTAGGATCTAGTCAAGCTTTTAAAATGCTACAAGAATTTAGTAAACAAGTTAATAATCATTTTAAGAACTTGGCTGAATTAGAAGAGGCGTCAAAAAAATCTTCATTTAAAGAAATTATTAATCTTATTACTAATTATCTAAAAGATAAATACGTTGAATACTTAAAGGAGGAAGAAATCGACCAAGATATTACTACTAGTAATAATAATACTATTCTTTATGCAGGAATTTCTACCCAAGGTTTACCAATCATATCTCAATTATATGATAAAAATTTATTCAATAATTTAGAAAGAGAAACAACCAAAGAAAATATAGAATTATTTATTTCAGATCTTTCTGCTAAACTAGCTACTATTGCGATGAATACTCAGATTCGAGCTAAAACAAAAATTAAAGAAATTCATTTAAATGATATTGAAGTTAATAATAACAACAAGAAAATCATTTTGTTTGGAAGCATTAATGGGTATTCTATCGATTTTATTGCATCTGGTAATTTTTATAAGATTAAAGGTATATTTAAACAACTCAAATCTAAAATGGTTTTAGATAATATCTTTAAAAACGAATTTTCTGGAGATTTAAAACCTTTTAAACATTTAAAGAAATATCTTAATGAAGTTGTAAAAGATTTTGACTATTAAATTATAATATATATAATTCATTTCATTCATGAAAGCTGTAATCTTAGCTGCGGGAGAGGGAAAGCGTCTAAGACCGATTACTTCAACTCGTCCTAAGACCATGATTCCTCTAGCTGGAAAGCCTTACCTTGCACATACTATTTTAGGATTAAAGGAAGCCGGAATTGAACATGTTTTAATGGTGGTTGGATATAAGGAAAAATTGATAAAAGAATACTTTGAAACTTGCAAGAAAGTATTCGACATTAAAATTGAATTTATTACTCAGAAAGAATATTTAGGCACAGCTCACGCAGCTGGTCATGCTAAAGATTTCATTAATGATGAACCTTTCTTATTAATGTATGGTGATATTCTAGTAGATAGAACCGTTTTTAAAGAAATAATCCAAAAATTTAAAGAATTTAAAACTGATGGGCTTATTTCATTAATTGAAGTAGATAATCCTGAAAATTTTGGAATAATTTCACTCGATTCTAATGGTTTTGTTGAGAAAATTACTGAAAAACCAGCTTCAGAATTAAACCTAGGAAACTTAGCAAATGCTGGAATTTTTATTTTTGATTCGATGATATTTGATGCTATTAGTAAAACAGAAAAATCAATTAGGAACGAATATGAGTTTACGGATTCTATGGAACTCCTTATAAATCAATTACATAAAAAAATCTATGGATTAATTATTGAAGATAGATTTTGGAGTGATATAGGATTACCATGGCAAATAATAGAGGCAAATGCTTACCTTTTAGAGGGTATTAAAACAAATATTTTAGGAAATGTTGAAAAAAATGTGGTTTTGTCGGGTAATGTACATATTGGAAAAAATACAGATGTTAAAGCTGGTACCTATATCCAAGGACCATGTTATATTGGTGAAAATAGTTTAATTGGTCCTAACGCTTTTATACGACCTTTTACTTCTATTGGTGATAATTGTCATATTGGAATTTCAGAGGTTAAGAATTCCTTAATTTTTTCTAATACTGATGTTCCACATTTTAATTATGTTGGTGATTCCATTATTTGCGAAAATGTAAACTTGGGCGCGGGAACAAAACTTTCAAACTTGAGATTTGATAATAAAAGTATAAAAATGAATATTAATGGAAAATTGATTGATTCTGGTCGAAGAAAATTAGGTGCGATTATTGGACCTAATTCACAAACAGGGATTAATGCAAGTATAATGTGTGGTAAGAAGATAGGTGAAAATTCTATAATTGGAGCACATACATTGGTAAATGAAGATATCCCTGCGAAAACTCTCTATTACCAGGATTTAAAAGGAAAAATTGTAAAGAAACCTATTCCTTATTAATTTTTTAAATTTAAAATTAAGAAGTTTAGATTTTGTTTAATTCTCTCTTTTTAAATAAGCGTAATAATTTTGAGAATTTTAAGGCTTTACCATTATAATCTAGTTCTGCAAGTGCTTGTTCTTGATAAGCAACAAACACTTTTTCTGACAATTCTTCCCAATCTCTACAAATTTCAAGAGTTTGCTCATCATTTCTAATCAGACTCTCGTAAGACATAATTCGATGAAATTCAAAAGCTAATTGTTTTATAATGTCTTCATCAGCACCCTTCAATAAATCACGAATAAATTCATCTGAAGAATACCAATCCTTCACTCTTTGAAAGTCCCGATGGATTTGTGTAAGTAGAACTAATCTGGGACCTTCCCAGAGTTCCATTATCATCGAATCCCTATGTAGTCGTGGAAAAGATAAGAAATCTTCCATAATTCCATGACCTCCAAAAAAAGAAATAGCCCTTCGAATCATAGCTGGTGCTTCATCAGCAACCACAATCTTTTGGAGCATTATCAATTCTCTTAATCTAAAACGATGCTTACGTTCTTCTAGATCTTCTATCTTTTCCAAGTCCCTTATACCACTTATTAATTCTTCTCCAAAGTGTATAAATTCAGAATAAACTTTAAAAGCTCCTGCTGCTGTTCTTTTAGCAAAATCATTTAGTTCCTTAATCTGGTTAATTAGCATAGGAAATGAGGCTACAGGGACCCCAAAAGCCGTTCTAAATTGAGTATATAAAGTTGCTTCTCGAGCCACGCGTAATGCTCCAGCAGCCATACCAAAAGCAACGTGAAGGCGTGATAGTGATAATACAATTCCAACCACATCAGCAAGTCCTTTTTCAAGTGGACCAACTGGATAAGCTACAGCTCCATTATAAGTTATTTCTGCTGTTGCTAATTCTGCAGTTCCCAGTTTTTGCTTAAGACGATCAATTGTATATGAATTTCTGATTTCATTCTCCTTATTCGTTGGAAGCCAAGATGGAACAACAAATGCAGCAACTCTGGTTGAGGATGATGTTCCCTTGGGTTTAGCAGTCACCAATGCATAATCAGTATGAGCTGCAGAACAGAAGAACTTTTGTCCATATAACCTCCAACAATTTGAAATGCCATCGGGACCCTCAGATTCCTCGAAATTAGCTTCAACAAGATTAGTCGGAATATCACTTCCACCTTGAATTTCGCTCACAAATTGGGCACCTCTACTATACTCTCCATCCATTCCATCTCTAACATAGCCGAGAATTTCTCGCGCTTCAGGAGATAATTGCTCTTCATACTTCTGCATTAACCAAACTAACCCATGTGTACATGCAACAGGGCACATTACTCCCGCTTCTCCATTCTCATATAATAAGAAGATTTTAACAAATCTACTCCACGCACTATTTCTTAGAGGATCAAACAGTCCAAGGCTAAAAATTTGACGCTCTAATGTTTCAGTTTCCATACAACGCTCTATGCGATCAATCCGATGATTATGAGCATCATAATGTTTAACTTTCGTGACTTTTATTCTATTTTCAAGCTCATTTGCTTTATCTGAAAGATCTCGAAATCTGAATGATACATAATCCGACAGTGCTCGAAGATCACGGTCAATTTTTTCAAATTCATTTCCAGTATATTTTTTAACTAGAGCTTGAAGAAATTCATCATCTCGATAATAATTAAAATGCTTTCTCACAAACAAATAATCATCAAAAGAATATGGATTATTTCTATTACCTTCTTGAGTAGACATATAAAAGTTTTCCTTAAATTTGTAATTTTAAATTAAAATCAATATTTTATATAGAATAAGTAAGTAATTAAAAATTTACTTTTGATCAACTTATTATAGCGTTCATTCAGTTTTTTCAAACTCGCTTTCCTCAGCTGGAACTGCTTTATTTGTTTCTGTAGGAGGTGAAGGTCTAGTTTTGCTTTGAAGTTTTTTTACGTTAATACGTTCTGTTCTTCTTATTTCTGATTTTCGAGACCTTTTTATGGGAACTTCAACAATTTCAAATTCCTCTTCTTTAGGAACATATTCTTTATCTACTCCACCTTCAGGAATAGATATTAATTTACTTTTAATTATCACAGAATTAGATAATGGATATATGGTTTTTGCTACTCTTTGAATTTGGTTCTGAAATTCTCCATACACCATGCCAACAATGAATTTCTCGTGATTTAGTGATCTAGCAAATTCTTCTAAAATTTCTCTCATAATCTTACGTATTAAAATTTGCTGAGTATTTCTAGCCCTTTTTATTGCAGTACAAATCATCGTTACACGAAATTTATAATTATCCAATGTTTTTAAATTCAAAATAATCTGGATTTTTGAACTCCCTCTCCCTATTAAAGATCTGATGTAATCATTTGTGTAACTATGGCCGACAAAAACAGTATCGCATTTCTTTGAATCTTCATTTACGTTGATGACTTTGAAACTCAATTTTAAGCTAATATCAGAATAACTATTCGTGAAATCATAAAGAAGAGTCTCAATCACCCTCCCTAAAATATTATTTTCCACTCCAATAATATCACCAATATCTTTAAAATTGAAACTTTTAGGGGCTGAAATTGTATACCAATTCTTGTCCTTATACAAGACTTTTTTAGTTTTAGGTTTCCTTTTTCTTGCTTTTTGGCTCATGTCTTTGGTCCTCCTATCTTGCTACCAATGTTCTAATTTTTTCTGGGTCATATTTGAAATCTACCGGTAGCTTTTTCTTTTTCTTATAATATTTAATTAATCGGTAGATTTTTGATTCTGTTCTATTAAGACCCTTTTTTGCCTCTAGATCCTTATGGTTTGATTCGAGATGTTTTCTAATAGTTAATGCTTTTTTTACTAAGTTTGAAAGTTCTTCGGGTAATGGGGCTTCTATTTCATTATCTTTGAGGATTTGACTGATTGGTTTTCCTGTCACTATTTTAACCAATGGTACCCCATAACTATCTCGTAATACTACTCCTATCATTGAAGCGGAATAACCCTTTCGAGCAAGTTTAACAACTAGATTTTCAACTTCTTCAGCAGAATATTCTACCCATACGGGTTTCTCTAATCTAGCAGGGCGCCTACTTCCTGCTCTACCTTTCTTACGAGAATGCATCCGAGCCATTTTTTTCTTCCTGGTTCTACTTTTTACAGAAAATATAAGCTAAATAATAAAATAGATAAAGAATCATATAAAATAAAATTTTGCAATTTAAATTCTAATAGAAGAAGATTAACAAAATAAATTTTGGCACTCAATTATTAAAATAATTATGAACAATAAAAATGAAATTCTCTATTTTATTACTGGAAATAATAATAAATTTAATGAAGTTTTGAGTTTTTTCGAGAAAGAAAGCTTAAATTATTTTTTAAATCAAAAGAAGATTAAAACACTTGAAATTCAAGCAGATTCTATCAATGATGTAGCTTTATTTAAATTAAATAGCATAACGGAAAAGATTAATGGCTCTTTTTTCATTGAAGATGCTGGATTTTTTGTAGATATCCCCCTCAATGGTTTTCCAGGTGTTTATTCTTCATATATATTGAGAACCATTGGTAATGAAGGAATACTTAAATTAATTAATGATTTTGCTCAATCAAGAGCTCATTTTTGTGCAGTTATTGCTTTATATTTTAAACCCAAAGATAAGGTATACATTTTTAAGGGAAATATAGAAGGGAGAGTTTCGAGTAAAATTAGAGGTAAGGGTGGATTTGGTTTTGATCCTATTTTTATCCCTGATATTATACCTAATAAGACTTTTGCTGAACTCTCAATAGAAGAAAAAAATCGTGTATCTCATAGAGGGATAGCATTAAAAAAATTAGTTAAATTTCTTAAGGAAAATTAAATTTATAAAAAAGCTTTTCAAAATTTGAAAAAATTAAAAGAAATTTTTTAAAATGTTTGGCGAAATATATCCATTATAGTTTGTCGACTTAATTTCATTAAAATTATAAACATAAATAAGAAACCAAAAGAGATTGATACCACAAAGACAGTAATCAACACGTCCACAGGAATCTTGAAAATAACTGGCATTTCTGTAAAAAGAGCCATATTAGTTTGCAGTAGATATGCTGTAAATGTGCCTAAAATCGTTCCTAAAATTCCTGAAGATAGCATAATTACCATACTTTCAATTAAAAACATATTACGAACATTTCGAGTTTTCATTCCCATTGATCGTAAAATACCTATTTCAAATTTTCTCTCTAACATGATAGCATACATAGTACTTACTAACCCAAAAATAGAAATGATGATTGTAAATATTAAGATTATTTGCATAAGAAAACTTTGTCTTTCAGTAGTTGCTTCTATAAAATTAATTTTAGAAATCGCATCATCTATTATGAAATCTTTATCTTGAAAAAGTGTCTGTATTTCTTCTTTTGTGGTTTCAATATTTTCTTCCGTTCGATCTACTAAATTTATAAAAATCTTATCAACGATCATATTTGGTTCTCCAGGGTTTTCAATTTTCATTAATCGCATATAATTCTCTAAAGAGACCATTATGCCTCCACCAGATGCCGAAGTTTCAGCACTTCTGAAATTATAGAACCCTGGAATTCCGCCTGAGATTCCAACTACTCTAAATACTGTTCTATTTCCTATGTCTGAAGGATTTTTAGGGTCATAAAATATTATTGCTATTTCTTCGCCTACATCATTAATATTAAGCAAACTCGCAATGGATTTAGCAATTATGCATGTATTATTATGTGCAAACAGTTCATTAAAAGAATATTCATTCCCACTTCCATCGCTCTTCCAAATCAATAAGTCTTTATCTATTAAATTAACAAAATCCTCATCCACACCAATAAAACCAGCATCTACAACATCATGTTCAACCAAATCTGCCGCTGCTGTTCTAATTTTTATTTCTTCTTGGGCTAAATAAAATTCAAATAAATCAGTTATCACTTCCTCCGATGAACCAGGAGTGTATCCAACTTGTCCTTCGCTAAATTCAAGAACAATTGATAATACTGCTTGAATGTCAACAGTGTTATGAAGAGATATTGCTAACTCTTCTATTCCAGGAAGATTTCTTAAATCTTCAACTATTTCTAAAGTAATAGCATTTTCTGCATTTAATCCTTGATTTATAAGGACTAAATCAGATCCATATTGAAATTTTAAATTCAATGCCCAATTCTCAGATTCCATTTCAGTAACACTGGTCATAAAAAATATAAAGGAAAATGATATAGCAAACATAACAACAGTACTTGTATTGCGACGTCTATATCTTTTTAACGAAATACTTACAATATTACTATATTTTCTTATAGTAGGTGATATAATAGTAAGGAAAAGTTTCTGAATTAATGGAATAATTCCAACCGATGCAAATACTAATCCTATTAATATAGCTACTAATAATCCAATAAATAACGATGCAATCAGCATAAATTCACCTGTTACAAAAATATTTGGTAAAAGTATGAAAACTATCATTCCAATCATAGCAATCGCTATTCCTGTTATAAAACTTTTAACATTCATACTTCCTTCTTTTTTTACTTCCCATCCTTCTTCTTTTGTTTGAAAGGGCGTAATTGATTTTATCAAATCTAATTTACTTGTTTTAATAGCTGGTATTAATGCGATTAATAAAGCTGTAATTGTACCTACAGTAAAAACTAAAATAATTGTATCTGGTTGAATCACAAATTTTACATCAGCAAATTCAAATTGAAAATCGTATAAATTGAATAAAAACCTAGTTATTGGCTGCAGAAAAATGAGTCCCATAATTATTCCACAGATAGAGCCTATTGTTCCCATTAATAAGCCTTCAAAGAGTACCATTTTTACCGGGAATATTTTCTTACCCCCAACAACTCGTACTACTCCAAATTCTCGAACTCTCTCCTCTACAGATGTAGAAAGAACACTGTTTATTAAAATACCAGTTATAAGCATAGAAATCATAAGAATAAACCAAAAGATAACAGTTGTCATTAATAACAAAAATTCACCTTCTTCGAGTTCTGATAATTTTGGTAGACTTACAGTATACTCATTAATATCCAGTCTTTCCTGAATATTCCTGCTAATCTTTCGCAATCTTTTAGTAGTTTTTGCTAAATCACTAGCATCATATACAGATTTAGGATTTTTTATTAGACCAACAATAAAATTAATTTGATATGGGTCGTCACGATTTAAAAAAATCTGTGCCTGTCTTAAATTTACGATTATTAAGGCATTTTCAAATTGCATAAATTTAAGATCTTGAACACAAATTTCAACAACTGTTAAATTTAAGTTGTATGTCTGATATTTTAAAAAAATAGTATCTCCTCTAGAAATATTCAAAGCTTTTGCTACATTCCATAAAATCACACATTCCCCATTATCTGGTTCTTCTTTATATTTTTGTTTAGTTTCCTTACCCTCCTCATCAACAATAATTAAGTCTCCTATGTGACCATGTTCCGCTTCTTTATCAAAATCAATTCCATATAACTCAAATGTACCATTTATGTCAGATTTTTCTGAAGCTGCAGTAACTAACATCATTATACGAGGAAACAATTCTTCTACTCCTTCTATATTTTCTAAATCATCATTAATAATATCTTCATCATAAAAAGGATCAAAAGTTAAATCTGTCTTAATTGTTTTAGTAATCATGATATCTGCTGAACCAGTAGTGCTTGTAACATAAAGCAGATAATTATAACTAACTGTATCATTTAACATTCCAATAGTCGTCAAGAGAAATAATGAGATTGCGATTCCAGAAATCCCAAATGCAGCTTTTGCTTTATCACGTTTGAAGTCAAGCCAAGAATGGCGAATGAATTGCAAATCTAATTTCTTCTTTAGTATATAAAGGGAATGCCGTAAGTTCATAATACTCTTTCACTTAAATTTTCTAATTTATTTTTTTATCACTTTACCTAAAAATCTAGAATACTAAACTTTTTCTTCTTTGTATCAAATTTCCTTAAAATCTTTCCTTCTTTAGCTAAAATCTCTTGAACTTCTTCTTTATCTCTTCTAATTAATCTAATACCTTCACATCTTTTATTTTTACAATAATATTTTTCACTTGGTTCATCCTTAAAATACCATTTTTTACAGTTTTCACATAGATATGCTGCAAAAATTTGATCATGGTCACAAATCGGGCACATTATATCAAAGGTATTTGATGAAAACCATGATCTGCAAGATTTGCAATACAAGATTAATGGTTTTCTCATTTCTTCTTCTAGCTCTATAAGTTCAATTCTCTTAATTGCTTGATCCTTATCTATATCTTTTATCCTCACTTTTTCAGCGTGAATATTTCGTACTTTTTCAATCCAAATTTTCCCTTTCTTTTCAGATATAATATATAGGATAATTCCAGCAATAATAACACCAATTATTAAAAATATATACGGACCCCATGTTCTCCAATCTATAAGCCCATTATCCACTTCTACAATTATTGATTGTTCTGCTCGATTGCCTTCTTTATCAAATGCTACAATCCTTATTTCATAATTCCCATCTTTGTATTTTGTTGTATCCCACTTGAATTCAAGAATGCCAGTTGTGCTATTAAATATTAAATTTTGTCTGTCAACACTTTTATCCTTGAGATAAATATAGATTCTTGATGTGTCTAATTCTACATTATCAGTTATATTCGCTTTTATCGAAACTGTTGAGCTAATGACATCATCGTTTTTAGGATTGATAATTTGAATTTCGGGGGCTATAAAATCAGTTGATTTGTCATAACCTACGTATATATTAGATAATAACCATCCCCATCCTAATCCAACAATATACTCATTGGTATCCAACGCAAATTTAATCATAATGACTTCACCTGAATATTCTGAAATGTCAAATTTCTCACTTCCATAAAGATCTTCACTATCGTAGGTATATTCTTTTAAAACATGCCAAGTACTTCCAAAATCGTCTGAAATTGATACAATACATCTATCAATTTGATCTTCTGGTACGAGAAATTCGTATTCATTTTGTAGGGATATTTCATAATCAAATTCAAGATAAACATCATATTCCGTACCTAATTGTAGCGGATATGTCATTAATTGGGCGTTCCAGTCCGTTCCATAACCTTGGACATCACTGCCAAAACTTTGACCTATGCCCCCATAGAGATAATGTTGTTGAAGACGAGGAATAGAATGCCACGTATTATCACCTCTTAACCAGGCAGTATTCTCTTTTGGCGTAGGTGTTCCAACGACAAAATAATCTTCTAACGCTGTATTTGAAAATTCATATCCTATTAATTTATTACTATAATTTACATTAAACTGAAGTGGATTTAAATTTATAAATTCAAAGAGTGTGTTATTTTGATTATACCAAGGGGTTGTATCAATATAACTTCCATCTGAAAAGTGAAATCTAAAAGATTGATTAACAAAATCTCCAAGTATTAAAGACTTTATGAAAAGGATCCCATGATCGGAACTAAGATTCGAATTAGCATTCCAATCACCAAAAACATTAATCATTGTGTAATTATCATTCTCAATTTCAATATAAATATATTCAGGATAATTATTATCCAAATCGTAGTAATTACATGAAAATATAAATTTCTGATACTCTGAACCCTCAATTGTTGATATATTATTGGTCAAATTAAAATATAGGAGAGGAGGATTATTATTTGTGTAGTTCTCGACTGTAAAATAATCTAAAATAAATCCCTTATAGTTTATTGCATCAAAATCATCGTCTAATGCTGTTTCAAATCGGAATTGAATAAAATTGCCAATATATTCAGTAAGATTTATTTCTTCTAAAAACCAATCTCTTTCTTCATTAGAGTAGATTCTTAAAGTATTCCAACCAGTCCAATTTAAATTAATCTGTAAGAAAACATAATCTCCAGAATTAATGCTCACCCTTACTCCAAATTTAGCAAAAGGTTTTGTTGTATTTTCATTTAAATTTGTCAAATCAAATAATGGACTGTATAATGTACCATTTGGATAAGGATCTTCTGTTAATTTAATCGGTTGGTATGTATAATTGATGGGGGAATTATGGTATGTACCAAAATATATGGAATTCCATGAATTTTCAAAAATTCTAGACCGATTATCATTTGAATTAATCTGGTATAGAGTGTCCCACCCTGTTCCAGTAATTGTCCAATTACCTAAACCTTCATTAAAAGAGTGGTTATAAGGAAATGATTCACTGTCTGTCGGAAACTCAATTTTGATTTCAAGTTGTCCAATCCCTGGATATTTTGCTTGATATAATCCATCAGTACCGATGAAGAAGTAGTGATATGTCTCAGGTCCAGGAAATTGAATATACGGACTAATATATAAAGCACCATCAGTGTAATTATTATCAAATGGATTAAATTGAGTGAGGGTATAATTCTTAGAAATTTCTATAATAGATACGTATACTTCTTGAGGAGGAACATTCGAAGTATCGTTATCAAAATAGTCAATATAAAATCTAAAACTATCAATACTATAATTCTTATTAGGGTTAGTTCCTAAAAACTCCTGTTGACTCATAATAGTTGTATTTTTAGATCCATCAGCATAAATTATTTCTGGAACATTTAATTCCGGTTTAAAATTATTTTCAACAATAGATACATTCAAGGCAAAAGAACTGGAACCTTCAATTACTTTGATTACTACTATGCATTCTGTCTGATTTTTTTTTGGAGTAAAATAAAATGAATTAAAATCACCATACCATTTTTGAGAAGATTCTAGTAAAATTGGTTCACCATAATAGTTTGATTCATTAGAGAATAAAAATAAATCAAGATCAGCGTTCTCATTAACACCTGTTAAATTAAATAGATATTGCTCGTTTTCAGTTAGAACAATTCTACGGGCAAAAACATGTTTTCCAAGGGGATCTTCTTGAGAACTAGTTAGTGTCCCATTAATTTTTGTATTAATAGCCATAGATTTTGTAAATGCATCAATAGCAGCTTGGATATTTAATTTTCCATAACCCTCATGAACATCTTTTAAACCAGCTGTTAATGGAGCTAAAGATATATCTGGTGAATAATCACTTTCATCTACAGTTGTAGTAGATGGATCGTCCTCTCTTTCAAGATTCGTCTCAGATGCGGTTAACAATAATATAGCTTTAATAATTTTAACCCAATTAGTTAAATTGAGATTATTCCATTGGTTCCAATTGTCCCATTTCGCCTCAATCAAAAGATTAATTGCTGCTGACACAATTGCAGTAGCTATTGATGTACCATATGCTGCAGTAGGATCACTATTAGATTTACTATCAGCAGCTATTATCGATCTTGAACCAGAGATTTTACTACCGCCAGGAGCAACGAGATCTGGTCTTATAACCCCATTTCCTACATTTTTTCCCATGCTACTATAACTTGTAACTTGATCATGGTCATTTATTGCTCCAACAACTATAGCATTTTTATTAAGCGCCAATTTATTTAGAGTATTTGACTCTACACCATTATTTCCAGCAGCTATTACTACTAACACTCCGTTCTCTATAACCTCATTAATTACAGTGTTAATGAAATCGACATCTTCACCTAAAGTTCCAAGACTTAAGCAAACACTTACTATTTTATAAAGTTCTCTATTTTGAATAACATTAGCTAGCGCTGAGATCAAATTTGAAGTATATCCAATTCCTGACTGATTTAAAATCTTATAAGCAGCTATTTTTGTGGCATTTGCTATACCAGTAAAATATGAATAACCTTCTACATAAAATTCGGGATAATAAGAAATGCTTGCATTAAAATTAAAAGTTGGATTTAAATTTGAGCTATCTGTCAAGTATTTAATACAAAGATCATAGATCCCTTGCCCTGTTTGGGAGACTTGATGGTTTAAAACATAGATTTCATTAGTATTTTGATTATATGAAAAATTAACTAAATTGTTATTATGATACAGTTCTAACCAAAAACCACTAATTCCCGTATCATTTAGATCCCAAATCGAACTTATTATAATGTTTGAATCTTCTTTAGAAACATTAAAGGAGCAAATCTTAAATGTATAATTATCAGAGAGAAATCCACTCTCAAATAATTTTAGATGAGAATATTCTCCATGTAAGTTCAAAATTGTTGGATTTATTGAGTTATATGGATCTGTACCTGTTCCAGCTATAACAGAAGAAATAAAGGTGCCATGACCATTATCATCAGAGATAGGATCTGTATTCACAAAATTCTCCCATCCAATAATACTTCCAGATAAGAAATTATGATTCGAATTTACCCCAGTATCTAAAACTGCCACAGAAGCATCTGTATCGCCTTTATACCCATTTATACCCCACGTTGAATTAACAGCTTTAGATTGTAATGTAGCATAATTCATTTGAGCTTTTATAATTTCATCAGTTTCAATATTAGCTTCAGGAAATTCCTGTTGATATAATTTGATATTTGTTTCATTAGCCATGATTCCAGCAAAACCAGATATCGAACTAAATTGATTATTCCATTCTGTTTTAATTATACCCTCATAATATTCAACAAACCTATTTTTTACTGTAGGATTATATGATGATTGATTAAAAAAAACAATTATATTATTACTATTACCATTTGAATTTTTGAGGTGAATTTTTTGTATATTTTCAACTAAATAAACTTCTGAACTGTCTAAACATAATATATTGAGGATTGAAAGAATCAGAATAAACATCAAAATAATTCCTTTATATTGTCTTTTTGATTTAATCACCTTTCTCCTCACTATAGCGTTTTGATTGATTTAATGTTTCCTTTCTTAAAATAGAATCATTCTGTTTATTGATTATGCTTAAACTTTCTCTTAATGTATGTTCTACTTTAAGAATTGAATCTCTTGAACTGAGCTTAAATACTTCTCTTTCACTTCTTCGAAACTCATGGCGTTTTGATTTGTATTTATTGATTTGCCAGATATATATTAAAAAAATAGCCAAAACAATAATACTTGGTATAATAATATAGGATAGTTGTTCAATCCGAGATGTGTTAATTTTAATTCTGACTTCATTTGAATGTACTTCTTGTTTGAGTAAATAGTAATATGAAATTGAGGCTGGTTTCAAACTAACAATACCTTGCTTTTTAGCTTTAAGTGTATAGTTGAAGGAGAACTTTTCTCCTGGTTTTATACATGAAATTATATTAACTAATTTTCCTTCAACTAGTTGAAAATCAGATTGCGAATAACTTATCATATCGTTTATTCTAATATTTTTAATACAAATGCTCCCTGTATGCTCAATATTAATATTAATTATTATTTTATCTCCAATATCTATTTCAACTTTATTTACTGATTTATTAAGTGAAAAACTGATAGTACCAAGAATTATTGACTTTGAACTATAGATTTGTATAGCTCTACTTTCAGAACTCTCAAAATAATTAATAGCTGGGTAGTAATATCCTTTCCAATCTTTCTTTTTGAAGGTGACATTAAAAGAAATTATCTTGTCATAAGTAGTGTTTTTGAAAGTTAAATCATTATCATCAATCCTAATCAAATCGCCAAATTGATCACCCATAGAGATGTTAAGATCAGGAATATTAAATCCAACTGGTCCTATATTTTCAATATAAACCGTCATATTGAAAATATCTCCTATTTCTGGGGCATAATCAGTTTGATTAGAAATAAAATAATCAATTTCAATGGTTCTTACAAAAGGAATATTTCTATTATAATCCACTGGGGCTGAAATATACAATTCATTCGTTGATGCAATTAATTTTGAAGAATTTCCTCCTTCGAGATATTCTGGATTATCATAACTAATCTGAACATCACTAATGGATCTAGTATTTGGGGTGAAGAAAGAGAAGTTGATTGTAATCTCCTCGTTAGGAAAGAGTTCTGATAAGTTATAGGTCAAATTATTATTTTTAAGCGTAAAGTCCATACTATTATTCATAATTCCTGGAATTAAAAGTGAAATACTGATATTTTTGGCAATATTAGAACCTATATTTCTAAAAGTTAAAATGTATGTATTGACATCCCCAACTTTTGAGTTATATTTCGTTAAATAGGAAAACGCTACTATTGAAGCCATATCATATGTACTAAGAGTAATTGAGTTAGATTTCGCTTCGAAATTTACATTCCCGGATGGAGAACTAAATGCAACTCGAGATCCTGATACGTCATAATTATTGATATCTCTTATATAAAATTCTATATCAAGATCATTAATTGAAATATTGAAGGCAACAGAATCGATGCCATATATTTTAAGAAACAGAATATAATCATTTGGAGCAGAAGGATCGAATAGCCAATCCAAACCCTCACCATAATTTATGAATGAAAATGTCAATGAATTGTTATTTACTTGAGAGGTTATATATGGAGTAATATCTTGGTATTCGCCAATAGAATAATTGAAAATTTCAAAATTTAAATTATTTGAGGGGTCTGAGAAATTTATTAAAATAGATACTCTTTCCAAAGTATTATTTACAAGATCTATTAACGTATCGTTTTTAAATTGAAAATGAATCTCTATTTCATGTTGATCAACATATCTTTCCTCGGATTCAATATTCCAACTTTCGTTATCTATTTCTAAAGCCATCTGTGGATTTGTTTCTCCTATTGTGACACCTGAGATTATTGCAGGAAATTCTGGAAAAGTCTCTTTAATTGTAAAATTAGAAGTATAAAAGGGTGTAAATGTATCAATTGAATCAATTGAAAAATTTGAATAAATATATGATATTATTCCTTCTGGTTCTATTTTCCAATTATCATCATTCCAAATACTATTATTATTTGTAAAAATATCTTTAAGTTCATTAGGAGTTAAGCCTAGAGCTCCAAGTGCAGCAATTAATTGGGGATACCCTGTTATAATAATATCAATTACATTATCCATTTTCTCATTATAAGGCCATAAATTTGAAAAATTCGTAAGATCTGGAAAGAATTGGTCAAACATACCAACTCCTAGTGAATCAAAATAAAAAATTCGTGGATCTTCGTCAAAGTTAAAAAAATTTTCTAAAGAATCGTATTGATTTGGATACTCAATTCTAACTATTTCCCAAATAGTATTTTTAAACTGATCTGCGAGAGGTTGATTTCCTAAAGTTAATAATAGAAAAATATCATTGAGGTCAAAAGGTATAGGTGTAGGTACGCCCCAAACAGTGATATTTCCTATGTTACAAGCAGTTATATTAAACTGAAATTCACGATAAGCACCATAAGAAGCATTATCTCCAATTAGTTCTTTTGAAATTCTCATATTTTGTTCAGCATAGGAAATATTATAAGTTACTATAAAGTCACCAATTGGATTTAAGATACCCGTAGGAATAAATGTAAAACCTTTGAATCCTAATTGTCGTAAAAAGTTTACAATGTCATAAGGATCGTTTAAGTTTACTGGTGTGGTATAACTTCTCTTCACACCTTCTTCATTAAACCAAAATAAGTCAAAAGAGTAATCTTTTAGGGCTTGAATATCGAAATCTACTCCTGCTAAATATAAAATTAAACCAATTTGCTCTAAAAGAAAATCATTGAATTGTAAATTTTGAGGATAAAAATCAATTATTTCAGTAGATAGAATATTTATTTCAATATCACTCAAAAACGCACCTGCTAAGGCAATATATATTTTTTCACTTGGTCCCAGTGGATCTCCATTATATCCTAATGCATCCCACAAATTGAAGGTATATTGATTTGGACCGACGTTTTTTGTCCCTTCCTCCCTACCTTCATACTGAACCATTAAACTGGTATAATGAGAATCATTTGATAGTGTAAAAGAACCTATTAAATCAATAAATTGCTCTAATTCTTCCTCTGAAATTGTTGCATTAAGGATATCACCATAATTTTCTATTATTGTTTCAAATTGGGCTGTTAGATCTTCAGTTTGCAGATTTTCAAGAAAAGTTAAGTCAAGAGAATCAATATTAAAATTCACTTGATCTGTTATTATATCAAAATCACCTTCAAAAAAGTCCAGTGTATTTATAAATATAATTGTTGATGACACATGATAATTATTTAAGTAATCTTCACTAGTTAAGCGATCGATATCTAAAGCTTTCCAATAACCATCCATTGGAAGATTAGTAGTGATCTCTCTAAGATAAATTTCCCAATTGGGAAAGTGCCCTATGAATGGAAAAAAATAGGGTTCTGATATATTGAGCAGGATAAGATCAATCTGAAATTTTCTTTTTATAATTTCAAGTGCCCGTTCTGCTCTTAATTGAGCATCATTAGGATCCAATTCGTTATCATAATATAGAAATCCAGTAAAACCATTGAAACTTAATGCATATTCAGCACTAATATCACTATCAGTTAATACTCTTGGAAATATCTCTGGATTAATTGCATTAGATGCACTAAGAAGAATATTGCATTTGTAAAATGCAGGATCATTTGTATCAAATTGACTGAGAATAGAAGTATCATTTGTAAAAAGTGACTGCTTAATTATTGATTTGTCTCCTGCCACATAAGCATTAATCTGCTCAGCATAAAGATCTGTTCCTGCAATATCCGAAGGCTCAAGATAGTTCTCTTCGAAGTCATCATTATCGAATTTTTCATTTTCATTTAATAAATAATTTCCAAAGTTGATCTCAAGACTGTAACTTAGAAATGTAAAGAGGAATAACAAAACAATCAGAAAACCAACCACTTTTTTAATATATTTTATAGTAAAATTCTCCTCCTCACATAGTTTCCCTATATATATCAACTATTTTCTTTTTCCTTGCTTTTCTTAATAATACTACCATACCAACTAAAATAAGTATTAAAGAAAGGGAGAAGATTACAATGACATTAAACCATGGAAAAGTTAAAACATCAGGCATTTCAGTGAGCAATGTTAAATTTGAAGTAACAAGCCATGCTGTAAGCCAGCCTACTATTGTTCCTATGATTCCACTACTAATCATAATAATTAGTGATTCAATTATGAATAATCGATTTATATCTCTACCTTTCAAACCTAATGTTCTAACAATACCAATTTCTTTTTTTCTCTCAATTATCGTTGAATATGAAGAAGAAAGCAATCCAAAAATACAAATAAACACGGTGGTCATCGCAATTAATGTAAAGAGCGTATCCAACACAAAAAATGCTCCCTGTTGTTGGGCAATCATACTTTGAAGATTGATCAATTCGTAATTATAATCATTTTGATAATTATCATTTATTTGATTCACGACATAATTAGTTAATGATTTTGTATTCTCTCGAAGCTTAATAAAAACCTTATCTAGATATGGAACTGGAGGAATGTCCATAATTTCTATGTAAGTTTCATGAGAGATTAATACACCCCCCATAACTGCTCGTTGTCTTGAACTTGCAAACTCTACTGCAAATCCAGGCATTTTTCTTGCAATACCAACTATTTTAAATACGTAGATTTCCATTTCATCCCCTCTGTGAACTACAATTCTAACGAGTTCGCCAAAATGTAATGATAGTTCTATAGAGACAGCTTCTGAGATAATGCAAGTGAATAGTTCATCATAATTAAACACATCATTAAAAGAATTTTTAATAGTACCTGAAGTCATTTCTATATATTTATTTTTTACAGTAAAAGGATATTCTTCATCTATACCAAGTAAAGTTATTTCTTGGGTATTTAATCCGGCATAATCACCTAATTCTACTATAAACTCTTCATCATCTTCAGCATATATTTGAGTTAGCTGATAAGGTCGAGCTAAAACTGAGGATACTTTTTCAATTCCATCAATAGTTAATAATTCTTCTTCAATCTCTAAAGTCATAATTTTATTTAGATTAATAGCGGCTAGACCATTATGTATCTTCATCTCGTCTGAATTTATGGTTGAAAAACCACCCACAGTTAAAAATCCTTGTTCTTCCTCTTCTTCAGGTTCTTCCCATCCTAGAGTTTCTATAATTAAATCAGAACCATAAGTTAAACTTGTCATGGCAGAACTTTGAGCAGATAATGTTTGAATAACAGTGGAAGTGAAAATGACGAAGGAAAAGGATAATGCAAATATGATAACAGAGCTAGAATTTCTTCGCTGATATCTAAAAACAAATATTCTAATTACATTATGTAAACGTTTTGAAAGAGGCCTAAAAAGTTCTATTACTAATCTTAAAATTAGGGGCATTAACCCTAATCCTGCTAAAGTTAATCCAATATTGAAAATTAATAAAATGGCAATTAAAGTTCCTGCAAATAATGTAAGATCACCTGAAACAAGTATTCGTGGTATAACAAAAAAGACAAAACCACCATTAGCAGCTAATATAATTCCAACTAATATTAGTTTATAATTAACTGCGGCTTTTTTTTGCAAATGGTATAATGTATCTTCATGGCGATACGGGTGAATTGACTCAATAAGTTGAAGTCGCATCACTTTAAGAGCAGGAGAAATTGTAACTATCATACCAACACTTACACCCATTACATATGCTATTAAAATCGACCACCAATTAAAAGAATAAGTTAATGCAGTAAATCCAATCATACCTTGAGCGATAACCCTATTGGCGAAGGGAATAATAATAAAACGAGTTACAACGTCAGCGGTTATGATACCTAATATTGACCCAAAATTACATAATAGAAATCCTTGGACTAAGACAATAGCTAAATTATATTTCTTATTGGCACCTAAGGTTCTAAAAATCCCAAATTCTCTAATTCTTTCCTCTACAGACGTTTTTAGTATTCCATTAATTAAAACTCCAGAAATAAGCATAGCTACTATTGACACGAAAACAAAAATAACCACAATTAGAACACTTAGAAATTCAGAATAACCTAATATCCTAAGTTTAGGTAATTCGATATAATATTCATTAATACCTAAGGCCAATTGAATTTTACCAGCAATTCTTTTTACTGCTCTTTCGGATTTTTCAAAATTTCTAACGTCGTAAAGCTTATTTCCTTCTTTAAAAGTTAAAATTAATTCACTACATCTTCCATCAAACTCATTATATCCAAAATATGTATATAGTGTATCAACATCAACAACAATAAGATGATTATCACGGTATTCAGCAGGCCATTTTAAATTGTAATCAAAGATCTTATCTATTGTAAGATTTTGTGTTCTATATAAGGTAATATTCCCATGTGTTAATCTCATATTAATTTCAATAAAATCATTCTCAGAATATTTAATTACATCATTAAATCCTTTATAGATAGCACAATGACTTAATGGTAGCTCTGTTAGATCGAGTAAGTCATTTGAATTTGGCTGAATAAAAGCCCCAAATCTTATATCATTCTCTAATGTAAAATTAATTCCACAGATTGTTGTCCAAGCTTTTTCATCTGTTAAATTGGAAGTATGAAAACCTTCTGAGATATTCACATCACCACTTACTTCCATTCTTGGTATAAAATTTTTTATATCATTTGATGCATTTTGAACTTTTTTAATAATCTCATCATATTCAAAATAAGAAGATCTATCCTCTGGTTCTCCATTATAATGTCTAACAGAGATTACCGCATCTTGATTACCGGCTTCAATTGTTAGATAATTAACATAACTATAAGAAATTGAATCAGATAAAAACAAAACAACTGTAAGCAGACCTATTGATATTAGTACCCCAATTATAGCTAAAATTGATCTTATTTTCTGTTTTCTTAAATCTAAGAATGCATATTTAAAAATTAGTTTAAAATGGGTCATATAGTTTAGACTTCTATAATATTTTAATTCAAAATATATCTTAAAGATTCATTGTAAGATTAATAAATCTCCTTCAATTTTTCCAAAAAGGTTATTTTCTTCTATTAATTCTGTTAAAATATCATTGAAATGCTCCGGTAAATTCATTATTATTGTAGAAGGGATATTATCTTTAATATCACTTATTCTTATTTCTGTTTTACTTTGATTGGCAAAGAGATATTGAAAGATTTTGCTTTTGCACTTTTCCTTATTAATTTCTGTTTCTTGTTGTCGTCTAATTTGCATAACCTCAGTTTCTTTTAAACCAGCTACTTTTCCTTCATGAGTTAATTTTCCATCTCTCATATGAAATACTCTAGATGCAAATTCAGAAACAGCGGCATCATGACTTACTGCAATAAAAGTAGCACCCTTCCTATTTAAATCTCTAAGAAGATTTAATATCATTACACCGGTTTTTGAATCTAAATCACCAGTTGGCTCATCTAATACACAAATTGCTGGATCGTTTGCAAATGCTCTAGCAATCGCTACTCTTTGTTGTTCTCCACCACTCAATTCTGAAGGAGTATGGTGTGCTCTCTCATCTAACCCAACTAACCTTAGAAGATCCATTGCCCTCTTTCTTTTTCCTCTGCGACTTAATTTTCCTGAAAAATGTAAAGGAACCATAACATTTTCCATTGCAGTCATTTGAGGAAGGAGATTATAGAATTGAAACACAAATCCTATTCTTTCTCTTCTAATTTCCGCTAAGTCATTATCTGAAAGCATGCTAATGTTGCGCCCTTCTAAAAAGATTTTTCCTCTCGTTGGAGTATCAAGTCCTCCAACTAAATTGAGTAAAGTTGTTTTTCCAGAACCAGAAGGACCCATAATATCAATAAAGTCTCCATTATCTATTGTTAAATCCACTCCTCTCAATGCTGCTACAGCCGTCGTACCAAGCAGGTATGTTTTATGTAAATTTTCAACCACAATTAAATGTTCATAATCTTTTCCTGCCATTCTATCTTGTTTAATCTCTTTTTTCATCTTTTTTTTCTCTATTCGAGATTCAGACAATATCTCAGTTTTCTGGCGCTTAATTTCATCTTTCTTTTTCTTTTCTTTCCATTTTTCAAAATCTTTTGAAATAGTACCTCTCCAAACTGCCAGTTTTCCAGTTTCTTCTTCATATTGCTCCATTAATGAGGTTTTTTTTACTGTGAGTGGTTTAGTCATTAAAAATCCCTTTTAGTTTAAATTTTTATAATATAATTTGCTTTAAAATTAAATTTCAAATTATCCAATTATATTTTATCATTATAATATTGTAATGCTGTATTAAATTTTTTTTCCAGATTTTCCTTCTTCCATGGTTACGTGAATATTAAAAATCATATAAAACTTAAGATTCTATTTTGGTAGAATGTTTGAGAAATTATCTTTTACTTATTAATAAGTGAAATAGGAAAGAGAAATTTTAGTTTAAGTCAATAGATCTTTAGAAATAACATTATTCAAACTGATTATTCTTTATATGATTTAAAATTTTGAGATAAATATCTTTTTCAGCATCTTTTTTTTTCCTAAACTCATTTGATTGAAGTGTAATTGGTAATTCTATTAATTTATTTTTATTATTATTATCCAGAATTTGTGGATTTTTTGCTATCCAGAGAGGATTATGTTCAAGACCTCTCTTTTCGAAATCGAGTTTGATAAAAATACTTGTTTTGAATTTCTCTTGCAAAAATTCTAATAGAATATTTTTATTCAAAATTGTGGAATTTTCGATAATAGCTTCAAAATCTTTATAAAATCTGTTTATAATCTTTTCCTCCACTACCGTAAGATTATAGTTTGAATCAAGGAAAATCGCACCACATACTGCTTCAAAAACATCTGCGAGAATTCTAGTATCTTTAATTTTTTGCTTTTCTGATTTGAAAATATATCGCTCTAAATCAAATTCTATTGCTATTTTCTTAAAAGTTTCATCACTTTCCAATGACGCTTTAATTTTTGTAATTTCTCCGGGATCATCGATTCCCATTTGATACATCTTTAAAATTAAGATGATTTTTACTATACTATCTCCAAGAATCTCTAAAAATTGATAAGTTGGTAGATTATACTCATTCCCAAATTGTGGTGTTGTTAATGCTTGAATTAAAAATTCCTCATTATTGAATTTATAATCTATTAATTCTTGGAACTGTTCTATTTTTTCTCTTATCCTAACCATCATTTTCCTAATTAACTATTATTATCAGATAAATTTAAAAATTTAATCTATTCTTAATAAATATATGGAAAGAGAAAAAATTCTTTCTTTAATAAAAGGAATTGAGGAGAAGAATTTAGAATTAGAAAACCACCTTTCAAATTTAAATATTTTATCTAGAAATGATATTATTAAAGAAATCTCACAAGACATTATTCAAAATAACGAACTATTACAAGAAATAGTAAATAGTGAGAAGCAACTTTTTTCAAGTGGAATTAAAAGACCTAGCAGCCCAATCCAACATATAATCGAAGGTTTTCTCTCTAAAATTAAAAATACTCCCTCTAAAAAGGTTATATATTTAAGAGAGTTTCTTGAGATATTCAAACAAGAAATATCCGAGAAAGATAAAGATGTAATTCTACAATCCTTGAAAGACGAAATAAATGAAGTAGAATTAAAAGAAAAGATGATAACTTTAGCTAATACATTTAGATTGAAATTCTAAGATTAAACCGTTTTAATTATAATTCGAAAGATTGTATATATTAATTAATTCAAAGATCAAACAACTGGAGCAAAATTAATACTTTTTTAATACCACGTATCTTTATTTTTCCAATAAGTACTTTCCTTATTATTTTCCCCATTGAAACTTCATCACCTCCTAAAATTTCTAAAAATAAGGGAGTAGAAGTTTGAAACAACCCATCCCAACCAACAACTTTCTTTTTTAAGTTCTTTTTTGGTTTATTTTCTATACCTTCAACATGTATTGTGGCTTTATCAATAATAAGCAATGCGGCATATTTTCCATCTTTCGCATTTAAGAGAATCTTAACTTTAGTATCCTTAAATCTTTCTTTAAATTTTTCATTTTCATTTAAAGGGTCAACTAACTTCGCTACAGTACTAGCAAAACCGCGTAGTTTTTTCTTTTTTTCTTCAGTCATACTAATCAATTACTAAAAATATTAGCAATTTTAATACTTTTTTCAATTATAGTTAAATTACTTCTTAAGTAACATAAAGATTTAATCTTTAAAGTTAAAAATAAGGATTCATAACTATATAAAATATTGAAGAATAAGTGACCTAATTAGAAACACTGCGAGCAATAAAGTTAGTATCCATCCGCTTCAGAGCTCCCAAAATAGTCTTCCCAAGCTTTTCTGTCTTCACCTGAAATTCTTTCTCCCGAAATTCTATTTTTAACTACAATTGGAGCTGATTCTTTTTCGTCATGTCTAATTGTTTTAATTATCTTAAAATCCTCTTTGTCTTTTCCTAAATCAAACTCTTTATCGCATGCTTTACAATATAATTTTTTGCTTTTTGGGATCAGTATATTATCGCATTCAGGGCAGAATCGCATACTTTCAAAGATCACCTTTTTCAATGCTTATACTTATTAAATTTTACGGTTTAGTTCATTTTTATTTTTCAGAGATATTAAAACTATTTAACCCTTATAAATTTAATGAAAATTTAACTTAATGTGCGTCAATAGTATATATAAATTTTTGCATTTATTGAATTAATAAGTCCAAAAAATCAGTTAATTAAATCGTGTCAAAATATCATATATTCTAATTAGATTTAACTAAAATTGGTATTTAATTAATTAATTAAAAATCTATTTAAATTATTGCAAATCTTTTTACTTAAAGACTTATGAAATTGGGGATATTTGAAATGGATTCTTCAGAAAAGAATGTTTTAGTAATAGCTCATAGAGGAGCAAGTAATTTAGCACCAGAGAATACACTTAAGGCTTTTCAGAAAGCAATTGAATTAGGAGCAGATTACATAGAATTTGATGTTCATCAATCGAAAGATGGTGAAATTATTATAATGCATGATGCTAATACATTTAGAATGACAGGTAAAAGTGGTATTTTAAAGAAAATGACTTTTGAAGAGCTAAAAAAACTTGAAACTAGAGACGGTGAAAAGATTCCTACCTTGCATGAACTAATTAAATTAGCAAAGGGAAAGATTGCTTTAAACTGTGAAGTAAAAGCTAGAGGATTAGAAGAAAATTTAGTAAAAATACTCCAAAAAGCTGATATTATTGAATCTACAGTAATTAGTTCTTTTAAAAATGATATTTTGTTAAAAATCCAAGATATAGAACCAAGAGTTAGGCTAGCAGCGTTAAGACCTAGTCGAATGCAATGGGTGACGAGCCTGATAACACCCCAGAAGTTAATAAAAACTGCTTTTAAAAGTCAATTTTATGCTGTTAATCCAAGGTATTTTTTTGTAAATCGGAAGTTTATTGAAAGAGCCCATAATCATGACCTCAAAGTTTTTCCATGGACGGTTGATTCTGAAAAAAAAATTAAGAAATTAGTCAAAATGGGTGTTGATGGGATTATTACTAATAAAATTTCACAAACTAAAGCTATTCTTAGGCAATTGAAGGATATTTCTTAGTATACCTTCTATAAACACATTTAGACTAAATCCATTTCCTAATTTAATAAAATATTTTAGTCAAATTATCATACCTTAATTATCATATTTTAGAATTTTTTTTATAATCTCCTTAATAAATTATGTCTGACTCAGATACAACTGAAATGGTTGATTTTAGTAAGTTATTTTACCCAAGAGCTATTGGTATTATTGGAGCTAGTTACAAACCTGCTGGAGGGGGATATTTTGTCGAAATCATGAAGGATAGATTTCGAAATCCTATCTATCTTTTTAATCCCCGTTTAGCTGATTCTGAATTATTTGGTTTAAAGGTTTATCGCTCAATCTTAGAAATCCCTAAAGAAAATCCAATTGATTATGTAATAATTGGTGTTCCCGCTAAAGTAGTCCCCAGAGTTTTAGAAGAAGTTGGCCAGAAAGGGGTACCATTTGCTACAGTTTTTACTTCTGGGTTTAGTGAAGTTGGAAATGAAGATTTAGAGAGCCAAGTACTTAGCTTAGCTAAAAAATATCATATTCGTATCATAGGACCAAATTGCTTGGGTGTTTATAATCCAGAAGCAGGATTATATATTGGAAGAGATCAATCAAAAAAAGCGGGAAATTTTGGATCTGTGTTACAATCTGGTGGATTAGCAGTAAATGTAGCTCAATTAGCCTGTACTTATGGAGTAGAAGTCTCAAAGATGATATCAATTGGTAATGCTATTGATTTGACACATCCTGATTTTCTAGAATATTTTCTCATTGATAATCGCACAGCAATTATAGGATTGTATCTTGAAAATCTTAAAACACAAAAGAACGGTCGCCGATTCATGAAAGCAGCCAAGCAATGTAATCTAAATAGAAAACCTGTCATATTATGGAGAGCTGGTTATGGAGAAGCAACTAAGAAAGCAATAATGTCCCATACGGGAGGTTTAGCAGGAAACAATAAAATTTGGCAAGCAGTTGCTAAACAAACAGGTTGCAGTTTAGTTAATAACTCGGTTGAGCTTGCGACATTAGCTTCTGCTTTTAAATTAATTCGTTTACCCACTACACGCAATATTGGATTAATAGGAATTGGTGGGGGTTCAACAATAGAAGCAGGAGATACTTTAGAAAAATATGATTTGAAAATTCCTCAACTAACTGAAAAAACAATTATCAAAATGAGTCGCTTTTTACCTGACGTAAATACGAATTTTACAAATCCTATTGATCTTGGAGCTCAGGGAGCTCTTCCTCATATTTATTACCGGACAATTTTAACTCTTGATAAAGACCCTAATATATCTTGTATAGTGTTTGTTAAAGATCCTGAGCGATTCCGCAAGTTAGAAGACTCACTACTAGGTAAATTAGGATTTGATAAAGGTGTAGATTTAAATCGAGAATTTATTAGGTACATTAGTAAAGCAAAAAGAATTTGTACAAAACCTATGCTTTGTGTAATGTTAAAAATTTCGGAAGGATTTGAGGAATACAAGAGCCGGTATAAATTTAAGCTAAAGTTATTGAATCGTAATGTACCTGTTTTTGAGAATTTCGACCTTGCTGGAAAAGTTCTTGATAAAATGAATACTTATAGGGAATTTCTACAAATTCATGGAAAGTATCCAAAAAGTTAACCCATTTTCTGTGAATTATGTAAATGCCTAACTTCTATAGGGCGTCCAGGGCTACCTTGATAATATGTTTTACCACTTTTTCCCCGCCAATTCTTGTGTAATACGGTATTAGGGAATATAATATTATCGTCTGTCGTCAACGCATTTGGACCTGCTATTGTCCCTGGATAAAATGTATTGTTTTTTCCTATTTTAATCTCCATCATAGTGATTTTACCGAAAATGGTATTAACTGCATGACTTGATAAAGCACTTGAAGGATAAAAAAATGTATTATCTCCTATATCAGTAAATTCTAAACCTACATACCCATCACAATAAATAACATTATGTCCAATTTTGTTATGCGAAATTTTTCGAAGTGTTCGATTTACGAGCCACGGAAATGGAGACTTTGAAGTTATCCACATAGGATATTTAATAATAAAACCTCTTTTATGATAGTATTTCATCATCTTGCCTTCTGGACTATTTATATCGTCAAGAACACGAGTAAAAACACCCTCTTGAGGTGGTGATTTTTTATGCCAATACCTAGTCCATAAAGCTACAAATTCGATTAACACAATCAAATAGATATAATAGAGTAATAAAAGAAATCCCGGTAATATAAGTAAATGAAAGAATCGTGGAATTGAAAATAATCTAATAAAACCATATTCGAACAAGAGGAAAAGCCCTAAACAAACATAAAGGGGAACTAAAAAACTAATAAAATTGATTTTAAAGAAATCTAACGCAGGAAGCTCCACTGTTTTTTCTTGTTTCTCTTCAAAACTTAACTCATCCTCTTTTTCCGTTTTATCGGCTTCCATAATTTAACTAATATTAGCAGATTATAAAAAATTATTTGTTAATTATTACCTATTTTTCTTATTATTTTACAATTTCTTCTAGTTTCTTAAATTGATCCTTTTGCATTAATGGTATAATCTTTTTAAAGGCCATAATGAATGCTATAAATGCGATTAAACCCATTACAAGTCCATATAAATAAGTATCAAACTCTTGTAATAAGAATGTTCCTAATAATGGACCTATAATTTGAGCAATACTATCTAATGTTGATGTATATCCATTTATTTTTCCGATTTCCTTTGGAGTAACAGTTTCAGTCACTTTACTCATTAACAAACCTCTTGCGCATGAAACTCCATAACTTATAATTACCATTAAAACTATGAAGATCCAAGTTGTTGGATAAAAACTTCCAAAAAGTCCAAAAAGGACAAAAGTGATAACTAAAATGAGCAATCCAAGTATCGTCATATTCTTTTGACCAAATTTTCGCATACTAGGTTTAAACAATGTAAAACGTACAATTGCTCGTGATACCCCTGAAATTGTCAATAAAATACTCACTCCTATGGTATCAAGTTTTAATATTATACCAATAAAGATTGATAAAGTTGTAACATACATAGTAAATGAGAATGTATGAAAAGCAAACTGGGTTAACAGATATAAAGCTTCATTATTTTCCCTTAACTTGATTTTTATCTTAATCTCCTTCTCCGCAATTTTTCGTTTAGATTTTGACCATGATTCTTTTATAAAGAAAAATGTAATTATAATTGTTAAAAAAGAAAGACCTGCAGCAATTAAACTAGGAAGAGCAATAGGATAATTTGGACCAAATATAAAAAATACTGATAAAAAGCCTGCTAATCCAGGAGCAACTAGGCCTGCTAGAGTATGAGCTACCCCAATATTTGTCATTTGCATACCCCGATCTTTAGGTGGAACGTTATCTGTAATAATTGCTTTAGTTATTGGATAATTGCCCCCAAAAATACCATCAACAATTCTGGCAACGAAAAGCAGAGTAAGAGAATTTGAGAAGGCTAAAATTAAAAAGGCTGAACAGGTTCCTGCTTCAGCAATTAAAAGCATAGGTTTTCTACCAAATTTATCGCTTAGTCTCCCCCACATTGGTGCAGAAAAAAGTGAAAAAATAGCATTTGTTGCTAGAAGTAATCCAATAATGACTGGTGTAGTGTTATATGTTATTATAAGAGAAGGTAAATATGGAATTATTATATAAAATCCTAAAATATCAACAAAAAGTCCTATCCATAAAGCGCTTAATTCGGGATATTTGATTTTAATTGAATTCTTTTTATCTTGACGATTTGGCAATTGTTGTTCCATTTCAGTATAAATAATTAGGGTTATTGCAAGTTAGATCGGAAAATTTAGAATACTTTTTAAAATTTCTATCTAGAAAAAATTACTTCTTTTTCTTGTCTATAGAGAAAGAGTAATTGAAAGGTAATTATTGATTAAATCAATAAAATAAACTTCTAAGAAAATAATCAATAAATTTAATATTTAATTTCTCAAAAAATCAATTATAATCTTATTGACTTCTGAAGCTCTTGTTTTTGGCGATTCATGACCCGCTTTTTCTATAACCTTAAAAACACTATTAGAAATGCTTTTATGCATTTCCTCCATAACGTTTTTTGGGCTTACTTTATCATGTGAAGCTGCTAATAGTAAAGAAGGACTTTTTATCTCGTGTAATCTTTCCAATGTATTAAATCCTTTCATTGCCTTTATTTGGAGTTCTATATCACGAGGAGTTGGCATAAGTATCGTACTTTCTCGGATTTCATCTTCAGCTGACCATATTCCAAAGAATTTTTTCTTAGGATTCGCTTTAATTTCTTTTCGATATTTATGATAAAACCAAATATGAGCATTATCCCAGTATGCCTTCTCAGGGTCCACTTTAATAAGTTCTAATTGTTCTAGTCGATTTTTTTTCAAAATTTCTAAACCTACATTATCAGGACTGCCCGTGACAGTATTTATTAATACCAAATTATAAACATATTCAGGATATTGCAGAACAAACTGCTGAGCAATTAAACCTCCCATAGATACACCTAATACATGTGTCTTTTCTATTTTAAGGTAATCTAGTAGACTTCGAATATCGTCAGCTAAAGTTTCCATTGTATAGGGTTCATTAACTCTTTCAGATTTTCCAGCCCCGCGATTGTCAAATATTATTACTTTAAACTTCTGTGATAAAGCAGGGATTTGACATTTAAAACCCTCTTTTCGCGATCCAAAACCATGAATTAAAATGATTGGGTCTCCTTTTCCAAAAATCTCATAACAGATTTTTACTCCATTGAGTTTCACAAAATATTCTGTCATGTTAATTCATATTTAAATCATCTTTTTTAAAAACTAAAATAATTATTACATTAATTTAATCTCTAACTTTTAAGAAAATCTATGATATACTTATTAACTTCTGGTGCTCTTTCTTTGTAAGAACTATGTCCTGCTTTCTCAATTACAATAAATTTACTATTAGGTATTCTTTCATGAATTTGCAGATTTACAGACTTAGGCATTTGGCGATCATTTGAAGCACACATTATTAATGTTTCACTTTTAATTTCATGCAATCGATCTATAATATTATGAGTCCCTAGCGCATGTGCTTGATTTTCTATATCTTGTGGAGTTGCAGGGTTAATACTATCTTCTCTAATCAAATCTTCCGCTGAAAACAGACCATGAAATTTCTTTTTTGGATTTTCCTTCATCTCTTTTCGAAATTTAAGTGTATAACTCATAGGAGTTGAATCGAAAAATGCTTTAACAGGATCTTTCAATCTTTTTTTGTAGGAAGTTATTTTTCCCTGCTTGTAGAGTTCTAAGCCAGATTTTTCTTCAGGCCATTTAGGAGTTGTATTTATTAAAACTAATTTAATTACGCAATTAGGATATTTAACAGCAAAGTGTTGAGCAATCATACCTCCAACGGAGACTCCAACAATGTGAGCTTTATCGATTTTGAGATATTCCATCAAACCATTTATATCATCAGCAAATAATTCCATAGTATATAGCTGATTTGGACGATCAGATTTACCAGATCCTCGATTATCGAATTTTATTACCTTGAAATGTTCAGATAAGGGACCAAATTGTGCTATCCAACTTTCTTTTTTTGCTCCGAATCCATGAATTAAGAAAACTGGTACTCCTTCACCTTTTATTTCATAACATATTTTTATTCTATTAACTTCTGCAAATAATTCAGACATGTAAGAATCATCCATGTAATTATTTCAAGTTAGATAATCAAATCTTCATCAATATTAAAGATTTTTTCCTAAATTCTATAAATAAGAAGATTGAAGGATTTCACATTCTAATCTTTTAAAAAACCAATAATAATTTTATTGACTTCAGGAGCTTTAGATTTTAGATATTCATGTCCTGCTTTATCAATTATTCTGAATAAACTATTGGGTATTCTTTCATGAATTTCTAACATTACTGATTTGGGTACTAACCTATCATGAGAAGCAGCTAATATCAGTGTTTTATGCTTGATTTCATGCAATCTATCGAATGTATTTTGTGTCTTAAGAGCATGTGCTAAATTTTTAATGTCTTGAGGAGTAGGTGGATTAGTTCTAAAGTATTCCATAAGATCCTCAGGTGACCAGAGTCCATAAAACTTCCTTTTCGGTTCATTTATCATTTTTTTTCTAAATTTAAAGTCAAATCCTAGTAGAGTACTGTTCCAAAACGCAGCTTCTGGATCTTTTTTTAAAAGCTCTAATCCATCTAATCGAGATTTAATATATGCTTCTGGACCTCCGCCTTCTGAAATTTTTGCTATCGAACTAATCAATATTAGTTTGTCTACTTTTTCAGGATACTTTAAAACGAAATTTTGAAGTATTGTACCACCAAGAGAAAAACCTATAAAATGAGCCATCTTAATTTTTAGGAGATCCATTAATCCTTTTAGATCATCTACAAATAAATCCATAGTATATGGCTGATCTGGTCGTTCAGATTTGCCAGTTCCCCGACAATCATACCTTATTACCTCAAAATGTTCAGATAAAGACTCAAACTGAGCCATCCAGCTTTCTTTTTTTGAACCAAAACCATGAACTAAAAATACCGGTTTTCCTTCTCCTTTCACTTCATAACAAAGTTTTATTCCATTGATATCAGCAAAAAATTCTGTCATAATAACCATTATTTTATTTCTTTTCAATATTCTTTTTTACATCTTACATATCGAGAATCCACAAAATTTACAATTTCCTTTATTATCTAAATTCAATTCACTGATACCAAAGATGACTCTTTTAATAACTATCTTAGAGCAGTTTGGACATATAGTATGTTCATATTCTGTATTTGGCAAGTTTCCAAGGTAAACATATTTTAAGCCAATATTTTTAGCAATTTCATATGCATTATATAATGTTTTTAATGGTGTTGGGTTTTCATAACCATAATCAAAAGATTTGTAATGTGGAAAAAATCGACTTATATGAAAGGGGGTAAATTCTCCTAACTCTTCCAATATTCTCTCAGCAATATTTCTAATAATCTTCTCATCAGAATTTAAACCTTCAATCACTAAGGTAGTAATCTCTAAATGTATCCCTAATTCAATTGCTTTTTTAGCATTTCGCCATACTTTTTCTATATCTATTCCACAATATTTCTGAACCATATCTGCCCCTCCTTTTATATCAATATTAATAGCATCAAGTCCATGTTTAGCTAACTCTTTAAGAACTTCTTCGGTCATGTACCCATTGGATACATAGGTATTATATAATCCTTCCTTTTTAGCTAATTTAAACACATCTAATGAATATTCAAATAGAAGTGTTGGCTCATTAAAAGATATTGAAGTTCCCCGACAATTATTTTTTAATGCTATTTCTATAAATTTTTCAGGGGAGATAAAATCGCTCGAATTTCTTACAAGCTCTATAATTTCTTTTGAGGGATGTGAGAGATGATGATTCTGACACCACCAACAATTAAAATTACATCCATATGTACCTACAGTAAGAGCTGTGCTTCCAGGATAAAAGTGATATAATGGTTTTTTTTCAATAGGATTAAATGATAAAGCGGGTATTAAACCATAAACAATACTGTATATTTTGCTATTTTGATTGATTCTCGTTTGACAAAATCCAGTTTTACCCTCACTAATTTTACATTTTCTCTCACAAGTTAAGCATTGAGAAATATAATTGTCAAGTTTTTGTTGGAACTTCCCAATTTTTAAAAATTTTGAATTCAATCCTTTGATATTACTGTTCATTACTATATGATCAAATATTATTCCTACAATTATAAGATTGGATTATATTACATTTAAATGAAATACATCTGGTTCTTTCAATTCCCAATCTTCAAACGGATCATCCTTAACAGCTTCAACCATAGCAGGCCTTGCGGCAAGCCAATCCTCTTTAGATTCCCAAATTGCTAAACCAATAAGTCTGTCAGTATCTTCATCTTTAGTAGTATATGCCATTATCAAACCTTCTTTTTCTTTCATAGCATCGCCAAATCTATGCATCGAATCAATTAGATATTTCTCTTTTCCTTCTTTAGGGAAATGTATAGACATATGAATAAATATTTTCAAACACCTCCAAGAATTTTTATAAATTACCTTGTTTTCATTAAAGGCATTATTAAACGAAATAATTTTGAATAAATTTTTCTTATAATTGAACTCTCAAATAAATATCTTAGTAATTTTAATAATCTATACTTTTTTGGCTTAAAAGTACTTAATTCTCTATCATAAGTGATTCCACTGATAAAGAAGTTCTTCTTAAATAATGATATAAGTAGAGAATATGTAATTATGGTTATTATATCCCAAGCTCGTTTAATATGAACTTTAGGATAATTAAGAGATTCTCCCATAGCCATCCGAACGATCTCAATAAGATGATAAATATCAATTTTACTACCAATTAATTCTCTTGTAGCCCACAATAGATAGATACATCCTCCACAATAGGAAACAAGGGCTCTTGCTCCTGTTTCTTCAGCCTCCTTAAATTTTTTGATTCCTTCAGAAATCATATCAAACGGGATAGATATATTTTTGACCCAAGATGCTCCTGCTCCGAACCCACAGCATAAAGAATCTTTTCTAATATGTTCCATCTCAATTATTTCACATCCACATTTCTTTAATATTTCACGGGGAAAATCCCAATAAGATCCTCCTAGAACCTTAGAATAGCAATTATCATGCACAGTTATAGCAAAGTCAAGTTTATTTGGTAATTTTATATCTCCTGAATCTAATTTATCTAATAACCAGTGATTAAAATTAACAAACTTTTGATTATGTTCTATTCCCATCTCTTTTGGATGTACTTCATTGAATATATACTCAACAGCATCTAATATTGCTACTATCGGGTTTACCCCCCACCCATCAAAATCCTCTTTTGTACGTTGGGCAATTTTCTGAACAACGTCTAAATATCCTCCTTGATATAAATATGCCCCTCCTTCCCATTGATCTATTCTATCAATCGGGTTGAAAAAATTTAATAACCTGCTTCCACCGATGATAAATGGAAATAAATGTGTATAATTTCCAATTAGTAAAATTTTATCACCTGGTTTAGGAATATAATGAACCCATTTATAAATCCATCTTCTCTCCTGATTTGAAAGAAATAAATTAAGAAGCTGCCAAATATTATGTTCTTCAGTTGGACATACAAAGTGATAAAGTGGTGGAGCACCTCTTTTTTTATAAAGATCATTCCATCTTTCAAGAATTAATTGGTATGGATTAGCTTGTTTTGGACAATATAGATTACATGAAAAACATGTGTTACATTTATAAAGAGTATATTTAGATTCCTCACCTTTAATTAATCTTTGAAATTCTTTTTTTGCTTCTTCTAAAGGTAATTTTAGAACGGGACATAAATGAAGACATTGACCACAGAGGTCACATAAATCTTCCCGAAAAGCAGGTATTCTTTTACTCTCTTGCATAATTACCACGCCTCACCGTATTCAGGGGGATTTTCGGGTATCTCAGCCAGTTTAAAAGTCTTTTTAGAAAGGATCTTAGGGACTTGTTTTTTCATAATTCCCCAAAAAATATGTTTACCTCTTTTCTTTTTAGCTTTCTTAGTCAAAGATGGTTTTTCTTCCAATGCCATCTGTATTAATTCTATGATATGATACACCTTGACCTTTCTGAAATATAGTGGCTTGTTTGTGTAAAAAACAGCTAAACAACCAGCACAATATACACAAACTATATCAGCCTTGGTCTTCCTAAAATCTTTAAAGTTCCTAACCGATGATTTTCTCATTTTAAAAGGTTGATATGCAGAATCAACAGAAAATCCAGCTCCTATCCCACAACATCGCATACTTTCTCTGCATGCTTTGGTCTCTAAAACTGTAATACCTAGTTTTTCTAAGATTTTTCGAGGGAGGTCCATATACTCATCTCCGAACATCTTTGAGTAACATGAATCTTGAATTGTAGCAGTTAAATTCAATTTCCTTTTTACTTGAATTTCTCCATTTTCAAATTTTTCCCATAAATATTGGAGATATGATTTAATGGATTCAAATTTATAAGTTAAACCATAATGAGGAAGTATATTTTTAAAAATATTTGTTCCAGCTGTGCATAATACTAATAGATTTTTTGGTTTCAAAATATTAAACCAATTATCTAATCTTTTTGCAATTTGAAATAATTCATCTTTATATCCTGTCCGGAATAATGTTTCTCCACAACAATATTCAAGTCTGCCTCTTATATCTAAATCTTTAAAAAAGCTAGTTTGTGTAAGTTCAGCATATGTTATTATATTACATCCAGGGTATGTTAGTGTATCCCCTTTCAAGGGTCTTAATTCAGCCCAACTTCTTACTAGTTCTTTTGTTTCTTTCGGTAAATGTTCCATAACATAGGATCGAAAATTAGGATAATGAGGATACAAGGTCATGAAATATTCCGCTCTTTTTCTTAATCCTTTTCCTTTATATAGTTCATTCCATCTTCGCAGTATTAATTCAGTAGGATGAGCATTTTCAGTACAATAAAAATTACATGAGAAACAGCTTTGGCAATCATTTAATACTTTTTTAGTTTTCTCTCCCGCAATTAATCGCTTCATTTCATCGATAGATTCTTCTACAGAGAGTCCCATTATGGGGCATTTATTAAAGCATTCACCACAAAGAGTGCAAGCATCCTCATTAAATGGAGAGAAGAACTCTATATCGACAGGTTCTATATTAGTCATATTTTCAATCAATTGCAATAATTTTTTAAAACATCTAAAGTTTAAAGTTTAATTATTGATATATGAGCTTAAAAAAATATAAATCTTAATAAAATAATTTAGACTGTAGAATTTGAGTTATTAGATAACGCCAGCCATTTGAATAGTAATTAAACAAATAAAATATAACATTAAAAAATTTCCTATTAAGATTCCCACATCTTTTACTCCTTTAGAGGATTTGGTGGGTCTCCTGAAAGTGAACATAGTACCAATTGGCATGAAAATAAATGGAAAAAAATAATATTGCTCTAAAATAACAAATGCCCAAAGGGCTAAAATTAATGTAAATATTGCAGAGGTCCAAATTATAATCTGACATTGTCGCAAACTAAAAAACCTCGTTAAGGCATCTGAATCTATAACTTCATGAACAAATTGACCTGTAACCGCAAATCCCAAAATTGTAAACATTAAGATCCATTCAGATGTAGACATTAATGATAATTCAGCATCAATCTTTATCATAAAATAAGGAAAAATTACATGAGAAGCGCCCAATAATATGTGATTTAAAATTGGGATAGGTTTAAGCCATTTAACATATAAAAGAACCATGACTATTATTATACCTAAAAATAAACCATTAATCGGATATGTAAAACATGTGCGCAATAATAATGAAAAACCAAAAATAAAACTAGCGAGCCCTATTGTAAATATTTCACGTGGATGATATCCTTCCACTCGTTCAAGAGTTTCTTTTTCATTAGGATCTTTCATATCGACAACATCATTCCAAGTATTCCCAGTAATAGCTAAAAAGATAAAACCAACGATTATATCAAAATGCTCAAACGGATTTAAATTATTTAAATAAATCGCAATTAGTATAGGTATAATAACACTAAAAGTATAATCAAGCCTTAGAAGTTCAATCCTTTTTGACATATAAAATGAAATGCTTCATATTATTTATTGTTTAAATTTCTTTGAGTATAATTTTTTTTTATCGCGTGCTTTGTATAAATTGCATATCTTTTTTTTGCTCTTTTTCCCATCTCTTACGCTCCGATCGCAATTTGAATATATCAACATCTTTATAAATCAAACCCTCTTCTTTAGCAGGAATCATTCGTTCAGTACGATCTTTTTCAGGAGTGTATATAAGAGATTCTCCAAATTCTGCAACATTGACAAAGAAGCAGTAGGCATATATAGATCTACGAGCATCAAAATGAGCCGCTTTAAAATCAGCTGTGACAGGAGTGAATGCAGGATTAATTACAATATCAACAGGAGGTTCAAAATTTTTTAATTCCACTCTCAAATCCATATCAAGGAAATCCCGGCAAATAATTATAGCAATTCTTCCAAACTCAGTATTACATATGGTTGTATTTCTTGGATAGGAACTTGTTTCAATTGCTTCTTTAACTTTTTTTCCTTCAATGTGCATCGTTGCAGGGATATGTTTTTCCTGTTTCCACAGAATACCTTCGGGACTAATTACGACACTTATATTTTTCTTAGATTTTTCATCGTGATAAGACCCCGGAATAATATATATACCATAAATTTTAGCATAGTTCATCAAATCTTCTAAAATTTCACTATAATTTAAATCAATCATCATTTCTGGAAAAATAAGAATATCAACTCCATTAGAATTAGCCTTTTCAATCATTTCTTTATAGGTCGATCTAAGTGAATTTAATACATCTTCTTTTATTCCTAATAATCCAAGCTTTTTAATATCAAAAAACTCTTTTAGAATGTCTCCAGATTTAGATAATCCAATCTGAGCAATACCAATTCTGCATTTATTTCGTTCAATTTTAGAGTATTGCTTTAGTAAATCATTATATAGTAAATTATATTTGGTTGTTTTCTCCAAACTTTCCGATAATCCACTAGCTTCTACAGTTAATTGATTTATCTCGCTTAATCTTGGTGATAAACTGGATTCTAAGGGACACGCGGGAGCAACTATCCCTGCTGTACTTCTTGAAATTACAGGATTGCTAATTGTACTTAAAGCAGAATATAAAATCATTTCTTCTTTTGCTATACGATTTAATTTTTCCTGAATTTCTTCTTCTCTTTCTCTATATCCTGATTTTTCAAATATATCTGCAGCAGATTTTAGATATTTAATACCAACTTCTAACTGTTTTTTTCTATTATCAAGCTCTAATTCTTGATCTGCTTTGATTAAATGCCACAAGGCATCGAAATAGGAAGAAGTAGCTAAAGCCCAGTCTGCACCACCATTAAATCCTCCTCTTTCATAAGAACTAGATGCTTTTCTTAACATCATTTTTACTTTTTTATAATAATCTGCTTTTTTTTCTATATCTGTAGATTCATCAAATTTACAACCGTTTTCTAATGCTAAACAGACAGAAGAATTACCAGAAGCTAATAGTTTTAGCTTGCTATCCATGAATAAATCACTAGCTTTTAAAAATAGTTTTGAAGCTTCTAAAAACCTCTCTGGTTCTTGATAGTTCTCAGCGAGTTCCATCCCTTCCCAAGCTCTACATAGATGATAAATTGCTTCTAATTCCTTCCTCTCTCGTTCAATCTTAAATAATGTACAAATATCTCTAAATTGAGAGGCTGCCAAAGCGAAATTCTCGGCAGCAGATAGATGCTTACCTTTCTTTTGGAGAATTCTGGCTTTCTCAAGGTTAATACGAGCTAAACAGTAATTAATTCTTACGTTAGCTACTTTTTCCAGTTTTGATATTCTTTCTATCTCAATTTTATTAGAAGACTGAGTTAAAGCTTCTTTTAGTACATCTATTGATTTCTTGAAGCATTCTTTTGTAATATTATATTTATTAATTGCTTCTTGGTGTTCTTCATTCTTACTTGCATTTTCTGAAACTTCTAATGATGCCCAAGATGAATAATATGAAGCTTCATATTGATATTTGGATATATTTTTTAAGATCTCACAAGCCATATCATATTGTGATTTTGCTTTTAAATGATCCTCTTTTTTATGATTCGCTTTAGCATTTTCAATCAATTTCCAAGCATTATCATATTCAATCTTTTCTTTTATTCGATCTTTTAACAATTTAAATTGAATCTTTTCTAATGATTTTATGTGAGCTTTACTTGCCATATCATATTGTTGAGCAGAAGCTAGGTGATTACCCAATCTATCTTCAATTCTCGCTAAATATTCATGAGCAGCAGCAGTGTGGTAATAATAACCCTTTTCTTGAGTATCTTTTATTAAATGAAGAAATATTTCTCTTGCCTGAGCTAATGGTTCTTTTTTCTTAGTAAGGATAGCCAAATCCTCATATAACAATCCAAGATGCATCTGATCAGCAACAAAATCTCTATAAGATTCAATTGATAATTCAATATGATTCTTAGTTGCATCTATTGCAGTTAATAAATTCTTTACTTTTTCTTGTTTATTTGTTAAAATCTCAGATAAAGTCTTATGAGCTCGATATAATGAAAGATAGCCAGCAGCTCTACTCATCCCTGCTTTATACTTGTCCCCTGCATTTTCGGCTGCATATGCACAATCAAACATATTTTTGATAAATTTCTCACGATTTTCTCCTTTGGGAGTTAGAAGAACTAATTGTGAATATAGATTAGTTAAAATCTGATATGATAAAGGTAAAAATGGTCCAAAAGGGAGTCTTTTCAACCCATTTTCTATTTCCTCGATTCCCTTCTGAGCATAAGTTCTTCTTAAGTCTGGTTTTAAAAAACTGCTTTGAGTAAAATTTTGATAATATATTGCTGCCAAAAAATTAGTCAAAAAACCCCAAAAAGAATATAAGTTTTGATAAATTTTTCCCTTTTCTTTAATTTCATTAATATCTGCTAATATTCTTTTTTGTAGATCTTGGAGTCTTCCTAAAACAGCAAGATGGTAATCCAACCAAAATATAAAATGTATAAGTAATGGTTTAATTTTTATTGCTCTAATAATTTCTAAAGATTTCTTGCAAAAATTTATACCTTTATCAGCAAGATCTTTTTGTTCTTTCTCATCATAAATAAACCTAGCCGCAATTTGGCAATTTACAGAACCTTTCGAATGGTAAATTAAAGCTTTATTGTATTTGTCGTCGCATTGTTCAACATACTTCAAAGCTTCATTACATTTATCAAGGGACTTAATAAGGATCTGTTCCTGTTCACTGTGCATCCAAAAAAGTTTATCTGCTCTGGAAAAACTTATCCATGTTTTGATGCCAATAATAAAACTATTTATGAATAAGAAAGTTCCTATATATTTCTTATAATCTAGTTCATATGATAAATTCAAACCTCGTTCATTTATTTCATCACCATTTTGACATAATTGCTCAAATTCAATAGGATCGTCGCAATATTGTAATAAATAAGCTAAAGTTATTGAAGATTGGTTTAAAATCCTCAATAAATTACTCTTATCATTTTCTTTATTATAAATTTCACTAACTTCCAAATATTTTTGAAAAGATTTAAGAAAATTTCCTTTACAATATTCAGGAGATGTTCCCCTATCTGCATTAACTCTTAATTTTCCTGCTTTGCACTCTAATTCTTTTACTTTATCATTCATTTCTTTATAAAGATTTATTGCCATATCATATGCTTCTATAGAATTTTCTATCCATTGTGTATGTTCTTCTTCTGTATCAGCTGTTAGATTTGCCATTTGGTAAACATTTCCTATTTTTTCGTAAATTTTAGCTTTTAATTTTAAATCTTTCTCATCTATTAGAGATTCTAGGAGTTGTTCATACAATTTTGCGGCTTCTATCAAATTATAATTCTTTTCCTCTGCTTCTGCTTCTATTAATAATTCTGCTGGTTCTATTTTTACCATCCTTGATTATTATTTCGTCTTATATTGAAAAGTTATTATTCTTGGTTTTCATATCTTAACCTTTAAGTATAATAATAATGAGATTTCTCAATTTATAATTCTTTACGTTTTTATTAAGTATATTGTCCTTAAGATTTCTAAATTGAGAAAGAGTATCCAATTAAATAAGATAAAAAAAACTTTTAAAATAATTATTTCAATGTTTTAATTTCCTTTTAATGATTATCCCTATTATTAACATACTACATAAAACCAAAAGAGATAGATCATACGCATGTATTTCCATACCATCAGTTTTATCAACTGACATAGAATATTTTGCCAGCTCTACATCAACATCACCCGCACCAAAACTTCCTGTCAAACCTGCCAGAAAAATATTGTTAGATGAATCTACTGTGATAGCACGCCACTGATCGTGTTTTGGACCCCCCCATGTATGATTATATTGTTGCTCGCCATTAGCATTGAATTGTACCAAACAGAAGTCATTTAATTGAGCAGCAGAATAATTTACAAATCCAGCAAGATATATTGTATCTTCTGAATTAATTGCAATATCCGTTGTAATCTCCACACCAGTCTTGCCCCATGTTCGATTCCATAGCATTGTACCTGCATTATTATATTTGATAAGAACCATATCATAGTTCGTTGGTGATCCAACCAGAGTGATTCCAGAAACATAAACATTCTCAGATGAATCCAATGCTATTCCAGTCCCATATTCAAAATTATTTTTATCCAATGTTCGATTCCATTGAAAAACACCTAAATTATTATATTTCAAAAGGCATATGTCTGTTCCACTGGATCTTGCGTATTGCCCCGTGAGATAAATATTGTTTGAAGAATCCAATACAATACGAGAACCAAAATCTTCTCTATTTCTCCCCCATGTATAATTATATTGAACATTTCCTAAGTTATCAAATTTGATTAAAATTAAATCACTATCAAATTCATTACTCATGTTAAATGAGTATCCTGTAGCATATATATTTTCAGCGGAATCTAATGCTATCCCAACGCAAACATCATTGGGACCATTATCCCATGTAATATTACCTAGATAATCTCCTAGATTATTGTATTTTATTATTATTAGATCATTATCCCCATTGTCTTCTGAAGTTCCCCCTACATATATATTATTTCCGGAATCTATTGTAATTGAATAAGCAATATCATCTCCCTGCTGATTAAATGTTCGATTCCATTGAAATTGACCCAAATTATTAAATTTTGCCAAGAATATAGCTAGAGAGGGACCTAGTCCCTCTATAGTGGGATAATATCCTGTTATATAAATATTACCTAATGAATCTAACGCTATTCCTCTTCCCACTTCATTTTCAATACCACCCCAAGTATAGTTCCATTCTAGAGTAATCGAATTGTCAATAGATGAATTCGATAAATTTTTATTGATAACTTTTTGGTAGATATCAAATCTCTGACTCAGTTCATCAATAAATCCTAAACATAAAACAAGAAGTAAAATCACTAAAATAATTTTTTTCACTTTCATAATTTTTTAATCTCACTTACTTTTTTGTCTCTAATGGTCCTTCACATAGAAGGGTTTGGTTTGTAAAGAAGATAGAGTCTTATTTAAGTTTTTCTCAAGAATTTAGAATTATGAAAATTAAAGAAAATAAAAAAATAGATAATTTAAGTTTTTATTTTAAATCTTTAAAACGGAAAACATGTTTTTCTTGATTTAAAAGAAAATATCCCATTGAATTTTTCCACTTTTTGTCATCTCTTCGCTTCTGTATTAGGTCAACTTCTCTTTCCTTTACAGGAATTTGCTTAACCCTTTCCATAGTTTCTTTTTTAATTTCTTCTACTATGATATATTTAGGAAATTCTTTTAAAAGTGGATAAATTACTTTTTTACTTACTGTCATTTTTAATTTCCTCCATTGAATTTTTTTAGTTGATATAAATATAAATATTTCTTTCCATTACTGCCATAAGGAGAAATCAGATTTCTCGAATTATTATCTGAATTCCTTAAAACATTTTTCAATATTTCATCAATTTCTTCTTCACATGTTATCATTTTTTTACTTCCTCCATTCGATTTTAATTTTTTTTATTAATTAATATAATAAGAAATATAAACAAATATATACATATTGTATAAATAATATATACGGAAAAAAAAAGTATATATTACATTATTACAATATATTATGTATGGAAAGAATTTTTAGGAAATTGCAGGCTTTAGGTGGTTCGCATGTTATTAGTTTACCAAAAAATTGGGTTAATAATTTTGGTTTAGAGAAAAATGATCCCTTAGCAATAGATATTCGAAGTGATGGTTCTCTAATTATTTCTCCAAAATTACAGCATAGTGAGGAAGATTTGAAAGACGAATTAGTGCTTCACTCAAGTCCGTATGTTGGGAGAGAGCTTGTAAAAAATTGCCTATCAGGACAAACAAAGTTAGTTATAATATCAGATAAGGAAATTGAAAGCAATTTAAGAAATGAAATTCGTTGGCTTGTTAATGGTCTTCCTAACACAGAAATAACGGAAGAACAACGGCAGAGAATTGTAATTCAAAATTTTGGTTATAAACAAATTCCCACGAAAAAACTAATCCAACGTTTACTATACTTAATTGCTGATATGTTTGAGTATTTGAAGGATGGGTCTATTGAGGAATTAAAATACAATTTTATACAATTGCGAAAGTTTTATTTTATATTAGTTACTCATATTAGAACATACCTTAGAACTGGAGTGTACGTTTCAGAGGATCAGGATTTTACTCCACTAGAGGCAATGGATTTTCGTATGTTCTGTGAGAAAATTCAAGAAATTGGCAAAATCTTAAGAGACATGCGTCTTAGCGAAAATGTCATGGACTTTTTTAATGAAATCCATCAATATTTTAACGATGTTATGAACTCCTATTTAAAAAAAGATCTAATTGTAGCCCATAAGTCTTGGTTAAGGAAAGATAAATTAGTAGAAAAAGCAATATCACTGATAGAGAGTTTAGATTATGATGATAAAGCCAAAGTGAAAGACATGATACGGATTGCTGAGAATTGTAAAGATATGGCAGCTTTTATTTAATATTGCAAGACTCTAAAGTCTAATATGGTGAATTTATGGATTTATTTCATTATTACAAGTCCAGCATTTTTCTCCGTTTGCTTTTAGTGAGTAAGCACATGTCAAACAATAATGGGTTTTGCAATTCGGACAAATGTATACGGTCCCTACAATTTGTCCTTTATGGACAACGCAAATGAACTTTTGTTCTTCAACTTTTATCTCAGATTCAATTTTTTCTAATTCTTTTCTTTCTTTAGCTGTTAAATCTGATATTTTTACTTTCTTCTCAATTTTTGCTATATCTTTAATCTCACGTTTCTCTTTAATCTTAGTCGCAGCCTCAGTTAATCTACGTACTTCACCTAAATTGGGTGATAAACTTGTCTCTAAAGAGCATGCTGGTGCGATTATCCCGCTTGTACTTCTGGAGATCGAAGGCTTCCGAATGGTGTTTAAGGCTGAAATTAAAATTTTCTCTTCTTTTTCAACCATATCTAATCGTTCAAGAACTTCTTTTTCCTTATCTTTATAATTGTTTTTTCCAAAAAGTTCGGCAGCAGATCTTAAGTACATTGCTCCGATTTCTAAAAATTCTTTCCTTTTATTAAGTTCTAATTCTTCATCTGCTCTGATTAAGTGCCATATTGCGTCAAAATAAGTAGAAGTAGCTAGTGCCCAATCAGCTCCTCCTTCAAAACCTCCTTTTCGATATGATGATGAGGCACTCCTAAGCAGCATTTTAATTTTAGTATATAAATCTGCTTTTAATCTTATATCCATTTCTTTATCAAAAATAGTTCCTTGTTCAAGTGCTTGACAAAAAGCCGAATTACCTGCTGCCAATAATTTCATTTTACTGTCAGTAAAAAAAGTACTTGCCTTTGTGAATAAATTTCCTGCTTCAGAATATTTATTAGGATCACCATAATTTTCTGCTAATTCCATATTTTCCCAAGCTTTACATAGATAATAAACAGCTTTTTGTTCTTCCTGCTCCCTTTTCATTTTAAATAAATTACAAATCTCCCTAAATTGGGCGGCTGCTGAAGAAAATTTTTCAGCAGCAGTAATATGTTCCCCTTGTTTTCCTAAAATTCTTGCTTCTTCAAGGTTTATTCTTGCAGAACAATGATCTATCCTTACTTTAGCTAATTTCTCCAATTTTTCAATTCTCTCTTTTTCAAGCTTTTGTTTGGCATCTTTAAATGCATTTTCTAACTTTCTTATAGCTGTACCAAATTGCTTTCTAGCTTCTTCATAACATCTAATAGTTTCTTCGTATTTTTCCTGTTTACTAAATTCTTCTGCAGCTTCTTGAGATATCCAAGCAAGATAGTAAGGCGCTTCATAGTTATAATTTGGTAAATCATTTAATATTTCATATGCTCTTTTATAATTATCCTTGGCTTCAAGGTGATTTTCTTTTTTATGATTCGATTTTGCATTTTCAATTAAATTCCATGCATGTAAGTATTCTATTTTCTCATTAATTTTATTTTTCAATGATTTAATTTTGATAGCTTTAAAAGACTTTTTATATGCATTCTGTGCTTCTTCATAATTTTTTGAGGAAATCCTGTAATTCCCTAAGCGATCTTCTAAATGAGCAAGATATTCATAAGCAGCAGCAGTGTAGGAATGAAATTTTCTTTTACTGCTCTCATCAACTACCAGTAGAAATGCCTTCTTTGCTTGCTCAAATGGTTCTATATCTCTTGTTATAATACCTAATTCTTGATATAAAAGCCCTAATCGTAGTTGAAAAGCAATATTTCCAGCGGGAGACTCAACTTCATTCCCAATATAATTCCTATGGGCCTTAATAGCTAAAGTTAAATATTTATTTTTCTCTTCTGGACTTGTTGATATGTCTGCTAAAGTTTTATAAGCACGATAAAGAGAAGAAGAGCCTGCAGCCGAAGCAAATCCACCTTCATAATTTTGCCCAATATTATTGGCTTTTTCTGCATAATTGAGCATTATCTTTGCATATTGCTTTTGTTCTTCTGAAGAATCAGTTAAATTGATTAATTGAGAAAACGACCATGTAAGCATTTGATATGACCATGTAAAGAAAGGCAGAAAAGAAAACGTTTCTAACGATTTTTTAGCATATTGAATTGATAACTTAGCATATTTTATCTGTTGAGATACAGTAAAAAAACTTCTCTGAGCAAGATTAGTGTAATAGAATGTTGGGAGGAGATTTCTGTAAAAATCAGATATAATATTTAGACCTTTGTATATTTTTCCTAACTTTCTAATATCATGAAGGTCTTGAAGCATTCTTTTTTCTAAATATTTGAATCTTCTAAAAGATATTGCCATATAATTGCTAAACCATATCACGAATACTATTAATTCTTTATCCATCGTCTTTTTGCTTAAAAAAACTGAATGTTCGAAATATTCAAATGCCTTATCCGCCAAGTTCTTTTGTTCTCTAGCATCTTCTATATATTGTATTGCATAGCCACTATATATCCCTCCAGCAAAATTATAAAGAAGTCCAAGAGTTCTATAATCCTCAGAATCTTGTATAAGCTCTAAAGATTCATCAACTTTCAAAATGTATCTCTCAAAGGTTTTTTTCCAATTTTCATCTCTCTTAAAGGGAATAATAAAAAGTTCAGTAAAAAGAAGCCTTCCAATAGATTCTACTGATTCACCAATGATCTGAAAATTTTTAATATCTTTTGAAATATCAAAAGCTTTTTCTCCTATTCTCCTACCATTATCGCAAGCCTTAAGAATTTCACTTTTTTTAGTATAAAAACATGTCATAAAGTAACAACTCATTGCTGCTCTGTTTAATGTTCTAGCAAAACCCTCAGAATTATCTAGCTTAGAGAAAAGCTTGCTAGATTCAAGAAAAAGTTCATATGAGTATTCTATATTCTTTTTTCCTTCCGTAATTGAATTTGCGATAAGTCCTGTATAAAAACATGATTCTGCTTCACATTCTAACTCATCAGATCTGCTTTTAATCTGTTTATAAAGAGATTTTGCTTCATTATAGGCATCTATTGTAGACTTGGTAAAACTTAAATATTCTTCTTGATTATCCGAAGTATTTGCGGCTCGAGAATATGCTAAACCAAGCATCTTATAGATCTTTGCAGCTTGTTCTTTCATCTTATTATTCAAGTATCTGTGTACTATCTCTAGGTATAATTCCGCTGCTTTTTTCCAATTATACTCTTTTTCCTCAACCTTTGCTTGTTCTAAAATATTTGAGACTTCTTCTTCTACACTCATGTAAAACAATGTAAAATCAATAATAATTGTATTAAATTATAAATATAGAAATTCTAATTTTAATTCTATTCTTTAAATCTTTTCCAATACCATAAATCTTTTCTTCTTATATTCAATACTTTTTCGATCTTTTAATTTCTGATTTTAAGGATTTATTTCATTGTTACATGTCCAACATTTTTCTCCGTTTGCTTTTAAGGAGTAAGCACATGTCAAACAATAGCATGTTTTACAATTTGGACAGATATATACAGTACCAACAATATGTCCTTTATGGACAATACAGATAAATTTTTGTTCTTCTACTTTAATCTCAGATTCAATTTTTTCTAATTCTTTTCGTTTTTTAACTGTTAAATCTGGTTTTTTTGCATCTTTCTTGATTTTTACTGGTTCTTTAATCTCACGTTTCTCTTTAATTTTGGTTTCTGCTTCAGTTAATTTGTGCACTTCACTTAAATTCGGTGATAGACCTGACTCTATTGGGCAAGCTGGAGCACTAATTCCTATAGTACTTCCCGATATTGATGGCTTTTTTATTGTATTCAAAGCTGATATTAAAATACTTTCTTCTTTCTTGACCATTTCTAATTGCTCAAGAACCTCTCGTTCTTTATCTTTATATTTAGCTTTGGAAAAGAGTTCTGCTGCGGATTTTAAGTACGTAGAACCAACTTCTAATAGTTCCTTCTTCTTAGTAAAGTCTAATTCCTCGTCTACATTTATTAGATGCCAGAGAGCATCGAAAAATGTTGAAGTTGCTAATGCCCAATCTGCTCCACTTTCAAAACCACCTTTTCTATATGAAGAGGCAGCATTTCTGAGCATCGACTTTATTTTTGTATATAACTGTGATTTAAGTTTCATATCAGCTGTTTTATCGAAATTTGTGCCACATTCTAAGGCTTGACAGAAAGCTGAATTACCTAAAGCTAAAAATTTTAGTTTGGTTTCAGTAAAAAGATTACTTGCTTTTGTAAACAGTTCTGCAGCTTCTGCGAATTTAGGAGGATCTTCATAATGTTCCCCATATTCCATGCATTCCCATGCTTTACAAAGGTAAAAATTAGCTTCGAGTTCCCTACGTTCTTGTTCAACATTAAAATGGGTACAAACTTCGTTTAATTGTAAAGCTGCGCTGGCGAACTTTTCCGCTGATGCAATATGTCTGCCTTGCTTTCCAAGAACTCTTGCGTTTTCAAGATCAATTCTGGCAGAACAATAGTTCATCCTTATTTGAGCTAATTTTTTGAGTTTTTCAATTCTTACTCTCTCTTCTTTGTTTTTAATGTTTTTATAAGCTTCTTCTAGATCTCTAATTGCTGTTTCAAAGCCACCTTTAGTGAGTTCAAAACTTTCAATAGCTCCCTTTTGGTTTTCATTTTTACTAAAGTTTTCTGCTTTTTCTTGTAGAGCCCAAGTTGCATAATAACAAGATTCATAATAGAAACTCGGTAATTCTTTAAGGATTTTGCTAGCAGTCTTATAATTCTTCTTAGCATTTGAATGGTTTTCCCTTTTATGATCTTCTTTTGCTTTTTCTATAAAATTCCATGCTCGGGTATAATTTATCTTTTCTTCAACTTTATTTTTTAAAAGTCTATATTCAATATGTTTCAATGACTCATTATAAGCATCTTGAGCTTTTTGGTAATGTTCTGAAGAATTCAAGTAATTTCCCATTCTATCTTCAATGCGTGCAATATACTCATGGGCAGCAGCGGCATAAGAATGGTATCCTCGTTCATAACATTTTGATATCACGTTTGAATATATCTCCTTTACTTTCATCAAATTATCAATCTTACCTGTTGTAATTCCTAATTCTTCATACAAAAGACCTAACCGCATTTGTGCTGCTATAATGCCAGTTCTAGACCATACTGCATGCTCCATATTTTTTTCAGAGGCATCTATAGCAGCAGTTAACATCTCAACCTTTTCTTGTCTATTAGTAGCATTATCTGAGAGAGTTTTATAAGCTCTAAATAGAGATGAGTAACCTACAGCTCTCGAAAATCCTCCCTTGTATTTTTCACCAATATCATTGGCTTTTAAAGCAGATTGAAGCATTTCGTGGATATATTCTTCTCTTTTTTCTTTAGAAATATCGAGATTGATTAATTGTGAGTAAGACCAAGTTGACATTTGATAGGGCCATCCAAAATAAGGTCTAAAAGCAAGTTTAATTAAAGCTTTTTTAGCATAGTCGATGCCCTTTTTAGCATAAGACTTTCTTTGATCTAATGTAAAAAAACTCCTATGTGAAACGGTAGCATAATAAAAAGCAGG
>JBHLMP010000060.1:0-19966 GCA_048938025.1 Promethearchaeota archaeon
AAATATATAAATTTTTCACTAAGAAAGTTTTTAGAAACGATTTTTTTAAATATATGAATTAAGATCATTTTTATAGGAAAATTACTATACCTTTTGTGAGATAAGATGGTTTCGCGCTTAGAGATGGTACTAAGAGAATTAAATGAGAATGGAAGTTTCAGAGCCTCATTGTTCGCAACATCTACAGGTCTAGTCTTGGCTTCTCAAAAGACAGAAAGTGTTAATGAAAAAACTATAGCCGCTATGAGTTCTTTATTCGCAGAAACAGCAAATAGTGCATCCAAGGAAATGGATTTGTCAAACCTGAATGTTATGAAAATAAAATATGAGGAAGATTACATCGTTTTTAGAAATATTATTCTTTCAAAGACGAATTTCATATTAATCATTTTAAGTAACTTACCAGAATCACAGGAAATAGAAAATTATACAGACCAATTACTAGATTGGGCGATAGATAATTCTAAAGATGATTTAGAAAGATTATCGAGCATTTAAATTGAGAATCTCTCAATCTAATAAAAGTAAAAAAGCTCTGCATTCTAATTCTATTAGATCGTCTATTAAATATAAACTAATTTGAAAAAATAATTAAGCTAACAACTATTCGATTATGTAATAATATTTAAAATGATAAGGGGATTATATATTGGATTTTTATGATGTTGTTAGGAAGAGAAGAAGTTATCGTTTTTACAAACCAGATATGCCTGAGAAAATAAAAATCGATAGGATTTTAGAAGCTGCTCGATTAGCACCAACATGGGCAAACCTACAAGGCGTACATTATATTGTTGTTCAAGAACCAGAAAATGTAAAAGCTATATGGAGAGCAATAAATCAATCAGAAAAATTTATCGAAGCACCTATGTTTATTGTAGGAGCAATTTCTGAAGAATTTTCTGGAAAAAGGGGCATTAAATATTATCCTGTGGATTTCGGAATTTGTTTTGAGCATTTAATCTTAGCAGCAACCGCTGAAGGATTAGTAACTTGTTGGATTGGATATTTTAATGAGAAAGAAATAAAACACATTTTAAAAATCCCAAAAAAATATAAAGTTTTAGGTATAACACCATTAGGATACCCTGTTAAACCTAAAGGTGAAGTTAGAGACCGTAAACCAATTGAAGATATAGTGCATTATGAAAAATTTTTAAAAAAAGAAAAATAAATCCTAATCTCTTTATTATTGAAAAGGTCTCCTCTTATTTTTTGTTATACTTTATACCAAATAAAAAATAAAAAAAGATTAAGTTTTTATTAATTTGTTAAGTTCTGTGAGTTTATCTAGAACTGTTTTTCCTTTTTTAGTTAGTCCTATATATGTCTTGCCGTTGTTTTTTTCAAAGCTAATTAATTTTTTTTCTATTAGTTTATCTTTTACGCGGAGAAACGAATTATAATAGCTAATTCTATTTAACTTTTCATAAAAAATTCGTTTTTCAGTTTTATTATTTTCAAATTGAGAGAGAATTTGAAAAGTGTCGTTAATTCCCCTTTTTTTTATGAAGTTTATCAATTCTTCTACTGTCATAAGAAATAAGACCTAAGTATCATTATTTAATTATGGTTATTAAAATATGGACAGAATAAAAAGGTTTTAAAAATTTAACATTTCTGTACCATTATAACGTAAATATTTTCGATTTTTGTGGTTTTCCAATTATGTAAAAATATAATATTAACAATTATGATTGACCCAATTAAACTAACAAAAAGTATTCAGAGTGAAGTATGTAGCAATAATTCGAGAAAGTTTTATAGGTTTCGAAAAACTCAATTCTATGGCGGATGTGCCACTGCTGATTGTTTAGGTTGTAACCTGAGATGTGCTTATTGTTGGGCTCAGAAAAAAATTTGGAATCCAGAGAAATTTGGGGAATACTATTCACCAAGAGAAATTAGTGAAAAGCTGTTAAAAATGGATTTATCATTGATACGCATAAGTGGTGGAGAACCTACAATATGTAAGAGGAATCTATTTGATTTAATAAATTTGATTCCAAAAAATACTTTGTATATTCTTGAGACAAATGGAATATTGCTAGATGAAAATTATATAAAAGATTTAAGTAAATTCAAGAATATTTATGTAAGAGTTTCTTTAAAGGGAATTGATGAAAAAACCTTTGAAACTATCACAGGAGCAGAGGGTAAGTTTTTTGAAAATCAGTTAAATGCTTTAGAATTGCTTAAGAAATATGAGATAAAACATAGAGCAGCAATCCTGATTGATTTATTCACAGATGATCAGATACAAAATTTAGGAATTCCTGATTTAGAATATGAAACTCTGATTAGATACCCCTTTGTGTTAAAAAATCTTAAAAAGAAAGGTATAGAGATTGTTAGGGAGCATTAAATTATTTTAAAAACTACTATTAATATTTATTTCCGCTTTTTTTTATTCTTGTCACTTGGTAAAAAGGAATTGAAAAAACCTTTCATCTCTTGAAGGGACAATCTGTTCTCATCTTCAATATCCTCATCAATTTCTTTATAAAATTCCAGATGGCAATTAGTACACTCAAAAATCTTACCATAATTTATTAAATTTGATGATCCACAGCGAGGGCACTTAAATTCTTTGATAATTTCACTCACTCTATTTTTATATATAGAATTTGACTCCGCCTACACACTGGATAATTATAGAAAATTAGGAGTAGTCTTTTTAAATATTTTTATTGTTAAACTATTTTCAATTTTCTACATTGAAATTATAATTTTTATCATTTTTTAATTAAATATATATGATTTAATATACATTGTTCACTGACAATATTGTCTATTTAAAAATGCTAACCACTAAAAAAAAAATCATTTTTATTAGAACGGAGTCTAAATCAATTATACAAATTTAAATTTGAATTTTTATTAAGAAGTTGTCTAAGATTAATTATTTATAAAATTATGATATCAAATTAAGCTGGAAAAACCTTTTATTCCATTTTAATTCATCTTAATTTCTAAAAAATTAAACCTTCAAATTTAGTTGGTTCTTTAAAATGCCATTGAGTCTTCTGGTAATAAATTTACGGGTCGCCATGTAATTTCATTTCTATAGGTATGGATTGTAATATTTGCCCGTTCTGGTTGAAATCTTCCTTTATAATGAAAATTTCCGGCGCTTGGGATATAGCAACCTAAAATACAAGTTAAAATCAATTTAGTAGAAAAAATTGCGTTAAAAAAAGGTTTATTCTTTTTTCGTGGAAGATATCCTAATTTTCTAGTATCGTGCCAAACACTCACAGCGAATCTATCATAAGCATTATTTGGTTCTGGTCTTAATTCAAGCTCGGTTTTTGATGGTAATTTAGATAAATATTCACCATTATTTGTATAATAAATCCCAACAATTTGAAGATGATAATAGCTGTCTTCTTTTAAATCATCATTTTGAGAATCAATCATGCCTAAATTCAAAAATTTCTGGGGATTTTCTATCAAAGCTCAATGGTTAGTTACTTATAGTGATACAAAATGAATTTAATTAATATTAAATGCGAGATTAAGAGATTTATAATTTGTAAATCTAGATCAGATTTATTTTATATTAAATATTTATTTGGAGAATTAGAAGTATTTTTTCTGATGAAAAAAAATAAGAAAAAATAAATGTAATATATTTTATTTAAACATTATTTCTTATTCTTTTCAATTCTATTTTAACTATATTTGTTCTATCTGGGCATTCTAACTCAACGACATCAGGATCGCCACCCCATTCATCAGGAAATGATCCTCCAAACTGTAACATTATAATGGTAGGAAAAATATCATGATAAAAAAAACCACATAACCCTCCCGTATTATGACCATCGAGTTCTATTTTATCTCCTACTTTATGACCAGCATTACAATGTCCCTTTACATCCTTTATAGTACCAATAATTTGATAACCTACTTTTGGTTTATCTTCCATTAACATCCACCATCTTAAAAAAGTATATTAAATAATCAAAATTATACTTCTAATATTAAGGATTTAAATATGATCTATAATCCTATATATAGATCTATTATATAAATAATTTATAATAATAAGATTCGGCTAATTTTTATTTCATAAAAGGTAATTTTTTATTCTTATCAACTTGTTGAATTCTTAGAGAAATAGACTTTTTTTAGAAATGGTAATTACAGTAAAATTATATGGGGATTTAAGAGAAAAGGCTAAACAGCCCGGTTTTGAATTCGGTAAACCGAGTACATTAAGAATTGATAATAATGGAATAGATACGATTTTAGATATTCTTAAAAAATTTAAAATAGAAGAGAATGAGCTTAGTCATATATTTGTTAATGGAAAATATTGTGGTCCAGGAAAAAAAATAGGAGAAGGAGACCGAATAGGATTATTCCCGAAAAGAATGGCATTAATGTTTGTTGAGATAGCTAAGAATAATACAATTTCTGTTAAGATTAAATTATATGCCAATTTAAGGAAATATGGATTACCAGAAACGATGTTAAATTTACCAGAGGGAAGTACAGTTAATGCGATAATCCAGAAGTATAATATTCCTAAGGAAGAACAAAATTTAAAAATTTTAATAAATGGAAGACCACATCAAAATCAGACTACAATTCTTAAAGATGGAGATACTATAGCGATTTTTCCACCAATTGGTGGAGGTTAATTTTCTTTTTTAATTAATATATACTTTTATTCTTCTGCTTTTAATTTTCTAATAGTTTCTTCCAAAAAACCAATAATACGTTGTTTATATGAAGTTTGTTCTGGATAATTATAACTGAAAGTTCTCCAATAAGGACGTTTATGACCGACCTTAAATTTAACTCCTTTCATTGAAGTCATATATGAGTTATTATCAACTTTAGTTGCAATTTGATCAGCTAAGATATACCAATGAAATTTAGTATTAATATTAGCACCTGTATTAACAGGAGCTGGTTGTACACGTGTTTTTAAGGAGTCAAATTGAAATGTCCATTTATCAGGAGTTTTTTTAGTCTCATGCCATTTTCCATTAGTATAGGTCCAGTTATGGGAATTTCCTATTTTCATGCCAGTATAAACTTTATTCTTAAAAGCTTTAAGGCTATTATACATATTATATCCTTTACGATGGTAAATTATGATTTAGAATGGAAGATCATTTAAATATAATAAAAGGGCTAAGATTTTGTGATAAATCCTTAATTTAAAAATCAATAAAAAAAAAGATAATTAAAAATTCAATTTTTATGGTTGAAAGTGCTTTCATTTTTTCCATTTATATGGTTTTGGACCAGCAGCTAATAAGATGATCATAGGGATTAAAACTGCTAATCCGCCCCAAGCCCATAGGCCAAAGATTTCAAGTATTATACCAATTATTAACATCCATGGAATTCTTGCATTTCCAATAACTAATACATCATTGAATATATAGTCCCAATCTTTAGAGGCACATTTATCTGAGAATCTCGGTTTTACTATAAAAAATGCTAGAAATGCTATTAAAACGGCGCATGCAATTAACCAAATCCCATAAGCTATACCTCCTGCCCAGAGCCACCAAAATCTACCTCCCCATGCCAAGACCCATATACCAAAGATAAAAGTAGAAAATGCATTTATTAATATAATTATCCAGGCCCATTTCCCAAGTGTTGAAACAAATGATTCATATTTCTTCCAATCTGATTTTTTTTTTGGTTCTTCTGTCATCTAACTATCACTTATTAATTAAATCTTTCTATAATTCACTTAAACCCTTTATAAAGTAATACGTAATTAAGATCTTAATATTTAATAAATCTTTATAAAAGTGTATCTTATCTTCATTATTAATTTTTAGATTCTGATTCAAGAATCTCTCCTACATAATAAAGTCCTACTAAGTTTCCTCGTCTTTCAAATTTCCGTGATACTAATAAAATAACAACATGCTCATTTTCATCTACTATTCCCCTTTTAACAGTATATTTAACAGATCGTTCTATAATAGACTCAGCATCCATGTTAAAAAAATCAAATTTCTCTAAATGTACAGGATGGACCCCCCATACTAAATTTAATTCCCTCGCTGTTTTTTTAAATGGAGTTATAGCAATTATCGGTAATGGAGGACGGTATTTTGCAATCATACGTGCGCCATATCCTCTACGAGTAATAACTACGATTTTTCCTCTGAAATTAAGCTCTTCCATTTCAGTGGCCAAGGAATGTATAGCATGTCCAAGTGTTTGTGTATGGGTTAAACCTTCTGAGTCATACTCATCAGGAATCCTTCCAGGCATATGTTCAGTAGCAGTTTTAGCAATCTGATTCATATATTGAACAGCATGTATTGGATATTTACCTACAGCAGTTTCTGCAGAAAGCATAACTGCATCAGTTCCATCCATAACTGCATTATAAACATCATTTGCCTCTGCGCGTGTTGGTATTGGGTTCGATACCATCGATTCAAGCATCTGTGTCGCAACGATAATCGGTTTTCCTTCCTTATTAGCTTTATAAATCATATCTTTTTGCCATAAGGGAACTTTATCAAGATCAATTTCCACACCTAAGTCTCCACGAGCGACCATGCATCCATCCGAAACATCTAATATCTCATCAAATTTCTCCAAAGCAATTGGGCGTTCAATTTTTGCAATTAATTTTATATTATTATTTCCATAGTTTTCAAGGATTTTTTTAACATGGAGCACATCATCTCCTCCAGATACAAATGAAATTGCAACATATTCAGGATCAAGATCAGCGATAAACTCAAGATCTTTTATATCTTTCTCTGTAGGAACCTTCTGTGCTAGTTCACCAGAAGGTATATTTACTCCTTTTCGATCACTGATCATTCCACCAGATAGCACTTCTCCAAGAATATGGTCCTTTTCTTTACTTTTTACTTTAATTCTAATGATTCCATCATTTATAAAAAAAATATCACCTACTTTCATGGATTTAAGGAAACCTATTAGAGGAATTGAAAACTGGTCTTGATCTCCTTCAATTTCTTTCTCGAAAACTTTTACTTCCTGTCCAATATTCAAACTGTAAGGTTCATCACCTTTGAATTCACCTACTCTGATCTTAGGACCTTGTATATCAGCTAAAATTCCAACGTATTCACTGATTTCTCTTATTCTATTAACTATTTCCTCTTTTTCACTATGACTTCCATGTGAAAAGTTTAATCGAAATATATCGACTCCCGCATCAATTAGTTTCTTAAGCATCTCTTTTGAAGATGACGCGGGACCTATTGTCGCCACAATTTTGACAGTGTTTTCTCTAAATGACATTTAAACTCATTTCTTAGTTTAAAATTCTATTTCTAAATTATAATAGTTAATAATAATATTGTAATGATGTTTAAATATTATTCATTTTCTATTAGATTTCTAAAAGTAGTTAGTCTATTATGGAATACTATTCTAAAATTTTTCAATATTTGAATCGATTTTGAAAAATCTTCTATCTCAATCAATTCTTTTATTAGCAATAAATTAATTCTTAAAGTTTTTGGAAAAATTGAATATTGAATTAACTTTAAGTTATTACGTTTCGCAAAATTTTTAGCGAGACTTACTAATAAATCAGAACTTTGAGAAGCCAGAGATACTACTAAAAAATAACGAATTTTTGGATTTCCATTAAAATTTTTTGAAACAAAAAGGTAAAAGTTCTTTAAATCTCCTTGCAATCTATAAATATCCTTTACCTTCAGAGTTTTCGGTACATTATTAACCATTTCAGAAATGGGCGTGTGTCTACCTTTAATTTTCTTAGCATTTTTTAAAATAGTCTTATTAATATAATCTTTTAGAGATTTAAATTCTGCACTATTTTCATTCAAAATTATTTAGCTCTCCTTAAGTAATTAAATAATAATTAAAGAATAAATCTAATTAACAAAACCAACTAAAAAAATTTTTGGTTTCAATATAAATCTTTTATAATAAATTCCAAATCAAGTTCTCTTAAAGTTTCTTTTAAAGGATATCCATTTTCAGGATTCCAGCCCATTTCGTTACAAAAACCTTCATAATAATTCTGATAATCAACAGAAACTCCTTTAGTTGGACCTCTCTCATCGGGAGGATCTCCAATGACTCGTCCTGGTAATTTGTTATTGGCAATACTTATACCTTCCCGCAGAGTAAATGCTTGACGTAGAGTTTGAATTCGTAATCCAATATTTAAACATTCATCTACAGAAATATTCCATCCGGTTAAGGAATTAATTAATTCGAAAAATGGGTAAGGACCGAATAATGTTGAAAATGAACATAATCCAGTACAACATAAAGCTTGATAGAAACAGGTTATAATTTTTTGTCCTTTTATCCACTTTTTTTCATTTTTCTTCCATCGATCAGGCAGTATTAAGCCTTTTTGAAACTTATTAATTGGTCCAATTTCGATCATATCAATACTTGCTGCTGTATGCCTTCCTGGTGTTGGATCATATGCATAGGTAAAAGCTAGGGATGGAAAAATTCTCGGATTATGCATAGCAATTTCACAACCTAATGAGGTCATAGCAAACTTTTCACTACCTTTTCCTATTCGTTTTGCTGCAATATCAGACCCGTCAGCTAAAATATCTCCAATTCCCTCTCTGTTAATAATTTTTTTAACAAGTTCTACAATAGTATTCGAATTTCCCCAAGTGAGTTCCAATCCCTCTGTATCCTCTTTAGTTAAAATCCCCTTTTCAAAACATTCTATAGCAAATGCTACAGTAGCGCCCGTGGAAATAGTATCTATTGCTGCCCGGTTACACAATTCATTAATCTCAAAAATAGATATTAAATCATGATTCAGTAATAGAGCTCCAAATGAGCAACAAGTTTCATACTCAGGAAGATGTGTCTCTTCAAAATTTAATTCTGGTACTTTTAATATCGCTCCACACTGAACTGGACAACTATAACATCCATATTCCCTTATTTTATATCCCTGAATATTTATTGTCGAAAGATTCTTTGATTTAGAAAATGGAAAATCATACATCCCAATTCCTGACCAATTTTTTATTGGAGAATCACCTATTTCTGCACTTAGGGTATTTCCCATGCTTGTTCCATAGGTTTTATATACATGGCGTATCATTCCTGCTGGACCTGAAAGCTTAATCTTAAATCTTCGCATTAACTTAGCAAAATTAGGAGCTTTGTTTAAAATAGATTTTATAAACTTACCGGGTTCCTTCTTCTTTCCTTCCTGGTTGTAAATTTTTACCAAGTTCAAAAAATCATCTCGGTTATGCATTGAGACCTTATGGCTTCCTTTTAAAACGAGCATTTTCAAATTTTTAGAACCCATTATAGCACCTATTCCTGATCGTGCGGCAATTCTTCCTTTATCATTAGCAATTCCTGAAATACGTGATTGTTTTTCTCCTGCTTGTCCTATACCAGCAGTTTTGATAAATTTACCGTGTCTTTTCTTTAATTTTTCTTCAGCTTTAATAATATCTAAACCCCATAAGTCTGTTGCTTCTAAAATCTCTTTATCTCCCTCTATAATTGAAATATATTTAGGGCTCTCAGCAACACCTTTAAATAAAATAGCATCATATCCACACTTTTTAATCTCAGGTCCGAATGTCCCACCACTATTTGCATCTCCCCACGTACCTGTAAGTGGAGATTTACCAGCAACCATATACCTACCCGAAAAGGGAGCAGCAGTACTTGTTAATAACCCAGGAAAAAATCCAAAAACCGAATCTGGACTTAAAGGATCAATTTTAGGCTTCATATTTTCATATATCAATTTGCAACCTAAACCATATCCACCTAAAAATTGACGATATATCTTATCAGGTAAATTTCGCTCCTCAAACTTCTCGCTTGTGAGATCTATCCATAAAACTTTACCAAAATATCCGCTACTCATTTAAATCGATTAAGAAATATTTTTTAAATAACTAAAAGTACGAACTGAGTTTAATATATTAAATATTAAGCTTATTATAAAACTTAATCTATTTAAATCCTAAAATTATTAAAATTTTAATCAATTTTAATCAATTATTTAAATTTATGCCCATTAAGTGGTGAAATCAATTATTCAAATAGTTGTTTAATCAAAACTTATAAATAGGTCGTTTGGTATAATATTTTTGGTATAGAAATTATCACGCAAGTTTAAAGTTAGTAATCCCTTTATAAAAAAATAAGAAATTTAGGGTTATCTCATAAAAAATAAGTAGTAGATTTATATATACAAAATTCTATAAAATTAGTAGTAAAAATTTTGAGGTAATAAATGTCAGTAGTCCCAACAATTAAGAAAAAAGAATTATCAGTAAGTAAGTATCTTGATTGGGATAAATTCAAAAATAGGTTTTATAACAACATTTATTTAGATGATTATAAAATCGTTATTAAAATACCTCTAATTCAAACTGAAAAATCACAAAGTACTATAAAAATTAAAAGATTTGATCTTGAAAATTATACGTTCCTATTATCTTACGATTAATTAGTTTTATCATTTATTTTCTCATCTTTCTCTTTATTGTATTTGTTCCAACATGAGAAACAGATATAATTTCCATCCTCTAATGATACTAAATCTTTAAACAACATTATCTTCCTAAACAACATTATCTTCTATCAACTCTCTCTTAGATTTCTTTTTCATATTGTAATAAAAGCCTATTCCTGCTATCGTCACTCCTCCCAAAATTCCGAATACTACTCCTAATATCACAGGAATCATAGAAGGGGTTTCTAAGTCATGATAAACATCTGGTGTATAATATGTATTAAAAGTTAAATATGTCGAAGAGAGATTATCGTCATTAAAGAAAACAAAATACCATTTTGTTTTAGTATAAGGTGGCCTCCAGTATCCAGAACCGCCATCGACATTATCATATAATTGCTCGGTATAAGAACCAGATCCAGCATCCCAATTATTCCATTGTGTTTCTGTCATTACAAAAAAATCAATAGTAGCATATTCGCTAGTAAATTCGTAATTTAATCTATCATTATGCCCGATTGTATAATTAAACCCAATAGAGCACTTAGGAGGTAGATCAACCCACCCCTCTGGGGCTTTTGCCATGTTGGGTAAAATTGTTATAAGAAATACAAGGAAAATACCAGTTAATAAGATATATTTATGTTTCAATTTTTAACCTCGTTTTTTATATTAGATACTATTAAAATTGCCTTTATTCTTGCAAATTTTTTCATTTTTATTTTCGCTAAGAATGTATAGACTAGTAAGTAAAAAGATTATGATTATATATTTAAAATTTATTGCAAGGAAAAAAAAAAGAATCAGAGGAAAAGAGGAAGAGGAGGTTGGAAATTTTCAAAGGATCTCTATTTTAGTAAGTGCTGGGCAAAATGCATTTTTGTCTATATTTTTATACAGTTCTGTAAAAGCAAGTTCCATTTCTCCCCAGTTTTCCTCAGTTTTCTGTGATCTGTGTAATTCTGTTATTATCCTAATAAATCTTCGTAGACTATAGAAGTACTGTTTAATATTAATCTATTTTATTTAGGTTTTATTTTCTTACTTTTGTGTATTATAATTAAAATACCATAAAGATTTTCTTGTCTTTAAATTTATTAATTTTTCTTTTTATCCTTTTCTTTATTGTATTCATTCCAACATAAAAAACACATGTAACTCCCATCTTCTAACAACACTAAATCTTTAATAGAACGGATCATTCCACAACTCTTTTTGGAATTTTCACATTTTCCCATCATAATAATTCAGATAATTTAAGAAGTTTTTAATATGTTTTGAATGGAATAATAAAACTCTCTACTTTCTAGTTATAAAACATAATAACTCTTATTCTAATTCTATTTGAAGATATTTTTCTTGTAGTTTAAGCATTTCATCCAAAATCTTTTTTGCCTGCCAATAAGTTTCAACAACAGGATCTGCTAATAAAGCTTGTAATGCAATATCCTTAGATTTGGTAAGTATTGCTTCTACAACCAGATCCTGAACTGATGCTTGAGTTCGCAAGAGAGCAGCCAAACCTTTAGGATATTCTCCGAGTTCAATGCCATGAATACCACTTTTATTTATAATTGCTGGACCCTCTATTATAAGATCCCTTGGTAAATTTGTAATTATATCATCGTTTGGAATATTTACTGAAGCTTCTTCATAATTTTTATCTGTGATAATTCCTTCAATAATAGGTATCGCACGCTCTTCATCAGATTTTACAATTCTATCACCCTTTCCTCTCTCTATAAGAGTTTTAAGTCTTTCACCCTGTTGAGTTAAACCTTTTTCATAGTTTCTTATGAATTTGCGCGTACCGGGTATATCTACTAGTTCCCAAGCCCATTGTATATATTCTCCATAATGCCCATCAGTAGTGTAAGGTAGGTAACCATATGTTTCCAAAATAAAAGCAATAAGATCATAACCACTATCTAAATATGGACCCTTTTCTATTGATCTTAATATAGCTGGACCATTTTTCCGAATGTCAGGATATGCATCTTTATCTGTATCTTTATATTTTATATCTAAAATAACACCAAAATGATTTAGCCCTCCTGCCTTGATTTTTAAACTTGACGATGGTTTTCCAAGTATTTTAGTTAAGATTGGTTCAAAATCTTGAAATTCATGACATAAACCTACAAATCTTAAAGAAGGGTATTTTCTTTTAATTGCTAGGCAGATTCTACTCATGGGATTAGAATAATTTATGATAAGAGCACTGGGGCAGATTTTCTGGATATCTTCACATATATCCAAAATTGGAGGAATTATTCTGAGTGAGTGGAAGAGACCACCTGGCCCTCCATTTTCTCCCATGACTTGTTTATTACCGAATTCTTGTGGCACTCGATAATCCATATCTAATAATTTGAAGCGTGGCGTTATTTCAATCGAATTAATAATAAATGTAGCATTTCTTAATGCCTCTTCCCTTTCTATAGTTGATTCTAAGGTAAAATCTAAATTTCTTTTATTTATTGCTGATTCACATGCTGCGTACGTTAATTTGAGAGCCTCTTCATTAACATCATGCAAACAAATAGTAGCACCCTCTAAGATTTTACTATCCAAAATACTTCCCACACTGCCTATCCCGAACTGCAGGGACCCAGAACCAATTAGGGTTATTTTTTCATTTGACAACGTACTATCACTTAATCTCTTTTTAAAAAGTAATATTATTGATTTTAATTAATGATTAAGAACTTATTAGGATTCTGAGTATTATAAAAAAGAAGTGAAAGGAATGCAATCCCACCATAAAATAAAAAGGTTATGAGAAAATTAAGCTCCTTTTTGAGCTTAATAGAGGGCGAAATCCAATGTTTGGTGCGGATTAGCTCCTTCCATTAATTATTACTTATAGTTTTTGTTTTTTTAAATTTCAGATAGAAACGAATTTCCGTACTAATAACACGAACAACTTTTTTTAGAAATTCATAAAATTAAAACTTTAAATCATGAATGATTATCTAATAATAAGATGGAAGTTTGGTTAAAATCTAAAGGAGAAACGGTGCTTAGAGAATTAGGTATTAAAGAAGGACAGGAAATTTTAGATTTTGGATGCGGGGCTGGTACTTATTCCTTAATTGCATCAAGAATTGTGGGAAGAAAGGGAAGGATTTATGCCCTTGATTATGATGAGGAATCACTTCAAGAATTGACTGAAAAGATTCAGACTCAAAAGATTATAAATATAGAGACAATTAAAACTTCTAAGGATATTATATTTCCTCTAAAGGATAATTGTTTAGACGTAGTATTATTATATGATGTATATCATCTATTAGATAAAGAGGAGAGGATTAAATTATTAAAAGAAATTTATCGAATTTTAAAAGATAAAATTGGTTTTTTATCTTATTTCGCAACACATATAGGATATCATGGAATTGATTTAGTGGAAGTTAAAGAAAAAATGGAAAGTTATGGTTTTAAATTGGTTAAAGAATTTCACAAACCAATGTTCCATTGGAATTGGATTGAAGAAGGTACTGTTTATAGTTATTATAAGAAATAATAAAAACCGTTACATTACTTGGTTTACTTTCATTAATTATTTCTTTTTACTTTTTAATTTGTTTTTTTCTACTAGGATCAGATCATAAAGATCATCCATAGTTTGAGGAGGAACATGTTTTTCTTCTTTTTTCTGAAGCGAAATAGCTTCAGATGGGCATGTTATTATACAATTTCCACAACCAATACATCTTTTTAGGTCTATTGAAGCTATATCGTCAATAAGAGTTATAGCTTTAACTTGACAACGTTCAACACATGTGCCACATCCGGTACATAATTCAGGATCTATTTGTGAGTAATAGCTTGAATCTGCGTAATTAGCAGGATCTGGTAGGTTTCGCAAATTTGCGATCGTTCCATCACAGCAATAACAGCAACTACAAATAAAATCGACTTTCTGAGAATTACTCGGTCGGAAAATTAATCCCTCTTCTTGATTTCGACGTAAAATTTCAAGAGTTTCTTCTTTACTAATCTGGGTTCCCCATCCTTGATCGATATACATTTGAGCCATGACTCCAAATCCTAGGCAATTATCATTATGTTTGGTCATTTTACAGGGTTTTCCCTGAAATTCCATGTCTTGACGACAAATGCAGTTAATTTTTACAAATGGACCATCACATTCTTCTATGATCTTTTTTACATTATCATAGGGAGCAATATTAAGTTCTGGATCAACACCAACTTCAACTGGAATAATACGCATTTGATGATGATCCGTTGGGTTAGCTTCTTTGTCCCAAATTTCGCTCATATATTCACCTAAAAGCTCTAAAAACTCCTCTGAAAGTTTATTAACTTGAAATTCATATATCCCTATTACTAATAATGCATTTCCGTAATATTTCTTATCATTCTCCTTTTTATACATAGTAGTACCTTTCTCAACCATTCTATCTAAAGTATGTTCTAAATCGTGCATAGAAATTCCCGCTTTTTTTGTCCGTTCATAAATAATCTCTAAGGGTTCAAGGGATTCATACCATCCGAATCTTAAAAACATTGCAATTTTGGCTTCTTCAGGCGAAAAAAGATATTTCAACAACCGTATATCCGAACCAGATTCTGCTTGAGGGAATCCAATTGGCATTTGATCTAAGTGCTGTTGTAATTTTCGATAAATTTCTTCTTCCATAATTTAATCTTTACAATTTAATTTAGAATAATTTTATTAAAATAAATTTAAAAACTTATTCTCTTTTTCAAGATTTCAACCTTTTTGCTTAAGATTCATTTTTCGTTGCATTACTCTATCAAATAAATAATCCATCGTGGGGAAAGGTTCAAATTGTCTTTCTCTTTTAAGAAGCTTAACAGCTTCAGATGGACATTTAGCAACACAATTTCCACAACCTATACAGCGTTTCTTTTTTATTGATGAAATATCATCTTTAAGAGATATTGCTTTCATTGGACATATTTCTACGCATGTACCGCAACCTGAACACAAATCAGAATCTACTTCAGCATAGTAATTAGTTATTGAAAAATCTCCTGGATTAGGTAATAATGCTAGATTCGATAAATTTTCACAGCAACAACCACAACAACTACAAATAAAAGATAAATTTTGCGAATTATCTGGTTGAAGCACATGACCTTCTTCTTCATTTTTTCTTAAAATTTCGAGAGCTTCTTCTTTATTAATTTGCCGACCCCATCCTTGATCAATGTATAATTGAGCCATTGTCCCAACTCCCATACAAATCTCTCTCCTTTCTGTGACTTTGCAAGGAGTTTCCAATACATCTTTTACTTGTTTACAAATACAATTCATTATTGCAAAAGGTCCATCTGTAGTTTCAAGAAGTTTTTCAAGATCGTCGTATGTACTCACGTTATGCTCAGGCTCAATGCTTTGCTCTACTGGAATTGTACGTAATTGAGCAGCTTTCACCTTCATAGATTCTGGGAGCCACGCTTCTACATAATACTCTTCAAAGTCTTTAACAAATTCTTTTGTAAGCTTATTTACTTGAAACTCGAACATACCAACCGCTAGTAATGCGTTACCATAACAGGTTTTGTCTCCTTCTCGTTTTGACATAATAGATCCTTTTTTCGCCATCCTATCCAATATTTGTTCTAATTCTTTAATAGATATATCAGTTTTTTTAGCACGTTTAAATATGGTTTCTAATGTTTCTAAATCTCTATCCCAGCCAAATCTCAATAACCTTGCTATATTAGCTTCTTCAGGCGAGAAAAGATGTTTTAACAAACGTAAATCAGCACCAGATTTAACAGCAGGAAAACCTATAGGCATTTTATCAAAATGTTCTTGTAGTTTTCTGTATACCTCTATATCATTTGAACTCATATTATTTATTCCCATTAATAATTTTCTTAATATTAATAACTCTTAATTTTTAATAAACTAGGATATAAATCTATAGAAGAAGCTGAAAATAAAATTTTAAAATCATAAAAAAATAAAAGTAATAATTTAATGATTTGATCCCTAATCTCTAAAGCCATAGTAAGCATTAACAAGGAGTAGTAAAATTCCTTTAAGAGAGAGTGTATAGTTAAAAGCAGGCAAATCTAAGATATTATATTGAAATTCTATTGTAAAAAGTATTAAAGCTGTAAAAACAACTAATAACATTATATATGAGATAATATTTTTACCCTTTTTATCCCACCAGGTTTGTTTTTGTTGTAATAGTTTATCTACAACTTCATAAATAGATAATGATTGAAAATTTTCTATAAGATCCATTTTTGCTCTAATGTCCTTCTTTTTTCCGTAGTTTACAATCCCTCTTACGATGACACCGACAAAGAAAAGACCAACTATAATAATCAGATCAAATATTTTATTAGTAGCTTCAAATGGAATATCGGGTTCTATTAGCAACATTATAGTTAATAATAATACCATTGAAATCCTTACAGAATATTTCGGTAAGTAAAGTGGTTTCTTTTCCTTTTTCTCTTCTTCTCGAAATTTTTCAGGATCCCTTATTTCTTCAACAATTCTTTTTACTCTCTCAACGCTACTTTTTCTCGCCTCAAAATAAAAAGCCACTAATATAAAAATAGCGTTAATGATTAATTCTGGAACATTACCCCCAAAAAAGATATAATGAAAGGGAAAAGCAATAATAATTAAAGTAATATATGCCCTAACTGTTCCACGAGGCATTCCAAGAGGCTCACCTTCCACTTTTCCATCTACTGAAAAGCGATTTATTAAGCACCAAATAGCTAAAATTCCAGCTAAAATCCAACTTATCATATTATTTTTATAAACCTGTAATCGGAATTAAGTTAATAATAATTTCTATAAAAATAAATTTATTCTATATAGTCAATATAGGGATGATAAATTGCTATGATATCAGAGTATTATTAAGAATGATGATGCTCATGATCACAGCTACCATCACAACTCATCCCGATATAGAAGGGATTGGGAACAGGATCAGGTTCTAAATCTTTCTCTAATAATTTTATTGTTAATTTTAATGTCTTTCCAGCCAAGGGGGGATTCATATCTATAATGACAAAATCATCTTCAATTAATCTAATCCAAGCAGGAGAGGACATCCCATTAGGTCCCACATATTCTATCTGTTTGCCAATTAGAATGTTATTGAAATCTGATAATTGTGATTTTGGAATTTTTTCTAGCAATAGAGGATCAAACTGACCAAAAGCTTCTTCCGGCTTAAGAATTGTTTCTTTTACCTCACCTACTTCCATTCCAATTAAATTCTGCTCAAAACCTCTAAATACTTGCCCATATCCGATATGAACTTTTATAGGTCCACCGTAACTTATTTCACTTGAATCATATAACTTGCCATTCTCATCACTTATTACATATTCAACTTTGACAATATCTCCTTTTTGTACTCCCAATCTACTTCACCAAATTTATTATTGATCTAATTATCAATACAATCTTTATTAGTTAATTGGTTATGAAACAAAAATGCGAATCAGAGTCCTTTTTAAAATCAACTAGCAATAGATCTTGCTAAAAAATAGGCAATTATAAAAACTATGAGGGTTATAACTGAAAGAAACCAGAAATAAGTATAGTGTATATTTATAAACATTATTCCTAAAACAACTGGTATTGCTGTAAGAAGCAAAATATCCTTACGCTCAATTGGTTTACGATCAGCCCAAATTAGGAGAATTATCCATCCTAACATTAAAAATGCCCCTGTTCCTGTTTGGTATTTATAAGAAATGTCTGTGCTGACATTCTCTATTGAAACCGAAAATCCGAATATCACAGAAATAATCATATCAAAAAAGACCAATAGATCAAGCAAAGCACCATACCAGTATGTGAACCTTATAAATAATAATCTTCTTTCCATATTATGTATTCTTTTGTTTCTTTTGATTATTCTTTAGAATATTACTTCAAATTATTTCAAATTTATAGTTAATTTTTCCAAATTTAGTTTCCATACTTTTTCAGGAGCTCTTTTACTTTCACTCGGTTTATAATCTGATTCAATAATACCTACACTTTCTAATTCTCTAAGATGATAATATAAGGATGGTTTCTTTAAATCTTTAAAATCCCCTTTACCGCACATTCCATGACACTGGTTATTACCACCTATATTTTCACTCACACTTTTAAGATGATTAAATATTTCATCAGAAGTTTTTGGGCCATCTCGTAAAATATCTATCAAAACCCATCGAATTTGACAATGTAAAGCTTTTATGTAAGTGCCAATATTTTCAAGATCTATTTCTTTTGTCATATCTTATAATATAAAAGATTCAAAAGATTTAAATATATGGTTTGATTAGTTTAATCTATCATTTAACTAATTAAAATTAAAATTGAAAAAAAGGTAATAAAAAAATGAAAATAAAAGAAACAGAAGATTGTGCTTGTGATAAGCCTGAAATAAAAGAAAAGCATCCACAAGGGTGTACTTTAAATCAAGTTATCAAATGTCATGGAGATCAACCACTCAACGAGCTTTTAAAGCACATTAAATTAGAAGAAGAAAAAAAACAAGAATAACCTTATAAAGAAGGTGTTATAATGAACGCGATTAGTGTAAATAATCTAAGTAAGCATTTCATACCACCCAAAAGAGGAAAACATAATAAAATGGGACCAAATGGTCCCCAGGAAACAATGAGTACTATTCGTGCTGTCGATGATATTAGCTTTGAAGTAAAAAAAGGAGAGATTTTTGGATTTTTAGGACCAAATGGGGCAGGTAAAACAACTACCATAAGAATGATGACAGGCGTATTAAAACCATCTGAAGGGAATGTTTCAATATTTGGGAAGGATGTATGGAAAAATCCAATTATCGTCAAGCAAATTACTGGAAATGTTCCTGAGGAAGCTAATGTATATTTTGAGATGTCAGGATTACAGAATTTAATGTTTATTGGAGAAATTTATGGTGTACCTAAAAAAGTTCGCTTAGAACGAGCAGAGACTCTACTTAATAAATTCGAATTATATGAAAAACGTAATTTGAAATCAATGAAATACTCTAAAGGAATGAAACAGAGATTATTGTTATGTATGGCATTAATGAGTAATCCAGAAATCTTATTTCTTGACGAACCGACAAGTGGACTAGATGTACAATCTGCTCGTATAATTAAACAATTGATAAAAGAATACAATAAAAACGGTGTAACAATCTTCCTTACGACTCATGATATGGAGGTTGCAAATGAATTGTGTCATAGAATTGCTATAATAAATCATGGTAAAATTATCAGTTTAGATTCTCCAGAAAATTTAAAGAAGTTAACTCAAGAATATAAGGCAATCGATTTTTATTTTGCCAATGGAATAAATAAAACTAAAATTCAAGAATTGGATACAGTAAGAGAAGTTCAAGAGGTAAGAGAAGGTTTTCATGTGATCGTGGAAGATATTCATGAGGGTATCTGTGAAATTGTAGATTTCATTAAAAATAATCATCTTATTATAAAGCAATTGAATACCCATCAACCTAAGTTGGA
>JBHLMP010000014.1:0-38101 GCA_048938025.1 Promethearchaeota archaeon
TAGCTTCTTCTTCTAAATCAACACTAAAGATATCGGTGATCCCACTCTGTTGCATTGAAACTCCATAGATTCTATCTGCATTAACAATGTTTTCCTCACGATGGCTTATCACCATAAATTGAGCTTGAGATGCAAATTCTTTGATAACCATACTAACCCTATGAACATTTGGACCATCGAGAGCTGCATCAATTTCATCCATAATGTAGAATGGAGCGGGATAAAACTCTTGAACTGCGAATATAAAAGATAAGGCGACCAAAGTTTTTTCTCCACCGCTAAGAATTTCCAGACTCGAAATTTTCTTCCCACGAGGTCGAGCTTCAATGCTAATCCCTCCTTCAAAGGGTTTATCAGGGCGATCTAGGATCATTTTAGCCGAACCACCAGGACTAAGCTTCTGGAAAATTCTACTGAACTCTCTATTTATTTCATGGTAAGCTTTCATGAAGGTCCTTGTCTTCTCAAGTTCTATTTTATCTATTGCGTCTAGGATCGCCTTGCGTTCACGTTGAATAGTCTGTCTTCGCATATCTATCTCATCAAATCTCTCTTTTACGGCATCATATTGTTCAATGGCTTTTAAGTTGACTGGTTCAAGAGCTTTTTTCTTCGTTGTTACGTCCCCAATATCTGATTGTAATTCAGCTTCTGTTAAATCCTGAGTGACAGGAGGGAGTGAACCATATTCTTTAGACCTCTGGAATAGAGTCTCTATTTGATCAGTACAAATTATTTTTTTAGATTCATAATTATTTATTTTAGCATTTTCCATAGAAAGATCTGATTTAAAATCATTTAAGATTTTTTGATATTGCTTTTGCTTTCTCCATGATTCGTCCTTTTCCAGATTGAATTCATCGATTTCTTTTTGTTTTACATCTTTTTTTCCATTTTCACTATTAAGTTGTTCCTTAAATTTTTCTAGTTCTTCTAAAATTGAGTCTATTTGTTTTTCAGTATCTTTAATATCTTGATTTAATTCTGAAATTTTTTGTTCTCTTTCCTTATTTTTGTTTAGCTCATTAATTTGGCGTTGATATTTCTGTAAATCTTTATTTAATTTATTTAATTCTTTTTGAGCTGCTTTTTGTAATTCTACTTCTTTAGTTTTTTCATTCCTCAAGGAATCTATAGTCTGTTGTTTTTGATCAACATTTTTTTGAATTTCATCTACTTGAGAATTGAAATTTTCAATATTGTTGAGACAGAGTTCAATTTTATTGTTAGCATCTATATTCTCTTTCTTAATATCTTCAATTGAATTAATAATTCTCATCACATTTTCAAGTGCTCTTAGGCGATCCATTGTATCTTCTAATAACTCATTTTCCTTGTCTATTTGTTTCCTTAAACTTTCTGTTTTTTCCCAAAATTTTTCTTTTTCTAAAATTAATGCTTCAATTTTGTTTTGTAAGGTATCTTGTTCTGTATGAATTTGTTTTATGCTTTCTTCTGTATTGATAATTGAACTTTTTTTGTCCTCAATAATATTATTTAACTTTCCTATGTCATTATCAATTTCTGTAATATTTTCAAATAGATTTTGGATTCCGTGCAATTCTTGAAGATTTTCTCTTAAATCTTCTAATTCTTTTTGTTTTTTATCAATATCATCTTGAGTCTTCGAAATATTTTCCCAGTAAGTATCTTTTAGTTCTTTTAATTTATTTATCTCAATTTCTAATTTTTCTGTTTCTTTTTGCTTCTCATTGACTAATTTCTTTCTTTCTTCAATTTCTAATTCAGAATTTTTAATTTTTTCATTTAATTCCTTATTTCTTCCATTAATTTCTTCAAGTCTTCTTGTTAATGTTGACAAGGTTTCTGAATTATGTTTTTTTAGAAGCCTTAATTCTGACAATTTTATCTCCGCATTATTAAAATCATCACCTTGTGATTTAATGTTTTCAGAGAGATCTTCTAGTTGTTTATATAAATCTTGACTTTTTGACAATGTTAATTTTCTTAATGAAATATAGACATTTTCAAGAATTTCCATTAAATCCTGTACAAAACTATCAAAGGTTGAGGTTGATTCTTGTACTTCTACATCAGCTGATTCTTTAACTCTATTAATTAATTGATCAATTGTTGAATCTGCATTATCAGTAAATAATTTTAAAGTTCGGAGGATAGAATTTAACATGTCCGACATTTCAGATGATTGTTCAGCATCCATACTAATCCCCTCAACACTTTTCATGATATCTAAAATATCTAGAATAAACTTTTTGAAATCTTCAGCAGAGGCCTCAATTGCTTCTGCATTTGATAATTGGATGTTACTTTTAATAGATTCGACAGAAATGTTAATATTTTGAGTGAGCATATTTAAAATTTGAAGAATTCCAGTTATATCTCGGGTATTTTTCTCATATTCTTCTTCAGAAGATTCAATTTTTTCTAATAAACTATCTCTTTCCTTTGTAAGTTCTTCTAAACGTCTTTGAATGTTCTGACTTTTAGAATTAAATTTTTCTGTATCTTTTTCTATTTTTGATAGATTGCTATGTAGAGAATTAATTTGCACTTCTGAATTACCCTTTTCACGCTCTAATTTTGTTAATTCTTTTTTAAAAATTTTTAATTCTGTATTAATATTATCTATTTTTGCATTATTATCATGAATTTCTGAATCAATTGAAGATTCTTTCATCTTTAATAGTTCTAGATTTTGTTCATTACTCCTAAACATTGAGTTTTCTTTTTTTAAACCTGTTTTTAATTCACTCAATTGTTTGTTAATATTTTCATTTTCTTTCAATAAACCTTTTACAACTTCTTCTGTGTCTTTACCTTTACTTAAATCTCTAATTTTATTCTCAAAAGATGTTTTTTTATCATTTAAATCTTGGATTGTATTTTTATTCATACTAATTTCAGTATTCAATGATGATAATGTAGATTGTAGAAGAACTGATTTTGAATTTAGTTGATTTTTTTCTTCTTGAATAACATTAATGTTAGTTTCTAACTCTTTTTGTTTTTGATTTTCTTCATTAATTTTAGTTTTTAAATCTTCAATTCTCTTTCTAATTTGGTTTTCAGTTTTTTTTGCCTCATCAATAGCTTCATCTATACTTTCAGCTTCTCTCTTCAATTTGTTCAATTCAGTTTCTAATTTAATTTTCTTATCTTCATTCTTTTTTATACTTTCTCTAAGAAGCTTTATCTGGGTATTATTTGATGAGATATTTTGTTGTATTTTTGAAATTTCCGCTTTAAATTGTGATTTTTCATCCTCATTATTTTTAATTTTTATATCAAACTCAGATTGATTTTGTTGTCTTCTTTCAATTTCCTTTTTAGCTGCTTCGAGGTGATTTTCACACTCAGAAATTTGACTAGATACATCTTGTATTAAAGAATCATAAGTTTGTCCTTCCTCAAGTACCATTAGTAAATTCTCTAAATTTTTTATTTCTTGGGTCAATTTATCTATTGATTTTTTAGCTAAATCTAAAGTAGTTTGACTTGAAGATAATTGTGTCTTTAAATTTGTTATATTTTCGTTTATTTCTTCTCTTTCCTTTTCTCTATCAGTAATTGTTTTCTGAATGTTCTCCATAACTAATGATTCTTGTTTTAGGATATCTTCTTGTCGAGAGATCTTTTCTTTCAGTTCTTCAATAATTTTTGAAGATTCTTCAACCTTTTTTTCTAATTCATCTTCTTCTTTTCGTAATTTTGAAATTTTTAAAGCAATTAATTTTGAATTTAAGAAATTAATTTGTTGATCTAATTCTTTCCAAGCTAAAGCATCATTTTTTTCTTTTTCAACTTTTTTAAGCTGAGCAGAAACTTCTTTAAAAATTGCTTCAAACTGCCCTAAATCTCTTTCTGCTTTTTCTAACTCTTTTAAACTGGAATCTTTCATTTCGTCATATTTCTGAAGTCCAATTAATTCTTCAATGAATAATCTTCTCTCTTCTGCATTCATATGGGTTAATTCAACAATTTTACCTTGAAGAACGAATTGGTTACTACCATCTGGATCTACATTAGCTGCTGCTAAAGCATTGAGAATCTGTTGACGAGTAGATTTTTGACCATTCATTTTATACCCCCCACCACCCCCTTTTTTAATGGTTCGTGTTATTTCGAATGTTTCGGTACTCCCGGGAAAAACATTTTCTGAATTATCAAAATACATTGTCACAGAAGCTCTAGTCGAGGGATTTTTTCCTTTAGCGCCAGCAAAAATAAGATCTTCCAAACTTTTTGCTCTCATAGTCTTCTTACTTAGTCTGCCTAAAGCAAAACATAACGCATCTATAATATTAGATTTTCCTGCACCATTTGGTCCAACAATACATGTGAAACCACTTGAAAATTTGATTGTTACTGTTCGTTCTCCAAACGATTTGAAACCAGTCATAGAGATTTTTTTAATATATGTCAAATTAAATCTCCAATTCTTCGTTTATTATTAAAAAGATAGAGTAATTCCATCTTTATATATATATTAGACACTATTAAAAAAAAATCTGATTTATATTTTCAATTTATTTTGCTATTTAGATATTAAAAATTTTTTCGAAAAAGTCAAATGTACAAAGGTATTATTTTTTTTAGAATAATATGTTAATTTTATTTATTAAAGATCGCATCTACTATAGCTTTTAGGTGTTTGGGGTTTAGTGCCATGAAGAAGGAATCGTAATTTAAAGTATTATTCAATAGATACGGTTTCCTTCTGACTTGATTTTTTTTTGAACCACTTAAAATTCCAAAACTTAGCAATCTTTTAATTAATTCGTTGAACTCATTCAAACTTTTTTTATATTCTAAAGATTCACAAGAAATATCATATAATTCCTTTAACTCATTCAAAGAAATATAATATTTCAACTTTTTCAAGAAATAATTTGCTAAATTGTCAAAAAATATTATTGTTAAAAAATCTTCTTCAGAAACATAATTAAGAATGCTAAATTCATCAGAAATTTGAATAGAATCGAATTCATTTTGGCACATATCTATTAGTTCAAAATTTTTGAAATTTTTCTTATCTATTAATAAAGGATATATATCTCTAAGGATTTCAATACCTTTTCCTGGTACAGGTACATAATGTTCACAAATTAGATCTGTTATATATCTAATTAACTCTTTATCTATTTCATGAGTAAAGGTTAGGGATACTCGTTGTTTAAGAATAGTGTACAACTCATTATAGCTAAAAAATTCTAATTTTTTTTTTAGATCAAATTCGCTTAATAAATCTAAAGTAGAAGGTTTTAAAATTTTATTTACTGTAGAAATCAATGTTATATTTGTTTCTTTTCCAAAATGCAGAAATTTCTTATAGATTTCTGGCTGCAAAGATTCAATATTATAAAATAAAAAGAATAGATTGCAATTTAGTTTTTTACATGCTAATTTAATCATATTCCATAAATGAGAAATCTTTGAAGTTAAAATTGAATTAAAATTAAAGTTAAAATTTAAAAAATGATTTAACTCTGTTAATATTGAAAATATCAAATCCTCAAGACTCTTTTCTTTACAGTCAATACAAATTTTATGAATATCAGTTAATTCCTTATTTTTAGTTAATAGATCTTTCAAGACTTTATTAACGATGACTTTTTTACCAATTCCTTGAACTCCTTGATACAATATATTAAGATAAAATTTATCTGAAATTGAATCCTTTAAAATGGAATATAATGATTTTTCTTCTTTTTCTCTATATAATAATTGAGGGGGTACATAATTTGGATCAAAAATAGCTTTTGGTCCTACATATTCATTAAAATTTTTTGAATCTACAATCATTTTTGCTATTTAATTGAATTTTAATTTTATATTTAAGATTATATATTTAAACCCCACCCACAGAGAGTGGTGACTAAAAGTAAAATTAAAAACTTGTTATGAGAATATAAAAGATTTTTTATGAAGTGAGTTGATGCTATTCAAAACTCTCCAACAAATTTTTTAAGTTAGCAGCTAATATTGGTAGATACTCGTAGGATTTGCTTTGAATCCTTTTATTTAAACAAAGCGCAATAAGATATAATCTATCGTTGTTTATTTCTAATTTTCTTAAAAAAATTATACCTTCTCTAGATTGCGCTTCTCTAGACTGTTCTAAGCTATTTTGAGGAAATTCGATATTCGTTATTATATCTTTCGTATCAATATCCCATTCTTCTAATTTTTCCAATGCATTTGTTAATCGGGGTGCAATGGCTTCACAAATTTCCTGATAAGCTTCGTTGGTAGCTCTACTTGCGATTATGAAACAGTTTTGATCCAAAAGAAGAGTAGAACTGGTGTATGTTTTACTCATATAATCTCTTAACAAAGATTGGAGTAATTTTGATTTCTCAGTAGCTGAAAATACTCCATCTGAAAATGCTTTTAATAAGCTAGAATCATCATAAATAGAAGTCCTATAAAAAGAGTATTTTAGATTTTTAATTAGCGATTTTATTTTATTTTCTAAAAGGAGTATATTATCTTTCATTTCCTTTTTGTTTTTAATGTCAGGGTCATATTTATGGAATAGGATTAATAATTGAAAGTTATCGGGGTGATTATCTATAACAATATTTATAATATCTTTAAGATAAATCAGTGCCTCATCAAATTTATTTTGACTTTGTATATCAATTACATAAAAAATTGATTGCATTTCAGTAAAATATTTACTTTTATTGTCTAAATATATCTTTCTATAACGCTTTTGACCACCTAAATCCCAGCGTGTAGTAGAGATGCCTAAAAGCTTGTTAGTATGTGATGTTCTTTTTGCTTTGATAGTAGGGGCAATTGATGTTAGTAAACTAAACTTTTTATCTAATACTAATAAGATTGATGTTTTTCCCGCATCTTCAAGACCGCATAAAAGAATTTTCATTTCCAAAAAAAGCAACTCTCCTATTTAGTTAAAATATCAAAATAATGTTATATAAGAATGCAATGTTAATAATTTTTAGAATTGTGTATAAAATAAGCAATTCAGTTATTTACAATTTTCACTTTAATTTTACTTTTTTCAATTTTTTCCTTAAATCGAATTTTCCTTAATTTTTCTGGAAAATCTAAATCAATATCATCAAAAATATATCCATTTAAATTAGAAGGACCTTCAACTATTTTAAGTTTCGATGGTGAAACCTTTCCTTCAACAAAAGAAATTATTTTACTTTTCCCAATAAATTCCCTTCTGGAAAAAGTTCCAAAAGTATTACAAGCTGCAATAGGAATTCTATTTTCAAGAGAGCGTGCTTTCAAATAAGTATCCCAATTATCCATTCCTTCCCGCCTTATTTGAGTGGGAGAAAGTAAAAGATCAGCACCATTCTCAGCAGCTAATCTAGGTGTTTCAAAAAAAGCCATATCAAAACAAATAAGAATTGCAAAATAATACAAATTTTTAATTTTAAATAATTTTAAAACCTTTCCTGGTTCAAATTGTTCGCGTTCATAAGAATAGAGATGAATTTTATCTTGGTGACCTACTTCTTCACCTCTTTCATTAAAAAAATAGCAAGTAATATGTGGTTTTTCTAAATCATCACGTTTCTCCCATATTCCTCCTGATAAAATGTTTATATGATATTCATTAGCTAAATTTTTAATAAATGAATAATCATCTCCTCTTTCTTTTTGGAAATTTTTAGTAGAATTGGTATAAAAAGGCACCCATCTTTCAGGTAAACATATAATGTCACAATTATTAGTTTCTTCTAACAAACTTTTTATTAATTCTTCTACTTCAAAATAACAGTTATCTCTACTTTGAAATATTTTGGGTTGAATACAAGCAACTTTCATTATATTTTTCGTTCAATTTTTCATTTATTATTTATTTCAATTATTAAATCGAAAATTTCATTCAAATTTGATATTTCGTAATTAGGTATTAATTCATTAGAAATTTCGTTCCCTGTTTCATATGTATCATATTTACCTCCTCGATGAATATAAATAGTAAAAATATCATTTAAACGAGCTGGAACGATATCTCTATCTATTCGATCTCCTATATAAACAGTTTCTGAGCCTTTTACACCAAATTTCTTTAAGCAGTAATCAAATAATCTTGGATTTGGTTTCTTAATTCCGATTTCATCTGATATAACTACTAGGTCTATTAATTTATCAATCTTAAGCCTTAATATTTTTTCGTATTGTTTAATGGGGATACCATCACTTATTATAGCAGTTTTAATTCCCATACTTCTTAATTTTTCCAAACAAGGCTTTACATCGTCATATAATTTTATGGAATCAATTTTTTCTTGATGATAAGCTATTACAGCAGCAGCAATATATTTATATTTTTCATTACTAGATATTTTATAATTTTCAAATTCATTTAATCGTCGAATAAAGTAATTGTAATGTTTAGAAAAATTAGATCCATATTCTTTTACAATATCTTGGATTTTTTTAATAGCCTCCCTTCTATCAATTTCTAGGCCTAAATCAATCATTGCATCAATTCCTTTTATTCTAGCTCTTTCAGAAAGGGCAGTTGAATCAAAAAGGCAATCGTCTAAGTCAAATCCAACTAATTTAATTTTATTATTGATCATAATATTAAGTAGAAATTTCCTTTATGTTTTAGAAAATCAATATAATAAATTGATTCTATTTATTACTAAACTATTGTTAATAGATGTTTAAATAAGATAAATTTATTTATCTTTAAGAATATATAATCTTTAATATTTAATTTATTTTGAGTTTTTACACCTAAAAATAACTATACTGTTTGTAAAAAGAAAAAATATCCGTGGAGATTCATTATTTGAAAACAACCGTCACGCTTTCTTATTTTCATAGGAAGATTGGACCCTTAATATTCTATTCATATCCCAAAGATACGTTAGAGAAGGATTTAGAAGTCAAAATAGCTAATATTATGGACCAGCAATTTAATGAAGGCTTTTTTACACACTCTTTTGAAAATTTAAAATCATTGAATTATTATTTTGAAATTCATTCTGATTGGGCTCGTGGTAATAAGGAAATGTTAATGTTTTCAATAATAATTGATCAACAAATTGCACCTTCGATTGAGGAAATTATAGCAAATTTGTGTACAGAATTTTCAGAAAGATTACAATCAAATGAGGAGATTTTTACAGGTTTTTATATAAATGAGAAAGACTATCATGAAGAAGATGTTGAAAAGATAACGAAAAATAATTCTTTAATAAAAGCATGGGTAAAGAACTTATATTGGGCAATAATGGATGAAACACGAGAAAAAACTGAAGAACAGAAAATAGCAATTCTAATAAATAATCAGCATATTTTTAAAACCTTAGAAAAACTCTCAAAAGCTCCTGTGGAACTGGAAGAACTAAGAGAATGGTTTATTGAAAATTTTCCTGATAAAGAATTCGAAGAAATAATCAATACATTGGTTGAGAAGCAAATTATTATTATAAATCAAATTGGTTTAGTAGAGAAGTATGTACTTTTATTAAAAGAAGTAAATGCTGAGAGAATTCCACCTGATAGCGTAATAGAATATATTGATGACAAGCCAGAGTTAATAGATTTGCTACTTCCAAAAGTTCAGGAATATTTTAGTGAATATGAAAAAAAAAAAGAAGGAGAGCTAAAAAAAGATTCCTATATATTATTTCAAATAATGGCAGATTCAAAAATGTATAATGTTCTTTCTGAATTGCGCAATAGTTTAATATCAAGAGATAAATTACCCAAATTACTGTCTAAAAAATCTTTAGATTCTCTAATGGAAAACATAGAATATTTAAAGGAATATGATGTCATCGAAGAGTTAAATTATAATAATGAACGGTATGTTGTTTTAAAAACAAATCTACGTATAACTACTGCCTTTCCAGAATGGATGAGAAAATTATTACCAAAAGAGTCCAAAAAAGATAATTCTAAATAATCTTTCAATTCAGGATGAAGAATGTCTAATGAAGTAGAATCATATGATGACTTGAAATATCTCTTAGGGTATATGGGGATTGAGATATTACTCGCCATTGATAAAGGAGCAAAGAATTATGAAACAATTAAATTGTTTTCTGGTTTGCCAATTTCATGTATTAAAGGGAGAATACCAGTTTTACGTGATTTAAAATTGATTAAGAAGATTAAAGGAGAACATTTTTTAACGGAAAAAGGAATTAAGTTCAGGAGAGCAATAGAGAAGGGTTTTTAAACGAAATAATTAGAAATTTTCACTAAATAATAGAGAAAAAATCAGATTGGGGCGACAAGAATCATCACTATGAGCAGTAGTTCTATTTGTCATGAGATCATCATTTTTCTTCTCATAATATGAGATTAATGTTATAATTCCAATAGTTCTAAACATAATTTATTTTTTTTTAGTTTTGCTTCTCTCTGTAATTCTTTCTTTTTCACTATTTCTCTGTTGGATAAAATTTCTAAATTTTCTTTCATAATACCCAGATTCTTTGAAACCTCCATGCTCTTCGATTAACTTTTTTAAACCCTCTTTTTGTAATATTTGGTTTTTAAATAATTTATATTCTTCTTTAGGTATTTCTTTTCTTCTTAATAGATAATCTAAGATCTCAATAGCCTCCTCATCATTAGTACATCTTCTTATAAAATCAATGGCTTTTGGGTTATACAATTCTTCTGGATAATAGTTATTTGACTTTTGGATTAATTCTTCAAATTCTTGTTCAATCTTAAAGTTTACTGAATCAATTTTTAGCGACTTTTTACTTTCAGAGACTTCTGAGATTAAATGTGGAAGATATTCATCTAATTCAATTTTATCATATGATATTTTTAATCCATTATTATCCTTTATTCTTGCTTTTTTAAATGGTTTCTTTTTTTCTTTATCTGACAATTACCTTCTACTGATATATAATTCTTCGAATATATATGTTTAAAATAATTTATTTAAACTATTAAATTTATTTTTAGCAGGATTAAACAGAAAGACTAATCACTGATAGCGTAAATTTCAAAAAATTATAGAAATGATAAAGTTAATTAATTTTTATAAATTTTAAAAGTTAAAATATACCAAGAGTGGTTTGAACGTTGAAGTCTGGATACAACTATATAAAAGAGACTTTCGAGGAACATGAAAAAGAATATAAAACACCATACTGGAATCGTGGAATTGAATATCGAAAGGGTAAGTCAACTCAAAGAGTAGAAAAGCCTACTAAAATTCATCGTGCAAGAACATTAGGCTATAAAGCGAAACAAGGATATATAGTTGTTCGAGCTAGAATACGAAAAGGAGGAATGCATAAAATACGTCCAAAGCGAGGAAGAAAACCGAGAGCGATGGGTGTTTCAAAGTATACTACTGGTAAAAATTTGCAATGGGTTGCTGAAGAACGTGTACAACGTAAATACCCTAATATGGAAGTTTTAAATAGTTACAAAGTTTACTCTGATGGAGGACACTGGTATTATGAAGTGATTTTAGTGGATCCACACCACCCTGTAATCAAATCAGATCCAAAAATAAATTGGATTTGTACTTCCGCTCAAAAAAAAAGAGTGACACGAGGTTTAACTTCTTCAGGAAAAAGAGCTAGAGGGTTGCATAAAAAAGGATGGGGTTCTGAAAAAACACGACCTAGTATAGGAGCAAATAAAGGCCGTGGTAAATAACCAGATTATATGGTTTTATTTTCTATAATGAATTTACTGAAATAGTCATCCCACCATCTAATATGATATTATGGCCAGTTATATAATCTGAAGCAGGTGAAGCTAAAAATAAAGCGACATCAGCAACTTGTTTTGATTCTCCGATTCTATCTAATGGAAGTTTAACATTTCTTTTTCTCATAAATTCTCGTATAAATTCAGGATTATTATTGTACAGGGGTGTTAAAAATAAACCTGGACAAATTGCATTCACTGTAATATTACTAGATCCGAGTTCTAGAGCCCAAAGCTTTGTGAAGGCAATTAGGGCTGCTTTACTTACACTATATATCCCTATATATGGATTAACGCCGCATTCTGTACCTGCACACGATGCTATATTAATAATTTTTCCTGCTATAGGTTTGAAATCTTGCTTACTGATTTTTCTATAAAATGCTTTTGTAACATTCCAAGCACCTTTAACGTTTACATCCATGACTTTATTATAAACATCTTCTTTTGTAACAAGTGAAAATGTACCCTCTCTAACGCCTGCATTATTAACTAATATAAACAAATTATCAAACTTTTCGAAAACTTTTTTTCTCATTTCTTTAACTTGATTAAAATCAGAGATATCTGTTTTAGCTAGTAAAATTTCCACATTATAAGTTTTTAAGATGATTTCTCGTGTTTCTTCAATACTATCAAGGTTTATATCATTTAATACTAAATTGGCACCTTTACTTGCAAATGCTAGTGCCATTTCCCGACCAAATCCACTACCAGCCCCAGTAACCAGAGTTACTCTTCCTTCTAAAAATTTTTCACTCATAATTCTCACACCTCATTTTCCAAACAGACCTTTATTCTTCTTATAGAGACCAAGGAACTTCATTGCAGGGGGTGATTCAAAAGCAATGCTAACATCGATAACTGCTGGCTTTTTTGAATGCATTGCTCTTTTTATTGCCGGTTTTATATCTTCTGGATTTTCTATTTTTTCTCCATAACAGCCAAAGCTTTTAGCAATCTCGGCATAATTAATTGGTGGAAAATCAACATCACAATATCGTTTATTTAAATTATTTTTTTGGTTAGTTTTGATCATTCCCCAAGCGCAATTATTCCCTATAATTATTATAATTGGCAAATTCAACCTAACTGCAGTTTCCAATTCCTGAACGTTGAACAAAAAGCTACCATCTCCAGTTATACATACTACAAGCTTATCTGGTTTTGCCATTTGAACACCAATAGCATAAGGTATTCCTGTACCTAAATGACCCATTGACACAGAACGGAAAAAACTTCTTGGAGGACGATTTTTATGGTTGATTTGATCCATTGTGAATACGAATATATCACCACCATCAATTACTATCTGAGTATCAGGAGGGATATAATCTAAAACTTCATATACAAATCTTTGAGGTTTCATAGGTAATTTTTCTGATTTTAGCATTTTCTGAATTTGTAAATCATCAATTTTTCTGATCTCTTGCAAATAGTCATTCCATTCAGACCATTCCGTAATTTTTTCTTTAGGAAGCCTTTCTTCCATCTCTTTCAATAGCTGTTGGATAACAACCTTAGCATCTCCTATGATACTTACTTCAACGGGTCTATTTTTACCTATTTCTTTAGAATCAATATCAACCTGAATAATTTTTTGATCTTGATTCCAAAATGGTGAAGCACCATAAAGTAATGGGTAACCCCATCTACAACCAAGAGATAAAACAACATCTGCTTCAGAAGCAGCCCTTCTATAAGCGCTAGCGGTCAGTTTAGAACCAATAAAAGTTTTTTTATCTTTTCCAATTGTACCTACACCATTAAAAGATGTTGCTGTGGGTATCATATAAGTTTGAGACAGTTTATGTAAGTCATTATAACCTTCTGAAGCATTCACTCCGCCTCCTGCTATGATTATTGGCTTTTTTGCAGCCTTTAAAACATCAGTTGCTTTTTTGATAACCTCTGGATTACCAGCAGGTCTAATAAAAGCTCGATATTTTTCAGGTTTTAGAATTTTCTTGAAATCCTCTTCTTTAGCTTCCCTAACTAAAGCGGTTTCTCTTAGTTCAAGATAAACTGGTCCTCTTCTTCCTGATATAGCTGCCTTCATACTCCTTTGTACTGCAAATGGTATCTCGTAAGGTTCTTCAACAGATATTTGCAATTTTGTAATTGGTTTCATTAAACTCATCTGATCTAATCCCCCTTGTAAAATTCCAGTATCATCAAACATTCGTGCGATCTGAGAACCAATAACTAGCATTGGGATTGAATCTGCATTTGCAGCAGCAACTGCAGGTATTAGATGTGAAACCCCAGGTCCTGCGGTACCAAGACATACACCAACTTCTCCTGTTGCCCTTGCCCAAGCATCAGCCATATGTCCTCCCGCCTGTTCATGTCGAACCATGACTGTATCAATTCCCTCTTCACGGGCCCATCTCTCAACCGCGTCATAAATTCGTAATAATTCTCCACCAACAAGGCCAAACATTTTTGTAATACCTTCATTTAAAAGGCAAGTCACAAGCAGATCCCCGCCATCTTTAACTTGTTTTGACATATAAAGGAGTATTAAAAATGAAAATTAAATTTTTTTAAAAAAAGGATTTTTACATTTGTTTCTAATTAAAAAGAAATCAATTCTAAATAAAATCCAAGCTCTTTTTTAGTATTTAAGTAATCAAATCTTAACTTCCCAACTGTTCCTGATTGGATTACCTCTATATTATATACTTTTTTAAAATGATCAATTAATTCATCAGCATTTTTAGTATATACTCCTAAGTGGTGCAAACCTATGTTCCCTTCTCTAAGAAACTCTAGATATAAATGATCCCCTGTAGATTCTAACAGTTCAACAATTTCAAATTGTTTACCACTGAAATTTTGCATTATTTTTCTCATTTTATAAGATACTTTTTTTCCTTTATAAACTACTTCTGATTTTTGTTCAACTATATCTATTTTAGATTTAAAATCTAAAAGTCTTCCAAGTATACCTGCTGCAGATTCAATATTTTTTACAATAATTCCAATTTGATCAAATTTTTCTAGTTTTAAATTTTCCATTTTAATCTTTTCTTTTTTACTGTTTAAAAAACTTTTGGATTAAATTCAAGTTTAGCTGTTGGTTCTTTCAATTCAAATTCTCCATTAAGAATCATATTTTTAAGTTGAGTTGCTAATTTTATAGCACCATATCTATCTGATTGTCTTAGAACAACAGGGATCTCTTCTCCCTCAAACTTTATTGATTTTAGATCAGCATTAAAAGCCTTTTTTGAACATGCTATAAAGCAAGCACCACAATTAAAACATTTAGTTCGATCTATTCCTGTTTTTAAATCAAACGCATCTGTAGGACACATATGTTCTACTGGACAATCATCACAATCCACGCATTTCTTTGGATCGAAAGTTACGAGAAAATTATTTTCCCAAACATCACCATACGATATCTGTCCTAATTTATTTCTCCCAATAACATTTAAGATTGTTAATGGGACATCTTTTTCTGCTTTTATTAAATTATTCCAAATTTTTTCATTTAACACAGGAATTGGAACTGCAACACTACAGATGTTTTCTAATCCATATGATGTACGAAAGGCTCCCATATATTCTGGTTTCATTCCTTTAAAGTCTGCTATGGTTTGCATATTGGGTTTTAATCTATCATTTCTAGTTCCTGGTCCAAATATATAACCAATAGATCCATTCACTAAAATTTTAGTTCCTACTCCATAAACAGCGGCTTCAGGGTCATTTTGGAAAGGATTTAGAGCACCACATCCAGAAAATGTTATTTGAGATTTATTTCCTTCTAATGGTAAAACAGAAAAAATAGTGTTAATGGGATTAGGACTTGGATTTATCATAGCAAAATAATTTTTTATCGCTTGACGAGTTCCCATCATTCGAGCGAATTGCATATCATCTAGTGTTATTTTTTTATCTATAATATCCCCTTCCTCACTTCTACCAATTACTTCTACTTCTTTTCCTTCAACAAGATCTCTAAAAAGCATACCTCCAGAGTAGTTTTTTTTAGTTTTGCTATGTGTTGTTCCATAAAGAATGAGATCTACAATCCCTAGAAATTCATTAGGGCAAGGTCCCGGAAATGCAGCTATACCATTAAGTGATACTTCATCGAATTTCCTAATAGTCTTTGGAGGAGTTAATCTAAAAGAGAAAATTCCTGCTATACCGCTCATTAAAGCTTTTGTTGCTGTTGTAACAACATCTACATCCTCAAATTCTACTTTTTCTCCTTCACTTATTTGATCTATTAAATCCTGTACAGTTATAACAGTTGCTATTCCATCTTTTATTTTTTTTTTGATTTCTGAGAGACTCCTTTTTTTAAGCAAAACAAACACTTAAAATTTCAAAAAAAGATAGCATTTTTAATGTTTAATTATAATAAAATTTTTTTATTATATTTATGATTAGAAATCTTAAAGTAATTGATAAATTTCTTAATGGATTTTAGAGGTTTTTTATTTTTTTGCCTTATTTCGAATCTAGATTAAAAATAAATATCAAAGATTTGGATGATATAGAAAGGAAATTGGAATTTTGTGAGAAATTGGGCATCAGAAATCTAATTTTAGAGCCTGCAAATACTTTCAAACAGATATCATTTGAATTAAGAGAAAAAATAATTCATCTGACGAAATTAAATATTTACTTTCGATATAATTTAACCCCTAATAGTGTAAATGATTTCAAAAATGCTATAAAGACCTATAATAACTTTCCTTATATTCTTTCTGTTGAATCTAAAGATAAAGAAATTCAAATTAATGCTGCAAGAGATTCTAGAGTTGATATTGTGTCTTTTTCTGATGAAAATATACTGAAAACACTTAGTCAAGGAGTAATTTCATTAACCAAACAAAATGACTCTTTTATAGAATTTTCCTTAGCTCCGATTATGGTGAGAAATAAGGCTTTTCAATCGAAAAATTTCAGATATTTATATAAATTTATACATTTAGCTTATAAATCGAAAGCAAATATTATTATAAGTGGAAATTTTGATGAATTATTTGATTTGAGACATCCTAGATCTCTTCTAAGTATTTGTCATTCACTCTTAGATATTCCTTTGAATAGTGCTAAAAAGATTTTTATGGATAATCCAAATTTACTCATAGAAAAAGTCCAAAATAGAACATATAATAATAGTATTGAATCGGGGATTAGATTAATTAAAGGAGGAGAATTGAAGTAGTGAAGAGAGAAAGACAAAGATATATTTTATTCAAAATAATAAGAGAGCCAGATGTAAGATTTGAACAAAAAGAAGTCATAAATTCAATTTGGCAATCAATTTGGAGGTATTTTGGTATGAAAATTGCTAATAAAATTGGATTATGGATAATTAACCTTAATTTCGAAAAAGAATATGGGATAATTAGATGTTCTCATCAAACTAAATATATTATAATTTCAGCTTTAAGCCTTGTACAACAAATTAATGGAAAGAGGGTAATACTATCTCCTTTAAAAACCTCCGGAACAATAAGATCAATAATTAGAATAAAAAATTTAATGATGAATAAAAATAAAAGAACTTAGGGATATTTTTGTAAAATTAAGATTATGAATGAGAAAAATTTAACAACTGCCTATATTAAGCAGATTAAAGAGAGACCAGAAGTTTCTATAAAAATACCATTAGTAGATATTAAAAATAGTGATAATTTCCCCTTTCTATTGGTAATTCAATCAAAATTTGAAAATTCTATGAAATTAACAATCTATCCTATAAATAAGAAGAAAATTATAAAATTAAATTTAAGTGGTTTAAATATACCTAATGAGATTTTTGAAGAACTAACAAAAATTCTTCAAAATTTCCAAATTATTCATACATCCGGTTTTTTATTAAAAGAAGGAAAACTATTATATGAGTGTTATTTAAACATAAATTTTTCTGAAAATAAAAGTGAAGATTTAAAAACAGCTTTAGATAAAATTAAAAATATATTTAAAGAAATAAAGTTACAAGAAATTAGTTTAAAAACAACCAATAAAACTTAATTATGAATCTATGGAAAGTTTTATTAAAATTCTCTGATGGGACAAATAGAGATATCGAATTATTTGATGCCAAAACCTATTTTAGTGGATATTTAAAAATAAAAAGAAGCTATTTTAACACTCTAGCTAAAACAATTAAAATAACTAGAAATTATTTTACTGGAAGAGCAATAGAGAAAGTATTAGGCCCCAATAATGACGATTGGACGTATAATCCATGGATGCTTCTTTTGGTTAAAGAAAATGAAAAGAAAAAACCATTTTGGCTCTTTATAAAAAGAGAAAAAGATTTATCTGGGATTTTAGTAGCCATTGGACCTGAGTCATTTGCTAACTATAATAGTAATATCGCATCAGAAGCTAGACGAGAAATAAAACGTTTAATAAACTATATTGTGACCTACTTAAAGAAGTTTAAATGTATAATCCTGCTTCCAAATCATTTAATTTAAATTTAATTTTAAAATAGCAAAAGACATTTTTTTGACTCAATATTTTTTTTTTGAAGAAAACAAAGAAAAAGTATTAAATTAAATTTTCAATTTTAATATTTAATTAAAAGGATGCTGAATTAAATTATAATTACGTGGCAATAATATCTTGAGGAAACTAAGTCTTAAAATTCTATTATCTTTAATTATTATCAACATAATTTTCATTTCAGTCCTTTTCACAGTACCATCTCATGGTGCTTTAGAAGAAATTGATCCTAATTTTGGCAAAGCTCCTACTATTGATGGGGAGATTGGTTCATTTGCCAACGAATGGGATGAAGCATATAAAATTCAAACAAACTTAACTGATTTGCCAATTAATTTATGGGTAATGCAAAGCAGTTCAAGATTATATATTTCAGTACAATTTGATTTAATTGTGGGGGTTCATAGCCCGTCTGAATTTGTGGGTATTCTAATTTCAAATAGTTCTTCTGAAGATAGAGAAGATTTTATTGATGCAAAAATCATTCAATTTTCTAATATAACAGAGGATGAATTCGACTATTTTGATTATTTTATAAATCAGAGTGTTTTTATTCCTGATTCTGCATCAAATGGTAATGGAGCTGCGAAATTGGAAGGTGAAACTTCTACTTATGAATTTTCTATTCCAATAAATAATCCTCAAGTAATAATTGATGAAGATGTCTATTTGGAGTACGATGAGCCTTTCGCTTTTAATATAACATATGGAGAAACTCCTAGTTATCCTCAAGGAATCAAGAAAAGTAGTATTTTTTTGATTAATATACAACACCCTCCCAAAAGTGAATTACCTATTTTAAAACTCACAATTTTTATTTTTACTATAGTAATTTTCAGTCTTGCTGTAATAATATATGGATTTTATATTTATAGAATTATAAAACTAAAGGAAATTATGGAAAGGTATCGCCGATAAAATGTCAAAATCCCCTAGTAAAAAGGCAAATTCGAAAGTTAAACAAGCTTTTAACGAGAAATTCGCTTATAGATCTGTGATTATTTCAGTTATTTTTGGAGGGATATTTTTGACTATATCAATTTTCTTTAATATTGAGATCATTACTGTCTTTATGGATAAAAATGCATTTCTTGACATTTTAGATATATTGATCAAAACAAGTGTTATTTTATTATTTTTCTTCTTTATGATGATTAGTATAGGAAATTATAAAGAAATAGTTGGGAAACCTATAAGCTGGAAAGAATTTCTGTTTTTAATAGTTTTATCGTTGGGTCAATCAATTCTAAATCTCTGGGTTTTTATATTTTCTGTTATTGGAATTATTATTATTTTAATTTATTTTTATTTAATCCAAGAGATTTAAAAGATTTAAGATAGTCTTAAAATAATGAAATCTGAATTCTTATTTATTGGGCATAGAGGAACAAGAACTGATTTTGATGAAAATACTATAAGTGCCTTTGAGAAAGCAATAGAATATGGAGCAAATTATATCGAATTAGATGTGCGGAAAACAAAAGATGGTCAATTAATTATTATACATGATTCTACGTTAGATAGAACGACTAATGGAACAGGACGAATAGACAACTACAACTATGATAATCTAATGATAATAAAAACAAAAAAAAGTCAAGAGCAAATTCCATTATTGTCTGAAGTTTTAGAACTGTTAAATGGAAAAATCCAATTCATGATTGAATTAAAAGAAGAACATTTATATGATAACATAATTAAAATAATTAAAGAAAATGATTTAATGGAAGATTGTATTATCAGTGGGCGGGATATTCATATCTTAAACTTAGTAAAAGCTAAATTACCCGAATGTAGAATATGCTATAATATTACAAAAGCACAAGAGTTCACGTTAGATAAGTTCTTAAGACAAGGCGCACAAAAAAGGTTAATTTTCAAGCCAGATATGATTAGCTTAAGATCAAGTATGGTTTCATCTAAATTTATTAATGTCTGTCATAACAATGAAATATTATCATTATCCTGGGATTTTATTCTAAATGAAAATCCAATAAAACTCATAAAATCTTTGATTAATATAGGGATTGATGGTATCTTATTTGATAATTATAAAAACATTTCCAAAATAAAACAGTGGGTAAAATCAAAATCATGCCCTTGATTTAATTATTGAGAGTCCACTTGGTAAGAGAAGTAAGATATCATCAACGTTCAACAATTTTATCCATTTTTTTAGTTTGATATCAACTTGGTTAATAAAATATGTTTTTAATTTTTGAGCCAATTTTCCTTTGGTTAAGCCACCTGATTTTGATGGTATTATTAGTGCAAAGTAATTTGTTTGTATTTGAATTGCTGATAGAGGTCCGCAGATTAATTTAGGATAAAAAATTTCATTCTCATCTTCTGCATTAGAACTGATTTCTATAATATTTAATCCTATTGCGAGTTCTGTTTTTGCATTCTTAATAAATTTCTTTTTACCAGAAATTATAAAAGAACCCTTTGCCAAAAATTCCCCTGAAGGTGGACTTTTTGAAATTTGTGATGGTTTCATGTAAAAAACATCAGCCATACCCCAATTTTCTTTCCACGCACGTGAATAGCTTGCTACAAAATTCGCTGCTTCACTAATAGTCGTTTCAGGAATTTCCGTATTTTCAGGATTTTTAATAACAGTTAAAGGGGATCCAGGGAAATTTGTATGAAAAATTAGATCATTTGGATCGATATATTTTTTAAATATACTTTCATTAGATGATGCATCTCGTCCTCCAATCACAAGAAATCCATCAGTTGATAAGAACCATCTGAATTTTTCATACCATTTTTTTTTTGGCTTTTTTATTAAGAAGTCAACTTCAGCTTCCATCGATTCTTTCTCAAGCTTCAATTTTTCAATATCTGTTGTAGTTTTTTCAATAGCTTTTATAGTTCCTTTTATCTTTTTTTCTGCCTTTTTTCCTTTAGAATAAATTGAATTAGCGTTTTCACCAATACTTTTCGTTAAATCTAAATAAACTACGTCGTTATTGATTTTAATTAGCAGTTGTTTAGTCGAGGGTATTATTTTCTCGAAAATATCGATATCTTCTAAATTTTTCATCTTAGCTTTTTGTAGCTCATTATTAATATCTTCCCAACCATAGCCTTTCTTTCTTGCATTTAGGATTATAGCAAATAATTTATCTAACCTATTAAAATTGGAATAAATGTAATCTCCGTAAGTATAATATCTTTGTTTTTTAATCTTAAGTTCTTCTAAATATTCTTGTTGATTTTTTAAGATTTTTTCTTGAGATTTAATTTGATTTACAACTTTTTGATTTTTAGGGATTATTAATTTTTCTGAATCTAATTTTGAGAAAAATTCATCAACTGCATTATTAAAAGATTCGAAATTTTTTTGTTTATAATCTTTAAACAATTTTAATTCAAAAGGAATTACAGAAATCTCATTCCCATTACTATCATAAATAATTTTACTTTCGATTTTCCCGAAAAGCAGTTCATTTCTTAGTTTTTTAAAAGAATTATATAATTTTTCTACATCATCATCAGATAAATCTGCACCAAATAACGTTTTATCTATTTCTGCTCTATAACATATTTCTTCACTATAAAAACCAGCAATATTTACATTTCTTGCCAAATATCTTACTAGCTCCACTTCTGTATCTAATTTTAATAGGTCTTTAAAATTTTCTTTACTTATGTTTAAAAAATCAATCCCTCGTGATTTTGGGAAGATATATTCTTTATTAGCTAAAACATCACGGTCCTTAAATCTTTTATATTTTTTAGCAATTTTTACAATGTTATTCTCATTTACTAATAAAAAATTTCCTTTATTAAAGAGTTCAATAACAAACTTCCAAGGTTGTGTTTCACCATTGTCTAACTCAATAATAACTATCCTATCAAAGTTATGTTGAGAAACTCTTAAAATTCGTTTATTTTTTAAGATTTTTCTTAAGGACATAATGTATTGACTTGGATATTTAGGAACTGGATAATCATATTCAGTTAAATTAATCCGAGAATCTTCTTTAATGATTAAATTTTTTCTACCTTGTGACGTATTTATTTTTAGTATCAATAAATCTTCAACTTCATAGACATTAGAAATCGAACCATTTGATAAAATTAAATCTAATTCTTTAACAATAGCATATACATCAAAATTGGAAAATTTCTTTGCAGTTCTAATCATTTTCTGTCTGTACTTTTGTTTATCATTATATATAATGATTTTTATAATAATAATTATTTATATTAATAACATGGCTAAACATAAAAAAGTCGATATTAGAAAGAGAAGGAAGAAATTAATAAAAGAGAAGAAGAAAGGACTACCGAAACAAGAACTTATTCCAAAGAAAACAACTACAAAACCTTTTGATCTTCGACTTGAAAAAGAAACAAAATTATATTGGATAAGAGCAGCAACAGGTGCTTTAAGTGCATTAATAGGAAGATTATTATTTGGATTAATAGGATGGTTTTTATTTTTATGGATGCTATTTTGGTGGTTTTTATTTCCTTTTATTGTTAGCTTCATTATATTAAAATATAAATACGATAAGGAAGAATGGACTTGGAAAAATATTTTAATGCCTGGAATAGGCATATTTTTCTTTTTGTTTATGATAGTTGGGGTAATTATTCATACAACACTTAAGTTTATTCCTGATTTTTCATCAGTCCTTGAGTTATTTTTATAGGTGTATTTAAGGATTTATTACAATTGAATCCTTTGCTTTACTTTTTTTCCTTTTTTTTCCTTGGAAGTAAAGACTATTTCTTCTAATTTGTAGATTCGTTCACAATATACACATTGAATTTTTAGTGGCTTTTCTTCAAGAACTGTGAACTCGGTTGATATAGGCTCTTTTTCTGAATTGGAAATACATGTTTGATTAACACACATAATCAATTTTTTAATTATTTTTGGGATTTTAACTTTTTTCTTCTCAATTACTTTATAATTTTCTATTAATGATATAGTTGCATTAGGTGAGAGAATTGAAATTTGTTGCATTTGAGTTTCGTTTAGAAATACATTTTCAATTTTAATAATATCTTTTGTTTGGTATTTTTTAGAAGAAACATTAACACCTATAGTCATTAAATTCTTAGATTCATCTAATCCAGTAAGATTAAGTATGGTTAGAGCATAACCAGCATCAATATGATCAATTACCGTTCCTTTAGAGATTTTGTCAATTTTTAATTTTTCTTCTAACATTTTCATTAGTTAAAATATTCTTATTGAAAAACTTATGGTAAATTCTTATTAACTTAAATTTCTCTTATAAAACAAAATATGAAATAAAAAATAAAATTGCTGATAAAATAAAATTAAAGGTCAAATTATCATCAATTTCTAAATCTAAGTAGTCAATTCCCCCAATAATCAATGCCCCTAATATTGGAATTAAAAAAAACCCGAAAATGCTTGGATCAAAAAAGCTCCTCAACAATATTAGTATAATAATACCCGAAGAAAATGATATTACCATCCCCGCGAATAAACCTTCATACGTTTTATCTGTATTGCGAATTATAGTTTTTCCTATTATTCTACCAATTAAATTTGATGCTATATCTCCAAAAATTGCCATTGTCATAGTGGTACAGATTATTACTGGACCTATTGGTTGGAATAACCCAAATAAAAGAATTATTGAAAAACACCCGATACTCATAGAAATATGAGGCCCAAATCTCATATGCAACTCCTTTTCTCGTAATATTTGATTAACCTGTTTAAGAGGATAAATTTCAGGGTTTAATATTCTGATAAATTCAGCTGTTAATAATCCAATTAAAGAGATTCCTACCAAGAAAATAACTAAATTTTGAGAAAAAAACATTTTATCTCCATTTATATTAAACCCAAGTGTAAAATACGAAAAAATTATTCCTAAAACAACTAAATGGGTTAACTTTCTATAAATATCATATTTTAAAGGTAATGGTTTAAAGTGTTTGGTATCTCTCTCTTTCCGCTTTTTAATTTTTTTTTTCTCTCGCAAAATAAAAAGTGAAAATATTGGAAAGAATATTCCAATAAAGCTTATCATCAACAGATCAAAGGGAAAAACAATAAATTCATTATAAGGTGTGTTTAAAAAAAAATGAATTCCTAAATTTATAGTAAGTGATATAATTAAAACTAGAGCATTTACCAAATTATTAATAAATGCTTCTCTTTCTCCTTTAATTTTTGCTAAAAAGGCTATGTATAATAGAATTAGGCTGTATAAATAGAAAAAACTTGATATTATTATCGAAAGTACATTCAAGAGTTACCAATCTCTTAAATTTGAATATTCTAAGGTTTCTTTCATTTTAATATTTTCTTATAAATTGAAAATAAATTATTAGATAAAAAATTAATAAAAAATTATTATTTAAAATTGAGATTCATCAATTTTTGGCATTTCCTCTGATGATAATGCTTTTTGGATTTCTTTTGTTGGCAATTCATAATCTTCCAAATCACCGGTCATAAACAATTTATAAGCTAATAAATCAAAAAAGCCATGACCGCTAAAGTTGAAGACGATTGTTTTCTTTTCGTTATCTTCTTTGGCTTTTAATGCTTGATCTATTGCTTCTTTTATGGCATGTGCAGTTTCAGGGGCAGGAAGTATTCCTTCAGTCTTTGCAAATAAAAGACCGGATTTAATTACTTCAGATTGATGATGCATAGATGCGGATATAACTTTATTATTATACAAGATTGAAATTATAGGTGCCATTCCATGATACCTTAATCCACCTGCATGAATAGGACTTGGAACAAACGTATGACCTAATGTGTGCATTTTTACAATAGGTCCTTTCATAGAAGTATCTCCAAAATCCCAGCAATATTCACCTTTACAAACACTAGGACAAGCTCGTGGCTCAACTCCAATAATTTCTACATCTGGAAGAATTCCATGTAGTTTATCTCTTGCAAAAGGAATCATTAAACCAGCAAAGTTAGAACCTCCTCCCATACAACCAATTATTATGTCTGGTTTATCAATACCTGCTTTTGCTAACTGAATTTTTGTTTCTTGCCCTACAATTGTCTGATGTAAAAGCACAAAATTTACAACACTTCCAAGAGAATATCTGATTGTATCACTTCTTAAGCTATGTTCCAATGCTTCAGATATAGCTATTCCTAAACTACCTGGATGTTCTGGATCTTTTTCTAAGAAAAATTTGCCTGATTCAGTATATCTCGAAGGACTTGCATGAACTTCTGCATTAAAGGCCTTCATTAAAATCTTTCTTCCTGGTTTCTGTAAAAAACTCACTCTTACCATATATACTGTGCATTTTATACCAAATAAATTACATCCATAAGAAAGTCCAGAACCCCATTGTCCTGCTCCTGTTTCCGTGACCAATTCTTCAATACCATCTTTTTTAGCATAATATGCTTGAGTTATCGCTGTATTTGGTTTATGGGATCCTGTAGGTGAGACAGATTCATTTTTATAAAAAATCTTTATATCATCGCCTTCTATTCCCAATTCTTTTTCTAACCCTAATGCTCGATGAAGAGGACTTGGTCTATAGGTTCTTGCGAAAATTTCTCTTAGATCCTTAGGGATGGGAATTGTTGGTTCTTGAGATATTTCTTGTATAACACATTCTTTTGGAAATATCGCTAATGCTAATTCTGGTGGAGCTGGTTTCCCATCCATAGGATTTACTAAGGGCGTCATAGGAGACGGTAAATCCGGTATGATATTTACCCATTCCTTTGGTATTTCATTGGGTTGTAATAGAATTCTTGAATTATAATAATTTACCATTTTCATTACCTTTTTTTACACATTAATTTTTTGTGTCTCATTACTATATTGGAAATCGATATAATTAATGCACATTTATCTAGAGTATTCGATAATTTAGAAAAACGAAAATTAAGAAAAGAGAGAAAATAAGGTATGGTTTAATCCAATATAATGGGTCTTACAACCAAGACCAAGGCCACTGCCAAAAAAAATAATTTCCAGTTGCCATAAAATTAAACCATTTTATCATTAGTAAAAATTATTGATTTAACAATATATTAGTATATAAAAAGTTAATTGATCTAAAAAGTACTTTCTATAAAATTAAGACAATAAAATACTTTCATGCTCAACTAAAATACACAGAAATGTAAAAAAGTTATAAATTTGTATTAGCGACCCTCGAAGATTTTATAAAGATTCTTTGCTGCTATTCGCATGACTTTTACAGTCTTCATTAAAGTATCAATAATTGTCCCAGCACATACAATAACTAAGCGTCCTGCATTTGTAACAACTATATATCCATTCTCAGCCCTTACAATTATTTCAGTTATATCTTCTTGAAATAAGGTTTGAATTGTTGATCTTCCAGTCATTAATAAAGCACTAGCAAGTCCACAAAATTGATCACCATCTACTTGGTACTGGGGCAAAGCAGAGAAAGCTATTTGATAACCTTCTACGCTTACAAGTGCAATTGCTTCTATATCTGCATTAGATGTTATAAATGTGATTTGCGGACTTATTTTTTCTATATCTTCATGGTTAATACCTAAATCAGATCCAAATTGCATAAGCCTACACTTTTTAGATAATTTATATAAAATTTTAGATTATACTTATATTAAATTAATTACAATCCATTTATTTATTTATTTTCTTTAATTCAAATAAAATTCCATAATTTTCAATTGCTATCCAATCCATTTTTGTAATTTCTCTATTAGAATTTGTAAATTATATGCATCAAGTGGTACATTTCCTAATGATTTTAGTCGCCTTGATTCCATGCTTAATTCAAATAAGATAGGATTTAAGGGATTTTCATTTTCTAATTTTGTTCTTATTTTTTCAAGCATTATCGCAATTTCAACTGCCGGATTATTTGATTTAGCTATAGAAATTATTAAATTAAAGTCTGAATCTCCCAGAATATCTATTGATTTTTCAGGAGCGCTTGTTGATATTGATTCACCTGGAGATCTTATAGGAGCGAATATATTGTTTTCATATCTAGTTGAAGTTACAATTTTTTGAGGTTTTGTTGAAATTTCACTGGGTGTAAACGATTCGGGGATATTCATTGTATTTAAAATTGTATCAAAAACATTATTGAGGGAATTTACTAAATTTTGTAAATTTCTCATATTATTATTAAGTTCAGATAAAACATTGGTGGACTTTGACATAAAAACTTTTATTTCATTTACAGAATTCGTGATTTGCATTACTGTATTATCTTTTTGCTCATTTTGAATCTTTTCTATAGTATCCTTTAATTTTTCAATCTCAGATATAATATCCCTTCTTCCTAAGAGTACCTCGTCCAACTTCTCTATGAGTTGATTAAGAAGGATCTCCGACAATTTTTTCCATCTATCTACTTTATTAGAATTTTAAATATAAATTTTTATAAAATTAATTTATTTACTATTCAAAAGTAAATTTTAATATAATATAAACTTAAAAATATTAAAAATAATTCCTAAATTTTTTAGCAATTTCAGTAAGAATTAAAATAGTAATGATTAAAGAAATAAGATTTTTTATTATTTTGAGTCATGATAACTACACGAGAATCAATTAATTATCAATTTTCACTTATATTTGGTTATTCTTCTCCAAATAATCTTATTGTTGGAGATATAATTGGTCCTGGAAAATTAACTAGAGAAAGAGTGAATGAACTTTCTCAAGGTGTAATAGAATTTTTAAGGATGTATAATGCAATTTTAAGAGATTATACTGGTTCAGAAGTCTTTAGTATCGAATTTGAGTTGTATAATCTCGATGAAAAAAGTGCTCGAATAAATATTTTCCCAAAATCAATGATTTTCATACCCGGTCAATATAAAGACTGTGAAAGTTTATTGCTTGCATTAAAACCTGAAACAGGATATTTGGATGCCCATAAATCCCGTGAAGCTATAAATAATATAAGTAGATTATTTTTTGAAGTAGAAGAATTTACAGATCGACCTGATTTAAAAAGTGAAGAGAAATTACAAGTATATAAAAGATTTGCTACGAGATTTAGCAAAAAACTCTTTGGAGAATTAATTGAAGATAAATGGAATAAAAAGTTAATTGGTTTAAGTACTTCGCTTCCAACAGAAAAAGAAATGATAAATACTTATGCAAGAGTCAAATCAGATGTAGAATTATTATTATATAAGCGACCATACGAGATTAACCTTTTCAATTCAAAATTCGAGAGATTGAAAAGCCCTTTTGAGGGGCAACAGTCCATAGAACATATTAAATATTCTATATCAGAACCTAGTGCTAATTTTATTGTGGATAAAACATTAAAGTTAGGAGCAAATTTAATTAATTTAGCAAATACTGGAACAATTGATGAATCTCAAGATAGAGTTATCTCGTTTATTATTAACTATATTAAGCAAAAAACACATAACTTAAAGGATCCTTGCACAGCAAAATCATTAATTTCCTTTATTAATAGAATTTTAATCGATTTAGAAAGATACCTGAATAAATTCATTGAATATTCTAACTCTTTTCTTACAACTGGAGAAATCGGAGATTTGCCTGAACTGTTAAAAAAATATAAGCAATTTGTTGTAAATAAAGCTAAATTTGAAAATGAAGATTTTGAAGATATTTGTAATTTAGCGATTAAATCAATTGATCAATCAACAATTACTCAAACAAACTTAAGAGCGATAGATTTAAGCTCTATTTTTAATTATTTTTCAGAAATTATTAAAAATAGTCTTAATTTGGTTAAAGAATCTCTTCCAAAATATCTTTCACGTAGGAGATTAAAATCCTTAATTATTGAATTAACAAAAAATTTAAAGCAAAAATTCGAAAATGAACAAAAACCAGCGAAAATTCTTGGTCAGAAATTAATAGAAAAGTTTAAAGATCATATTTTTAACCAAATTGAAGTTAACCCAATAGCTTTATCGGGAGTTCTTAAATTTAATGAAGAAAGTATAATAAAAGAGTTTAGAAGATTAATTAATACAAATATTGAACCATTTTTCAATAACATAAAACTAGATATGGGAGATTTAGTATCTTTTGTGGAAATACAAATGGATAAAGATATTAATATTATTAGAGAGCATATAGAGAAATTTAAGACTTTTTCGAGTGAATTATCTTATCTATTAAGCTATATCCTTAGATATACAACAATTAACAGGTATATAAAAGAGGAACCTGATAAAGAGATAGCCGATCCAGTTACATTTGCCACCAGATTTCATCGGTTTTTAGAAAAACGGATAGGGGGAATTAATTTAACATGGAAATCTTATATTTTAGAATGGTTAAATGATTATACCAAAAAATTCTTTAAATTAGAAGAAAGAAAAGAATGGACCCTAGATGAGATATACAATGATTTCATTAGCTATTTTGAAGAAAGAGAAACAAATGAGCAAAAGCTTGAGCATTTTTTAAAATTTTTAGATACGTATATAGCTCGGATATCAAATATTGAGGAAAAGAATTTATTAATTGAATTTTATAAGCAATATGATTTAAGCATAAATATTAGTACTGAATTTCCGAAGTATGTTAATAATAAAATTAAACAAGAAATAAGTATACTTAGCCCTCAATTTGAAGAGCAAGTTCCTATCAACTTTTTTAATCTAAATGGTGAGGACCACTTTTATGATTATATTAAAGAGTTGGAGTTAAAATATTTTTCAAAATTGATCCCTAGACCATTAACTCTCATTTTAAAACATAATTTAACAAGCAAAGAGAAAGAATTATTTGGGGGAGATCTTTTTCATGTATTAAACTTTAAGTTTTGGCATACTAATTCTAGATTTGAATTAGCAGATAATTTTAAAGAAGTATATAGAGAGTGGTTAAAGGAACTATGATTAGTGGGATAAAAAGAAAGACAACCGCGGTTGAAAGTACATTTAGATTTTTTCAAACTGTAGATTTAATTATTTCCCATTTTAAGAGAGATGCTGATAAGCAAAAAATTTTTGAGATAACAAGTCAAAAAACCACTTTTAAAGACTTTTTAATTGCTACAGCGGTAATTCATATTTATCATAGTTTAGGTATTAGGGTTAAAGATACCTTAGAACTAAATAAATTTTCCTTTGATTCAACTAAAAATTTAGAACAAATTGAAAAAAAGATTTTAATAGAAGAAGTTGATACTTTATTAAAAGATTCATTCATTTTAGAAATTGGTGTTCTCAATAAGATAATTGATTTAGAGAATAGATTTTTATCATTTCTAATTGAAGAAAGAAATTCTACACTTCCAGAATTTCAAAGGAAGCAAATGTTGAATGAGATTGAACAAAAAATTGAACAAGAATTATTAGAAATCATATTAAATTACCCTCCTTTTTATTTTTATGATTTGATTGGTGATTTGATAGGATTAACTGACGAAACTAAATTACAAATCTTAGAAGAAAGTTCTGCTTTTAAAGATTTATCACTAGAAATTGAAAAAAAATTAGAACGAGAAGAGAAAGAAGATAAATTTATCGAATTAGCAACCTTAGGACGAATAATTGACAAAATCCGAAAAGATTTCGAATTCAAATCATATAAAGAATTACAGGTACAGGCAATGCCAGTTAGAATGATAAAACGAAAGATATTTGAATTTAACTTCGATCGTTTTCCTATTTCCGTTCCTGGATTAAAAATCTTCAAAGAAACAAACAACCTTAAAAAAGAATTGATAAGAAGAATTGAAAATGCACTAAAAGAAAAAAATAATTATGACCAATTTGAACAAAGTATTTTGAACTTTTTAAAATCTGAGTTATTTAAACAACTAAAAATAAATCCAAATGATTTCATTTATTTTCTACAGAGCCTGAATGAATGTAGTTTTAATGATTTAATCTATATGTTAAATAGATATGGAGTCTACAATATCTTATACTTCATGGATATAGACGAGTCAGTTATTGAAGAAGTAAGGAGAAATATGGTCAGATATAATATAACAAAAAATGATCTTATAAATCCAAATGATCAAAGAAAAAAGCAAGTTATTGAGAAGGTTTTTTTGAAAGACTTGAAATTAAAGAATTATGCTCACATCTTATTCGTTTTAGATTTTGAAGATATCATAGAAAAATTAGTGAAAGATATCTTTTTTTATATATTATCAAAAATACTAAGACAACTTAGTCGAATTATTGAGTTATATCTTAAAATTTCAAATGATAAAACCTTATTTCTTTTAGCTTTAAGAAAAATATTTGGAACTACTGATTCTGAAGAATGGGTTAAGGTTAAGTTAGAGGAATTAATAATAGAAAAATTAAATAAGAGACAAGAAGAGTTAGTTATAGTATTTAATGCGGATAATCAACCATTTTTAGTTAATGGTTTTATATTGGCACGATTGATAGGTATTCCTTTAAAAGAGGGAATTTTGGAATTGAGAGAGAACAATAGTCAAGTATATACCGGGATATCGCCATTAAAGTTAAAATCAGATCTAATCTCACCAATTTCTTACTGTATAGGATATGATATAATTAAAAGGTTTGAAAACTTTGAAGATCAACGTAAATCAAAAGTAGAACAAATTATAGAATCCAAAGAAAAAGAAAGGGAAGAAAAAAAGAAGGAAATACGTGAAAAACAGGAAGTAAGTACATTAAATTGGATTGAACGCAGAATTACGAGTTCACTTATGAGAATTAATAGTCCTGGTATCAATCCAAATCAGTTATATTGGCAAGAAAAAGATACAAAAATAGCTACTGATAATATTAAACTTCATAGTGAATTAAAAGGTGATCCGATCGAGTTATTTGGTCAATTTTTTCATTTTGTAATAGAGAAAATCAATAGCTTTAATCCCAATATTAATTTACCTGATTATGGAACAATTAAAGATATTGTAAATGAAATTACAGTAAAAGTTTTGTTTAGAAGATTAGGGAACAATCCTACCCCAGAAGCAATGAGAAATTTACTTGATGGTGAAAGATATGAAATTGGTAAACAAATTGCCCAAAGAATAGGCAAATTGTTAGATAAGGCATTATACTCTAAATTTAAAAGTAAATAAAGCAGCTAGTAAGAATTATCTTCAAAACTTAAAATAACCATTAACCTTTCTGATTTGAGATATTTAAATTAATTTTTTAAAAATAACAAAGATATTAAAATGATATTTATTTAATTTATTTAAAATTTAATAGAAGTAGAATCATCTTATGGCTTCACTTTTTACTTGGATTAAAAAAGAACTCGGGTTTATTAAAGATTCCTTCTTAGAAATCATAAAAGGATTTATCTTATTTATATTAGCGTTTTCAGGTTTAGGTTGTGCAATAGTAGTAAGATATCTTGGATATAATGGCACAATTATTTCCTTTCTTGGTGTTGCTACAGAATTAGTTGCCTTAATTTTATGTTATTTCATGTTTAAAGGGTATGTGAAACCTAGGGAAGAACCTGAACCTTCAAAACCAAAAGGAAAGAAGCTCTAGATAGATGCCCTTTAAATGAACTCTTCCCATGGTCTATCATTAATATGATGAGAAATTAGATATTCTTTAACTTCTGACAATAAAATTTTTGGATCATATTCCCAAACTTCTTCTTTATTGAAAGAAACGCATTTTACCGTCTCAATATTTAATCTTGACTTAAATAAAATACCGTACATTGCTACTTGGGGTAAAGAGAGTAAAAATTTTCCTTCTGGCTTGTAATCAATTACTTTAACAGCATTATTTTCAATTTGAATCAAATCAATATGCCCTGTAATGGTTTTATTTTCTTCCTTCTTCCAAATCGGAACTTCTATCGCTACAGAATCCTTATCTTTAATTAAAATGTTTTTTAAAATGGGTTCATGTCCAGGGTCTCCTCCAAATCCACTTTCTTTATAACTTCTAAATACTCTCTGGGCATACAAGGGTAGTTTTGTATTGGAGTTTAACCGCTTTACTATCCCTGAACGAATTAAATTTTTACTAAAACTTCTAATAAAAGCTGGTTTAATGCCCCTAATCTTAAATTGCGAAACTCTCGGAAGATCTCGAGAATTGAATAACCTATTCGGAATTCTTCCTTCAGCTACTCTTTTAAAATGTGCTTTAAGTCTATTTAATTCTTCTCGATTAGCTATTATTTGATAAAATTTTTGTTTATGATGAATCTTATTCCAATTGAAAGAATAGGGTATGTTTTGATGTACAAAATGTTTTTGTTTAAGCTCCATTGATACTCTCTTTTATATTACCAAATCACGTTTATATATTCAAGATATGTCTTAAATATAATTTAATGTTGTATTTTATTAAATAAAATGTATTAACAATTTATTAATTCATCAAGAAATTAATGATTCCGTTATCAAAAATTAATTATTTTTCACTTTCTTAATAAGGAAAGAGCAATCGCAAATCATAATAAACTTTAAACATCATAAAGGATAATTTATAAAATATAAAATATCTAAAAAGCATGGACCTATAGCCTAGCCAGCCAGTTAGCCCGCCTAGCTTGCCTAGTATGGATAGGGCGTCGGACTTCTAATCCGAAAGTCGCAGGTTCGAATCCTGCTAGGTCCGCTCAATCTAATTCTAGAAATAAATGATTAAAAAGAAATTATAATCGATTATCTAATTTTCCATTAAGATTCGTACAAAATCATTTAATTCTGAAATTGCTAATATATCTTTTTTCTTAACAGTTTCAAAGGACCTTTTATAAAACTCCAATTGGCATTTAACACATTCAATTATTTCACCATAGTCAATAATGCTCTCACCATGACACCTAGGGCATTCATATTTAGATTTTTTATTATCCATTTTTATGACCATTTTCTTAATTTTTGTACCTCTTGATTATAAATTTCATTAGATTTAAAATATAAAGAAATTAGATCCTTAAAACCAGTTGTTATGAATGATCTACTTTTAAATTTTATGTTATCTTCGATTTGATGAGATGAATATTGTTTTTTGATGAAATCCTTAAACTTTGAGAAATCTGTAATAGTAGGATTTTTATTAATTAGATCCTCAAATAAATCTAATATGTAAATATAATCCTCCAACTGCTTTTTTATATGGAAGAATCCTAATTTCTTATTTTTATTAATTATTTGAGAAAATTCAGTTTTTAAATCATTAGAATTATGAAAAATTATTAATATTTTTTTTAAATTTTTAAGAATAGTTTGCTGAGAGATTAACTCATTAATTAAATCCGATTTCATAAGATTTAATGTATCTTTTCGCGTTTCAAATCCCAAACCACCTACACTAAAGTGTCTTATCCTATCAATTATTAAAAAATCGAGGAGTGAAAGTTCTTGATTATAAAACTTGTTTTTGTAATCAATTTGAAATTCTATTTCATATTTTTTATTATAATCTCGATAATTTGGATTAATAATTATTTTTTTTTGTTTATATTCTCTAAAGTAATTGAGATTTATCATATGCTTTTGAGATATACGAAATAGACAGTATTGATTAATGATAATGTTGAATCTCTCTAACTTTTTAATAAAATTGAGAAAATCATTCAAATAATTATATGGGAGTATGACATATCCACACAGATCTACAGAAAGATTACTAATTGAAACTTTAAGCGTAGAAAAAAACGGAAGATTCCCCAATATTTTTAAAATTAGAGCTTTTTTTAATATCGGATTGAATTGTAAAAATAGAGCAATTACACATACATTTATAGCATTCCAATTCAATTGATAAGAAGGGGCAATAAAACTGTATTTCTTTATCCAGTTCATACTTTTTGTGAACTTTCTTAAACTTAAATTGGAATTTATTTCTCCATTTTCTTTGTATTCTTGAAAATATTGTCTGTAACTTAATAAATCTTTATAGGTTTTAACTTTATAAAATATATATATTAAACATCTAATAGTTTCAATGATTTCATCATTTATCATCGAACGAGAAATATAATTAGTAAATTCATGCAGAAATATATCATAGAATTCATCTATATTGTCGCTTATTAAAGATTTATTCGTTCTTAAATAAAAAAAAAAGAATTGAATTGGTGTATAAGAATTCTCCATTTCTTGAATTTTAAAAAATCCTTCAAGAATATCAAAACTAAATAATCTACTAAAACCTTTTGTTAAAAAGTCATATTGTTTAAGGTTACTTCTAATAAGTGTTTTCCATTCATTTAAATTACTCTCTTTAGAAAGTTTAGATATAATAATTTGATTGATTATAATTTGTACAACATCGTATTTTCGCAATTCTTTTGGAATGAAAAGATTATATATTTCCCTTAAAAGTATGAATTTGATAAACTTTTTGTAATCTTCGTTAATTTCTATTATCAAGATATTATTTTGAATAAATCTTCTAACCCCTATATTAAAAATATCGTTAAGTTTTGGATCTTTTGATGGCTTTGGTTTATCAATTCTAATATTTATGTTTTTATGAAAAGGATCCAAATTCAAATTTAATTTTATTTCATCAAGTAAAGTAAGAAATACTAAATTAACATTATTAACAATGATTTCTTCAGACAACTTCTCTAAAGAGCTGATATCTGTGAATTCTTTCATGATTCATTTAATTCCTCAAAATCATATATATATTAGACAAGATAATTATTAATTTTTTTTTTTCCCTAAATGGAATTTTATCTTTTTTTCGTAGTTTAAATATTAACTTCTGGAAAGAGATAGTGAAGTTTCATATAATAGAGGTGTATAAATTTGAAACTTAATACAAAAATAAAATTATTGCTAGCCTTAGTAACTGCTGTATCATCTTGGCTCCTATTATCCGCAAACGGTTTAGCTTCATTTGGTTCAGGGGAAGGAGGACCATAACTCATATTTACCTTACATTATGATAAGCTAGCTATTTACTTTTTCTTTTTTTTGGAGTTTAAATAGTAATCTTTAGACTTAAAATAGAACTATTAGATTAGGTGTATTATTCTAAAGCTTAGAACCAGATTATCATTACTGCTAGCTTTAGTAACTGCAATTTCATCTTGGCTATTATTATCTGCAAATGGATTAGCATTTGTAGGTGGTGAAGGAGGTCCTTAATTTTTATACTAAAAATATCATATTGAGCTAGCTATTTATTTTTTCTTTTTTTTCTTATGAACCGCTTTTGATGTATAAATCTAATCCAACTAGTTCTGCTTTAGGAGAATACGATTTCACAATTTTAGAGTCATAAATTTTTTCAATATCCCAAGATAAGCCATTCAATTTTTCATCTAAGAGTTCAACTGCTCTTTCTATTGGGTTAGGTTTTTCGGAAAAATGATAAAAATGTAGAATCCCACCAGACTTTTTCATCAAAAAGCAACCTAAATCAACAAACTCAATTGAGCTTTCAGGCAAATTCATTACTATCCTATCTGCTTTACCTTGCAACAATTTACCTAATTTATCTGATGGTTTAAGAAGATCTCTAACATTTAAATTATATGGAATCACTTCTCCCTTAAGCTTGTTTAATTTTACATTCTCTTTAAGGTAGTTATAGGCATCGGGATTAACATCAAAAGCATAAACTCTAACAGCATGGTTTTTTGCTATTTGTATTGAAAAAGGACCCACGCCGGCAAACATATCAATAATTAGCTCGTTTTCTCTTATCTCACTAGAAGCAACTCGTCTACGTTCATAGACTAATCGTGGAGTAAAGTAGGTTTTTTTAACATCAAGTTTGAATGTACAATTATTTTCCTTATAAATTGTTTCTGATTTGTTTTCACCAAATAGTAAGGCAAGATCTCTTAATCTATATGTTCCCATAATTTCACTTTTCTTCTCGTATACAGAAGTTATCTTTTTATTAACAATAGTTATTGCTTTTGCTATTTTTTTCTTATAATTACTTAGTTCTTTATTATCTATACGTCCAAATTTATTAAACTCAATTATAACAATATTTCCAATTAGATCATAGGATTTTGGAATTAATTCTTGATAATCATCTGGGATTTTGCCCTTGAAAGCATCTTGGAGGGACTTGACTTTATAATTTTCATTTATTATGCCAAGATTAGTAATAATCTCAATCTGAATTTTATTTCCAATAGACTCTATTACTTTTTCTATTAAATCTTTTTTTTCTTCTAATGGAAAAAGGATAAATTCATCATCATAGAGAATTTTATATTTCTGGTTGATAACAGAATATTTTTCAAAATTTATTTTTATTAAATTAAGAGCCTTTTGCCCTTCTGCTTTCTTTACTTTTAGATATTTTATTTCCTTTATTAAATCAGCTACCATTAAAATCATTTATTTCAAATATTATCGAAATTTCTTTCCCTGGATGCTTTAAAGCTTCAATTAATTCTTGCTTTAAGTCATTTGAGGATTTTGTACAACTAATTAAAACTGTTCTGTCGCAAATATAATTACTTTTACGAAAAACCATATCTTTTTGATTTAACAATCTCAAATTTTTATGACCAAAACCATAGAAATAATCTTTTATATTGTCAACTTCTAAGATAACTTTAACTTTCTTTTCATTTATTATAGCTTCTTTTAATTTAGGGTCTAAATCGTAGCAAGCTTTCGAAGCGTTAATACCAATGATACAATTTCCCTTTTTAGTGAGATTTTTATCTTTAGTAAATTCTATTGTTGTTTTATGAGAGCATAGAATATTCTCATGCCCATAAGCATAAATTTTATCTAAAACAGTCATTTTTAATTACCATTAGCGAAGAACACTAAAAGATCATCTAAATCTCTAAATACCTTAAAGTTTTCTTTAAATTTGGATTCAAATATTGGGATTAATGAATAGATTATATTATCCTTAGAGAAGATAACTGGTTCATTGAATTGATTTATATAATTTTCTGGGATTAACATAGCACATTTATTATAATGTTTATAATTCTTATCAAAGAATTGTTCTACCTTATGTGATGAATTAGAGTGAATCAAATCACTTACTCCGGATGACCTAATTGATTCATATTGCCCTATAGGAAAAGTATCAACC
>JBHLMP010000014.1:38201-71973 GCA_048938025.1 Promethearchaeota archaeon
ATGAATTAGAGTGAATCAAATCACTTACTCCGGATGACCTAATTGATTCATATTGCCCTATAGGAAAAGTATCAACCAATTCAAGAGGAATTAGACCAAAAATTTCAGAACTAAATATAATATGTATTAATTCTCTTGGAATAATCTTATTATTATTAATCATTTCTAACCAATTTTGAGATGTAGGGGAAATATTGGCTTTGTTGTCTAATTCAGGTAAGATAATTAGATATTTTACATCTTTGGGAACACGATAATTTCCTAAAAGTTTTTTCTCATATCGATAAATTAATGGCCTATTCAGGGCTTCATTTGAAGAATATAATCTACCATGGCTTTTGTAAATCTTTTCGTGTATTTCAAATAAAGTTTTATGATCTTTTATTAATTTGACGGCATTAACAAGATTAGGATGATTTCTTATTCTAAGTTCTACTAACTCCCATAGATTACCCTCTCTTATAGCTTGTCTGATTGTTTTTAATTCAGAGAAAGAGAGGAATAAATTATGTTTTGCTAAAAACTCAGTTTTTAATTCTTCATCAAAAGACTTCATTTCTTGAGGAGTGTACTCACTACAAATAGGACAATGGCATGGAAATTCATATAATTCTTCTAAATTTTTTGTTCCTGTTGATAAAGTGAAATATCGATTTTCTTTAGCATATAAGATATAGGCAGCAGAATCCATTAAATCACATCCAGATGCCACAGCTAATGAAAAGAATTGTGGTAAACCAAGTCCAAACATATGTACTGGTTTATTAGGAATGAGATTTTCTTTTACAGTTAATAAATTTTGTAATGCAATATCAAATCTATAATCTAGGAATGTTTTTACTAAACCTCCTATGGCATACACATCAAAATCTAATTGTGACATTTCTTTAGTACTTAATTCTATTAGATCTAAATATCTAGCACCATGGATGGGTCCAAACCAATGACAATTTTCATTTCTTCTACGTTTTATGTTTTCTTTAGCACGTTCCACAGTTTTTAAGACTTTCTTCTTTGCTACTTCATAGTTATCCAATAATTGAACTGGGATATCTAAAATAACAGCAAAATCTGTATTCACCTTTTCTTGGAAATTTTCGATTTCATCAGCGCTAATATTTAATTTATCTTCATTATACATGTATTGTTGGAAGGCACCACTATCAGTAGCAACTATACCACTATAACTTAAGTACTGATGGATTCCCTCTGTTAATACTTTTTGTCTAATATCCTTATTCTGATAAATTATATATGCGTTTGTAAAGATACCTTGAGCTCCCATTTTAATTAGGTCAGAGGGAGAAATTAGATTTTTAATAGGATGAATTACAGGGAATAAATTAGGTGTAACCATTTCTTTTTCCATTAATTTTAATTTCCCTATCCTCCCAAGGGCATCCACATCTTTTATTTCAAATTTTATTGCGTATTCACCCCACAATTTTGAAAAGTTCAATCGAAAAATTCACTTAGACGATTCTCTTTAAATAATTTTTCTAACCAATCAATATTGCCGACCTTATAATTTTCAGCATTTTCATTTTCAACTACAATATCTATTATAATTTTTGCTATGATTCCAAGGTTCTTATTAGTCGTATCTATTTCAAATAAAGGCAATTTGATTCCCTTTTGAATAAAATAATTAACACAGTTTCCTAAAATCTCGGCTTGAATATTTTCTCGAATTTTCTTTAATGTATAACCCTTTTTTTCCAATCTTTTATACAATTCATCAGGGTCGCACCTTAATATAAAAATATAATTAATATAACTTTCAGGAACAATATCTGAAAAGTGACCCTCTATAATTAAAATATCTGTTTTATTTTTCTGAATTCTTTCAATTTCATTCTTTAAAATAGGTAAAAATCCATTTGTATCAACAATGTAAGTATCTCTATTGTTATCATATTCCAGTGAAAAATTTTTCGAGATAGCTAATTTATTTAATGAAATTACTTTAACATTTAATATTTCAGCTATTTTCTTCGAAACAGAAGTTTTGCCGCAACCTGGAGTTCCAGAGATAACTATTGTTTTCATATATAATTTATTAATAGAGATTGTTGATTAAAAAAGTAATGGTAAGTAATTTGAATTATTCTATAAGATTAATAATGGGAAAGGGGGGCTTCGAACCCCCGACCTCACGGTTATCAGCCGTGCGCTATACCAGGCTAAGCCACTGGAGAGATGCCTCAATCAGAGGAGTCCACTCTCCCAAGCCACTCTCCCATTTCAGAGAGTATTAATAAATTTAAAATAGTATTTAAATTGTTAAGCTTGAATAATTTAATTTAGTTAAAAATATTTAAAAAATTTTATGAACCAAATTTTAAAAGTAAAATGGTTATATTGTTAATATAAAAGTATTGTGATTTTAATGCCTAATATTTTACATTATTCGATAATAGGTTTGGAAGATTATAACATTAGTTTTGAAAGTTATTGTACAATATGCGAAATTCAAAAATTTTGTAAGTGGGGAAAAGAGGAACCATTTGCTATAAAAATTGGTTGCGGAGACTTAAATCGTGCTAAAGAAAAAGTAAAATTTGAGCAACTTCAAAAACTTCAAAAAACCGAAGATGTTTCAGTTCCTTACGAAGAATTAATTAAAAAAGTTAGAATTAATCTACAGGGTATCATTTCGGAAATTTGGAAAGAAAAAATAAAAGGTCAAAAAGAAGAAATAAGATGCCTTGATACCCGTAAGAGGGATCCAATGTTAGTAGCTCAACAAGGGCAAGACTGGTGGCAAGATTTCAATACAACTTTGAAAATTATTAATGACGAATGCGAAAAAATATCTTGATATGTAAATTACTAGTTATTTTTTTGTTAGAAAGAGAAAAGATGTTTAATTAATAAACATCATTCACTTGTACTGTTTCATTTATTTTCAGACTTTAAATATCCTAAGTTAGATATTAAATTATACAAATTTAATAGGCAAAATAGAAAAGTAGAAGCTGTAATGGATGAATTTATTGAAGATATCTTAAAATTTTTCAACTCTATTATTCCAATAATTTTTATTTATTTGAAATATATTCTTAGCTTTATACTATTAACTATAGGAACTTTAACTTTACTAAGATTAAGAGGAATATATCTTCAGCAAAGAGCTAAAGGCATTAAGGATGAGGAAGACCATCTTAAAAACACAAGATTGATATTAGGTACGGTTTATTTATTTTTAGCTTTTGGAATATTATTCAATCATTTAATCTACTTTTTAATATGGATTTCAAAACCATTACCAGATGGATTGATATTTGTTCTTTTTGATATTTTTAAATATACTATTCAAGAACAAACTGGAATTAATATTGATGTTTTTAAAAGTTATATTCATCCCCTATTAGCTCTTTTTTCCTTTGTAGCAATTTTACATTTGGTTTTAAGTTTTTATTACTTAATTAATAGTAACAGGGTTATTAGTAATCCTAGAGCACAAGTTCTAAGTTTAGTTTCAGCAGTAGTAGAAACTGTATTTTTTGGATTTACTGCATATCTTCCCTATTTTGTAAATTTATAATTCCTTCAAGGATTAAAGACTCTAGAAATAATTGAAGATGAATTTAAATTTTTACCTACTTATCCAAACAAAATCATTAGATTTTATCAATTAAATAATTTGTAAACACATTCCTTTAACCGAGCGAAACATTTAAATATTTTATCTATATTTATAATATTTGCATTAGAGAATATTATTGAATTCAGTCACACAGTATTCTTTTAGTTATTATTTCATATGTTTTATGTTTACACGGGTTAATCTTACATTGTAAATTCTCAATATAAAGGGATAGATTTAATATTTAATTTTATAATTAATATGAGGTTTGTTAAATGGAAGTAAAAACAGAATCAAGTAATTTATCAAATTCATGCCCCGAATGCGGGGGAAATACTATCTCAATCCAAGAGAAAGGAGAAATAGTCTGTTGTCAATGTGGTTTAGTAATTAGTGAGAGAATCTTAGATGTGTCTCATAGCGGAAAAAGAGCTTTTACTAAACAAGAAAAGGAAATGAGAGAAAGAACTGGATCTCCAATTTCAATTCTATTACCTGATATGGGTTTAAGTACAATTATAGATAAGTCAAATATAAAAAGTCCTGATTTAAAGAGAGCTGCCAAATGGAACTCTCGAATGACATGGGATAAGCGGAATATGTTAATCGCAACAACCGAGTTAAAAAGAATTGGAAGTAATCTGAACTTACCAAACCATGTAAAGAAAGCAGCTATACGGTTATATATAGAAGCATTCAAAAGAAAATTACTTCGGGGAAGATCTATTAATGGTATGGTTGCTGCTTGTTTATATTTTGCTTGTAGAGAAAGAAAAATCCCAAGGACCTTACAAGAGATTTTAGATCAAACTTCTGTGAATGCTAAGAATGTAAGAAGATGTTATCGAACAATAATTAGAGAATTAAATTTAAAAGCTCCATCCACAGATCCTATCTCTCTTATTCCACGATTTATTGCTGAATTAGAATTAGATGCTGAAGCTGAAAAAGCGACTATTAAAATATTGCAAGCATTCACATCTAAATTTTCTACAAGTGGTAAGGATCCTAAAGGTTTATGTGCTGGGGCGTTATATTTAGTTTGTAAGAAAAATGATAGAAAAATTTCACAGAAAGATATAGCAAACCTGGTTGGAGTGACTGAAGTTACACTTCGCTCAAGATATAAAGAACTAATAAACAAACTAAATATTTTAATATAGTTATAATTTTTTTTTTTCCTAATTTTCCCTTTTTAATAAGATTTTTATAAAATCTGGTAGAGTTAATAAATATCCTTGAGCATTTGGAAGGAGTTCTTTTATTTTAATAAACAATTGAGAGTAATTTTCTGCTCTTTCTTTTTGCTGTAGGACATCATTGCGAGATTGCTCCCTAACTGGTTCAACCGGATTACCTTTCATTACTGACCGGGCAGGAATCGTTAAACCAGGGGGTACTTGACTATTATTTAATATTATTACTCCTTCACCAATAGAGGCTTCTTCAAAAATTAAAGATCCTTCTAATATTTGAACATAATCTTCTAAAAAGCAACCTAGAAGTGTAACTCCTGTTTCTATAATACAATATCTTCCAATATTTATTGAACTCTTTTGTGAGCGCGTGAACATCATTACACCATTAAAGATTGTCGTGTATTCTCCAATATTGATTGGTGAGAATTCCGCACGAATGATTGATCCAGGCCATATTACCACATTATCATTTACTTTCACATCTCCAATTAAGGTTGCCATTGGTGACACATAACTTTTTGGGCTAATTTCAGGTTTTTTACCATTGTATTCCAATATAGGCATACTTAGAGCTCCGTATATAATTTTAATAATGATATTTTATTTAAAATTAAATTATATGAATTAATAACAAAAAACAATTTAAATTTTATTTTTAAATTTTTTCATTATGTCTTAAATTATTTTTTAGAAATAAGTTTTATATGGATCCTTAGAATCAAATAAAATGAATTCAACATATGGAAATTCTAAACTTAATAAATTACATATTTTTTTTAATGCTATAATTTCATTCTTGTAATGAGATGTTTCTATTAAAGTTAGGCCGATGTCCCTCGCGAAGACTGCATCAAAATAGCAAATTCTTCCAGAAATATAACAATCACAACCTTTATTTATTAATCGTTTTAGTAAATCCTTATTTGGTGAGTCCCCTCCAACTATACATATTTTTTTTATTTCTTTTTTCAAATCACCTACATAAGAGACATATTCTAAATTTAAGTTTGTCTTTATTCTTTTAATTAAGTCTTCCACCTTTAATGGTTGATTTTGATTAGGATAATCTTTAGGTAAACAAATCCGTCCTATTGGAACTTTTACTCCATGTTTAATCTTAATATTAAAAGTTTTATCTAATTTTAAATAAAGCGCTTCCAGGATTGTATCTGTTATTCCTCCTTCTGCTGCTATAAATGGTGAATTTAATACAAATATTGAAATTGGGAACTTGGAAAGTAATGATAACTTGTTGATTAGGTTTTGATTGAAATAACCAATTGGTTTATGAATTAAACTATGGTGAGATATTATTAAATTGATCTTTTTCTTTAAAGCAAAATGTATCGCTTCTAAACTTAGATCTATTGTAAACATTATTTTCTTGATTGTCTTATTGCTATTCTTTTTCCCGTATTGTAGACCATATATCTCAGAATTTTTCCTATACAGTTTTGGGGCTAATCTTTTTTCAATAATAGCTTTAATTTCCTCGAGAAACATGTTTTTCAAAAGTGAAGAATAATAAAATGCAAAATTTTTATAATTTATTATGATAAAACTGAGTATAGAATTTGTAAATTTTAATTTAAATTATTTAAATTTGAACTGTAAATTTTGTGATTTAGAGAGGTTATGAAAATATGAAAAGTAAAGATTGTATCTTCTGTAAGATAATTGATAGAGAAATTCCATCTAAAATTATATTTGAAAATAAGCTAAATTTAGCATTTTTAGATATCTTTCCTATTTCCAGGGGGCACACTATAGTTATACCAAAAAATCACTATACTAATTTAGAAGATATTCCTGATGATAAACTTTCTGAATTATTCAAATCTGTTAAACAAATTGCTACTATAATTCATAATAAATTAAAAATTGATGGATATAATATTCTACAAAATAATTTTAAAGCCGCTGGTCAAGATATAAACCATATCCACGTTCACATTATCCCACGAAATTTGGATGAAAAAAGATTAAGATTTGAAATACCAAGAAATCAAGCTACTGAGGATGATCTTAATTCAATTGTAGGTATACTTCAATCTTAATCTATCCAATTTATTTTATATTTTATTGACGAATTGGTTTAGTTTAAAAGACTGAATTTAAATTAAAAACAGTTATGCATCAACACAAATTTCTTAAAAAAATTGGTAAAAAAGTAAAAGAATTCTTCTCTGATGAGTCGGGTGGAAATTTAGTAGAATATGCGTTATTAATCGGTTTTGCTTTATTTATATTTTTCATTATAGTCGGAATAATAACAGGAATGCTAGATTGGGTTCAAGGTTTAGCAGATGATTTTTCAGATTTGTTTAAAGGGTAAATTTAATTTCTAACAATTTTTTAGAATATTATTCAACTTTAGTAATTTTGTTATTAATTAGTATAAAATTATATTTTTCTCCCCACTCATCTAAATTATCAATAACATAATCAGTATCCAATTTCAAATGTTTAATAAATATTTCAAATGGTATTTTATTAGCTCTTTTTAAGTATTTTTTAATACGATTATCAAGATCAAGTTTTTCGGGAGGTTTTTCTTTTCTTTTCCTTTCTCTTAATTTATCTATTAAAGGATCATTTCTACTATCATTAAAAAAATGTTCGACTATATTACTAATTACTTGTGCTTTTGTAGCTCCAAAAACATCTACTAGTTCTTCAATTAATTTCATATAGCTTTTATTTAGCGTAACAGTAGTTCTTGTAGTTTCAGTCATTTTTTAGTTTTTCATTAAAAAATTATGTTCGACAATAACAAATTAACAATATTCATTTATAAATCTTAGTGCTGATTGATGATGATAATGCATAAATAAGCATACTTATATATGAAAAAATTATATATTATATTAAGATCTCAATTCTCTTTTCAAAAATTAAAAAGTCGAAAAATTGTCGAACTAAAAATTTGAAATATGTGGAGGAATACAAAATGGCAAATGAGAGTTTTATAAAAGAAATGCTTAATTCCAAAGAATATTTATCACCTATTCAATATAATTTAATAAAGACATTAGCTAAAACTGGTCCTTTAACACGTAGGGATTTAGTTAATCAATTAAGAACCCCTAGAACAACGATTTATGATAATTTAATTCAACTTCAAAAAAGAAGAATGGTTGATAAATTTACTAGAAATGATGGGAGACGTGGTAGGCCATTGGTTCTTTGGAAAATAAAAGATTAATAAAAAAAATTTTTTTTATTTTAATTAAAGCTTTTACACAATAATTTATAGTAAATTAATAAATATTTAATAATATTATTATAGACTCTTCAATTTCCATTGCAAGTTATTATTTTAAATAGATTTTTAAAAAAAATAAATTATATATTTTGAAATGGCCCCAAGAAAAAATTATTTAATCATATTTAAATTATTTTATTAAAATATTAATTTTTAAAAATTTTTTCAAATATTATATTAGAATATTTCCAATGGAAATTAAAGAGTGTTATAGTAATTTAACTCAATTATGTATATTTTTAATTAAAAAAAGTTTTTACCGTTTTGGTATATAATAGTACTCATTTACCTTTTTCTGATAAACATCTTTATTACTCCCAGTTTTATTAACTCTGGGTCGTTTGGTAATTGAGTCTCTCCTGAAAGTAATACCCATCATTTTTAAAAATAAATTAAACCCATCTCTTAAATTTTGAGGTGCAATTGCTATTCCTTCTAATCCAGGTGTTCCTTCGAAAACTAAGATTGAATCAGCAATAAAATCTTGAGTAATAATATCATGCTCTACTACAAACGCAGCTTTCTTTATCTCTTCAATAGATTTTCTTAATAACTGTGCTACTTGTAGTCTCATTTCTACATCTAAAAAAGCGGAAGGTTCATCAAATAAATAAATATCTGCTTCATCGGCAAGACAAGTTGCTATTGCAACTCTTTGTAATTCACCACCACTTAATTCAGAAATAATTCTCTCCCCAATATTTGTTAGATTTAAATTATTAATTATACGTTTTTTAAAGGATTTACTCAGATGAGGAGCTAATTTAATTTTTTTTATTAAATCAGCAACTAAAATAGACTCATCCATTATAATATATTGAGGTTTAACAGCCACTTTTAGCTCTTTATTTTTATTATTATTATCACTAGTCTCATTATCAGCTTTAATTTTATTAGCAATTAAATTTATAAAAGTTGATTTTCCGATACCATTTGGTCCTAATATCCCTATAATCTCACCGGCATGTATTTCACTTCCAGAAACAGTTAAATGAAATTCTCCTAAAGATTTTTCTAGATCATCGTACGAAAATACAACATCTCCTGAATCAAAAAAAGAATTTTGAGGTGGACGTTCATGAAATTGAATAGGTGTTTCTCTTATTCTAAGATTCTCATCTTTAATATATCCATTAAGATATATGTTTATACCTACTCTCACTCCTTGAGGATGGGAAATTATCCCATATACACTTGGAACCCCATAAAATAAAGAAATATAATCGCTTAAATAATCTAAAATTGCTAAATCATGTTCAACAACGATGATTGTTTTATTTCTCTCAGTTAGTGATCTGATTAATTTAGCCATATTAATCCTTTCACTGACGTCTAAATAAGAGCTCGGCTCATCTATAAGATAAATATCTCCATCTTTCAAGTAGCCAGCAGCAATTGCTACTCTTTGTAATTCACCACCGGATAATACTGAAATATCACGATCCATAATTTCAGATAAATTTAATTGATCTATTATCTCATCAAGTTTATCTTCTAAATCGTTTTTTATCAATAAATCAAAAACCTTACCCGAAACAAACTTAGGTATTATTGTAATATCCTGAGGTTTAAGTACAATTTTAATTTTATTTTTTTTAAGATCAGTGAAATACTGTTGTAATTCAGATCCTTTAAAAAAACTAATTATTTCATCATCATCAGGAGCATTCTCTTCAAATCTTCCAAGGTTTAACTTTAAATCCCCAGATAATATCTTTAACATTGTACTTTTCCCAATCCCATTTTCTCCAATTAAACCTAATACTTTTCCTTTTTTAGGAATAGCCATTCTAAATAGAGAGAATTGATCTGGACCATATCGATAGGTTATTTGATTTTTCAATGGATCAGGAAGATTAACAATACTAATTGCGTTAAAAGGACATTTCTTAATACAAATACCACACCCAGTACAAAGGCTTTCTGTAATTATAACTCTTTTACTATCTTGACTTAAAACAATCGTTTTTTCTCCTGTTCTTACTCTTGGACAATATTTTATACAAGGTTTTTCTCCAAAAGGACTACATTTGCCTGGTTTACATCGATCGGTATTAAGAACAGCAATCCTCATAAAGTAATCACTAATATCTAAAATAAAAAATGATAAATAAATGTAATCATTAATTTAATAAAGAATTTCGCTATGAAGTGAAAAGGTTTTGAGTGAAAGAATTTATATTCATTGGTTAGAAGAAATTATAGATAAAATCATAGTAAGAAATGAATCTTTAATAACATTAGCTACTGGAAAAACCCCTTCTGGAAATATACATATTGGAATATTAAGGGAAATTATAATTTGTGATGCTTTAAGAAGAATTCTTGAGAAAAAAGGGAAAATTGTGAGGTTTTTCTTATTTTTAGATAGTTTGGATGCAGCAAAAAGGTTTCCTGCCTATATAAACTATGAATTTCAAGAGAAACATAAAGGAAAACCTTTTTCTCTAATTCCTTGCCCATTTAAAGATTGTGGATGTGAAAGTTATGCGCATCATTTTGGTAATGAATTAATTTCTACATTTAACAACTTTGGGATAAAAACAGAGATAGTCTGGTCTCATAATTTGTATAAAACTAAAGAAATGCAAGAAAAAATTAGAATTTCCTTAGAAAATACAGACAAAATTAAAAATATTTTGAAGAAATATATTTTGCCAACTTTAGATGCTGAGAAAAGGGGAACTTTTATTGAAATGCAAAAAAATTGGATGCCGGTTATGGCAATTTGTGAAAATTGTAACAGAATCCAACATTTAGAAAAAGATGGTTCTATTAACCCGAATAGAATATTAAAATATTTTAAAAGTGAACAGAAAGTTTCATATATTTGCTCAGCTTGTGGATATGAAAGCAAATTATCAATTTATAGTGGTAGGTTAAAGTTAAATTGGCGTGTAGATTGGCCGGCAAAATGGGCTATCTATAAAACAACATGTGAACCAGCAGGCAAAGATCATAGTGTAAAAGGAGGTGCCTATGATACGGGTTTAGAATTATGTCAAGAAATATTTAAGTATGTAGGTCCTGTAAAAGTACCATATGAATGGTTAAGATTAGGGGAGCAAGACATGAAAACTTCAAAAGGAATAGTTTTTACCCCTAAAAAGTATTTAGAAGTTGCTGATCCTGAGGTATATCGTATGTTGATCTTAAGAACTAACCCATTGAAACATATATCTCTAAGAATTGAGGAATATCCTCAATATTTTGATTATTATAATAGAATGGAAAATATTTATTTCTCTTTGGAGGATGCTGAAAACGAGGAGGAAAAAAATTTTTACCAATATTTATATCCTTTAACAAAAACAAACAATATTCCTGAGGTTAAATCTTTTAAAATCCCGTTGAAGTTATTAATCTTTTTATCACAGCTACAGAACATTTTAAATACAGAGAAATTATATAATAAAGCTAAATCTATTATGGAAAAGGAGGGTTTGAGAAAAATGATTTCGATTAAGGAATTTGAATTTCTATTGAAAAGAACTGAAAATTGGATTAAAGAAGTAAAAAAAATTATTCAAAATGAAAAAGATCCAAGAAAACGCAAAGAATTAACAAATAAGATTGATATCTTTGAAATCCCTGAATACGTAGACAACAAAATAATAGAGAAATTAGATAATAAACAACTTCAAGGAATAAAATTATTAAGGAAATATCTAGAAGATACTAAAGACTTGAACGAAGATTTAGTGCAAAACAAAATTTTTAGTATAGCAAAGGATAACCTAAATATTCTTCCAAAAAAGATATTTGAAGCAATATATCAAATTATTTTAGGAAAAAAATTTGGACCTCGATTAGGGCCCTTTTTAACATTACTCGATAAAGATTGGGTCTTAGAGAGATTAAAAGTCTTATCTTAATGAACATTTAATGATTTTACACTTTAGGGGTTTTTTTCCTCCAAAATCTTTTCTTCCTTTTCTTATTCTTCATCGCTTGATAACATTCAGGACAATAGGAAATACCCTCATCAATCATTTGACCACATTTTTTACAATGTTTATGTGGATCAACATATACTTCAGCTTTTTTTTTGTATCTATCGAATTTGCTCATAATAAGTCTGCAGTATTTATCTATATATAATTTATTTTTAATAGATTATAATCTTTTCACACCATCTCTATCAATTATGATTTTATAGAACTTCGCATTTTTAAGCTTAAATCTAATATTAGATGGGAAACTTGGAAAGATAGAAGAAAAACTATCATTATTTTCAATGATTTCACATAATTTTTTTTCCCAATACTTTAAAACTTCTTGCTTTTTATCAGGATTAACTAAGGCAAAAACTGAGCCGCCACCCCCTGCTCCAGTTAATTTAGCAGCATATACTTCTGGGTGTTCTTCAATAACTCTTATTAAAATATTATTTGCTAATCCAATCCCATATTCAAATCCCGCATCTTTCATTATTTTATTCATTATTTCAGTATTTTCTTTGAAATATTTCCCTAATAATTTCCAATCTTGTTTCATTATAGCAAATCGCGATTTCCAAGATATTTCCGCTAATTTAAAATATCCATTTATGATTCTAGGATCTTTTTTTAGATAAAGTTTCCTTAATCTTGCATGGACATCGCCGCTTTTGTGAAATACACCAGAGAAGCAAACAATTATGGGAAAGTCATTTATCTTATATACCTTATCGATTCTATCATAGACTGCTAAAGGTTCCATTGAAAGTTTTTTATGATTTAACTTACCATAATAGGAACAAAAACATAAACCTCCCCTGCTTATTACATATCTATCAGAATAGCCAGCTGTGATCTGCAAATCTTCATCTTCTATTTTTGTAGCCATTTCAGCAATCGTATCTTTATTGATAGGAAATTCATTCTCTCTTAACTTTGTTAAATTATTATATAAATTGAAATATTTAGCGAGGCCATAGATTGTTGCTATTATTATTGCAGTACTCCCTCCCAATCCACTTTTTTTAGGTATAGTTGTAAAAAAACCAATTTCAATATTGGAATTTAAAAACCTTCGGGTAAAACATGAATTCATTTCAAGAAATCTATTAATACTTGCATATATTAATTTAAGTTCTCCAGAGCTCTTTTTTTTAAAATCATTCATAGAAAGGATTTCTTCTTTTATTATCTCAAAATCATAATTTTGATGTTTTTTTCTTATATTAAACAATTTCACTCTACTTTCATTGTTAATTTTCTTGATATAAAGAAAAGCAGATAAAGGATCGATTTCTCCATTAATTGCGACAGAAGGCATCCAGAAATCACCCTCTACAGCATCTAAGGGATTAATTAAATTAATTCTGGATGGCGCTTGAACTATAATATCTGGATTTAAACTAGTTAAAAATGCTCTAATAGATTCTAGCAATTTTATAACCCTAAATAGATTATAATTTAAATTATAGTAAAAATGATATTGATTTTAACAAAATGTCTATGTTTATATAATTTATGCTAAAATAATTTACGAAATGGGTAAAAAAGGTAAGTATAAATTATTATCATATTTAGTTGATGAACGTTTAATTTTTTATAAGAATTTAATCAATCCGAAAAAATATATAGCGTTTAGTTTCCTTGAAGTAAAAAAATTTTATCCATTAATCTCAATTTTGAATAAATTTCTAATTAAGAAGTATATAAAATATTTCTCAATACAATTGAATACAAAAGATAAAAATAAAAAGATAGTGCTAATAAATTTTGAGGACATTGAAAAAGATAGGATTACAGAATCGTTTAATATTGTTTATGAAACATTAAATAAGGATGGGATTTTAATTAAATTTTTTAGAAATAATGAGTTAGAAAAAGAATTTTTAGCTATAATTCTAAATGGGTTTGAATCTAATATACATATATCGAAAAATTCAGAGTCGATTCTAATCAACGAAAATAAGAATCTTAGAAGATTGAATTTCTATAGAATAAATTTGGAAAGAATTGACGAGAAAACTTCTTTTATCTATTGTTTTTTAAATATAATTAACAATTATAATCGAAATGGTTTTTTGATTTTTCATATAAAACTAGATTTTAGTGATAATATAAAAATTCTGTCCTATTTTGTAGAAAAAAGTAAACTAATTGAAGATGTAAATAGCATTGAAAAAAATGTAAATCTTTTTTTTAATTTACCCTTATTGGAAAAGTTAAAAATAAAAATAAAAGATCTCTTCAAATTATTATGGAGATTGGGAATCTCTGATAATTTTTACTTATTTGAAGATTTAAAAGATCTATTTTTGTCTGAAGATCAAAACACCCTTTCAGAACTTATGTCATTTAATCGCAAATTTGAACTAAACTTATTAAATAATCAAATTGAATTTAAAAGATTAAATAAATCATTAATATTTATCGAACAATGGTGTATATTTTTAGTATTAACTCTACTGGATTCTAATTTAATAAGGAAAATAATTGAACACTATCATTCTAAATACTTTATCTACATTTTAATATTAAATGAGAAAGAGTATGATAAATTATTAGAAATTAAAGAGATTAAACTATTAAAGAACATTAAGATAATGCATCCCGATGAATTCTCAACCTTTAATTTTAAAACACTTAAAAATAGTTCTTATCTAAAAAATTCCTAAGTCAATTGCTATATCTTGAGCAGAGTTATCAGAATGAAGTTTAATAAACGCTTTTTTTTCTCCTTGAGTAGTGATCATTGTATTAACTTTAATTACCTTTACATTATGAATTTTTTCAAAAGCTTTTTTTATCTGGTTTTTATTTGATAATCGGTCAACAATAAAAACTAACTTATTTTCTCTTTCAATTAAATCAAATGTTTTTTCTGTAATTAAAGGTCTTTTAATAATTTTATAAAATCGCTCCATACTAAATTAACACCTCAAAGTGATTCAATTCAGAAAAAGCAGACTGAGTCCATAATAATAATCGCCCTGATGAACCTCCAGGTGCTAGATCATCGATTGATATGTTTTCAATTTTTATTATCTCTATCCCGGGAATATTTTTTGAAGCTTTTATTATTCCAAAGTCATCTTTAATGACGAATAATATTCCTTTTTTCTTTTTGTACTTGCGTCCTCTTCTTTTTCCTTTTCCGGCTCGAATTTTTTTACTATTTTTGTTCTTAACTAGTTCTTCTTCTAATCCTAAACTACATAAAATTGAGTAAACTTTGGCTGTTTTTTTAATTGATTGTATTTTATCATCAATAACCAATGGAATTTCAGGGACATTATCTATTATATGGCCTCTTTGTTTAACCCATGATTTATATCCAGACGCAGAAATAGCAGATATTATAGATAATTTATTTGTTTTTTTGTTTATCTTTTTTTTAAGCGTTTTTTCGGTTTTAATTGGATGTGTACGTCTGCCACCTACAGCAAATGGAACTCTTCCCACATGTCTAGCAGTAGTAAACCCAGATCCTTTTATTCTTGGAGCTCTAGATAACGCATGCCCAGTCCCCCAACTTTCTGCAGTATTTTTTAACCCTGCTTTTTTATTTCTTCCTTGAATTTGTTTTTTTCTACTTTGAGAAATTTCAATTGCTTTTTGAACAATATCTTTTCTCGGTTTAATGTTAAATATTTGTGGTTTATCAACCAGTCCTTTTTTTTTCCCATCTAAATTGTATATATTAATCTTGTCCATAAAATCACATTATATTTAGATTTTACTTCCTTTGGTGACTTTCTCGGTTAATAAAAGTAATTTCGGGAGGTTGAAGGATGAATGATCTTAATGGTCTGATAGTTTTTCTTATTCTAATTAACCTTTTCTTTGGTCCAGGAATGGATCCTAACATTAACAAATAATCTCCTTGTATCTTCCCATATCGGATAAACCCTCCCTTTGGGTTAATTTCCTCCTCATTTTCACCTATCAGCATAATTCTTTTATGATATTCAGTCCTCTGATGAAATCCTAATTGCCCAGCACGAGGTACAGTATAAAGTACTCTACTTGGGTGCCAAGGACCGATACAAGCTACAGCTCTTCTTACTTTACTATTTTTCCTTGTTAAAATTTTAACTCCAAATCTCTTTACAGGACCCTGAAAACCTTTTCCTTTAGTTACACTAATTACATCAACTAATTCTCCCTCTTCCAAAACTTTTCGAGCTCTAATTTCTTTACCTAGAAATCCTAAAGCGAAATTAAACTCTTCTTTTGGTTTTTTTAGTGAATTTACTTTGATTTCAATAATATCGGGTTTCTTCCTTGGTAAAGACGTTTTATAAGGTTGTGTTTGAAAAATACCGCTGATTTCACTAGTTTCATTTAAGTTTGCTAATATTTCTTTTTTAATATTCTTCAAATTATATCCTTCAGAGTTTGGGATATTAATTTTTCTCGTTAAGAAATTATTAAAGTCATTAGTGAATATTTCACCAATAATGTATTTTCCATATTCATCTTTATTATATATTCTAATCCCTATAAGGATTAGAGGTGGAACCTCTATGATTGTTACAGGTTTCATTAATTCCTTTCCATAGTAAGGACTATTTCTTTGATCTTCAATATATGTTATATGACTCATTCCTGCTTTAAAACCAGCAAATCCAAGAAAATTAATATTTTCTGAATTATCTAACCAATGTCTTACCCTACCCTTTATTTGTAAAGCTCTTTTTCTAGGAAGGTATGCTAATGACCCATGTCTGGGGGCGTGCTTTTTACGATGACCCATAAATAATCACCAAACTTTTGGATATGAATTTTTTAAATTAAATAAATTTTGTCATTTAAGAACTACTCAAGAAACTTCTGTGAACAACTAAAATAGTGTCATTTAAATTTTTTCATTTTAAAAGAATTTTAAATGGTAATAGATCTAAAGAAAAGAGTTATTTTTCAAGAAAAAGAAAATTTAGCAGGCAAAAAAGAGAATTTCTTAATTATTGATTGTAAAAAATGTTCTGAAAAAGAAAAGAAGTTCTATAAGAATAAAACATGTATTTATTGTTTATTACTTAATCTTTTTGTCAATAAAAATAACAAGTTTAATCATATTTTAATTTCGAAAAATCAAATCTTAATTGAACCTGAACAATATGATTTAATTCTGGAATACTTCAAAAAATTAAATAAGATTAAAAGGATGAATCAAAAAATTGAAAATATTAGGATAAAGAGATGTGTTTATCAAGAATTTAAATGTAAAACTTTTCCAGAATATTTTTCATTCGTTAAAATACATGATTTCGAGTTCTATGACCCTGTTCTAGTATATAATCTCCACTTGAAAAGAATTTCTTTTTTAGAAGAAAATAAAATTTATAATAATTTTTGCTTAAATTGTGTTAATTCTTTAAAAAGCTTAGAAAAATCTATTGCTGAAATCTTCAATCACTTAAAAATTATTAAATTGCTCGATATGTTTAAATACGATAGATCTCAAGACAGTTTCAATTTTTATAAAAATTTATTTTCTAAATCCTTCCAACTGCATACAAAAGATCAAGAATCTAGGCGCCCCACTCTGTTAAAACAGGAGGAATTAATTAAAACTTATATGATTGGAAAAAATAATCTTTATCAGGTTTACATTACTAATATTTCATTTGAGGCTGAAAATAAATATTTAGTCCATTATAATTACCATTCAATATCAGAAGAGGATTATATTAAAAAAATTATTCAAGATATATCAAATAGCTTAAATATAGTTGACTTTGATCAAATTATCCCTTTAGAAAATTTAATAAATATATATAAACAAGAATTTTTAAAAATTCTTAATGAAAAGTATCGATTTTCTAAAGTTGATAATAATAAGATTGCCTTTATTTCAGCTCTAAAACGATTAAATTTAGAAAAAATCTTTCCTTTATTAATAGATGATTTTATTGAAGAAATATTCTTAGATTCTCCTCACGATGAAATTTATATTAATCATCAAAAATATGGGCGATGTCGAACAAATATAAAATTTAATATAAGAGAGATAGAAAGGATAAAAACATTATTAAGGCTGTATAGTGGTCAAAGACTGGACTTTATGAAACCTAGTATAAAACTTGTTTTAAAAAACAAATTTTTTTATTGTAGATTTGCGTTAGATATTGAACCTATTCAATTGAATAACTTTGCGTTAGATATAAGAAAATTAAATAAAAATATTCTTAACATTCAAGATTTATTAAAAAATGGAACTCTAAACCCATTAATGGCTACTTTCTTATATTTTAATATTTTGCGAAGAAGAAACATAACTGTTACCGGCGAAACTGATACTGGAAAAACAACATTGATTAATGCATTAGATTTGTTAACTCCTAAAGAATTTAGAAAGATATATGTTGAAAATATAGTGGAATCTTTAAATCAATTTAATTTCGGGAAACATCAATTAAAATATAAGGTTGAATCTTATGATTCTTCATCAAAAGGAAAATATTCTAAAAGTAGTCAGATAAAAACACTCTTACACCGAACACCAGATATTATATACTTAGGTGAAATATTGACTAAAGAAGAGGCAGAGGCAATGTTTCATTGTCTTGCTGCTGGATTAAGGGGTTTTCAGACAATCCATTCTAATAATATAGATTCTTTAATTAACCGATTTATACATCATTTTAAAATTAATAAATCATGTTTAAATGATTTAGACCTTATTATTTTAATGAAAAGAGATGGCAATCAAAGAAAAATTATCTCGATTTCTGAAATTGGCAATAACCTAAAGATAGAAAAGCTATACAACAATATATTCCAATATATTCCGGAATCAAAAAAATGGAATTTGTTAAATCCTCTTTTTGAAACCAAAATAGTTAATGAATTGAGAAGATATGAGGATTTAAGTAGAGAAAATTTCTCATTTATACTCAAAATATATAATGATATTTTCACATTTATCTCTAAAGTTAATAAGGTTGATAATTATAAATTAATCAACTTCTTCCATAGAATCTCCTATAATTCATTTCAATCATATGACGTACTTGAGAATTTTTGGAATAACTGGAAAAAGAAACGAGGTTTAAATTTATAAATTTAAAATTAATTATATGACAAACTTATTAGAAAAGGGCTTAATTATAGGTTTTGGAATTTTAACTCTATTAATTTTCTTTTCTCTGATTAGTCCATTTTTAGACTCAATATCCGAATTCAATAATAATGAAAAAAATGACATAGAAAATTGTATATCCTTTATCGATGAGATGGACCAAGCCATTCTTCATGTTATTGATAAGCCAGAAGAAAACTTTCTTAAATCCATAGAATATCCATCCAATCTGAATATAACTTTATATAGTCATTATGCTAAATATGATTTTATTATTGGAAATGAACCCCAAAATAGAATTATATTCTATAATGAAAGTTTTATTTACAGTATTTTTGATGATATTTTGCCTAAAACATACCTCTTGAATGTTTCTTTAGCACTACATCTAATAAAGGTCCAATTTATAGATTACTATTAAGGTATTTCTCTTATGAATTTCATTGAAAGTTATCTTCATTTTTGTAAAAGATTTCATAAATCTTATATTCCCAAATTAAAATTTAAGGAACTAAATGACAGATATAAAAGTATATACAATAATGTTTATGATATTAGTGAAAATGACATTTATAAAGCTAGTTTTATAGTATTTTTAATCTCACTTAGTTTTTTAATAATTTTCTCTGCACTCTTCTCATTTTTTCATATATTAATCATTATATTTTATTCATTTCTTTTCTCTTTAACTATATCTTATAAATTTAGTGTTTATCTGTTGAATGAAATACAAAAAAATGAATCAATAATTAATGCAATACTTTATCTAATTAAAATAGACTTTTCATTAATCCAAAAATCATTAAAAAAAAATTCTGATTATTGTATAAATTTCATAAAATTAATAAAAAATTATAATCTTCCAATTTCAGATAATTTTAAAGAAATTTTAAGAAGAACTCATGAAGGTGAACTCCCAGAAAAAGTGCTCATGAAAATTATAACCCCCTCTGAAGATTTTAACAGATATTTAAAAGATTTATTAACTACCAATTTTAATTATGAATCTGGATTTTTGAATTTTAAAGAAAATACATTAGAAAGAAAATTTAAGATATATTTAAGAGAGATCGAATCAAAATTAAGTATAATCTTTTTTATAGGATTATTTTTTCCAATCGGATTATGCTTTCTTTTATCGTTCCAACTAATTAATCTAATTTTTACATTCCTTTCTATACCTCTCTTCTTGTTCATCCTAAATTCTTTATTTAAAAAATTCATAAAACAAAATAATTTCTTAATAGGTTTGATTGGTGATTATTCAAAAATAGAAAAAAAAAGATTTCATGAATTTCTTCAATTTTTAAAAAGTTTTGCTAATAATTTAAGAAGCGATATATCGCCTGAATATGCTTTTCTTAAATCTTATTCCCAAAATAGAGAACTCTATAACTTGATAGAAGACCCTTTAAAGAATCAAATTTCATTGCTCCTAAATATTTCTTGTTCATTCCGAGAAATGATAAATAATTTAAAATTTGAATTGAATTCAATACGATTCAAAATAATTTTAGAGGTCATTGAAAAATTTGTTGAACAAAATGCATTTTTTTCTTCTGAAAAAATCTTTGATATCTTAACTATTTTATCAAAACATCAAAAACTTGAAGAAAAATTAGAAATTATAATAAAAGGAGAAAAGTTTAGAGTGTTTTTTTTCTTGTCTCTCCTACCACTCATCACTGGGGTTATAGGGGGAATGTTCCCTCTTTTCGTTTTGTTAAATAACAATATTCAATTAATTAATAATTTTTCATTAAATATTTTTTTTAATATAGTATATTTCAAAGATATAGTAATTATATTCCTAACCTTGTTATCAACAATTTCAATTACTTCATATTACTTTTTAAAAATTATTAATCATAATAAGAAGGTTCTTATTGTGATCATTGCGAACATAATATTCATTTTAACTTTTTTAATCTCATTAATGAATGTGTTGAATTTTATTTAGAGAAAATTTGAAGTTGGTTTTGCTAAGCAAAAAAAAAGAGATATACTAACTCTACAAATAGACATATTCCAATAAAGATATTTATTGATGTGGAACAAAAAAAAACAAATCTGATAAAAAAGATATTATTTAAATTGCTTATAAATGCTAAATACTCTAGCTTTTCTAATAAAGAGTATAATGGAATTAGAAGAATTAAATATAATAGAAAAGATAATAACGTAATTAATAAATCAGCTGATATTACTGAATATATAAACATTAAAAAAAAAATACTTAAAATTAGTAAAATCTCAAATAATGTTAAATTGAATTCTAACATATTCTTTTTTAATTCTATAAAGAATTATTTAAACTTCTTAGGTTTATATAATTACTAACAATATATTGAGAAATTATGAATCTTAATATTCAATAAATTAAGTTAGAAAATATTAAATAAGAGAAAAAGCTGATAATTATTATGAGAACTTTGAAATTAAAAGGTTTAAAATATAGTAAGGGTAAATATGAATTATTTAATGATCGTTTTGTTTTTTTTCCTCCACAAATAATTGATATTCTTTCATCAATTTATGGTGAGGGTGTAAAATCTTTATTAGTTTGGCTTGGTAAAAAAGCAGGTTGGACATTTATACAAAATTGGGATGAAAATCTAAAACCAAAATCTTTAGAAGATTTAGTAAATCATTTTTGTAACATTTTAGGTAATCATGGGTGGGGGCGATTGAGTGCTAAACTTGTTTCTGAAGATTTGATCATTATACGTCTTTATCATAATATATCATCAGAGTTGGAAAATAAATCAAAATACTTTTGTTATTTTATAACCGGTTTATTAACTGGCTTTGGAGAATTTGCTCTATATAGGGTAATCGTTTCCGAAAATGAATGTTGTCTTGAAGATTTGAATTTAGATTATTGTGAATATAAGATTGAAAGAATCCAATGAGTAAGGGATTTACCAAGGATCCCATTCTTCAGGATTTAACTCTTCTGTATCTTCTCTCTCAAGATTTTTCTCCGAAGTTTCAGAATTAATTCGATATATATCTTCGTTTGCTGTTGAAAGATCATGAGCTTGTTGTGTTCCGCTCTCAATTATATTTAATTTCTCTTCCCTAACAAATGTATCTTCTCCAATAACAACATCTTTAAAGGCAGATATTAAAGAGAGTAAATTAAAAAACTCTTCTTTTTTCATTTCAACTCTTATTGATTTATCTTTATTTAGAAGAGCGAGCCTAATAATCCTAACTTCGCCACTAATTTCAACTGAAGTTATTTCTATGTTTTGGTCCTTGTTTTTTAACTGAATTTTCCAAGAAGTCTCTCTTGTTTTTTCTATCTCCATCTCTTATTTTTCACATTATAAAATAATTAAGCTTCATTAATCTAATAAAAATTCTCAAATATAAAATTTTATTTCTTAAAGCACTTAAATTTTAAATTCTATAAACTAAAAATAAATCAAATTACGAGATTTTTTTTAATCTTATTATAGTAATTTTAAAAATAAACCCATATAAATAAAATAGTAAAATAAGATATTAAGCTGATAAAAATAAGAGGAGGTCTATATTGAACTAGAATTTGAATTCTTCGTCTCGTATTATTATAAATTAAGATAAGAGATTTAACAAGATGTTTATCTTCATTATAATACTCTAATTCTGAAAAATTCAAAAATTTAAAGAATGCTTTTATATAATTTCTCTTAAAACTTGAGGATTTATCATTTGTATTAAAAAAAATTTCAAATGAATCATTATTTCTGAAATTAATATTGTTTGCTAAGTTTATCATAAAAATCAAAAGAATCAAGAAGGAGAATAATAAAAGGAAAGAAGTAATGAAATAAAAAGTTAAAAATTTGACAGGATGTACAAAAAATATTAACATAAAAAGTTTTCCATCGGCTCCTCCAATAATGTGTAAAACGAATAATAAAAATGATAAAGAAAGAATGATAAATAGAAAAAGAGATTTCAAAACAATAACTCTTATAATATCTTCAAAACAAAAAACAGATTCAATCAAATTTAAAATTATACAAATAATAAAGAGATACTTAAACAAACTATTGGGAATTTTTCTGGATTTTAAATCAAGATAAACACAAAAAAATAATACACTTATAATCCAAAAATTAAAAATCAGTATTAAAAAATCCATATGATCAGAAATTTCCTTCCCAAATTTCTATTAATTTTTTTAAACTCCTTGCCTTAATATTTTCAATTTTATATCTAAATATTTTAATTCGTCCAAATTTTTTTTCATCAATTAAATTTACTGCTTTAAGATAAGTAAGATGTTTTAAAACATTATTATAATTTAATTTGGTCTTATTAATAATTAAGGATATAGTTAATTCTTTATGTATGGCTAATACTTTTAAAATCTTGACTCTAGCTTTTGAACCTAAAAGCTCCTCAATAAGATACTTTTCTTCTGATTTTACTATCAAATTTTCAAGCCTCTATGACTTAATATATTTATAATAATCTCTTCAAATTTCGATAATGCAATATTAGGAATTTTAATAAATGTTTTTCTCCCTTTTATATTCTCACTCTTTACTTTTATTAAAATGAGATTTTCTCTATGAAATTCTTGAAGGTAATTCCATAATTGTGAATATGAACGTGGTTTTAATCTAGTATTTTCACATACTATATTATATGTCTTTAAAATGTCCAAAAAAGAGATCTGGGGTTTCTCACTCACTTTTAAACTTTTAATTATTGCTAATAAAAAAATTAATTTTTGTGAAGTCATATATTTTAAAATATCTAGGGTTGAGTAAGGAACTAGATTTTGATTTCCTGCTCTAATACATTCAGCAGTAATATATTTTAGGTTTTGGTTTTCTGCGATTTTAGCAGCTCTCCATAAAATATTTAATCCATATCTAATATCACCATTCTTAAAAAGAATCTCTGATATCATCTCGATCAAATCGTCTGAAAGAGCATTTTGGTTTAAACTTAAATCGGCTCTGAATTTTATAATGTTAAAAATTTGTTCCTTGGAATATTCATCAAAATTTATGATATTCCTTTGCAGTGTGCTCAAGGTACTGGAATCTAAATTATTTAAACATGAGATGTCTCTTACTATTCCAATAATAGATAATCTTTGTTGAGAATTCATAGAATCGTCATTTATCCGAGTTAAAGAATAAATTAAATCTTCGCCTTTATTTATAAGATAGCTTAATTCATCTAATACAATTAAAAGATGTAAATTATATTTATTTAAGTACTCAATAATGATTTCTAATAAATCCTGTGGTGAATATCCTCTTTGTGGAAAGTTTTTATGGATTGAATGAATGATCTTAATTAAGACTTTATAACTGCTTCTTTCTTTTCTACAATTAATATGGACATATTTAATAGAAATATCCCTTTTTCTTGATGCTTTTTTTAAAATATCTCCAAAAAGTTTTACTGTTACTGTTTTTCCTATCCCAGTTTTCCCTGTTATTAAGATTTTTCTTGATATTGAATTTGGATTAGTAATTAACGTTAAAAAAAGTTGAGATAATAAAGATAACTCTTTTTCTCTATGTGGTAATTCATCTGGGATAAAATTAATATCTAGTTTACTTTCATCCTTGAAGATTGAAGGTTTTTTTAATAATTCTTCAAAATAATCCATTATCATAAAATACAATCAATAAAAATTATATAAATTTAAGAAAACTGTTGCTTATAATAAAATACAGAGTAATAATTTTTCATAATAAAATTTTAATTATTTATTTGTTGAGTGTTCCACTTAATTATTTCTCTTGAATCAACTATCTCTTCAGAAAAGTTCTTATTATCAAGTAATGCCAATATGAAAATTTTATAGTTTTTGTCGACTCTAACAATCAAAAAGTTAAATTGTAAATTTCATTACTTTAAGATAGACCTCTAAAAACGATATAATAATTTAATTTCAATATCTAAAAGTAAATTCTGTTAAAATATTTTCTCTATTCTTCTTAATATTTTTAAAAATTAGAGATATAATTATAGATATGATGACTAATATTATTGAAAGGGAATAAACGCTTAATTGAGAATAAATCGACCTTTTTGAATTAACACTACTACTTATTTTTAAGTTTAAAGACATACTTTTATTTTCAAAAAAGTAATTTCCATTGAAAATTATTTTAATTATCAAGTCTTCACTCTTTTTTTCAGAATTAAAAGATTCTTGAGTGATATTTATAGATAAGATTCCATTTTTATCCGTTTTATATTCATTCATGAAGGTTAAGTTGTTGTTGCAAAAAATTTTCATAATTATATTAGTATCATTAAAAGCCTCAATGGTATTATTAGAAAAATAATAAAAAAATAGTTTTATTTCTAGATTCTCCTTTTTGTTTAAAACCTCTTTAAATTCAATAACATCTATGAATAATAACTTCTTCTCAAGTAAAATTTCATACTTAAACTCTGTATTATTATAAATTTTAGTATTTAATATTTTAAAAATTAGTACATTATGCCCAAATCTTAAATGACTTATAGATGAGATAAAAATTTCAATCATCCCTTTTTGATTTGTAGTAAAATTTCTCTGATATAATAACGAATTATTTGAAATTATTTCGAATAAAATTTCTTGATTAATTAAATTTGAGCTATTACCTGATGAGGAATCAAAAAACCTTACATTGAATGAAAGATTTTCACCTATTCTCATATGGTCTATAAATCCAATTAATTCACATGACGCTTCTCTTTTAATAATTGTAATTTCTATCGTTTCTAAAAATTCCCCTTGAGGAATTCCAATATCCTCTTGAAAATAATAATAAAATAATTTTATAAAGATTAAATTAGAATAATTTGAAAAATCCAAATTCAAGTTCTCAGTAATAATGGTCCAATTATCTTCATAAGTACCAGTTTTATCATATTTTGATGAATTCCAAAGGATAATGTCGAAAATATCAAAAATTTGAATTTGCACATATGCATATTCAATATCACTATCATAATTTAAATCCCAAGAGGCATTAATTATAATATTTTCATTAAGATAGTAAATATCTTTATCAGTTTTCAAAAAATTTAGACTACAATTAGAGGCTTTAGCAAAATTAATGTTCATAAAAAGGCCAATAGGAATTAATATTAAAATTATTAAAAGTTTTATTTTCTTCACAAATTTAAATCCAATTGGAGATATAAAAAGACAAACATTTAGAAAAAAATTTATGTTAATGAATATTTTAATATTAAAAAAAGAAAAATAATACTTAAGTGTGTATATGGGAAAAGTTAGAACAATTTTAATAAAAAATGTTTCAAAGGAATTGATAAATAAATATCCAAATGTATTTACTACCGATTTTGAAGAAAATAAGAAATTATTAGATAAATATCTTGAAATAGATTCCAAGCATTTAAGAAACAGAGTCTCTGGATATATTGTAAAATTGTTAAAGTTCAGAAATAAAGAATAATTCGTTCAACCAAAATTATTTTCTAATATCTAAAAAAGTAATTAAAAATTATTAGTGATAAAAATTCAAAATAACATTTCAAAAATGGCAGATCTTCTTAGATCTGGGCATAAAATGTTAAATATGGCATGTCCAATTTGTAATAATCCAATATTTCAAAGAAGAAATGGTGAAACTTTTTGTCCCACTTGTAATAGAGAAGTTTCAATCATAGAAAGTAAATCTCATCAAATAAATTCAAAAACTAACGTAAATATTGACAAGAATATTATTAAAGAAAAAAGTACCGTCCGAGAACATAACGATGCTGTAATTTTTTTAAAACAAGTAATTATAGAAAAAATCGATTTATTTTCTAAAAAATTAAAAAAAGAGACTCAAATTGATATGATTGAAAGATATGCTAAACTATTATTGGATTTTTATGATATTTTGAATAAATTTTCTAATTTAGATATCTAATTTCTAATATTATTTTTCGATTTACCTGTAATGAAAAGCACTGTAAATCTCAATGATTATTGATCTATTTCTGTGATTTGCTACTTATATTAAATTAGAAGAGAGGATACTTTATTAATAAATATTTAAATTGCTTCTGCCGGGATTCGAACCCGGGTCGTGAGGATGAGAGCCTCATATGCCTGATCCTAATCCACTTTTTCAAAAAGAGAGATAAGATTGACCGGACTACACTACAGAAGCATAAAATTATTATATTTTTATTCATATTTTTAAATCTTCTAATTGTAATAAAATCTAGTTATTTAAAAAATTTAATGCAATTTGATCTTTATGATATTATACGATTATAATTTGCTTAGAAATAACACTATCTTTATAGTTAATTATTTTATCTAGTATTTATAAAAAGAATCCTTAAAAATATAAATTGTAATTTATCAATAATTAGAAGTTAATTTGAATTAAATTTATAATCACTTCATTTGAAAAGATGAAAAATATATTGATTAAACCCTTTTAATTTCAAAATCGTTAATATTTTTTTCATAAAGTACTAATCTCTTTTAGAGATTTAATGGTTGCGAAATTAAGAATAAGATATATAGATCATTTAATAAATTGAGGTTTCAATAAATTTACATAGTGGTCTCGAATAGAATATTCAGCAATTTTGGTGGCTTCTGATATCATTTTTTGTGTTAAAATTGATTTCTGTTTCTTTTCTTTGGCTATTAATTTATCTGCTAAATATATTACCGCACCAGTTAAAATAAATGGATTTCTACCCCCGCGTTTCCAATAGGATAACTGTTCCAAAATTTTGCGACATTTTATCGTTAAATTACTTTGATATTCTTTCTTAAACCATGAAACTCCCTTTTTAATCATTCTATTCTCTAAATCATTGTGATTAATCACTTCATCTATTAACCTAATAAGATAATCTTCGCTTCGATGTGGTGCAGAGTCGGTATTCAAATGTTTCTTATATTTTAAACCATCCCTTAGAATTAATCTTGGGTTGACTCTATGTCCAAAATTTTGAAAAGCTTCTGATATTTCGTTAATAGTAATTGGAGCGTTTTGGTTTTCTTTTCTTGCAGCATAAAAAATACAAAAAGCTATTAAAGAAATATTATTAACAACTTTTTCTTCTTGCTTCAAGATTTTTTTGTAATAATAAGCAGCGCTATTACGAATATTTTTATTAAAATTTAGATATAGCGAAATTTTATTTAAAATATTAAATACTCTATATTCAGTTTCATGGTTTTTAATCCTTAAAAACTGAGAATAATTTTTTTTTAATCTTCTATATAATTTTTGTTCATTAGGAGGTAAAAGTTTACCTGATTTATCCTTTAAATATTTAGAATTTTCATAACCTATAAACGACCCTAAACCCCCTATAAAATCTGTTCTTTCTCCCAAGGCTACATATTGTTTGCTTAATTTATTGAGTTTTTTTATATCATCAAAAATGTAAGAGGACTCTCTAAAAAATCTATTAATTACCAACCCACACACATTGCAAATTTGTTCAAAGCTATTAAGCACTATATCTCCCCCACATTCAGGACATTCTTTATAATTAATAAAATGATTTTTTAATTCTTTCATTTTAAGAGTGAAAGATCTTATTTTTAATATAACAAATTTAAAAGTAATTTAAGTTGATTTTTTGAAACAATTATTATTTCAATTGAAATGGTTTTACTTTCCAGTGAAAAATAGTACTCTGGAGGGAGAGGGAGAGATGATAAGAAATAAAAAATGTGTAATTTATAAAATTTTATTTAGAGATATAATAACTAAAAAGAAAAAATGCTATTTTTGATAAATATTATATAAGGAATAAATAAAATGACTTGAATTTAAAAGATTATTGAAGAAATTAAGAATTTCCCTAAAAAAAATTTTGCTTTATTGAACGAAATTCTTAATCGTTTAAAACAGAATTTAAAGGGGAAGAGAGAAATTATGTATTTTTCCATCATTAATTTAATTATAAGAAAAGGAGATACTGAAGAAAAATTTAATCAATTATTATTATGATGTAATCATAAGATGAGGTTAAGTGAGATTAATGTAAAAATTTAGAGCATCTTATTTGTGTTGATAAAGTTACTCTTAAAATATGAATATTTGATTTATACAAAAAATTAAAATATCAAAAAGGAATTATAAATACTTAAATTATTATAATACTAAATAATATAATTTAATATAAATTTAAAGAACGTTTCATAAATTACATAATTTTCTTAAGTATTATTCAAGTGAACGGTTAAATTCCTTTAAATTTAAATTTCTAAAGGAGATTTTCAATGGTTCGATTTACAGCAGATCATAAAGTATATATAAAGATACTCTATTGGGGAATGGCTGGTTCAGGAAAGACAACAATTGTAGATACTCTTTATAGATTAACAAAAGAAGACGAAAAAGATATTGAACCTACTGGTAATTTAACTAAAATTTCTATGGCAAGTGGATCCACACTTTATTTTGATAGAGGCATTTTTCAATCTACAAAACAGAAAAGCAGAGGAAAAGTATTTTATCACGTATATACGGTGGCAGGTCAAAGAAGATTTTCCCCATTAAGAAAAAAAATATTTAAAGGTACTGATGGAGTCATATTTACTGTTGATTCACAAACCCACTTTTTCGAAGATAATATAGAATCATTGAAAGAGCTAAAAAATGTAACAAGAGGAAAGTTAATTAAAGAAATTCCTCTTATAATCATGTTAAACAAGCAAGATCTTAAAGAAGTGATTGGAGAAGAAGATTTTAAGCAAGTATTGAAAGATGAAAAACTCTGGTATGAACCTGATCATGAGTTATATATTTGGAATCCCATTATTTATAAAACATGTGCATTATATGACCAAAAGAAAAATATATATCGTAGTTTTTCAGAATGTGCTAGAAGAACAGGATTATATCAAATATATGGAGATGGAGAGGCTCCAATAGGCAATAATTTTAAGGATTTTCAAGATATTTAGATTGATTTTACTAAATTAAAAATTACCGATAATTATTCTATTAGATTTTTTTTACTCTTTTTTGAAAAAAATTTAAAATTTAAAAAATTAGAAAAATTGAATTAAGGTTATAAAAATTCGATGATAGAAACTAGACAAGGATGATCTACAATAAGTAGGAATGATAAGTTATAGTTACTTTGAGGATTATACAAACCTTAATCCAATTATAATAATCGAATAACAATTTATAAAAACATTTATTCATTTTTATATAATAACTGAAAAAGACTACAATAAAATGGAAATGGGATTATATAATAACATTAAGGATAATTTACCAATACAATTTTCAATATTTCAATTAATGAGTGTTTTGGGAATTGATGCCTCGCAAGTACGTAAAATAAGAAATTTATTAAAACAATTTTATATGCAAGGATACATAAAAAGAATATCTAAAAATATGTATCAAAAGAATAAAAAAAAATAAAACTAAAAATCAATTAATAACTCTGATTTTTAAATTTAGTTGAGGGAAAATAAATCTAATTAATTGGAAAAACGATGCTATTACTCCTTCTCCTTTAATTGCTATTGTTTTTTTAAGCGATAGATTTTTGAATCTATCATAATTAATATGCGAAACAAAATCAAGTTCCTTTAATTTTTTTATATTATCTAAATCGTATTTATTTAAGGCAATTACTATAGGAATATTATATATTTCTTCTCCAAACAGTGTTTTTAATTCGTTCCAAGAGCATAAATTATGTTCTAAATATTCCAATTGTGAGTCAACTACAAATATTATACCGTCTACTCCATTTAAAGTAGCTGGACGAGTACTTGCATAAAAATCTTGACCTGTAGCAGAATATATTAACAATTTCAATCCCCATTCTGTCCCCTTGAATTGTAAAACACCAAAATCAAAAAATAAGGTCCTCCCAACAGAATTATCAATAGATTCTAGCTTATCATCTTTATTAAAATAAGAAAAGAGATGTTTAATCGATGTTGTTTTTCCTGACATGGCCGGTCCATAATATACTATTTTAACCTGTAAGGTTTTATTTTCAAAATCATAAATCATATTAGATTCAACCCCATAGTGAAACTATTTTATCTCCCATAAATGCTTTTTTACCATTTTCTATTAAGATAGAAAAATTTTCCCCCCATTCCTTCGTAATAAATGATATTATTCGGTTTATAGGAGCTTCTTCGTAATCAATTGTTTCTAAAAGTGTTTTACTTCCTATATTTGTATTAATTTCTACACTATTTAATAATGATAATCTTGATAATATGAAGAAAGCTCTTTTTGAGCCTGAATAAAAATTTTGAATTTCACCTTTAACAATATTTTTTTTCAATTCGTTTTTCTCTATTTCAAAATCTAATAAAGTCTTCATTAGATCTTTATCAAGATGATTCGCATGAATTTTTTCGGATAAGACTCTCTTCATTTTAGCAATAGATTTTTCGGTATCTTGAGAAATTTTTCTGAAAATATTTTGTTCTAGTGTTAAATCAATTAATTTGAGATCAATTCCTTCTACTTCAATTGAGATATTATTAGCTGAGATTATTATAAATAAGACCTTATTCACTTTTTTTATAATTAAGTTTTTTAAATAATTAAAATGATCTTTTTGGTCAGGAAGTTCCATTCCAATAAGCCAAGAATTAATATCTTCAATTTGACTTAGTGCTTTTCTAGCTACATTGCAAGGACATCTAATATGACTTCTTTGAGAATTAAAATCTATATTTTCGTTTAAAATTAAATTATTGTATTCATTGTTTGAAATAAAGTCTGTATAAAACACATATTCTCTTCTAAAATGAATAAGTTCAGATAAATCGATTAGAAATTGATCAACTTGCTCTGAATCTTCTCCTAACACTATGATAGGAATTCTATCAAGTAGGCAATATAAAATTAGGGAATTATAATTTTTTTTAAGTCTATCTAAAAATTCAAAAAAATTCATGCTTCCACCAAAATTATTTAATTATTAATTCTCCCAATAATCTTTTAATGTCAAAAGTTCTGTGATCTTGAATTTCAGATGCTTGCTTAATAAGTGTGTTAATCTTTTTTGAGAATTGTGGAAGTAGTAACCTTATAAGCCCTAATTTTTGACGTACTTTTCCAATTTCAGTACTAAATATTGCTTTTCCTAACCCATTAATAAACTGAAAAGTACTTTCACAATCAAGCAGAATATTCTCTGCTTGCATTTTTTTTAATAACCATGCACATCTGTTAGCTGTTTGAAAGAGCGAATAACTCATTGCAGAAATGCTATCTAACTTTTCTTTATTAATATTAAATTTTTTTAATATTTTAGAAGCAATAAAACCACCTTCAATCGTAATAAAGGCATATTTTAAATCTGGAATTGTTAATGAAAAATTATTTAAAATTTTTCTTAGTTCAATTGATATATTTTCTGAAAAGCTTAAAGAAAATGATGAAACTCTCATATTAAATTCTTCATTTTCTTTAACATTGAATCCTTCGATTATATTTTGGATTTTCTGATTTGTAAACTGAATTAATGGTGGTTTAAATGATTCTCCGGAAGTTATTAAAGTTGTCTTGATTTTTTTCAAACATTCACTCGTTTGTAAAAATATACCCCCTAAATTAACGTTAGGTTGAGCTGTAATTGCTATAAAAAATTCATGATTGTTATCTAAAATACCTTGCTGTTCTAAAATTCTATTTAAAGAATGGTGCAATGGACTATTTAATGGGGCGATTAATATTTTCGCTTTTTTACCCTCAATTAAAATATATTTTAAATCGTTTGGATGCAGATGTATTCCAACATTAAAAATTGCGCTGGTTGCAGAACTGACATTAAAAATTTCATCTTTAGAGAACCAAACTCCAGTAGATTGAATTGGATTACCATCTCTCTGAGTCAATACTGCATTTTCTACTCCTTTTAATTGTTTAATTTGGTCTAAATGGATTCCTATTTTTTCTTTTAGATGCATTTTAAATTCTAAGTACAATTATTTGAAATGATATACTTTTATTTTAAAAGAGATTTTTAAAGTACGAAAATTTATTAAGAACAACTATATTTTCCTCAGAAAAACAAAAAAAATTTAAATATAGTGTTCTTATATAATATTATAGCAAATCGCATCTTTTCCGGTGTAAGCTTGGATTACGGTAGATATCCGTTAAATGAAAAGTTAAATCATTGATGCGATATAAAAAATGTAGTTATAATTTTAACAATTATAACTGAAGAAGGTTTTATTAAGAACCCCCAAGAGATGTTAAATTCCAGGAGTAAAGAATAAATTAACTCCTTGCGATAAGCTTCTATTTAAATTAATTCCGGTTGATCCTGCCGGACCCGACTGCTATTTGGGTGAGAATAAGCCATGCGAGTCGAATGGGATACCTAAATTTCCCATGGCAAACTGCTCAGTAACACATGATCAACTTACCCTATAGAGAAAAATAACCTCGGGAAACTGAGGATAATGTTTCATAGTTGAATAGGCTTGGAAAAGTTTTTCAATAAAAGGGATAAGGAAAATGGTCCTTATCCGCTATAGGATAGGATCGTGTTCGATTATGGTTGTTGGTGAGGTAACGGCTCACCAAGCCGATAATCGATAGGGGCCGTGAGAGCGGGAGCCCCGAGATGGGTACTGAGACAACGACCCAGGCCTTACGAGGCGCAGCAGGCGCGGAACCTCCGCAATACACGAAAGTGTGACGGGGTTACCCAAAGTGCTCTTTCTAGAGCTGTGGTAGGTGAGTAATGTTC
>JBHLMP010000061.1:0-18878 GCA_048938025.1 Promethearchaeota archaeon
CAGTGGTCATGCGATTTAGGCGTGACTTCTTCAATCCTTCCGACTTGTAGACCGGAGCGTGCGAGGGCACGGATGCATGCTTGAGCACCAGGACCGGGCGTTTGCGATTTATTACCTCCGGGGGCTCTTACTTTGATATGTATCCCTCTAACACCTTTATCTTTGAGTTCATTAGCTACTCTAAAGCCGCACTGCATTGCGGCATATGGATTGCTTTCATCTCTGTCAGCTTTTACTACCATACCACCGGAGCATTTTGCGAAGGTTTCTGCTCCGCTGAGGTCTGTAGCTGTCACAATCGTATTATTATAACTCGAAAAGACGTGAATAATTGCCCATTTCATATCTTTGCTACTCATTTTTTATGCTCACTTAACTTTTTTCTTTAGCTTTTGTTTTTATTTTTGTTTTTGTTTCTGAAAAGGGGCTATTTGGAGCGAAACCGATTAAATCTTCTTCAGCTCTTTTTACGAGATAAGAAGGAGCATTTATTTTTTTACCACCAACTTGAATATGTCCATGAACAATTACTTGTCGTGCTTGATAGATTGTACTAGCAAGCCCTTTTTCATAAACTAAAGTTTGTAATCTTCTTTTAAGAACATCTTCTACTGTAAGGAGGAGTACATCTTCAAATTCTGCTTCTGATCCAATAACACCTAATCGATCTAGTTTCCGAATGAGAGTTTGTTGTACTTCTAAAGCTCTTTCTTTTGATAAGGTTCGAGATTGTCGAGCTATATCTCGCCAATTTCCAAGGATAGTTCGTGATTTCCAATATTCTCTTTTATTTCTAAGTCCGTATTTTCCCAGAAATTCCAGCTCTTCCATCATTCTATCTTTTTGAAATGGGTGTTTAGGCTTTTTATATTTTTTTTTCAGACGTCGTGGATCTCCCATTACTTTTCACCTACTTTTTTGGCTGTATTATTCCCTTTTTCCTTCTTAGAACTCCAACGACTAAACCATGACGTCCAGTGCTTTTAGTTTTTTGTCCTCTTACTTTTAACTTTAAGTGATGTCTTACTCCTTTATAGCTTTTCATTCTTTTCATTCTGTCTATGTCTCTTTTAACGGCGATTTCTAATTGACTTCCGATTACATGTGTATCTGTTCCATCTCTTAAATCTTTCTTTCGATTTACCATCCAAATTGGAATTCCATTTTCAACCGGGTTTAATATTATTTCTTCGATTCTATTAAGATCCTTTTCAGGGAGAGCTCCAATTCTCACATTAGGATTAATATCTGTCACTCTAATTATTGCTTGAGCAAATCTTCTTCCGATTCCTTTAATCTGAGTTAACCCATATTCTACTTTTGTGTTACCATCAACTTGAGATCGAAGTTTACGAAAAAATACTTTTTCTCTAAAGTTTTTTGGTCTTACCGGTGATAATGAACTCATTTCTAGTCTTATTATTTTTGAATAATATAATTCTAAATGTCAAATTTAATATTAATTTTATGGTTTCAGACATGAAGAACATAGAAATTAAGGGGTTTTTCTATACACAAAAAATTTAGTAATTAGGAATTCGTAGATTTTCGTTTAGTCTCGAAGTAATATGCTTTTTAGAGGCATTCTTTTTTGAACCTGCTACTTTTTGAAGTAACGACAAACCAGGTTTTACATTTTCTATTGGTTTTGATTCAATCAGATTATTGGCTATTAGGCTATCATATAATTTTTTACCTTTATCTGTTCTTATTATTACAGTATTCCATCCTAATGGAGAACCTATAGATCCTATAGAAATATCAGCTGATTCAGAGGTTAAGTCATAACAAACTTCACAATCTGGACGGGCTAAATGGGAAATTTCTTTAATGGGTATACTTAATTCTTCATTTGCAGTGTAGATAAAAAATTTGCCCTTGTTAATATTCATTTTTCTAATATCTTTAATATTTACATTTAATAATTCACAGATCTTTAAGATTGATTCATAAGAAAAAGATTCCATGCAAAAAATCCCAATCCTATATTTAACATTATTTAAAGAAGGGATAGTTAGGTTAAAAATTTCTGATTTTAATAATGCTTGCATCATGCATGGTACTCCTACAATTGCTAATGATTTATTTTCCTTATTTAATTGGCTTAGCAATCTTAATGTAGGATTATTAACATATTTCGTTCCTGTAGTTAATAGGATATCCTCTTTGTTTCTTAGTAATATCGGCTCAGGACGCCATATTGTTTGACTCATTTTTGCTCCTAAAGCAAGATCAATCATTTTTTTATCAAATAGATAATGCAGAACTGTACTAGTAATTCCTCCATCTTGACATACTTTAGCAATTTCTTTAAGTTTTGACCTAGCAGAATATATCTCTTTATACGGACCAATATTGGTATAAACTTTAAATTCGGAGCAGTTATCTTGATACATATTTAGAACATTCACAGGTAAAAAAGATCTTGGGCAGACAGAATAACATAATCCACATCTAATGCATTTATCTTCTTCGATTTTACCGAACCCATTATAGATGTTAAGGCAATTTACAGGGCAGATTCCTGCACATAAACTACAACCAGAGCAAATTTTTGAATCAAATATTACCTTTACAGGTTCATAAATAGACTGGATATTTGAAACTTTATCCCGATTAATTTTTATCGATAAATCTTTAAAAATTAATTTCTCTTGAGAATTTTCATCTCCCTTAATTTTTTCATATATTTCTTCTATTATGACTCTTTTTTCATTTTTTAGTAATTCTAATAAACTTAAAGCTTTTCTAAGTTCAATTGAGTTCTCTTCAGAAAAATTTTTAATTGAAGTTAAGTTTGAATTCTGATTAGAACTTAAAAAATAGAATAATGTAAATTTAGATTGTTCTATATTGAACATCTTAAATAGGATATTATAGTATTGAGTTTCATCATAAACTTCTGCATTTAATATATCTTCTTTTGCGTCTATAAGAGCTCTAACCCTATATGAATCTAAACTATCTGCTACTGTTTTTAAAAACTCCCATGAAAATTTTCCTTCAGAACTCATAATTGTTATTTTTTTATAAATAACTATTTAATTATATAAAATCCGAAAACCCTTGCTATGGGATAGTTACCTCTCAACTATGATTTTTTTGAAAGGCTCATTCTATTTCGGGTAAAATTTTTTTAGGTAGAGGAGGCAAAACTTCAATTTTTTTAGTAATATCCTCAACAGAATGAATGAATTTTTCTACATCTGCTGCAGAGACGAAATACTGCTGGATGCGATCTTCAGAAATCCCAATATGTTTAAATAATTTTTTTAAAAAAAGCACATGTTCATATGTATTCATATTTCCTTTTCCAAACTCACATTCTCCTTCTTTTCATGAAATTATTGCTACACCATCTGCTCCGTTCAGGAAACTCTCCATTATTAAATGAATACCTACTCTTCCTGTACATCTAACTCTAATCAAGTGAAATTCAGACGAGTATGATTTTCTCGTAGTTCCAGTTAAATCCGCAGCAGAATAACCTCATTTTTCGCATCCAAAAGCAATTACTTTTTTAAAATTTTTGTTTTCTATTTGAATCATAAGATTTAACCTCTAAAATGTTTAATTTTCCTCGATTTTTTGTGCTTTTCCAATTGATTTAATCTCACTACTACCGATTCCTTTAATTTCTTCTATGAATTGTTTATCTCTATAATATTTTAAATCAATTGCTCTAGCGGGGCAAGATGTAAGACACACACCACAACCTTTACATTTCAAATCATCAACAATAGCGATATTATTTTCACCTACTTTTATGGCTTCATAGTAACAAACCTTTTCACATCTACGGCATCCCATACAGAGGTTATTCTCTACTTCTGCAATAATTAATTCTTGGTTGATTGTATCATGAGAAAGCAGAGTGGCAACTTTACTCGCTGCAGCTAAAGCTGTCGATACTGAAAAGGGAATATTTTTTGGTCCTACAGCACATCCACAAATGTAAATTCCCATTGTATTCGTCTCTTGAGGACTTAAACACCCATGAATTTCAGTTAAAAATCCATCTGGACCTTTTGTTAGACCTATCACATCTATTATTTCAGCAGTTCCTTTGGAAGGGATCATACCTGTAGATAATACAACTAGATCCGCATTAATTTTAAAAATTTCACCTGTTAATGATGAATATGCCCGAATTATTAATTTTTTTGTATCAGGGTCCTCCACTATTTCTCCTACTTTACCTCTAATCATTCTAATCCCTGAATCTCTTATTTTCCTATAATATTCTTCATTTCCTTTATCTGATGTCCTAATATCAATGTAAAATAAAATAACATCCATTTCAGGAAATTCTTGTTTTAATAATTGAGCATTTTTAAGAGCCACACTGCAACATACTGCTGAGCAATAAGGGAGTTCTTTAACAGATCTCGAACCAACACATTGAATCATTACAATTGTATTTGGAATCTGTCCATCAGAAATTCTATATACATGACCGTCAGTCGGACCAATCGGACTTAACATTCGTTCTAATTCTATTTGAGTGATTACATCAGGAGATATCCCATAATTATAATCATTAGTTTCTATAATTGGATATTCATCATATCCAGTAGCAACAATTACCGCTCCGACATTTATGTCTATATATTCTGGTTCTTGATCAAAATCAACCGCTTCAGCTGGGCAAACTCTTTGGCAGTTTTTGCAATTAATACAGGAAGTTTTATCGATAACTGCATAATTTGGTACAGCTTGTGGGAAAGGGATATAAATAGCACCTCTATCGCCAATTCCTCTGTCAAATTCATTAGGAATTTTAATAGGACATTGGGTTGTACATAATCCACAACCTGTACATTTACTTACGTCAACATAACGAGGATTTTTTCTTATTTTACACTTATAATTACCTGGAATACCATTAAATTCGATAATATCGCTATATGTATATAAATTTATATTTGGATGTTTGTAAGTATTAACCATTATTGGCGCAAGAACTCATATTCCACAATCATCAGTAGGATAAATTCTATCTAGTTGTGCCATTTTTCCACCGATAGTAGGTTCTTTTTCAATTAGATAAACAGTTATTCCTTGGTTTGCTAAATCTAACGCAGCATTCATTCCTGCAATTCCTGCTCCAATTACTAAAGCTGCTCTTTTTACTGGAATCTCTTTACGTGGAACGCTTTCTAGTTCACGGGCACGGTTTATTCCTGCTTGAACTAATCTTATTGCCTTTTTAGTGGCACTTTTCTTATCATTTGCATGTACGAATGAACACTGTTCACGTAAATTAACCATCTGAAAATAATAAGGACTTAATCCAGCTTCAGCTAAAACTGCTCGATATGTAGGTTCGTGAATTTTTGGAGTACAAGCAGCGACAACAATCCTATTTAAACCTAATTCCAGAATATCATTTTTGATAATTTGTTGCCCAGGATCACTACAAGTAAAATCATTTACTCTAGCAACTACGACATTTGAGAGGGGTTCAACAGCATCTCTTACAACATCACAATCTACAGTGGCTCCAATATTTACTCCTCACCTGCATACATACACACCTATTCTAACAGTGGTCTGATTATCAGACATTTAACCCACCCTTGTAATCTATCACCATTATTTAGTTGATATTTAATTTAACAAATAATAAAATATATTGATTAAGTAAAAAAAAGAAATAATTTATTCTTTCTGATTAGATTAAATAATTCTACTATTAAATAAAAGAAAGTCATAGATTCGTAATTTTTTCTACTAATTTTTGAATTCTCAACAATATTTTATATGATTATTTTAGATCGAAATATGAATCCGAAAAAACGAAAGAAAATTATCTAAATATATTTTTTTATTAATAATAACTTTCTATAATTATGTCAGAGTCAGAAGAGAATAAGAGAGAGGAATTTGCTAAGCAATTTATGCTTGAGGAAGGATTAAAGGGTAAAGCTAGGAGAATAAAAATTATGAAAATTATAGATAATGTAGGTTATGATAAAAAAAAGATAAAGACTGCTCTTCTTCGCTCAACAATAACTGAAAGAATTCAGCATGATTAAAATTTTTTTATTTTGCTATTATTATAGAAATTTCATAAAATTTTAATGATAAAATAAATAAATTATTCAAGAGAGTTTCATTGAAAATTTAAAGTGGCTATAATTTGCTCGACATCGAATTATATAGAAATGATTTGGAAAAGATTATTGAATCCGAAGTAAAAAGATTTAAAGATCCATCTAATGCTGAAAAAGTTTTAGAATATGACAAAAAATGGAGAGAGACTTTACAAAAACTACAAGATTTAAGGAGAGAAAGGAATGAATTATCAATTCAAATTGGTAAATTTAAGAAATCTGGAGATACCAAAAAAGCTGAAGAAACTAAAATCAAATCTAAGGAAATTAAAGATAAAATAGATGAATTAGAAGAAAAAAAAACTGAATTTTTTGAACGTAGAGAAAATTACCGATACATTGTGGGTAATATTTTACATGATTCTGTACCTATTGGTGAAACTGAAGAAGATAATGAAATTGTAATAACTGTTGGAAAATTACCAAAATTTGATTTTAAACCTTTATCTCATGTCAATTTAATCACTAAGATTGATGGAGCAGATACAAAAAAGGCATCTGAAATCGCGGGTTCGAGATTTTACTTCTTAAAAGGAGATTTAGTTTCACTTAATTTAGCTCTGATAAGATTTGCTTTAGATAAATTAATAAATAAGGATTATATTCCAATGTGGCCACCCTTCTTTATTAAATACGATATTATAAAAGCAGCGGCAGAATTAGCAGATTTTGAAGAACAATTATATAAAATTCAAGATGAAGATCTATTTATGATTGCCACCGCAGAACAAACATTAGCTGCTTATCATTATGATGAAATTATCGACCCCGAAAGATTACCTTTGAAATATGCTGGAGTATCATCTTGCTTTAGACGAGAAGCAGGATCTCATGGGAAAGACACATTAGGAATATTTAGAGTACACCAATTTGAAAAGGTTGAACAATTTATTTTTTGTAAACCAGAACATTCATGGAAGCTATATGAAGAGCTGATAGAAAATGTAAAAGAAATTTTTCAGGATTTAAAAATACCCTATAGAATCGTAAATATTGCGTCTGGAGAATTAAATGATAATGCTGCTAAAAAGTATGACCTTGAAGCTTGGTTTCCCGCTTCAGAAAATTATCGTGAACTCGTTTCATGTAGCAATTGTACAGATTATCAGGCAAGGAAATTGAAAATAAGAATGGGAAAAGTTGGTTCACAGCAAGCTAAAGAGATTTTGCATACCTTAAATTCAACTGCAATAGCAACAACGCGAACTATTTGTTGTATATTAGAAAATTTTCAAAATAAGGACCATTCAGTATCAATTCCAGAGGTCCTTCAAAAATATATGAATGGTAAAAAAATTATTAAAGCAGTAAAATAAAAGTAGAAATAATAATGATTGAAATATCTTTGGAAGAATTTGAAGATTTTTACAAAAAAAAGATTAATTCTCAATTTTCAAAAATAAAGAGAGCAACCCAAAAATTAATAACTGACATTCGAGAAAACTTAATCGAAATTAAAGTCTGTATGGATCATTTTATAAAATCTGGAGAAAGTAAAGTCGATGGAATAGCTCAAAAATCGTTACACTTCTTTTCTGACAAAATAAGAAAAGAGATTGATGAAATTGAAATTCCTGACGAAGATATTTACTATGATAATGTAAATGATCTACTTAATTCTACAAAAAAGCTATTCCCCACTATAAATGAAATTGCTAGAAAGGCATTTCCAAAATTTCAGAAGGAAGTTCAAACTGAAATCAAAGAGCTCGATTATATTACCCGAAAATTGGGAAAAAAGCAAGGCATTCTTGATGAATTCTTAAGAAAAAAATATAGTGATGTAAGGGAAGCAGAAGAATTACTAAAAAAATTACCAAAATTGTTTTCTCTGAGAGATCATATTGAAAAAACTAGAATTGAATTGGATGAATTTGAAAATGACCATGAAGAGAAAAAAGAGGTTCAAAAGAAATTAAATTCGGAATTAATTGAGCTTGAGAAAAATCAATTATTTAAAAATCTAGAAGATGAAGAGGACAATTTATTCAAACTAAAGTTAAAGATTAATGATGTAATAGGATTCAAGAAAGCTCTAAAAAAATTAAAATTTGAATTAGAAAAGGGGACAATTAATGTTCCTAATATCGATCTGAATTATCTCAAAGAATTTCTTAAAAATCCCATTAGAATGTTAAGTATTGAACGAAAAGACTTACCAAAATTTACAACTCTCATGGTACAATTACGCCATTCATTAGAGGAGAATAAATTAAGCCTCAAATCAGAAACAAAAGAGAAAACAATTGAGCAAATAAATGCTATTTTTGATGAAAAAGAGTTACAAGCAAATATTGAGACTTATCTACAAGTGAAAGAAAAAATAAAAGAGATTAAAAATAAAATTGAAGAAGCAGGTCTAGCTCAAAAACTAGATGACTTAAAAAATCAAATATCAATAATCAGCATTAAATTAGAGCATATCGAGAATGATAAGAACCGAAAAAATAAGGATTATACTAGATATCTTAGTAATTTAAAAGTTGAACGCGAAACTTTTCAAAATATGGCTGAAAATATATTAAACGAGCCTGTAAAAATTAGTATCACATTTTCATTTTAGTTTTTCAATTTGTGTTTACTTTTTTTTTATTATCCTGAACACCCGATTATTATCAACATTAACTTTTTTTAAGGTTAGATTTAAATTTTTTTTTAAAAATTGGTAAGTTTCTGTATGCGTTAAATTAAAAATTTTTAAATAATTGTATGCTAACACTATATCTTGCTTAACATCCACATCAAACCCTGCTCTAAAGGAATCATAAATCGATATCTTTTTTATCCCCATATCATTTGCTTTCTGTATTAAGGCTACTAAAGAGGGTATATTTGGATCTGCAAAAAATGTAGGAATTATATCAGGAGGATTTCTTCCAAGTATAGATATTCCAGCAGATTGAATAGCAGGACAAACTAATAATTGATTATTTTTTAACATTTCATTAATTTCATTAAAGTTACGAGCTTTGATTAAAATTATATCTATAAACGTTAATATTGTACTTTCTGCATTAAATTTATTAATTGCTATATCATTAAGATTTTTAATAACTTCATCAAACGATTTAGGAGGATTAGTTAAATTCTCTTTAATTCCAATCAACCCATAATCTTCAGCAAAATCCAATATCTCATCAGTATTACAGTATACTATTTGTTTATCAAAACATGTGACCATAGTCAAAGTCTTTATTAGGTCTTTAAACATAGCTAAAGTTAAGTCTCTAAGTTGATTATTTGAAAAACAATCTCTAAGTCGAGATTTTGTTCTTGATAATGGTGCCACAGGAATTAATAAAATACTCATAGTAATAATCTAATAAATTTAATACAACATAAAAATAATAATGGAGGATCTTTTAAATTTAGATAGTTCAAAACTTATTTTAATTTATTCAAAATTTGAACTGATAAAGTTTCAAATGCCTTATTTACATTTTCATTTAACTTGGCTGAAGTCTCAAAATACTTTACTCCTAAACTATTTACTTTTTTATCTATAATTTGTTTATTAATATTTCTTTTTAAATCAGTTTTATTTCCAACAATAATATATGGAATATCTCCACTTACTTCTTCTAATTTTGAAATCCAAAAATCTAAATTTTTAAAGGAAGATAGATCATTTAAATTAAAAACTACCATAGCTCCAACTGCTTGGACAAAATAATACTCATTACTAAAAAGTTTATCTTGCTGCCCTCCGATGTCCCAGAAGTACAATTTAAAGCCTTTTTCTTTCACATCTTTCTTCAATTCTGGATTTTTAAAGTCTAATTTATCAAGAATGTTTGTTAAATCAATTTCTTTTATTAAAAAATTAGCTCCTATTGTTTGATGATATCCTTCGTTAAACTTGTCATCTACATATCGTACTAATAAAGATGTTTTGCCAACTCCAGGCTCTCCACACAAAATCACTTTCCCTCGATACGACATATAATCAATTCCCCCTTTTTTTTATCCTATGCTTTATAAATTAATTTTTATTAAATTTTTATTCGATTTTTTTACTTTATCATCCTTCATATTAAAATAAAATTTAAAGATTCAACTTGGATAAGGTACTTTTTTTGGAGTTAATTGAATTTCCTTGCATTCTGAAGAAATGAAATGTTTAAATAAATGTTCATACCCAATAATTTGTTTTGGTACACCATTTTCCAACCATAATCCTGAAGTATATTCAGGGGCTTCTTTTACTTGATCTAACGTGGTAAGTAAAAACTCGTTGTCAGTAATCAATAATCCAAAAGGAATTACGCTATCGCCTTCTATAGAATGAATTACTACTGAAATTTTCAATAATTTTTTCATCTCTTCTTTTAAGGTATCATTGTATTTTAGAGCAATAACAACTTGGATATCAGATGAAAATTTCTTATTCCAAAGATCTTTTAAAATCCAATCATAGCCTCCTAATTCTGTCATTAATAGATCAGGAGTAATTATGAAAAAGATTCGTTTCTTTGCAAAACTGATTAGTTCTTTAATCTTTTTTCTAATTTTCTCTCTTGAGTTAATAGACCATACTCGGGGTTCAGATTCTTCTTTATCAATTTCCAATTCGCTTATTGCTTTCTCTAATATTAATGTATCTTCTATTTTTTGCTTGTATTCCTCACGAATAACTTTGAATATTCTTTCTATCGGTATTACTTGATAATTTGCACCTCTCTTTATAGGTTCTTTTTGAATAAAACCTTTTTCGATTAATCTATTTAACGAGTCATAAACTCTTGCGCGATCTACTCCTGAGTGTTTTGCAATATCTGCTGGACTTAATATTTTATATTTACATAAGGTAAGTAAGACTTTGGAATCATTCTTCGTGAAACCTAATGATTGAAGCGCAACCTCAATTTCAGTTTCATCAATATTATTTTCTAGCAATTTCCAGAATTGTCAATTTTTTTTTATATCTATATTATAATAATCTATTCTTAGATTTTATATTTTAATTTATTTTTTTAATTAAAATTAAAATTATCAAGAATAAATGAAATAATAGAAATAATAGAATTTTTCTTATAATTAGTGAATCTTTTTTATTGAAATCTTAATAAGTATATAATATTGAATAATTAAGAAATCAAGATTTTATTTAATAGAAGTTGAAATTTCAACAATTATCTATTCCTTAAAAATTTCACAATGCTTAATAATAAATTGAAAAATTTTCGAAGAGAATATTGAGATATTAATAAAAGTGAAAATTCAAAAAATTAAGAAATAAAGCCTTCATTTAATAAAAATTAAAATTTGATTTTAGTCGGAAAAATTTTTCTAAAATTAATATAACGATCTGATATTCGAATACCATTGATCTCTCTTTATCGCTCTCTCAAAATATTGATTCGAATCATAACATTTATATAATAGAAATGTGTAGTTATAATTAATTATTAATTTAATAAAATAAAAGTAATCTTATTTAAAATTAGTGGAGGAATAAAAAAATGGCAAAAAAGAAACCCGCACCAGCCAAAGCGAAAAAGAAGGCTGAAGGATATATTGCTAAAGCACCTATTCGAAGATTAATGAAGAAAGAAGGCGCTGATCTAGTTGCTGCTGAAGCCTTAGATAAATTAATAGACTTTTTAGAGAAAAGCGCAGCAAATGCTACAAAAGAAGCACTCAAAGTCTGTAAAACCGACAAGCGCAAACGGATAACGGCTGCTGATGTAAGGAATGCAACAAGATAAGTAATTTAAATTTAGAATAATTTTAGTTTTTTTTTCTTTTTTTATTGTTTAACTAATTAAAAACTTTCAAAAAATTTTTTAGTTAGATATTTATTGATATTACTTTCTAACTTCTTTTTAACATTATCTAATCCCTCAGGTAATACTCGTGTTTTGCCCACTATATCTATAAAACCGAGTTCAGAGCCATATCGGGGAACCAAATGAAAATGCAAATGATCAATACTACCTCCTGCATCTCTCCCTTGGTTTATACCAATATTATACCCCTTAGGGCTATATAGATCGTCCAATAACAATTGTATTCCCTGAATTGTCCTAGTAATGTGAAGTAATTCTTCTTTAGTAAGTTCAAGGAACTTCGTTATGTGTCTCCGGGTTACAATCATTAAATGAGCTGGATTATATGGATAAAGGTTGAGAACGACGAAGCAGAGATGATCTTCATAGATTTTCAGGGATTTGACCCTCCCATCATTATCTCGTACGGCACATAAAATGCAATCAACTTTAGGTCTAGCTTTTCCTTGAACATAATCCAATTTTCCTAGTGCTTGTAACCACTTATTAAAAATAATCATTCACCATTAAAATAATTATTAAGAGTATAGAGAAAAATCAGGACCAGATGTAAATTCTTTACTTTTAGTAAAATCCTCTGGTTTAATTTTCCCAACACAATATTCGCTTAAAATAATATTACTTAAAACAGCACAATTAAAGACTCTACGCACACTATTGTAAAAAGTCTTTTTTGACACTAGTCCATGTTGATTTAGAAATATTTGATCACTAATTTCATATCTATGATTTTGAATATCGATTCTAAAAAACATATCTCTTAGGAGAAATAATTTTCTTAATTCCATAAAATATTCCATCTTCTTATTTTCTTTTAAAGAATTTAAAGCATTCACATGAGGAGGAGAAATTTGAGTGCCTAAACTTATAATAATCAAATCCTTATTCTTTGGTTTAAAGACTACCATTAAATTTCCCCTTGGACCGGGAGGAAAAGAAAATTGAAATCCAAATTCAAGTTTTTGCTCATTATTGGGTATTTTTTTCCTCAAAAGCCCCTCATCTAAAAGAAATTCTCTAATAAGATGTTTAATTTTACTTTCTTCAATAGACATTTTTTATCAATAAATTAAAGAATTAATTCCTTAATTTAATTTTTTAAGAAAGGTTTAAATCTCTTATTAAAAGTTCACAATATGTATCTGAACTTAATATTTGCCTTTCGGCCTAAGTTGAGGTTGAATGCCAGCATTCTTCAATTTTTCAATATTATTTTCTAATTCTTCATTTGAAGTACAAAATATTACTTGTAAAGAACCTACGTCGATAAATATATTACCTACTATACCTAAACCCATCAGTTGATTTTCCTTATCAATAAAAGTATGATCAATATCCATTTTAATTGCTTGTTTATTTCCTTCTAATTCAACTAATTGGGGTTGACAAGCAGTATAGCCTGCTCCTCTATTTCTTAATAAGTAAGTCATAATTGCATAATCTAATTCATCGTTAATTTCTCCTTGTTCTTGAAGGACCTTAATTACATTTGGAGCTGACATTTTTATTAATAATATTTTTCTTATTTAGATTAAAATTAGTGAAAGTAATTAATAATATTTTGGTTAAGGTCTTATTGAAAAAAAAATAATGATAAAAAATATTTTATTTATTTCATTTGTTCATATATAACCTCATCAACTGAATGCAATGCACAATTCATACTACTTAAAACTTCAGTTACATTTTCTAATAAAATGTCATTTCCCTCAATACTAATATGTAAAGACGCTGTTTTTTGATCTAACTCATCAACTTTGATTCGCACTTTTGTCATGCCTTCAATTTCCATTAATGTCCGAGCAACTAAATCAACAGAAGGCATATGGGGTTTTAAAATATCTAAATCAAAGACAACTTTCATTATTTTATTTTAAACCTTTTAGTTTTATTAATCTAATTTGATATTTTTAAACTCTATCAATATTAATTTAGTAAATACTTATAATTTTTTATTTATTTATAAAAGTTCCTCAATAGCGTTTATTAATTTTGAAGGAATATCATTAAGTTCAATAACTTTATCTGCTTTTTCAAAAGTTTCTTGCTTATGGAAATTAGATCTTTTAGTATTTAAAGCAATGGAGTGAGCTCCCACATTGATAGCTGCTTCAATATCACGATCAGAATCTCCAATAACCACAATTTCATCTGGTTCAACGTTTAGTTCATTACATATGAATCTTAGATGATCTGGATGTGGTTTTAGATTTGAAATATTATCTCGTCCTACTATTATTACAAAAAATCCTAATAACCTGACTTTTTTAAGTGATATTTTTGCATTTTTTCTTGTATTAAATGTAAAAATAGCTTGTTTTAGATCTTTAGATTTAGCAAATTTTAGTACTTGATCAATCCCATTAATCATTGTTGCATTCACAGCAGCTTTATATTCGATTTTTATTATTTCTTTATCTACTTCCGCTATTATAGCATTTACTTTTCCATTAGAAAATCCCTTTTTTTGAAAAAAATCTCTTGCACTTGTAACATTCTCTAAAATTGAATATTTCACAGTAAGAAGATTTTTAGGGACACCATAATTTTTTAAAATTTTAATAGCTACGTGACGTGCTCTTAAATAATCAATTTTAAAATGTATAAGAGTTCCATCCAAATCCCAAACTATTGCCTTAATAGACTTCAACATTTAATATACCAGATCAGAATATATTGGTCCTTTTTGAGTTAAAATAGATTTTTTCAATTTAACTTCGTTTATATTAAAAGATCCAAATTCTAAATTTTTATTTTCATTAATTAATTTTTTGAGCATATCAAAAGTTTTATAATTTATATTAGTCTTTTTTAATCGCGCAATTGTTAGGTGAGGTTGGAACTTGGTTCTTTTATCACGATCAATTTTTAATTTTGTATTTAGTAGTTCTTCAATAGTATCTTTAATTCTTTGTAAGAATTGAATGTCACCAATGAGTTTTATCCATAAAACTGAAAAGCTATTAAACTGACCTACACCTTTGAGAAAATATTTAAATTCTTTACCTTGGAACATCTTTTGGTTGACTTCTTCTTTTAATATAGTAAAAATTTTTGGGGCTAAAGGTTCAGGGATATTTCCAAGAAATTTTAAGGTCATATGAAGATTTTCTGGTTTCACAAGTTTAAGTTTTGGTTGATTTTGTTGTAAACGAGAAGTGAAAGATACAATTCTCTCAATAGTATCTTGATTTTTTAATTCAATTGCTATAAAGGTTCTCATCATGGTTATTTTTCCCTTTTTATTTTTTATTTTTCCAATAATTTAAAATTCTCCATTCTCTTTCTACTAATTGATTCCTATGTTCAGGAATAATATGAATATTTTTTAAATCTTCTATTGAATTTGACTCTAAAAGCTTAATAATATCTTCCAAAAAAAGAATAACCATTTTTGCTCTAGTATTTGCATCAGCAGAAGCATTATGTGAGATCAGTATCATCCTTATTTCAGGTTGATTTTTTTTAATTGCTTTTAATCTTTTTAAGGTTTTAGCATCTAAAGGCTCAATTGGAAAAACATCAAACGCAAGATTTATCTGAATTTCCTTTTTTTCTAATAAATCTAATAATGCATCAAAATCTATAATAGCACCTCTAGCAGTGTTTACAAGCAAGGCATTTTTCTTCATTAATTTCAAAAGGTTTCTATCAATAACATTTTCAGTATATTTATTTAATGGAATGTGAAGACTGACTATATCTGCTTCCTGAAAGATATCTTCTAGATTCTCTTTAAATTCAAGTAAAGGAAATTCTTTTTCGAAATCTTTCATTCGCTTAACATCATAATATATAATTTTTACTCCCCAAGGATACAATTTTTTAACCACTTCTTTCCCAATCTCACCTAATCCTACAATTCCCAATATTTTATTTGTAACAACAGATGATAAGGTTTGATCTAAGTCCCATTTACTTTTTGCTGTCCACTCTCCATTCCAAACGGATATATGGAGATCAATTAAATTTCGTAAATTAGCCATAATTAAAGCTATAGTATAATCAGCAACTGTGTCATAAAGAACCCCTGGAGTATGAGTTATAATGATATCATCCTTTTCTGTTCTTTCAATATGATTGTATCCTGCTGTTGAGGTAGCTATTGCAAAAACTGGTGAACTTTCAAGCATTTCAGCTGTGATTGGATGAGCTAAATGACATCCGATAATATGAGGAGTGAAATTTGAAATTTCATTTTGTAGTTGGTCTTTTGTTGGATTCCTTCCATTGAAAATTTTAAACTCAGCAGCTTCATTTAATTTTTGCCATAGATTCTTAATAACATCGCGAATATTTTTGCTAATTTTTTCATTAGAACCAATTTTTTCTACAGTAAATACTTTTGAAGTAAAATAAACCTTAGGTAAATAAGCCATAATTATTATTCGTAATAATTTAATTTCAATTTTTAACGCTTAATTTTCTCTGGGAGATAAAAATCATATTTTTTTCTAAATAATTTTGTTTTAATGAACCTGTCAAATCTTCTTGCATTTTGAAATATGGTCCATATCATTTTATCATTTTTATAATATTTCTCTACTTCTTCTAATGTAATTGGTTCAATTTCAAACTCTTTAGCTTCCTCATTGAAAAATCTGTTTACTCTTTTAATTATCCTTGGAATGATTTCTTGTTTTTGTTCTTTAAAGAAGTTAGCAATTAAGTCGATTGTTACTAACCTCCAATCATAATAACGATCAAGAACTTCTTGTACAAACAAAGCTTTTAAAATAAATCTTAAAAATGAGGGTGCACTTCTAAGTAACAATTCAGCTTCCATTGCCTCCACGTTTTGTTTGCGAAATAATGGAGTACTGGTATCTAAATATAATAATTTAGAATTTTCATTTACATTTGGGCTGATAGCATCATAATCAGCTACCACAAAATTAGAAATTTGTCCATCTAATCCGAGATCGATATTTTCATTGTTTCTATTAAAATCCCATACTTTTTTCATATCTCTCATTACAAGAAGAATTAGGATTTCTATTTTATCATCACTTATGTTATGAATGACTTTATTTCCAACTGCTTCTGGATCAACTATTTGTTGTGTACAGTAAAATTTAATTTCACCTAATTCATCTTTGAACCAAACTATACCATGGTTAGGTAAAGTAAATCCAATTTCTTTTTCAAGAATTCTGCAATATTCATCATAAGCCCAGACATGTCTTCTCACTTCTTTCTCATTATAAAAAATTGGAATTCTCTTATATGCTAAATTCAATGGATCATCGAGGATTTTAAAAACTAAACTGATTTCTCCAAATCCTAATATTTTAATGGGTATTTTACCTTTTTCTGGATGAATAGTATCTATTGACTTTTCGAATTCTTTTAGTAATTCAATGTTAACATTCATATTATATCAATTTAGTATTAAACAATATTTATTAAACTTAATTTAACATTAAGTTTATTTAAAAGTATAAAGTTTATTCATATCGTTTCTTTTTATGCTTATATTTATCAAATTTTTTATTTACAAATAAAATTAACTATAGCTGGATGCCTTTAATGAAGAAGAAAATGGATTGGGAGAATGCTAGGATGATAGGGCAAAATAAAGAGCCAGCACATAACACTTTAATTCCCTATCAAGATGTAGAAGTTGCTCTAAAAAGTACATATCATGACTCTTTATATCATAAATCTCTTAATGGTAATTGGAAATTTAATTGGGTTAAGAAACCTTCTAATCGACCAGTTAATTTTTATAACTTTAATTATGATATAAGTGAATGGGATGAACTACCAGTTCCAAGTAATTGGCAGATGTATGGTTATGGAATTCCAATTTATTCGAATAGTAAATATCCTTATAGTGTAAAAAAGAAAAACATCCCTAGTATAGATCATGAATATAATCCAGTTGGTTCATATAGAACTGATTTTATAGTTCCTAATATTTGGGAGAGAAGAGAAGTTTTCATTCATTTTGCGGGAGTTAAATCCGCTTTTTATCTCTGGATAAATGGTAATTTTGTTGGATATAGCCAAGGGTCAATGACACCTGCCGAGTTCAATATTACAAACCATATACAAGAAGGTAGTAATATTTTAGCTGTAGAAGTATATCGATGGTCTGATGGCAGTTATCTTGAAGATCAAGACATGTGGCGTTTTAGTGGTATTTTTAGAGATGTATTTTTATTTGCTACCCCGAAAGTACACCTTCGCGACTTTTTTGTTTTTTGTAATCTTGATGAGAACTATATAGATGCTTTATTAAAAATTAGAGCCAAGATTTGTAATTTTGGAGAGAAAGTAAAAGATGGACATAAAATTGAATTAATCTTGTTCGATAAAGATTATAACATCGTCGATTCCGACCCTCTCATAGATCATATAATAACGATAGAAGGTAATGCTGAAGTTGTTATTAATATGGAAGTAAATGTGAAAAATCCTATCAAATGGTCAGCTGAAATACCATACCTTTATACAATAGTATTAGTTTTAAAGGATAATCACGGTGAAATTATTGAGGTTGAAAGCTGTAAATTTGGTTTCCGGACTGTAGAAATTAAAAACAGTCAAATTCTCATTAATGGAAAACCCATCATTTTTAAAGGCGTTAATAGACATGAGCATGATCCTGACTATGGGAGGGCAATTCCATTCGAAAGGATGGTCCAAGATATTAAAATACTAAAACAAAACAACATAAACGCTGTTCGTACAAGCCATTACCCAGATAATCCTAAGTGGTATGAATTATGTGATGAATATGGAATTTATGTACTAGATGAGGCTAACGTGGAATCACATGGATTGCGAAGAAAATTACCTAAGGGCAAATCAAAATGGGCTAATGCAGTTATTGCTAGAATGGTGAGTATGGTAGAACGAGATAAAAACCATCCATGTATTTTTATGTGGTCTCTTGGAAATGAAGCTGGTTTTGGGAAAAATTTTATCAAAATGAAAGAGGCTGCTCTTAGTATCGATCCAACAAGAC
>JBHLMP010000062.1:0-18223 GCA_048938025.1 Promethearchaeota archaeon
GTTATCTGACAAGGTATTGCCGGGCAGCCACGCGCTAACGGATAAGTGCTGAAAGCATCTAAGCACGAAGCCGGACCCGAAAAGAGTCAGCCAATCTCGTATAATAGAGTTATGAAGGGTTTCATGTATTTTGGTTGATATGGTTGATAAGACTGCCCTGTGTAGGTCGGAAGTCAACTAATTTGAAATATCATAATCTAAATGGATGAGACTTAGAATAACAAGATCAGGGCGCGGTGACGCGAACTGAGTATACGAGACGAGTGCACCCATAAAAGATGGGGTTGGTGAGACGGGGGTGTAAGTAGGGAGTTTTCGGGCAACCTATTCAGCCCGCCGTTCTCAATAGCACAAGTGTGTGGTGTTAAAAGAGGAATAGAAGGTTCAGGCTTAGAGTGTAAGGGATTGTTAGAAAAGATGGTAAGTTATAGATGGTTTGATGGAAAGTGGAGTAATGGGAGTATGTTCTAGGCATAATTTTTTAAATTTAATTATTCTAGTGTACATTGTCTAATCTATTTTAATTCCACAGAAAGGGCAATATTTTGCGGCTTTATCAATTTCTTCTCTGCAATAATCACAATATCTAATAGCAGGTTGTAAATTTGCTTCTGGTTTTACTTTTTGTCCAAAATTTTGAAGAAGTGAAAATAATTTTGAAAAAAGTCCGTCAAACCAAGATTGTTTGAGTTTTTCAACTCTGAATATATTTCGTGCAAGTGGAGTTGCTTCAACTCTTATTAGAGTTTTTTCTCCATCAAGATTATAAAAAGTAATGCAAATTCTTTTTTTCCAATTTGGATCATGACCTGTATTAGTCATCATTGTCCCTTGCTTAGCCTCGATAAATGTTGGAGGCGATGACTGTTTAATATTTGCCTTATGTAGACTTTCTAGCCATTGTAATGTCAGATCAAACGCTTTATTAATATTTAATTTAAGTTTTTCCTCATAATGAACAGTAACTCTCATTGTAAATCCATCCGATCTATCATTTATAACATAGAAACATTTTTTTCTTAAAGATTTTGTGCAAATATTTTTCTATAATTAGAAAAACATATGATCTTTTTTTAATAATCTAAAGATATTTCCCAAATCTATAAATTCTTTATAGACTAGAATTTTCAATGAAGTTAATAAAAAAAATTAATTTAATGAAATTTGCTAGATAAAAATAAGAGCATGGTGATAGAAAGTTATGATAGGTTTGCCACAACCACGCAATAGAGAGCACCAAATTCCTCGGCTACAAGTAGCCCTAGACTTTGAAAACTTAGATGAAGCTTTAGCTATAGCAAAAGAAGTAGCACCATTTGTGGATATTTTAGAAGCGGGAACACCTTTAATAAAGTCTGAAGGTGTACGAGCTGTTCGAACATTAAAGGAGGCACACCCAAACAAGTTAGTATGTGCTGATTTAAAAACCGCAGATGCTGGATACCTTGAGGTGAGAATGGCAGCACAATCGAAAGCTGATATTGTTACAGTACTCGCAGATGCATATGATATTACCATTAAGGAAGCTTTACGTGCTGCATATGAATTTCAGGTAGAAATTATAGTAGACCTTATCATGTCTCGAATACCCTCCAAAAGATTAACAGAAATTATTAACCTCAATTATAAAGATACAAAAATACATTATGCCTTAGTTCACAGTGGATTAGATCGCCAAGCGTCGAGACGAGCCCCGTTGTCAGAATTGGAATCAATATCACTTATACAAAACCATCCCCGATTAGCAGTTGCTGGAGGAATCCGTGTAAATGATATTTCTCAGTTATTAGTTTATCCTCTGGATATTATCATTATAGGTGGTGGAATTACTCGTGCAGAAAATCCAAGCAACGCGGCAGAAAAGATTCAAAAAGTTATATATAATTATTTTAGCTGAAGAAGACAGCTAAAGGTTGAAAGGGAGTATGTTCTGAATTTTCATAATAACATCTAACCTTAAATAAGAGAAGTTATTAATGATAATTATTAAAAACACTAGCTCTAAAAATAAGGGGATTAATGTGGAGATTGATAAGGGATTTTTGACTGATTGCATATGTAGTTCAGTGTTTAGTGCTATATCGATAATTGCGATAATATTTACTTTAATAACTGAAAGTTATGGAGATATAGTATTATTTTGGCTCTCATTAATAATATGGTCTGTTTTATTTATAGTATTCACGGTATTTTTAATATTAACAATTATCCAACATCTAAGGTAATATTGGATCACTGTATTAAGTGTATAAGAATTAAGAATAAGTAGAGCTACGTAAATAATTTACTATTTTTGTCAATAAATTGATTCTCTAAATTATTGTAATTAGAAAAATTAGAATTATTGAAATTATAATTAATATTATTCAAATTATAAATTATAAGTAATACATCGAAAGGTATATTAACAAAATTCAAAAATTCAACCTATAATCAAATGAAAAAGTGCAATGGAATTGGTAAGTACAAATATAATTGATATGTTTCTCTATCCAAAATCCGTAGCAGTGATAGGAGCATCAAAAAATCCGGCAAAAGGAGGATATCGTATAGTAGATAATCTTAAATCAAATAATTTTAAAGGAAAAATTTATCCTATTAATCCTAACTCAAAAGGGAGACTATTTGACTTAGAATTCAAAAAATCAGTTCTAGAAATTGAAGAAGAAGTCGATCTTGCGATTTTTTATGTGTCAAATCGCATTATTCCAGAGTTATTAGAAGAATGTGTTAAGAAAGGGATTAAAGGAGCCATCATTGAGGCTTCTGGATTTGAAGAGGTAGGAGATAAAGGTATTGAATTAAAAAATAAAATTCTAAAAATTACAGATGATTTTTCTAAAATTCGAATAGTAGGGCCTAATTGTATGGGTCTTACTAGAATTGATGGAGACAGTATTAGTGAAGGTGATGAAAGAGGGGGTTTCTTTTCTAGTTTTGGTGTTTTTACTCAATATAAACGAGGAAATATCGCAATTATAAGTCAATCTGGAATGCTAAATGGGGGATATCTCATGTATATAATGGAGAAATATCCTAATCTCGGTTTTAGATATTCATGTTCTATAGGAAATAAAATGGATTTAAGTGAAATTGAATTTTTAGACTATTTGATTAATGATTCTACCGTACATGTAATTGCTGTATATCTTGAATCATTTAGAAATCCTCGAAAATTTATTGAGTTATGTAGAAAATCAAAAACTATTCCTAATAAAACGATTATTCTAGTAAAAGGAGGTTTAACTTCTTTAGGCCAAAAAGCTTCTTTAAGTCATACTGGGGCTCTTGCTGAAAATTCAGAATTGATAAATGCAATAATTAAACAATCAGGTGTTATTAGAGCCAATAACTTTCATGAATTATTCCAGTTTGCAGGAACATTTTCAATGATGTATAATACTAGCAAAAACTTACCTAAACAAGGAAATGTAGCTATGATTGCTGGCTCTGGAGGTGCTGGTACAATTTCGGCAGATCTTACAATGCAGTATGGACTAAATTTTCCAATCTTAGACAATGAGACATACAAAACTTTAGAAGAGGTATTTCCTGAATGGATGCCCCCAAATAAATTTGCTTTTATAGATATATGGCCTGCGATGGAAAAAGCGATGATGAATGGTATTAAGACTGAAGTTGTAATGAATAAAGTATACAATGTAATATTAGAGAAATCTGAAATTGAGGGTATATTTAACATGTTATTTTGTTCAAAACGTTTTAGTGCCACGAATAATTACGATCAAATAATAGAAAATGTTAATAATGCAAAAAAACCAATTTTCTTTTGGTTGATTGGTGAAAATGATGAAGTTAAGCGTATTTCAAATATGCTAGCTGAACATAATATACCAGATTTTCCTAGTCTGGAAGAACTAGTAAAAAATTTTTGGATTTTAGTTCAAGAATCAAAGAATAAACAGATTAAACAATTATTAACATAAAGTTAATTATTAATAAATGCCAAACCAGATATTTTTATATTATATGGAGTGATTCATGAACTTCATATGTTCCTTTAAATTATCACACACATCTAATAAATGTTCATATAATACTTTTCTAGTCGATTTGGGGAATTCTAGTTTTATGTGAGATAATTTTTTGCTAACTTTTTCATCTAAATTACCGGTATAACAATTTTTGTTAATTCAAACTATCAAAATCTTCTATTTAAACAAATAAGTCAATTTCCTTATTAAAAGATTGATTAAAAAAATAAACGTGAGTATTAATGCTATAAAAAACAATTAAAAGGAAATTCTTTTATTTGAGGTCTTTTAATGAAAGTTTTATTTGAGATTTATGAAAATATAACGATTAATATTTTTACTATTTCTATTTAATTACTATATATTTAAAAATTTTTAATCTACTATAAATAAAACAGAAAAAAAATATAGAATTAATATAGAAAGGTTATAGGGGGTTATTCATTTTTAATTCATTATAAATAGATAATCGTGATTTCGATGGTTTACTTCCAGATTAATCGTATTGGATTTAATTGTGGATATTCTAAAAATAAATGTCCAAAGAATGCAAGAAGCTGTTCTTTGTGTATTAAAAATAAATTAAAAGAACTAGGATTTGAAATAGATTCTAATCTAGAAATTTTTGAATTAGATTCTGAAGAAAAAAGGCTTAAATTAGAACGAGATATAATCTGGCAAAGATTTCTGGATGTTTTAAACATTAAGACTATTATTATAATGGATAAAGAATCCGGCTTAACGTTATTGAATTATAATGTTTCTGGAGTTGATATTGATGCAAGTTTATTGAGTGGCTTTATACAGGCGAATATTACATTTTCAGAATCTAGTAAAGTATCAATCCATAAAGCAAAATCTATGTTTGAATACCACTTTTACGAATTTCAATATAAAAATTTTAATATATTACTTAAGGATGGAAAATATATCCGAGTCTGTTTAATTCTTGACCATAAGGCTTCTGATGAAATGAGAAAAAATATGTTTCGGTTTCTTGACGAATTCGAAGATCATTTCAAAGAAGAATTTGTTAATTTCCAAAGTAGTGGTTCTATTGATTTAAAAGATATGGTTGAGAATATAATAAAATCTTTTTATATTGATCTAATTTTCCCTATGACTCTAGCACATTCAATTCCTCCACTTGAGCTAGAAAAAATTAGCAGAAATTTAATTCAAAAAGCAATTATAAACCTAGCAAAAGAATTAATCAGTACAAAACCATTTTTTTTTGTTAATAATATGCTTAATAGGCTTAAAAAAATTGTTCATATCGAACCTAATATTGTTCTCTATGAAATTTATCAGTTATTAGAAAAAAAAATTATAGTACCTACACCTATTGAAACAATAGTAAATAGAATAGAGACGCTTCAAGAAGCAAATCATGAGAGAATCACTAAAATAAAATCTATATCATCTATTATTATTGATGATAGTGATATTGATGATTTAAAGGAAAATTTAGAAAACATAGATGAAGATACAGCGAAGAAAATGATACGAGAGTTTATGAAAAAAGGAAAAACAGCTGAGAAGGAATCTGTATATCAAGCAACAAATAAAGAATATAATAAAGCTTTATTTATAGCAAAAGAATTCAATTTAAAAGAAGATATAAATAAAATATCACAAAAAATTTTTGATCTAGAAAGTAAATCTAAACAAATCGAATTGAATTATAACATTAAAATGGCTGAAAATGCTGAAAAAAATGGAGATTTTATTAATAGTATAAATTACTATCAGAAAGCTTTGAAGATCTTTGAAAGTTTTCTTGTCTATAATATTGTAGATCCTCGAATTAAAAAATTTAAGAAAAAAATCTTAAAACTTCGAGAAGAAATTTAATATAAATAGCTCTTATTCTATAATTTTTTTTGGAATATTTCAAATTGATTCTAAGTCAATTAAACAGTTAAAATTCACTAATACAAAGATTATGAAAAAAAAGTACCATGAGAAAGCTTCTCAGATAAAGGCATATCATCATTATAAAATCCAGAATCAAGAAATTTCAGTAATTCACTAATCTTTGGATATTTATCATAAAAATATTTAAGAATTCGATGGAAAAAAATGTAAAATTTTCCATATGAAATTTTAAAATCCTTAAATTCTTTGTAGTTTAAGTGAAGTATAACTACGTTTGCAAATTCTTCTTTCATTTTTTTTGGTAATTTTTCAAATATATGGAGGAGGAAGGATTTATTATACATTAAATCTATAAATATTGCTAATTCCATTATATTCTTTATCCTTAAATAGTTAAGCGGTGAAAAATTCATAAATCCTTTAAGTTTGTTAACTATAATTTTAACCACTTTAACTTTTAACTGATCAAATATATATTCTTTCTCATCCTCATTTAAGTAATTTAAATACCCATTATAAAGTAAGCATTGTATTACATTTAATTGCCCCTCTTCAAATCTTTTAGCGATTTCTTCTTTAAATACATTTTTTGCGATAATATCTCCTACCTCGGTTAATCTTTTCAATAATGGAAAAGCTAAATTTGAATGCATTAAACAACTATTATAATTATTTTCATACCACACCTGTAGATTTGAACAATGACCCCAGAATTGAATTTCGGGAGAAATCCTATAATCTTTATTTTCTGAAACTTCTAAAGTCTTATCTAATTTGTCAATAACCTCGTTAATAGAAGAAATTTCTTCAAAAGATTCTATTTCACTTATAGGGATTTCTAATAATAGGTATTTACATTGTAAAAATAGTTCATTATTCACATAAATATTTGTCCTATCATTTTCCAACCTTAGATCAAGAAATTTGTTTATTGAATATTTTACCATCAAGGAAATTATCAGCTAGTAATTTTTTTTTTCATTAATAAAGAAGTTGCAAGATTGATCTAATCATAATTTTAAGTGTTACAAATTCTATATAACTCATCATAAATTTTAGAAAGTCTTGATATTACATTATAATCATTTTGCTGCAAATAATAAGAGATATAACCAGATAAACCCTGAGGATTTTTAATCCATTCTAAAAAACCCTCAACTTCCGCTTTTAAGACTGTATCAATCGTTATATATTTTGGAGTTACAATAGGTGTTGTATTTTGTATAAGTTTAACTTCACTTTCGCTAGATAAATCTACTTTAGTTTCAATGAATTTCGATTTTGAACCTTTTTCTATCATTGCAGCAGCTCTAGCTATAGCAGGATAAGCCATATGAAACCATCCTTTTGCCTTAGGCTTTATATGCGCAATCATATAATTATCTCCATCTGGTGTAGAGGCACCAACTAAATGTCCTTTCTTATGCCGATTAGTACCAATAAAACGCTCTGGTTCCATTTGAAGGATAGAATACCTGATTTTATTCAAATTCACAAATTGGGCATTTCCACTTCCCCAACTTGAAAGTAAATCTTTAATATCACTTTTAACATTCCAGTTATCGGTTGAATATAATATTTTACCTGATCTATTTACAATTACCACTTCTGATGCATCAGAATAATGTTTTTGCAAATCCTTAACAAGAGATTTATAATTAGTCAAATTTACACACCTTTTATCAATAAATGAATCACTTTTTAAGTCCTCAATCAGTTAAGATATATTCTTAATAATATTAAAGATTTTATATCATTTTGGTAATAATATACTAGACCCTAACTTTCCCATTGTTTTCTTTAAAATAATCTTTCTAATAATATGCTTTAAGATTTTAAATGGAAAAATTAATTAATTTGACTTTTATGTCAAATCCCAGAGAGAATATATAATTTTCACGAATCTGATCTAAATTTTATATATTTTGAAAAAATTTTTTTTTGTTCTAATATTACGGAAATCAAATTTTATTGTCATTTTTATATTTTAAACTAAATAGATAATATTATCATGAAAAAAACGGTTAAAATTGTCGTTTCGGGAGATGGAGGAGTAGGAAAGACATGCTTTTTAAATCGATTAATTCATGATGAGTTTGACATTAACAGTGATTTAACTAAAGGGGTGGGTTTTTTTTCAAAAAGTGTCTCAGTTAATGGTACTGAATATAATTTTATAATGTGGGATTTTGCTGGTCAAAACCATTTTAGAAGTTTATTAAACAGTTTTGTGGATGGATCAGTAGCTGCTTTTATTTTATTCGACTTAACACGATTAAATACACTTGAAACAGTTTATGAATGGATTAGAAAAATTTCTAATTATGGAAAGATACCTACTTTAATTTTAGGATCAAAAAGTGATATAACTAATCTCAATGATTATTCATATCTCAATGAATATATTTCAGAAATAAGGAAATATTACAAAAATATTATTGGCTATTTCAATATATCATCAAAAACTGGTTATAATATTAAAAGAGTTTTTGATTTTTTGATAGAAAATATTTCAGATTAGATCCTAAAAGATTTTTAAAATCAGAACAAATTTAATTAAATAAAACATTATTAAACTAAAATTATTTCTTCTAATTAACTCTTTTTATAAAAGAAAATTAAATACATCATGATATTTTAACAATCCAGCCAAACTCATCCTCGATTTCTAATCGCTGAATACTATTCAAAAGTTCATAAAGTTTTGTAGTTAAATCTCCAGGCTCCCCGTTGTTAAACACTCTTTTTTTCCCTTCTAAAAATACAGATGATATTGGTGTTATAACAGCAGCAGTTCCTGTACAGAAAGCTTCTGTACAACTATCTTTAAATAATTCTTTATAGGAGATATCTCTTTCTTCAACTTCTATTCCAAGTTTTTTTGAGCAGAGTTCCAAAATAGCCTCTCTTGTAATTCCTTCTAAAATTGTGCCAGTTTTTCTTGGAGTAGCTAATTTACCATCGATTAATCCGAAAAAATTAGCGGTTCCAACTTCTTCAATATATTCCATATTTATAGCATCTAAATAAAGTATTTGGGCAAAACCCTTGGTTTTCGTTTCTTTTGCAGGTAACATAGTTCCTGCATAATTACAACACGTTTTAGCAGATCCAGTGCCTCCCGGTGCAGCTCTAGTATATTTTTTCGAAATTTCTAGATCAATTCCATTAAACCCTTCAGGAAAATAAGGTCCTACAGGTACAGTAAAAACTATAAATTTATACTCATCAGCAGGGGCAACACCTACAATTGGTCCATTTCCAATCATTAAAGGTCGTACGTATAATGTTCCACCACTATCATACGGAGGAATATATTCTTCATTAGCTTTTACAACTTTCTTAACTGCGTCTAAAAATTTATCAACATTATATTCTGGCATTACCATCCTTCTAGCACTCATATTAAATCTTTTGCCATTTTCTTCAGGTCGAAATAACACAATATCTCCAGTTTTAGCTCTCAAAGCTTTCATACCCTCGAAAATGCCCTGCCCATAATTCAATACACATGCAGCTGGTGAGATTTCAAAATTTCCAAATGGTATTAAATTTCCATCATCCCATTTTCCATTCTTATAATCTGATACAAACATAGTTTTGGTTTCAAGATACCTGAAACCTAATGAATAAAAATCAATATCTTTTGGATCTACCATAAATATCAAATTCTTCTTCTAATTGGTAAAATTATATATGAAGCTTTTGTTAAAAAATCTTTTCAATAAAAAATGAATAAAACATAAATAAGCCAAATTAGTTTATTTATTATATTTTTAGAGAATTAAATGAATAACATACAATAATAAATTAAAAATTTAAAATGACCCACGAATTACATAATTCCGAAGAGTTAAAATTAATAATGGGCGGTTTAGACAATGCAGGCAAAACTAGTTTTTTAATTGCTTTAAGACAAAAATATAATTTCTATGAACGAGTTACAAGTTTAAAGCCAACTATAAATATTGATTATAGTTCATTTAATTTTTTAAATCTTTATCGTATAAATCTTTGGGATATGGGTGGTCAAGAACGGTTTAGAAAAATCTATATTAATAATCCTGTATATTTTACTGATACTAATTATCTTTACTATCTTATTGATGTTCAAGATGAAATAAGATTTGAGGAATCCATTCAATATTTATCCGATCTTTTGGATATTTTTAGAAGTTTAGAATATTCGAATGAAATTATAATATGCTTTCATAAATATGACCCAAAGTTTAAAAATAGCGAAGATTTCGTTGATAGAATAGAAATGATTAAAAATTTAGTTTTAACCCAAAATAAAGATTTACAATTCAGGTTTTTTAATACATCATACTATGATATTTCTTCATTATCAAGAGCTTTATCATACTCTTTAAATAAATTGTTAAATATAGAGAGAATTAACTCCAAATTGCAAACCTTAGTCGTTAATTTTAATTGTAACCACTTAACTTTATACACTGGCAATGGTTTAATTATTTCTGATTATTACAACGAAATAATGGACACAAGAGATTTTGAAGAGATAATAACTAACAAAATTAACGATAATCTAGAATTTTTTCAAAGATTAGGTGATGAAAATGTTAGAATCGATGAAAGAGTGACATTATTTAAAGAAAATACTGAATATGTAAAAAAATTCGACATATCAATTGGTAATGAAGTTATAACCTTTTATCTAGGTATTTCAACTCCTTTAAAGGAAATTGAAGAATTAAAAAAGGAGTTAGAAAAGTTTAAAATTATTTTAGAATCTACTTTTACTTAATTTTAATAAAAAAATTAAAATTTTACTTACTTTTATATTAAATAAATTCAATTTTCATATCAATTTGAATTTTGCCAGAGTCGCCTAGACTGGTAGGGCGACAGCCTGCAGAGTTGTTTACGGGAGTTCAAATCTCCCCTCTGGCTCTAACTGTTTAAGAATAAAACTAATTTAAATCCGAAAAAAAATACTTCAAAATGTTTATTTACACTTTTTCTTTAAAAAAAATTTTGAAATCCATAATATTTTTCAGAACTATTAAGTTAGATAAATATATGGCTTTACAAAAAGTAACTGTTAGAGATATTATAGAGAAGAAAAAGAAAGGTGAAAAGATTGTAACAATAACATCATATGACTATTCATTTGCTAAAATTGTAGATGCGAGCAATTTCGATTTAATTCTTGTCGGAGATACACTTTCGATGGTTGTGCTTGGATATAAGAATACTTTATCTGTCTCCATGGATGAGATGATTCATCATACTAAGGCTGTAACACGAGCAGTATCAAACGCATTAACAGTTGGTGATATGCCTTTCCTTTCTTATAAAGTTGATATAAAAGAAGCTGTTAAAAATGCAGGAAGATTTATTCAAGAAGGTGGTGCTGAAGCTGTTAAAGTTGAAGGTGGAACTGAAATTTGCCCCACGATAAAAGCAATGATTAATGCAGATATTCAAGTTATGGGTCATATTGGTCTTACACCCCAAGCAATCTATAAATTTGGTGGATTTTTGGTTCAGGGAAAAACTTTAGAAGCTGCGAAAAAGCTGATTTTAGATGCTAAAAATTTGGAAGAAATAGGTGTTTTTTCAATTGTTTTGGAAAGTATTCCTTGGCAAATTGCAAAGTTGATTACAAGGTCTGTTAAGATTCCCACTATTGGTATCGGTGCTGGACCATATTGTGACGGTCAGATATTAGTTATACATGATATGTTAGGTATTTTTACGGAATTTAAACCCAAATTTCTCAAATATTTTGGTAATATTGGGGAATCAATATCTCAAGCATTAGATAAATATAAGAATGAAGTAACAAATGGCATATACCCTGATGTTGAGCATTCATATGAGTTTCCTGAACAAGATTTAGATAAAATTGATGAATGGGTTGAGAGCGTTGATCTTAACAAAGAGGCACATAAATTGATTTAGAATTTATCAAAGATAATATAGGAAAAATATCTGGATATAATCTATTTTTCGATATAAATAAAATTATAAATTTATATTTATAGTTATTATATATAAAAAATTGAATATTTAAAGAAGTAATTTAGAAATATTAATTTAAATAAGTGGACATGTAATGGCTGAAGAATACGACTTTCTATTCAAGTCAATAGTTGTAGGAGATGGAGGTGTTGGTAAAACTGCTTTAACTCTTCGCTTTTCTAAAGGTTTTTTCACAGAAGATTATAAAATGACTATTGGGGTTGATTTCCATGTGAAAACAATCACTATTGATACTAATGAAGGACCAATTCGAGCGAAACTACAAATATGGGATACAGGTGGACAAGAAAGATTTAGTTCTATAAGACCAATGTATTATCGAGGATCTTTAGGAGCTTTAATGATCTTTGATCTTACAAATTCTGCTAGCTTCGAACATTTACCTCAATGGATTGAAGAAGTAAGAGCAAATGTAAAAAGTGAGATCCCTTTATTATTAGTCGGAAATAAGAGTGATTTAACTGATGAAAGATTAGTTTCAATAGAAGAAATTAACAATTTCACAAGAGATTTTAATTTATATTATATGGAAACTTCCGCAAAGACAGGTGAGGGTGTTGGTGATTGTTTCTATATTCTAGCTTGTCTAATGATAGGATCAGGAGTACCAGATCAATTAATATCTAAAAACATTGTTTATAGTCCTGGTCAAATTCTGGGTGTACCTAAAGCTATAACTTCACCAGTTACTCTATCAGAACCAGAATATAATTTCTCTGCACCTCCAGTCCCTGAACCAACTACTACATTCGAACCAGAGCCTAGATTTGAATTTGAAGCACCTCCAGTCCCTGAACCAACCCTAATGGAAAAATCTGAACCTATCCATATATTTGAACCAGAAATAGAACCAGATATTCTTATTCCAGAACCAAAAGTAGAAGAAAAAGGCGAAAAACAAGTTGAATTCGAATTTAAAACCCCCGATGAAATATTATCTAAAGGAGCAGATCAAAAGCCCGTTATTACTACTTCTTCAGATATTTCCACAACTATTGATAGAGAGAGTTATAAACCTAAAGCAGTGCCTTTTACTTCAAGTGTTCCTATTCCAGCGCCACCACCAGAAGGATTTCAAGCCCCTCAAGAAATACTACATGCAGAAAAAACTAAAGCTCCTGCTCCGTTTCTAATTACAAAGAAGGAAGAACCGTCTAAACCAACATCTATGACATTAGACAGACCTGTTGAAACTATTTCTGAACCATCATCAGAATCATTAATAGATTATATGCCTGAGACTATTTTATCTAAGAAAGAAAAGAAAAAATTAGCCAAACAGAAAAAGAAAGAAGAAAAAGAAAAAGCTAAATTAGAGAAGGAGAAAAAGATCCAAGAAGCAAGAGAAAAGCAAGAAAGACTAATTAAAGATATGAAAACAATTAAGAAGGAAAAGAAAGAAAAGAAAGAAGAGGTTGAAGCAAAAATGCCTATACCAATACAACCTACACCTTCAACTTCTACAACATCAGAAACACCTTCACTTTTTCAAGCTTTAACCCAAAAAGCTGAAGAATCAGATCAAGCGAAAACTTCTACCTTTATCCCTTTTGCTGCTATTAAAAAGTCTGAAATACGAGAAAGTAGTAAATTAAGAATAATCCCTAATGTAGCTGATATTGAAAGTAAAACTCCCGCAACCCCTGTTGTACCAATTAGCCAAAAGAAAGTCCAACAACCTGCAAGTAAGGAAATAATAATTTGTAAACAATGCGGTGCTATATTATCTTCAGATTATGCTTTTTGCAATAAGTGCGGAACTAAACTATGAATTTTACTTCACTTTTTATTCCTTAATCATAAATTAGTGTAAATCCCGATCTGTATAGTCTTTTTGAAATATTATTATATTAAATAATTTTTTTTAAAATACAATAAGAAAAATTAAATATTTTTTCCACATATAGGACAAGTACTCCACATTTTCTTAATTTTTGAATTGCAATGAGGACAAATCTTTAAATTAGGATCAATTCTTGTTTGAGGTCTCCCAAAGATTGTTACATTATCATTAGTCTCAATTTGAGGCATTTTTTGTTCCGTAGGCGCTTTCATAGGCTCTTGGGGTATTTTGACGGATTTTTTAATCATATCTCTTGCTATATAGGTTTTTGGTGGTGCATTTTTTACTTGTGGCTTATAATATTCTTGAGGTTTAATAGATGCTTGTTTTATATTATCTTTTATAACTTTTACCTCTGGTTTTGATGGAGATTGCTGAATCTCTTCTATTGGCTCACCTACTTTATAATAGAAATATTTACCGTTATTATTTTCAATAATTCTTTCTCCATCTTCCAAATAGACTTCTATATAATAAATTATTATTGAGCCTACTGGAACTTCAGCAATTTCCGAAATAAAATAATCCATTTTGATATCCATTTCCATTTGATACCATGATTTCCCTCTGTCAGCACTAAAAATTAAATTAACTATTGAAATAGCTTTATTGAAATCTTCCTCAGTGATTTTAACAACAATTTTAATAGTCTTTTTTAGGGCTTCTTCAGAAGCACCAATTCTTATTGCTTCTATTTCATCCCATGCAGCTCCACATTTTGGGCAATTAGTAAACCAATTTGGATATTCAAAGCCACATTTAGTACAGGTTTTAGTAAAATACCTTGTTGTTTTAATTCCTAGTGTTTTTTTATCTTTCCCCATTATATTAGTTCCATTATTTTTGAAATGTAAATCCCAAATAATTTATTACTAAATATTAAATAATTTTTTGTCTTTAAATATATTTTTTATTGACTTAAGTATTTGGAACAATAATTTTAATAGAATTCTGACCCTTATTTAAGATAATATAATATATAACTCTGGGTGGAAAAAAATTAATTCTGAAGAAGTTAAAGCCTTTTTAAGTGCAATTAATAATTTAATTGAAATTAAAATATTAATAAGAAATATTGCTCCCAACTTTGAATTTGATGATTTACAAAATGAAAGATTTATCGAATTGTTAAAATCGTTATATAATAAACTTAAACCAATATTTTCTAAGTACTTAAAAGATGAAAATTCAGTACTTACAACAACATTAAGAGATAACATATTTAAAACTCTGAATAGTAATAACTTCGCCTTAATTTCAGCTAATTCTTCAAAAAAAAAACTAAAAAATATTGGTATAGATCCTCGTCGTTTGATTGTTTCAGGGGGACCACTATTTTTTGAAGACTATGTGGTTCTTAATCCAAACATTAAAAACGAACAACTTCAAACTATTAAAAAAAAATGTGATCGTTTTATAAATCAAATAAAAAATGAAACTTGGGAAGAGAAAGATTTAATATTTATTTATGAAAAAGGAAATTTCACAGATAAAATCATTTTAGATAAAATAAATAGCCTTTCAGAATTAATAGGTAAACAAATAAAGGTTTTAGAAATAAAATCTTGGAAGGATTTAAATTAATAAAAATGTATTAAATAATCTTCAATTTTTTTACAATATTCTCTAAATCTTCACTAAATTTTATTAAATGCTCTTTTACAACATGTGGCATTATTACAACTCTTATCAAATTAAAATCAGTAAATTTACCTAACATCCAATTCATTTTTCGTAATTCTTCATCAATATTACAAATATTTTCTCCATTCTCTGTTGTTATTCCAACTACGTTCATTATCGGATCAGCAGCTAATTTAATTCCATCAATTTCAGTAATTCTTTTAGTTAAATAATGAGTATTTTCCATGCATCTCTTTACAATTTCTTTAAACCCATTAATTCCAAGAGATTTTAAAATCGCCCAAAATGCAATAATAGTACCACCTGGGCGAGTTCCTACAATATGGAAATGTTTAAAATTACCTCCTGCTAAATATGGAATCTCAAATCCTGTCTTTTGCAAAATAGACTCATCTCTTATAAAGAGACCTCCAGATGGAATAATTCCTAATCCCATTTTGTGTGGATCGGCTGTAATTGATCCAACTGGTTTAACATTGAAATCCCATGGTGGTATTTTATAATTTAATTTCTTTAAAAATGGTAATACAAATCCACCAAATGCAGCGTCTATATGAAAAAATATGCTTTTTCCTTCAATTATTTTACCAATATCTTCAATAGGATCTATTAAACCCAAAGAAGTAGTACCAGCGATTCCAACAACTCCACAAGTATTTTTATTAATAAGAGATTCAAAATGTCTCAAATCTAATTCATAATTTTCTTTAAGATTAGCTTTTCTCAACTTAATTCCAAGTAAATCGGCTGCTTTATCAAAAGAGATATGAGCAGTAATAGGTAAAACAACTTCTGGTTTTTTAATATCCGGTCTTAATTTTTTTGCAATTCTCATAGCAATAAGATTCGCTTCAGAACCACCTGTAGTAAAAGTACCAATTATTTTTTGTTCTCCAAAAATTTCTCCAATTTCAGAAATTAATTCTTCCTCTAAGACGGCTGTACCGAGAAATAATCCTGGATCTCCTAAATTTTTAGAAATATATTTTAAATAAACTTCTTTTCCGAATTCAAGAGGTTCTGTACACATAGATCCTAAAATTGAACCAGATTCGTAGGTGAAATCATTCTTCAATTTTTCTTCGAGAATCTTCAATATTTCCTGTTTTTCTAAGCCTTCTTCCAACATCTTTAATATAAAAAAGTATTGATCCTAAATACCTTATTCTTAGTATTCCACAAAATAGAAAAATTCAAACAATTAAAATTTTTCAAATTAAATATTATTTCGTAATATAAATACTCAAAATATATACTCTTTAAATTACAATTAACAAAATCTTCTTGAATCCCTTTCAGAATATTTGTTAATTATTTTCTCTAACTCATCACTTAAATCGATCTTATAATAATTAGCAGCACAAATTATTGAAAATAGAAGATCTGCAAGTTCTTCTCCTAAATTAGATTTTAATCTCTCTCTCACCTTTTTTGGTTTATAACCTTCAAGAGAGTTAACCTCTCTTGCTAACTCCCCTAATTCTTCCATAATGGCAGAAATCATAGATAATGGAGGCCAATATCCTCCATGATCCTTAATCCAATTATTAACAATTTGTTGAATTTCTTTAAGTGAATTTTCCTTCTTCATATATTTTCTAATATTTAACACTATTTAAAAGATAAAAGTATTAAACGCTGATTGTATATTATAAAAATAGATGAGAAAATTACTTCTTCCTTTTTAATTTTTATCACTACTATTTATTGGCATTCTCACAATAAAAGTACAACCTTTATTTCTTCCTTCAGATTCAACCAAAATTTTTCCATTGTGTAATTCAATTATTTTCTTCGAAATATAAAGGCCTAAACCTGATCCTTCAGTAATGATATTCATTCCAATATTTTCTCTTTCAATTTTTCCAAATTTTTTGAATAATTTTCCTTTTTCTTCTTTAGTTAATCCTATACCTGTATCTTTTATGATTATATCCACATAATTGTTCTCTAGTTGAACGTTAATATATATTAATCCTTTAGGAGGAGTATTTTTGATTGCATTAGATATTAAATTCAATATAACTTGCGCAACTCTACTTCTATCCATATCAATATAGATTTCTCCTGTAAAATCTTGTTTTAAAAAGATTTCTCTATTCCTTATTGATACTATAAAATCACTAGCACATTCTTTAATTAATCTGATAATATCTCCTTTTTTCTTTTCTAATTTCAGCTTCTCCGTTTCGAGATTAAAAGAATCTAGTAAATTTTTCGTTAGGTTTGTTAATCGCAAACCCCCTCTATTTATTATTTCAATTAATTTTAGGATATCACTATTAAGATGATCCTTATAATTAGTTAAAAGATATTGAGATGTAGAAAATATTGAATTTAAAGGAGTTTTAAACTCATGAGATGTTCTCCTAATCAATTCAGCTCTCATTTTATCTAATGCTTTTAACTTTCTCATTTCTTCTTTTTCTAAGATTTCAATCCTTTTTTGTTGGGTAATATTTCGAAAAATTGCTTGTATGAATATACCATTATATATTTTGAAAGAAGAGAGTTGTAAATTTAACCAAACTTCAGATCCATCCTTTTGTAAAAAATTAAATTCTATTGGTTCTTTAAAATCATGTGTTTCCATGAGTTCTAGTTTGTTTTTTAATAATATTGATAAATTATGAAATTCAAATATTTCAAAAATATATTTTCCAATAAAATCCTCTTTTTTTTTAATAAATAGATTTTCAGTAGCAAAGTTACAATTGTTTATTAACCCATTTTGATCAAATAATATAACAGAATAAGGAGCATCCTCAAATAAATGTCGAAACATTTCTTCAGAATCTTTTAATTTCTGTTCAACCATAACAACTATACCTATAAGTAAAAGAATTGTGGCTAA
>JBHLMP010000015.1:0-51969 GCA_048938025.1 Promethearchaeota archaeon
GCAGGATAGAAGCTTAAAATAAAGGAGCTTAAAATAAAGAATAAAATTGATTTGTTTAGCTTATTTAACTTTATATTATACATATTATTTTTCGCCTTTTTTTGTAAATTAAAAATGATATGAAATTAGATTTACATTCATTATATTTATACTTTTATTTACGGTAAAAGTACTAAATTGCTTTCTATAAAAAAATTATTTTAATCTTTATAATAGTTCAAATCTAGTAATACTTAATGAAGAAGATTGCGTGAAAAAATTTGGAAGATAGAGAAAAATTAACTTCATTTGATACAAGAAAATATCCTGTACGACCTCATGTTGGAGTTGGTATCCTTCTTGTCCGGGATAAAAACTTATTATTGGTTAAGAGAAAATTTGATCCCGATGCAGGGTATTGGTCAATTCCAGGTGGTCATTTGGATCTTGGTGAGAAAGTACAGTCTGCTGCTGAAAGAGAAGGTTTCGAAGAAACAAGATTCAAAGTGAAAGTAACGAAATTAGCAGGGATAATTGATAAAATCATGTATGATGAGAATGGAGAAATTGAATATCACTATGTTTTGATAAATTATTTTGTTGAGCAAATTGAAGGAGACGCTAATCAACCCCCTAAAGCTGCTGATGATGCTTTAGAAGCAAAATTTGTCCCCTTCGAAGAATTAAAAAATTATAATTTAACTGAATCGTTGATTGAACTTCTGAAACAATTAAAAATAGGATTCTAAAAAAAAAGATTTATTTATAATTTTTTCGCTTTTCAATAAGAATCACTAATGAGAAAATTGCCATAATTGGTATTAATAAGAAAAGGTCATAGCCAGGAATGATTCCCTCCGATTCTTGGTAATGCGAAAATATGAATATGATCATTCTTATTAAAATACCTTTTCTACACTTTTAAAAAAATATTTCTTGGATTTATTTTAACATAAGAGAAAATGAATTGTAACTAATAAAACAAAAGAATATAATTTTTCTTTTATTAGTTATAATAGAGATTGGATTAATGAGAATTTATTAATATTTTTTAAAGGTCTTAAGATTTGTCTACATTAATGAAAGATGCTAGAAATGGCAAGATAACTAAAGAGATGGAAATTGTTGCTAAAAATGAACAAGTGGATCTAGAATTCATAAGACGTGGAATTGAAAACGGGAGAATTATTATCCCTAAATCGAATAGAAGAGAATTAAAATCTCCTATTGGTATTGGTAAGGGATTACTAGTAAAAATAAATGCGAATGTTGGTTCATCTAAAACTGTTTGTAATATTGACATGGAACTAGATAAAGCTAAAATTGCCGTTCAATTTGGTGCAGATACAGTAATGGATCTAAGTTCTGGAGTGACTGAGCAGGATATTAAAAGCATAAGGAGGAAAATTTTAAGTGAAATTAATGTACCATTAGGAACTGTCCCAATATATCAAACAGCAGTGAGATCAATAGAGAAAAAAGGTGCTATTATCCATATGGATGAGGATGATATGTTTAATGTTATAGAAGAACAAGCAAAGGAGGGTGTAGATTTTTTTACGATACATGTTGGAGTAACAAAAGAAATTGTTAATTACTTAGTAGATCATCCCCGATTGATGGGTGTAGTTTCCAGAGGTGGAACATTCTTAGCATCTTGGATTTTAGAACATGATATGGAAAATCCATATAATAGAAGATATGATTATTTACTAGAAATGGCAAAAGAATACGACTTTACTTTATCTTTAGGTGATGGTTTGAGACCAGGGGGAATCTTTGATTCAACCGATTATGTTCAAATACAGGAACTACTTGAAATTTCTAAATTAGTAAAGAGAGCATGGCAAGAAAATATACAAGTAATGGTTGAGGGACCTGGTCATATCCCAGCAAATGAAATAGAGAGTAATGTCAAAATGCAAAAATCTTTATGCGATGAAGCCCCTTTCTATGTTTTAGGACCTTTAGTAACTGACATTGCTCCTGGTTATGATGATATTGTTAGTGCAATAGGTGGTACTATTGCTGGTTTAGCAGGTGCGGACTATTTATGCTATGTCACTCCAAGTGAGCATTTAGGACTCCCTACTAAAGAAGAAGTTAAAAGAGGAGTAATTGCTTCAAAAATTGCTGCACATGCAGTGAATATTGCAAAATATGGACCAAGGGCTTCTAATTGGGATTATCATATGGATATTGCTCGTAAAAATCTTGATTGGGAAGAAATGATAAATTTATCTATTGATCCTGAATTAGCGAGAAAAGTTCATTACAGAAATGGCGCTAATGAATTTGATGATGTTTGTAGCATGTGTGGAGAATTATGTGCTATTAAACTCTTAAAAGACGCTCTAGAAAGTAAAAAAAAATCTAAGAAGTAAGAGATTTCTTATTTTAATTTAACACCTAACGCATTTGGACATAATTTACGACATAAATTACATTTTTTAAGAGTATAGCCTTTTTCTGTTTCGATAATTGAATGTTCTCTACATGCTTTTTGGTTAACTGTGATTCCATCTAATGCTCCTTGAGGACAAGAATTAAGGCAGATTTGACAGTTTGTTAAACATCCTTCATACTCTGCTATTTCATCCCCTTTTAAATTAATGTTGATTAATACAGCGCCAAGTTGGATCATATTCCCAAAATTTTCATTGATCAATAAAGTGTTTTTTCCTAAAATCCCCAATCCTGCAAGATAACCTGCATGTCTTAACGATAAAATTGCTCTACCATATTTTCTTTCAGGTTCCCAATGTTCATAAGGGTCATCAGAAGGAATGGGAACACAGTTTATTTCTAATTCTTCGAACATCCTTACAATTTTTAGAGTTAATTCATCTACTTCATTAATTACAATTGAATTAAAATGCGAGTACGGAACGCAACTTGATGCCAACAAAGGTGATTGAGGAACTTTTTTAGCATAGACTATCACTGTTTTACAATCTTTATATATGTCTAATGGATGAAATCCAGCTGGAGCTTCATTAAATCTTTCAATAGGAGCTAGACCACATAGATCAGCACCTAAACCTTTAATTTTTTCTTTAATAATTTGATGATTGATCATGATACATATAAATTGTTTTAAGATTCTTATAAAATTAGAGATCGATCAAGCCAATTCAATTAGATATTAAATTGATTATCTTCTGCAGTTTTACAATCATATCTTTTGAGTTTTTACCAAATAGTCTCATCATAGGTTCTTTACCAATAGTTCCCTTATCCCAAATAATATCAGGAATTTTACCATTTTTCTCAAAACTTTCTTTGATTATCCATTGCATCGTAGAAAACTCTTTCAATTTAATTTCATCTGGTTGTCTTTCCCTAATAATCTCCTTTAATTCTAAATCAGTACTCTCTTGAATTAATTTTATCAAAGTAGGTGTATATTTTAGATTCATCACAAAATTAACTGATTTATCAAATCGCTTTGCTGAGAATAATAATCTCGCAGTATGATCAGATCCCCCAAATTTAATTTCGCCGGACGCTTTAGGAAAGCCATCTACAATCGTTATTCTCCCTTCAATTCCTGCAACATCTTCAATTTTTGTTGGATTAGGAATTGAACCAGATATATTCATCCTTACTTCAGGTATGAGGTGGCTAAATTCTTTGAATTGAGCAATATAATTGTAGATTTCTTTTATCTGATTTATAACAATTAACTTGTCATCTGATAATGATAAATCAATAACTATCCCTTTATCAGGCAATTTTATAAAAGTCTGAAATGTATAATCAAAAAAGTCTTCTGCCATGGCAATTGTTTTATCTATTGAATTACCTTTTGCCAAAAAAGCAGTAATTGCCGAGGAAAATATACAACCTGTTCCATGTACATTTCCATTATGTGGAATCTTTACTTTTCTAAATAATAGAAATTCATAGGTAAGCTGATTATTTACCTTTTTTCCAATGCACGCAAGATCGAAAATTTCTTTATTTGTGCTACCAGCACCTTTAATAACTACTGCTTTTTCTTTAAGTTCTGAATTCCCGTTTAAAAATAATTTATTTAATAAAATTTCTGCTGCATCCTTAATCTTATCTAAATTCTCAACAGTTATATTATTAAGATCTTTATTTGAATAGAAAGCTGCTTCAGTTATATTAGGAGTAATTATAGTTGCTAGTGGAAATAAACCCCTTTCAATTTCTAATTCTAACCCCTCACTGGAGAGCCTCTCTCCCGCGCTCGCGACAGACACGGGATCTATAATGACGGTTAAGTTAAACTTTTTAACATAATTAGCAATTATATCGATCGTTTTAATGTCTGGAATCATGCCAATTTTAACATACTTAATAGGATACACAGAAAAAATTGAATCTAATTGCTTATCAAGCTCATCAGATAGAGACTTATATCCATAAAATTGTGTAGCTGTTTGATAAGTAATCGCTGTAATTACAGAAAAAGGATAAACCCCACATCTATCAAAAGTCCTTATGTCAGCTTGAATTCCAGCTCCAGAGGTAGGATCTGCCCCTGCTATTGTTAAACAAAGAGGTTTCATAATAATTATAGTATAATAAAAGCAATAAATTTATTTGACCCTATCAAAAGCCCATTTAGCTTTATCCTCTAAACCAAGCTCTTGATATGATTTACCCAAATATAGAAAAGCATCAGGAAAATCATAGCCTGCCTTTCCTGATTTTACCAATTTAAATAAATAGTTAATAGCTAAATCATAACGTCCTGTTATATAGTTTGTTTTCCCAAGTAAAAAGAGAATTTGCTGACTCTTGTAATCATTAGTTTTGTTATCATAAGTTGCATTAAGTCGATTTAATGCTGCATCATATTCTTCTTCTTCAATTAAATATTCAATAGCTTCTACAAATTTTAAAAAAACCATTCTATCAGCAATTTTTTTCATTTTTAGAATGGCTTCTTCTTCTATTTCCTTATCAGCGGCCTCTTGTTTTTCCCTTTCTTTTTTTTTTAAAAAATTCTTAAATTTATCTATTAGTTTCTGAGAATATGGTTCTCTACATAATGGACAATTGTTAGAATTAGTTAACCATTCTTTTAAACAATCTTCATGAATAGGATGTCTATTGGGGCATTTATAATACGAATCAATGCTTTCATAAATCATCATGTGACAAATAATACAAGAAGGCATATTTAGTCTATAATAGGGTTATTTGAAACCATTCATGAAATGATATAATAAATTATAAAAACTAACTATTTTTAAAAATATGGTATTAAATTAATTAATATAAATTTAGATAAAAATTATTAATTAGATGCGTATTAACAACCAAATAAATATGTTAATCAAGTAGAAAATAATAAAAATAATAAATATTATTATATTGATATAAAAAATTAGATTCTGGTTCATATGCCAATAAATAGAAATAAACTTTTTATTGAATTATTCAACAAGTTCTTAGAGATTAATACTGATGTTGAAGCTTTAATTATATCTGATCAAGAAGGATTAATAATAGCAGGTGAAAAAAGAAAAGATATAGATATTGAAATAGTTTCCGTTTTAACAGCAATAATTAATCCTGTTTTGGAACGAATTCGAAATGAATTTGCTTTTAAAAAATTTGGTACAGCAAGCTTTGATACAGAACGTCATCGGTTAGTATTTATCTCTATTGATGAACAAAGGATTTTAAGCTTAGTTTTAAACCATATGGCGTCAATTGAAAAAATATCTCCTTATGGGTTTTTTCTTGCTGAAAAAGTAGCTCAGATTTTAACTGTTGAAGAAGGAGATTTAATTCAAGTATCTGTTCCCAATTTTGAATATCAGGCTAAGAATGCTATACGATTGAAAGATCAGATATATCAAATGAAAATGGATGTTGGGGGAGAATACCGTTTTAAATTTGTTATTATAGGCAACCATGAAGTAGGAAAAACGTCTATTATAAGAAGATTTGTTGAAAAAAAGTTTTCTACTGATTACCGGGCGACAATAGGGCTTAATATTTTATCTCATGCATTCGAATTTTTTGGCAATGAAATATCTGTGACTCTTTGGGATATCGGAGCGCAAAAATATTTTAGACGATTTCGCAAAACATATTATTTAGGTGCTCAAGCAGCATTTCTTGTTTTTGATTTAACCAACAGAGAATCTTTTGATAATATCTCAAGTTGGTATGAAGAACTAAAAAGCTTTGTTGAGATTACAGATTTGCCAGTTGTTCTTGTTGGAAATAAATCTGACTTAACAGAACAGCGAAAAATTTCATATGAAGAAGGTGTAATTCTGGCAAATAAATTATCTGAACAACAAAAAGTAAAAATCTCTTATATTGAAACAAGTGCTTTAAGCGGAGATAATGTTGAAGATGCATTCAATTTAATATCATATCACTATGTAATGAAGAGTAAAGAACTCGAAGAAGAAAGACGTGGTAATATGTTGTATGATGAAATTAAAGCTATATTAGACAAGAAAATAGTTTTTACACTCTCTTTTTTGGTAGAAAGTCCACATTGGGATCCTGGTTTGCAAATACTATCAAATATTGGACAGTTAGGGGATTTTTCTGCAATTAGAGATTATGAAGATGAAAGAGTCTTCCAATACCCTAATGGATTAATTTTGAAGGAACATCTCTATTCATCAATAGATATATCTAACTCAGATGGAGTATTTTGCATATTTGATGCTAGAGACAAAGAACACATCAATCCTAAATGGAAAGGAATTATTATTAATATGATTAAGAATCTAAAAAGAGATGGTGTTATCTCAATTGGTATAAGAGTTTCAGAAACGAGTGATTTTTCTCAGCTGATTGAAGAATTAAATGTAGATGAAGATTTAGATAAAAAGGAAGTGGTAAATCTCTTATTCTTTAGAATTGGAGATGACTATAAACTAGATGTATTCGATCAATTAAACGTAATGCTTAGTGCTATTAAGGAAAAAGTGTAAAATAAGCAAATCCAAATAAATAACTGGTTTATTTAGATATCTTACTTTTATTCAGATTTTATTAAATTGGTTCAACAGATTTAATTATTAGACTCAGTCGATAATAGTTTTCAAAATTAAAAAAAATCTCAGATCTAATAGCTCAGAACTATATATGGTGGTGTTCTTCTCAGACATCGCAATTTTGTCGATCGGACGAAATCATTAACCCAATCATATAATATCGGTAATTTACCGTAATATTTATATATTTAAATAAAGTAATATAATTTAAAGAAGTTTTTTGTAAAAATTAAAACATTTTCAAAATATTTTAAATTAAAAAGTGGAGGAATAAAAAATGGCAAAAAAAGTATTTGCTTGGTCCCCTGTGAGAAAATTAATGAAAGACAACGGCGCTGAAATGGTTGCTCGAGATGCTGTTGATGCCCTAATTGATTATTTAGAAAAAATGGCTAAGGGTGCAACAAATAAAGCTCTTGAAATGACCCGACACGCTGGTCGCAAGAAACTCACGCTTGGGGACATGAACTTGGCAATGAATTTGATGTAAAATAAGTCTAAATTAACGAATAATTAATAACCTTATTTTTTTATTTTTTTTAATTTATATTTCTTCAATAAATCAATTCATCATTAAGGAGTTGTAAATATAAATAAATAATACTCTACATTTGCATAGATTATTTTTCATAGGGAATTAATAACACTATTTTGAAATAATGGAATCAACCCCTCCAATAAAAAAATACAAGTCAAATATAAACAAGTTGTATATTTTCTATTTTATTATGGGAATCCATACTGTGAGGGGGATTTACATACCATATATGATGGATTGGGGTGGTCTGACATTCTTTCAGATTATGATCCTACAAAGTTATTTTATGTTAATGATTTTTCTTCTTGAAATCCCCTCAGGAGCTATTGCGGATCATATAGGTAGAAATATAGCATTGATGTTATCTGCTCTATCTGTTGCTATAGCTGCTTTTATTTATAGTATTATGCCCAATCTTCTCTTATTCTTTTTAGCCGAGACTTTTTGGGCTTTTAGCTCTGCTCTATTTTCAGGTACCCAAGAAGCATTCACATTTAATACATTGAAAACAATGGACGAAGAAAAAAAACTTCCCAGTATTTTAGGAAGAATTCAAACAATTAATTTAATAGCTTTAACAATATCAGCACCACTGGGGAGCATTATCGCAGAATATATCTCATTACAATTTACTATGACTTGCCTTTCATTTATTTATATCGGAGCTTTTCTCACTTCATTAACTTTTAAAGAACCTAAAATTGAAAATGAGAAGAAATCTCAGAGATATTTAACGATTTTAAAAGATGGTTTTCGTGAATTAAGAAAAAATAAAATATTGAGAACATTATGTTTTGACAGAGTATTTATAGGAGTTTTAACTTTTTTTCTGTTTTGGACATATCAAATATATCTAGAAGAAGTTAATATTCATAGGTTATGGTTTGGTTTTATATTAGCACTAATGAATGTTATTAACATGGTTTTTACACTTTTAATACCATGGCTTTTAAATTTGTTTAAAAAGAAGTTATTATTTTTAATTATAATTAATCTAATTATTGGTACAGCATTTATTTTATTAGGATTTACTGTAAATCCTATTTTGGGAATCATTTTTCTTTTAGTAATAGTTGCTTTTGGGTATCCAAGATATCTGATATATGTTAATGGAATTAATAAACAAATCAAATCAGAAAATAGAGCAACAGTTCTTAGCACTATAAATATGTTTGGAAGCTTTCTAATGGCTATTGCTTATCCATTTATAGGACTAATAGTAGAATGGAATCCGTTTGTAGTATTTATATTAATAGGAATAATGATTTTAATTTTTACTTTATTTACAAGAGTAAAAAATGAATACCTCTAGTTTTTCATGACTTTTGAGTTTAATATTAAACATTCCTACAGCTTGAAAAGCGTAATTATTCTTTTTTAATAGGTTTTAATAAAATTAAATCATTATTTAATTTACTTTAAACTAATAAAGAATAGAAAATTAAAATATGGAAAATTCAGAAGTTCACACATTTATCGAAGGTAAATTAATTGATCTTTTACCGTTAAACTCTGATCATGTTGAACTTTATTCAAAATGGGAAAATAATCCAGAAGTTCGTAAGTATGCTAGAACTGAAATACCTATCACTGTTGAGGAATCGAAAAAATATCTAGAACAAGGTAACAGTAAAATAAGAACAAGAATAATGTTCGAAATTTGGCATAAGAAAGATGAAAAACCAATTGGGTTCTGTGAATTTGATGATATTTTTTGGTCTTATAGCATAGCACATATTGGATATTTAATTGGGGAAGTTGAATATTGGGGAAAAGGGATTGGAACAGAACTAGTTAAGTTGCTCCTCGAGTATGGATTTAAGGAATTGAATTTACATAAAATAACGGTTGATGTAGTTGTTCCTAATCTTAGCTCAATACGTTGTATTGAGAAAAATGGATTTAGACTTGAGGGTACATTGAAAAAAGAGATGTATATAGATGGAAAATATTATGATGTACTGAAATATGGGCTATTAAAGGAAGAATGGATTAGACTGAATAAATAAAATATAAGTGGAATTTCTTATCTAAAAAAATTAAAATGATATAAAAAGTGAAAAAAAATTGGTAGAACAAGAAAAAATAATGAGTTCTCCTTTTATAGGTGGAGAATTAATTGATCTCTGCCCTATAAATTTAGAGAATGTTAAGCTATATACTAAGTGGGATAATGATCCACGAGTGCGTAGATATGCAAGAAATATGATACCGCATACAATTGACGAGATTAAGAAACGATATGAACCGGAGAAAGAGAGGACACAAGGAAGTATTAATTTTGAAATTTGGTATAAAAAAGATAAAAAACTGATCGGATTAGCAGGATTTAATCGGTTAAACTGGTATGATCGCAATACCAATATTTTTGCAATAATTGGAGAAAAAGATTATTGGGGACAAGGAATTGGGACTGAAGTTGCCCAATTACTTATAGAATATGGGTTTAATGAGTTGAATTTGCATAAAATTAATGCAAGGATTTTTTCACCAAATAAAAGTTCTTTACGTGTTGCTGAAAAAGCAGGATTTAAATATGAGGCTACAGATAAAGAAGAAATCTATATTGATGGAGGTTATGTTGATCACATAAAGTTATCGATTTTTAAAGATGATTGGAAGAAATCATAGAAAAAAACTAGATCATTAATTCGATTCTGGTAATAATATGATAACTTTACTTCCTTTAGAATAATCTCCTTTTACTTTATCCTCAATCCAAATTTTTCCATTATAATAATTAATAATTTTACTAACTAAAGAAAGTCCAAGCCCCATACCCTTATCACTTCTTAATTCTCCATTTCTTCTCTCAAAGATAAGTCTCTTTCTCTCATCTTGAATTCCAATTCCGTTATCAATAAATTCAAATCTAAAATATGTATTATTTTCATATGTCCCTCTAAAAATGCTAATTAATATTTCAATAGAAGGATTTTCATTATATTTTATAGCATTGATTAATATATTTTCAAAGACATCTTGAAGTAGTTCATTAGCTATAACATATATCTCATTATCAGGACAATCTATCTCCACATTTAAATCTCTATCATTATAGGCTTTTTTAACATATTCAATTGATTTTAATAAGATATCACAAGCTTTAGTAGGTTGAATCAAAAGTTCACTTTCTTCAAGTTCAGAAAGAATTCTAACGTTATTAACCAATTTTGTACCTCTACTAACTTGCTTCTTGATTATGTTCGCGATGCTTTCTATATCCTCCATCTGATTAGAATCCTTAAGCTGGAGCGATATAAGTTCTGCTGAAGAATTCATAATTTGTAGAATATTATTAATATCATGAGCAAAAAGATCTTTATAGAAACTTGCGCGATTGAAAGCTTCACGATATTTACTTTCACTTTCTTTTAAGTTTTGTTCAGCAATAACCATATCATTTATATCAGTTACAGTACCTCTTAATCCAACAACTTTATCATTTTTTATTATTGGTCTGGAATTCAGTCTGGCATAAAATTTTGTCCCATCTTTCCTGACCATTAAATATTCATTAGGTTCAGTTATGTTTCTATTAAAAATGGATTTTATTGTTAAGAAAGCTTTCTCTGCATATTCTGGAGATACTAAATCCTTGATATTAACACCTTTTTTAAGATCTTCAGGAGTATATCCGAACTTTTTAAATCCTATTTTGTTAACATAAGTAATGTTTAACTTCAAATCAGCTTCATAAATTATATCAGGTAATAACTCAGTCATGACCCGATATTTTTCTTCAGATTCTTTTAATTTCTGTTCAAGGTTGTATTTTTCTGTAATATCCATAAAAGTGCCATCAATTCTTATAGGATTCCCTGTTTTGTCTCGAATTAAATGGGAATTTAATTGGACAATTATTTCTTTATCGTCTTTGGTTAAGGAATGGCATATATAATCCTTGACACTACCTTCTTTCAATAATTGGTTTATATATTCTTCTCGCTGTTCTGGATATTGCCAAAACATCCTAACATCTTTACTTTTTAGATTTTCTGTTGGATCATATCCTAAAATTATTTTATGTGCTTGATTGAGATTTATCATATGTCCGTCCAAAGTGACTTGATAGAACCCAACATCTAAATTATCTAATAAGTTGCGATAATTTTCTTTAGATTCTTCCAACTCTTTAGTTCTTTCCTTGACTTTTTGTTCAAGTTCTTTATTTAATTGTTTACATTTCATTTCTGAGGCTACTAATTTTTGCTTCGCATATTTTTTTTCAGTAATATCTTCTAGATATATTAAAACTAACTCAGGAGGAATAAAACTATATCTTATACTTAAAGATCTTACCTCTTGAGTTGATTTAACGGTGTAGTCTACCTCTTTAGACATATTTTTCTGTCTCATAAAACATTTATTTAAATCTTGTATTATTTTAGGATGATCTTTATAAAATTCTGAAGCTTTTACACCAATTTTTTTTTTAGATTTTTCTTTTAGGTCTCTATTAGTAGCGTCATTATAATCTACTAAAATAAAATCGTTATCATAGCGTTGCCAAACATACATAGGGATTGGGATTCCTTCAAATAGTTTTCTAATATATTCTTCAGATTTTATTAAAATCTTTTCTATAGATGTCACAAATTTCACCAAAATTTTTAAATATTAATCCATTTGCTTTTATTCAAAAAACTCTTTTGAAATTTTAAAGGTACAATCTTTCTCTTTATTTGGATATTATTTAGAATCCTTCTTTAATATATACTTTTAAAATTCTTACTTAAAAGTAGTATTAATAATTTTAAAAATAGCTCAAAAATTAGATATGTACGTTCTTTAGTCAAACACAAGTAATTATCTTAAAAATAAAAAAAAGAAATATTAATTATTAATAAAAAACACTCTCTAACCTCCACCTATAGGTGGGAAAATTGCAATTATATCTCCGTTTTGAAGAATAGTCTTCAGATCACGATGGGGTCTTCCATTAACTAAGATAATAGTTCGTCTCTCTTCTTTAGGGATTTTATATTTATCAAATATTGATTTAACTGTACTATCTTCTACTAATTTTATCAATTCTTCAGCGGGTCCAAATTTTCTTAGAGTCGCAAAGAATTTTACTGTTACTGAGATCCCATTATTCTTACTCATCTTCCTCACGATTAAAATACCATTTATATAATAATCCCATGTTTCGGGGGAATAGTGCGATTAGATCTCCATTTTCTACTTTTTTATGAAATCCTGAATATCTATGATTGACAAAGATATGACTTACTTCATTTTCAGTCATGTTCAACTTTTTCAAGATATCGGAAATATATGTAATCTCTGTATTATCCACGTCTAAAATAACTGGAGATCCTACAGACGTTATTTTTTTATCTGTTCTTCTCCTTAAATCTCCGAATAATTTCACTTGAATTGTCATCTTTCTACCTTGAATCTTAAAATACACTGTCTAAATCTTCATCTGTTACATTAAACAATTCATCAGTCGGAGGTAGTTTTTCCTCTAGGAAGAATTCAGGTAATCTATCATGTAGTGGCGTAAACCCTGCTTTTCTATTGAATTCAAGTTCTGTGTCAATAATTGACTTTCCAATTGGTCCAACATCATCAACCGTTAAATTTGCTCCCAAGATTCCATTTAAAGATTCTACTACACCTTCTAACCCTTCAGGAATATCAAGGATCGCAAATGCAATGAAAAGACAGTATCCTGTTGCATCAACAGCCGCGGTGGCAATTTGTAAATTGCGAGAAACCTCTGCCTTATGTGGATCCCTTGGATCTGCCTGACCGCCCACTCCCAATATTTCAGGAGCTATGCAATAACCTGCCGTGTGATCCGCTCCCATTGGAGTTGTGGCATATGTAACACCAATTCCCTTTATTGCTCTTGGATCATAAGCAGGTAATGATTGTCCTTTAACTGTTGGGATTCTAGTGACTCCAAATACTTTGCCAGTGATTTCTGTTCCATTAGCTAATATTTTTCCAGTAGGGGTTTTTTTACGAATTTCCTCCATTAGTTTAAGAGCACCTTTTCCATCTCCGAAATTTATTAAGCCACCTTCCATTGCCACGGCAATAGTATCTCCTGTTTCAATAGTATCCATCCCTAAATCATTGCATGCACGATTTAATTCACCAATTTCATCTAAGTTATAAATTCCACTATTAGGACCAAGCGCCCAGACACTCTCATACTCTAATACTCCAACGGGATCTTTTCCTCCTGGCTTTACCCAAACCTCAGAACATTGTATTATACAACCAGGATTACAAAAGTGAGGTCGTTGACCACCTCTCTTCTTAATTTCTGCAGCCTTTGCTTCACCAGAAACTTTCTCAGATCGAGAATCTTGACCACTTGAGAAATTTCTTTGAGGTAATCCTCCTGCTTCATTTATAATGTTAACTAATACAGCAGTACCATATGAATTGAGCGCACCCCCAGGTTTAGTAACATCATGTGTTGTAAGTGCATCTCTAAGCTTTTTAATTCCTTGCTTAAAGACCTCTTGATTTGCAATTTCCACTCCTGGAGCACCAGTATCATCTACAATAATAAATTTCAGACCTTTAGATGCCATAACTGCACCTAAACCACCTCTTCCTGCATATCTACTGGGTAATCCTTCAGGGTCACCAAAACATACTCCTGAATTACCTCCAAGAAGTTCAGCTGCTATTCCAACACCACAAATACCCACTTTATCTCCAAATTCCTTATATAGATCTTTATAAACCCCATATAACCCTTTCCCAGCCCATTTATTTGCATTTATAAATTCTCCACCATCCATAGTCACTTTTAGAAGATAATAATCATCTCCTTCATGTTTACCTTCAACTATTATTGCACCTATACGCATTCTTGCCACCATCTGGGAGAAAGGAGTTCCAGAATTAGCTTCCTTAATACCACCAGTTAATGGTGATTTTCCACCGACGGAAATTCTACCAGATGATGGGGCAGCAGTACCTGTAACTATCCCGGGAGCAAGCACTAATTTATTATGAATTCCTAATGGATTACAAGTTGGTGGGACTTCTTTAGCAACTATTGTTGAAGTCATACCACGACCACCTAAAGCAGCATAATCTGCGGGTAAATCTTCAAATTTAGCTTCTAGATTATTCATATTAACTCTTAAAATTCTTTTTGGCAAATTTTTCACCTCTATATTTTTTAGGCATTATATAATTGTGATAGTATATTATTTATAGATTTTCAATTCCATTTATAAGTTCGATATGTATGAGCGAACCTAAAGACTTTTATCATAAATTTCTATTTTTAAAAATTATCCAAAGTGGAGAGATTATTAAAATTGCATTAACAGACATGAATTTAAAGAAGAACCTTAGAGAATTTTATTTTCCAATACTAAAAAGGTTAAAATTAAAGGAAAAAAATGTATTTATAAGCAATGAAGAGGGTAAGATGTTAGGGAATCCTGATTTAGAATTACCTCTAAAGGTAATTTCGAAAAAATTTGGCTATAGATTAAGATTATATTCAGAAAGGGTATTCTAAAGGAAGGATTTATTTAAAAATAGGAATTAAAAGATGACTTACATATTCTTGATTATGAAAGATTTTTTGCTCAGCTATTATATACTCACCAGGTTTACCTACTCCTCCAAGATTTGAATTTATATCAAATCTAGGAAAATTACTGGAAGTTATTTCAATCCTGATTTGATGTCTTTTTCTAAAATAGTTAGAAGTGTTTCCTAATTCTATTTCATATTTGTATACTTTTCCAGATTCGATAAGTAGCGGATTCTCTTCTCCATTTCTATAACGAGTCCGAATTCCAGCATCTAAGATGTTATAAGCCTTTCCATTGGGAAAAACATCAACTAATTTTACGGTATAATCAGTATCCTTCGCTGAAGATGATGCGTAAAGAATCATTTTCACAGGACCCGTAATTTCTATTCCATTTTCTAATGGTTCTGTAGAATATACCAGCACATCTTCTCGATTTTCTGCATCTTTTTGATCCCGAGCGCCCTTCAAAATTCCTAGATTTCTTCCACCTCTAGTAATAACCGGATTCATGGGATCAAATACATAGATATCTTCAGGTTCCTCAGATTGTTCATCAAAATTAAGACTTCCATCACCCCTAACGCTATTAGCATTACCACCAGAATGAATATAAAGTTTTTGATATTTTAGATTTTTTGGAGGCCATTCTTCCGTATATCTCCAACAGTTTTTTCCCATAACCCAATATTTAATTGATGGTTTATTAATCTCGGGAAAAGCTTTCTCATCATCCATTAGCCAATAACGATTCCAATCAATGTTTAGAAATTCTTTAAAGAATCGTGGCATCCCGGAATTGCGAAGTTTGCTCTTAGGATGTCCACTAGCTGCATGTGCCCATGAACCAATAATCATTTTTGAATTTCTTTTTGCTTTCCCTACAGCATTAGCTTTAATCTCTAGAAAATCTTCCAATTGCTTTTCAAAGAACATGTCTTGCCAGCCAGCTAGCATTAATGCAGGTTGTGAGAATTTTTTTGCATCCATTTCTAAGAATCCGGACATTTTTTCAGAATCTTTGTCCAAACCACGAGTTATTAAGAAATCATTTAGGAATTTAAAGTATATCTTAAAGTTTCGTTTGGTAGAATCGAAATTTTTAACATTATAGTAGGCAACCAAGAGATCTTGGACTTCCTTAACGGATTTACCTTTTAATTGGGAAAGTTTAATACGAGTTTGCTTTTTAATGGGATCATTGAATAACCCAAATCTGGGGTTTAAATATCTTTCCTGCATCAAATTAGTCAAAGTATCCACATCAGGGATTTCACGATGAGCTACTACATTAACCATTATTCTATATATTGAAGTGGTTAGCGAATGAATCTCAAGACCTCCATTATTTTTCCATAAATTCAAAGTTGAGGTGATGGCAGGGGAAATACACGTTAAATATTTATTATCCCAAGATAATGCAAGTTGTGTTATTCCAAAATAACTTGCTCCAGCCATTCCAATCTTTCCATTATACCAATATTGTTTAGTAATCCATTCAAGCGTTTCTAATCCATCTTCTCTTTCTGTAAATAAATAGTAATTGAATCCATCAGAATGACCTGTTCCACGTATATCCTGTATAATCGCTACAAAACCATAAGCCGCATATGCGTATCCTAACATGCTTAGACTATCTTTCCAATAAGGTAGTCGCACTAAAATTGTAGCACATCTCCCTTTTTTTCTAAAAATATTCTTTGGGACATAAACATCAGTAGCTAATCTAGTTCCATCCTTTAATTTTACAAAACATTCAGGGTATCTCTTAACACCATTTTTGGGAAAACCAATACCCAGAAGCTTTCCTGCAATCTTAACAAAAGGGATAGACCTCATGAAGATCGAAATGAATCTTTGTAGGAATTTTGGAAATCTTGGTCTTACTACTACTTTTAAGTATGAGAAATTAGTAACATATTTTTGTTTCATTAGTTTGAAAAAAATATAATACCTTAAAAAGTTTAAAATTTGGAAAATGGCAGGCCCGGGGGGATTTGTTCGGAATTCGTCCAAGGCGAATCTCATTGAACCCCCGATCTTCAGCTTAGGAGGCTGCCGCCTTATCCAGTCTGGGCCACGGGCCTAAAAAAAGCTGTATTCTATTATCTAATAAAAGTATTATTGAATAAAAACTTAAACGATTAATATTTTAAATCTAGAATGAAATTATAAATTTAGAATACTTCGATAATAAGCAGTACCACAAGAGGGACAAAAACATTTTCCTTCGATTATGATTGCTTTTTCAATTGGTACTTCTGCTTGACAATTCATCACGCAACATGTTACTACTTTTTTCTTCTTATTATCTTCATTCAATATTATCAGATATTTTTTAGTGCATTTTAATGTATAAGAATATAAAAATAATCAAAAGGTTTTAATTAGTTTTAATTTAATTGCAATTATAATTAGTTTTTTTATTAATAATTGTTTTTCTAGTGTTTTTTAAAAATGGAGAGAAAGTCAAACAGACCTATAGATTATTTAAAATCTTCCATAGATAAAATAATTCTTATAAAAGTAAAGCGAAACCGTCTGTTTCGTGGAATTTTACGCGGCTTTGACGAACATCTTAATCTATTCCTTGAAGGGACCAGCCAAATTTTTGAATATCAGGATGAGGATGGTAACATTAGGGAGGAGCATGAAAACTTAGGATCCATCGTTGTACGCGGGGATAATGTCATATTCGTCAATCTGGCTAATTTGGATTTATAATACAATAATTTTAGAGTATTATTTATAAGGCTGATATAACTTTCATTCCTTATTATATCTACCTCATAAATCTAAGAAAAATATACTTTTAAATAACGATTATTTAGTTATTTATAGATAAATAGACCATATTTTATGTAAATTTAAAAAATTACGAAGAAAGAGTTTAGAAGAATTGAATCAAAATAATTCTAATCGCTCGATAATAGTTAATCCAAATCTAGGGCATCCAACTTTTTTAAGCGTTGATCCTAAATTAAAAGCGAAAAATTTTCGAACTGAATTATTATTTATAAGTAACATAGTAGATAAAAAGGAATTCGAGAAATTTATTACAGGAAATATACAAATAATCCCTATATTTGATTATGGATGGAAATTAAGAAAGATTTTTAAGAAGAAAAAGAAAAAGAAAAGATTAAAGCTTTTTGCAAAGAAATACACGTTAGATGAAAGTCCTCAAGATTTTAAATCCAATGATGTCGATTATAAATTACAGAAATTAAAGATTAAATCCTATAGAGGAAATTCAATTCACCCAACGATGATTGATGTTGACATAAAAACTACTATACCAATTAATAATAAGTCTTATTTAGAAAGTCTTAGTCCTCAGGATTATTTATTAAAGTATCAAGTTTTTTCAAACTTTGATAAATTCTACAGAGTGCTAGTAGAATTTAAAATGAGTAAGGAAATTAAGAACTTTCTGAAAGAAAGAAATTTCGTTATGTTTGATTTGGTTTTGTTAAAAAATCAAATAAATTATCATGCTATTGTCGTATCTAAACAAGATTGGAAAAATTTCACTTTTGTTCATGCAACAGACTTGCATTTAGCAGAAAGAAACGATAGAATTTATAGAATTATTAAAAAATGGACTGAATCATCTATTAAAACAAATGTAGACGATTTTTTAAAGCAAGCTATGAAAAAGCTAAAGATTAAAAAAATAAAGCAAAAAGAAGAATCCTTATCAGAAATTACAATCCCCCTGAGAAAACGCTTAATTAACCCAAATAATCAATTTAGGAAATTCATTAAATTGATGAATAGAAAGGTTATTAAAAATGAAATAGACTTTATTGTGCTAACTGGAGATCTTGTTGATTATACAATTTTAAGCAGATTGTCGAAAAAAATTAAAAATCTTAGTGAATTTAAATATGAAGAAACTAATTGGCAGATCTTCAAAAATATAATATTAAATGTGCAACCTAAAAAAAATCAAAAAGGAGTAAAAAAAGGTGAAGAATTACTTTGTCCTATCATTACTACTATAGGTAATCATGATTATCGACCCTATCCTTATGATTTAACATGGGCAGAAATGTATAAGAAAATTGGTTTAAATGCTGCAGAAGCTATTGCTTTAAATGAAATGTTTTCAGCATCCCCCATATCAGCATTAACAAAATCTCCTTTTGCGTTAAAGGGATATTCATCAGAAATTAATCCATTTAATGATTTTTATTTTATACTAGGAAAAAATATGTTTATTTTTTTAAACAGTGGAGCAGATTCATTTAAAAATATAAGAGATTTAATAACGGGTCACCCATCGGTAACAGGTCTTTCTGGTAAGCAAATTAAATATTTGGAAAATTTAATTAATTACAAAATGAATGAAACAATCAATACTTTCCTCTTTTTACATGGTCCGCCAATAAATACAGGGACAAAACATTATAGTCTACAATTATTTGGAAAAAAAGGTAGTAAAATTCTTAAAAAGAAGCTTGAAGATTTTAAGGAGTCTTTCTTAATAAAATTAGGAAAACCGCTCTCAAAAGCAAGAATAGATACGTCATTTAATGTAAAATATGGATGTATATCCTCAAATTGGGAGAAACTCATTAAATTTTGTAAAGATTATTGTATATTAACTCTTTCAGGTCATACACATACCCTAAGAGAATTCCGATTAGAAGAACCCAAGGAAAAAACTCACGTATATGACGCACCCCCTTTTTTGTTAAGAAAAATTGAAAATCCAGCTGCAATTTTTTATGACATTTATTCAGAAATACATACAACATCAGAAATGATTGAAATGAATAAACCCTATATCGTTCAAACTCCTGCTTTAGGATTAGGTGGATATAAGAATCCTGAAACCGCAGGAGCATATAGAGAGATTATAGTTAAAAATGGTAAATTAAACTCATTTAGAGTACTATTTATTAATCGCTAGATTATTTCTGGTAGAATCGCAGTATTAGGACAATTCTTGAAACAATTTAAACATTTAATACATTCTGAAAAGTTATATTTCCGGAAATAAATAAAATCTTTTCCATTTTTATCTTTTTGAAGTTCAAAAAGATTTTGAAAACAAAAATCATTATTTAAGCAAAACTTACATAGCGTACATCTTTCTGAATCAATAGAGAATCCTTTTAGACGACCTTCTTCAATGGAAATAACTTCAATAGCTCCATGCTCGCAAACATCTACGCACTTTAAGCACCCCTTACATTTATTATAATCCACATAACGCATTGAATTCTTAAAAAATATAGCTTTTTGGGGGCAACTATACATACAGCTTTGACATCGTACACATAAATTTGGATTTATACTGATTGGAAATAATTTTTCATTTATCATAACACTCATATAACTTCCAGAAATTTCTCGACTAATCAAATGTCTTTTAATTTTAGAAGAATAAAAAAATTATTTTAAATAATTAACTTAGTCCATCAATTTCTTGAAACAATCTTCACAAAAAAAAATCCTTCGTGTTTTAGAATTATCCCAAACCATATGACCCGAATTGTGCTTCGTTTCGCAACCCCAACACATTTTAGGTACTTTCGTATCAACAAAATATTCATCTCTCTTATTAAAAGTATCATCTTTTATTATTTCCTTATAACTTTTCAATTTTTATCAACTCATTTTTTATAATTCTGAATAATTATTCATAAATCTCATATTGCTAAAATAAATATTTTTATTTAAATTTTTTGGATAAATGCTTTAAACAGACTTGAGCTTATGTGGTTACCGGAGAATATGGAGGAGGATGATCTTGTTCGAGTTTAGTTCTAATCTTTTGGATGAAAATAATACCTTAAAAATTCAAACTATAAAATGTATCTCTACCGAATCTTGTTCAGTAATAAATTATAAATATATATAATATACGGAAAAATCATTATAAACAGAATCAACTTCGATAGATTTAAATAATATAGATCCCATATATCATATTAGAGAAATTAAATTATTGTCAAATTAAGAAAAAACCTAAAATGAACTTTATTCAGATTTTTAATAAAAATGAATTTAATAAATTTGAATTTCAATTAATAGAAACGAGTTGATTTTTATAGTAACCTGTCCTAAATGTGGAGAAGAATATTCATTAGGTAGAAAAATATATCATAGCTGTGAAGGTTATTCAATAGAGCATGGCGTTATTTTTAATGATGATCGTAAAAATCGTCCTTGGAATTGTGTTTCTATAGATGAAACGGATAAGAAAATTTTGAATATATTACAAAAAAATGATAAAGTTTCATATCGGGAATTAGCAGATAAGTTAGAATTAGCAGCGAGCACCATTCATAACAGAGTGAAAAAGATGATTGAAGAAGAAATAATTAAAAAATTTGCTGCTATTATAGATCCTTCAAAAATAGGTTTTAACACGATAGCACTAGTGGGTCTTAGGGTTGATCCACTAAAAATGAATGAAATTGCAGGAAAGATTGCATCCTATGAAGAAACTCAACTTGTAGCAATTTCATCAGGAGATTATGATATTATTGCTCAGATCATTGCTAAGGATGAAAAAGCGCTCTGGAACTTTATAAACCTAAAAATCAAGACAATAAATGGAATAAAACCTCAAATTCATGTATCGAGCTTTTTAGATATATATAAATCCTCACCTTCAATAAAAATTGCCTGACAATAATAAGAATAAAAAAAATCTTATTTTTGTGCTTTTTAAAAATGAATAAACCATTAAAAGTGAGTCTCTTTTACTTCCTAATTAATCATCATCAAAATGTTTTACTATAGTAAACCAAAAATTCACTATTGAATTAATAATTCTATAAAAATTCTTCATTTCTAAAGGTTTGATTACATAACAATTAGCATGGAGATTATAAGCTTTTATTAAATCATCTTTAGCATCAGACACTGTTAAAATTACAATTGGAATCCGTTTTAATTCTCCGTCTTTCTTAATTTCTTCCAATACATAAAAACCATTTCTTTTTGGCAAGTTTAAGTCTAAGAGAATTAGATTTGGTTTATTTGCATTAGAATATTTTCCTCGTCTTTTTAAAAATTCAATTGCTTCAACACCATCCCTTACTACATCTAAACTATTTACAATCTTGTTTTCTTGGAGAACTTCCTTAGTAAGACGGATATCTGCAGCATTATCTTCTACAAGTAAGATTTTAGCTTTAACTCTTTTGTATTCATTCACGATTTTGTACCCTTATTCTTTATTTTTTCCTGGAATAATTGTAAAGTAAAAGGTTGATCCTTTACCAAATTCTGATTCTACCCATATTTTTCCACCATATCGTTGAACTATCTTTTTGCATATGGGTAATCCTATCCCCGTACCTGGATATTCTTCTTTAGTATGAAGACGGTAAAAAATGTTAAAAAGTTTATCAAAATATTTTGACTCAATACCTATACCATTATCTTCTACTGTAAATAACCATTCATTATTGATTCTTTTTGTTCCAATATGTATTTTAGGCGGTTCTTCTCTTCGGAATTTTATTGCATTGCTAAGCAAATTCTGAAATAATTGTATAAATTGTGTTTTATCTACTTTTAGAATTGGCATTTCGTCATAAGTTATAATTGCTCCACTCTCTTTTATTGATTCTTGTAAATTAAATAATGCATCTTTAATAATATCTTTAAGATTAGTTAATTTTGAAGGTTTAGCTTGTGTTGTAACTCTCGAATATAATAATAGATCTTTTATAAGAATATTCATTTTTTTTGCTCCGTCTGTAATAAAGTCAATGAATTCTTTACCGTCCTTATCTATCGTATCTTGATATTTTTCCTCTAAAAGTTGAGAAAAACTTACAATTGCTCTTAAAGGTTCTTGTAGATCATGTGATGCTACATAGGCAAATTGTTGTAAATCCTCGTTTGAACGTCTCAAATCTTCCATTATTTCATTAAATTCAACTTCCCTTTTTGAAATATGCTCAGATAATAATGATATAACTATTCCAACTATAATTAATGAGATTCCTCTCAATAAATTATTTATAGTCTCTACATTAAAAAATTCATTTTCAGGGATGAGATTAAAAATAAATAATATTATGGATAAAAAAACAGGAATTATTAAGCCTTTTCTTTTCCACCATAAACATGCTAAGATTGATGGAAAATAAAAAAAATGTGCTATTAATATAGATGTTGTTAGTATTACCTTGAAATAATAAATTAATAAGCAAGAAATTATCATTAAAATTAAAATAATCAATATTTTCATTTTTTCTTCCTTAAGTTTCAACTTCGTTTCAAACATTTCTCATCTTATATTAAATATTCTTTAATTTGAATTTCTGAAAGAAAATAAGTGAATATCTTAGGAATTAAATATTTACATTTAAAATAAAAAGTGAAATCTTTCATTTAAATATCATAGGATAAATTCTTCATTATTAAGAATATTGTCCAATATAAAATAAATTTAACCGAACAAAAATATGATTATTTTTAATTGATAAAATGAGATTTCAAATCATAATATTTAAAAAATTTTTAATTTGCTTTTTTTCCTTAAAATTTTTATAAAAAAATTAATCTATTTGCTATGTTAATAAAATAATTATAAATATTAAAATGAATATTATTCAGAATAAGGAATATAGAGTTGGAAAAATTCTTAATTTTGATTGTAAATATAAAAAATATTTTCTGGTGAATCCCTATAGAGAGAAAAAAACCTGATATCTTATTAATTGAAGATAATAAAGCTGATGTACGTCTTATTGAAGAATTGCTAAAAACATCTGAAGAATTCAAATTTAATTTAGAATCAAATCCTAGGCTTTCTGAAAGTATAAATCGTCTTAGAGCCAAAAACTTTGATATAATTTTATTAGATTTAACTTTACCAGATAGTGATAGAGAATCAACTTTAGATAGAGTTTTAAGTGTTACTAATGCAGTTCCTATAATCATTTTAACTGGATTGGATGATAAGGATTTCGCATTGAAATCTCTTCAAAAGGGTGCTCAGGACTACATAGTAAAGGATGAACTTAATGGACCAAGTTTAATTCGAGCAATTTTATATGCTATTGAAAGACACAAAATTGAAACTGAAAAAATAATAGATAAAACTCTAAAAGTATCCTTTGATGAAAAAGATAAAGAAATTCTTAATTTTCTACAAGATAATTATAGAATCTCTTATAAGGATTTAAGTAAAAAAGTGGAATTAGCTGCTAGCACCATACATAATCGAGTACAAAATATGATAAAAGAAGGGATCATAAGAAAATTCGATACTTTTGTGGATCCATTCAAAGTGGGATATGAGTCTATTGCTATTATTGGTCTTTCTGTAGATCCGTTAAAATTAGATGATATTGCGAGAAAACTCTCCAACTATGATGAAATACAATTAGTTGCATCTTCTACAGGTGATCATAATTTATTAGTGAAAATCATTGCTAATGATGAAAAAAATCTCTGGAGATTTATTAATGAAGAAATTAAAACATTAGATGGAATCCAATTACCAATAAACGTGTCAAGTTTTATAGATATTTTTAAAATGTCTTACAAAATACATTTTAAAATCTAATCAATACTCTAAGGAAAAATGCCTCTCAATTCAATTGCTTTAGCTAATCTTGAAATAGCAATCATATATGAGGTGATTCTGAGAGTTAATTTCTTTTCTTTTGATAGATTATAAACATCTTCGAATGCATTATCGAGAATATTCTTTAATTCTTGATTAATTCGATCTAATTTCCAAAAATAACTATGAATATCTTGAATATACTCAAAATAAGAGACGCATACACCTCCTGCATTGGCAAGAATATCAGGTACTACAATTATCCCCTTTTTTTCTAAAATTTTATCAGCTTCAGGAGTAGTTGGACCATTGGCACCTTCTAATATTATTTTACAATTTATTTTATGAGCATTTAATTGAGTTATTTGGTTTTCTATTGCTGCTGGAATTAAGATATCACATTTTAACATGAGAATGTCTTCATTTTTAATAAACTTATAATTCTCATTTTGGAAATCTTTTAGATAACTATTTGTATCCCTCCAATCCAATAATTGTTTAATATTTAATCCTTCTTTAGCATATAAACCACCACTAATGTCTGATACCGCAATTATTTTACAGCCTTTCTCGTATAAAATTTTTGCTATATTTCCCCCAACATTACCAAATCCTTGTATAACAATATTTTGAGTTTCTAAATCTATATTCATCTTATTACATAGAGCTTCGAGTACAAAATACAAACCCATTCCAGTTGCGGTTTCTCTCCCAACTGAACCTCCTATCTCTATTGGCTTTCCTGTTACTACTCCAGAAATAGTTCTACCTTTATTCATAGAATAAGTATCCATAATCCAGGCCATAATTTGAGGATCTGTATTAACATCTGGAGCAGGAATATCCATGTCAGGGCCTATTATGTTTATTATTTCTGCCGTATATCTCCGGGTCAACCTTTCTAGTTCTTTTTTTGATAACTTTTTAGGATCTACACGTATACCCCCTTTTGCTCCTCCAAGAGGTAAATTTAATAAGCTACACTTCCAAGTCATCCAAGTAGCTAATGCCTTAACTTCATCAAGATTAACATTTGGTGCGAATCTAAGACCCCCTTTGCCAGGACCCCGAACAGTTGAGTGATGGACTCTGTAGCCTTCAAAAATCTCCAAACTCCCATCATCCATCATAATTGGAATCGACACAATCAAAGCTCGCTCTACTCTTTTAAGAAATTTCTTAATATCGCCATTTAACCCCATCTTTTCGGCAACAATATCAATCTGCTTTTTTGCCATTTCAAATGGATTCGTTTCTGACAATAAATCTTTCTTTTCTTTTCCATAGACTTCAATTTCCTTTGTAGGAATTAAAGTTTTTGGATAAATGAATCTTGTCTGTTCTTTTTTTTTATCTTCTAACATTTCGAATATGATTCAATTATGAGCTTTTCTTAATAATTCAATAGAATATATCTCTTCATTTTATATATGTTATTTAATATTTATAAATGTGTCGAATAAGATCCTATAATATTAACTCTAAACGAAGAAAATTCGAATAATAGCAAATCAAGCAAATTATATTCAAAAGACAATGTATTAGATAATTGAAACTTTTATCTATTGAATTATATAAGAAAAAATATCTTTGAAGAAGAAAAGTTAATAGATCACCCCAATTTCCTCATCTATATATGTATAATTTTACCCCTTTTAATTGAAAATTCTATATTTTTTAATATATTAGTGGGTGGCGCAAGAAATACATGGATCAAAAGCTCTTATAATTTTTTGAATTTCTTTCTTAACTGTATTTAAATCTTCTTTTTCGTAGAGTTTTCGAGCATAATTACTAATCATCTCATTAATAAGTGGTATATTTATTTCTGTTGCTATAAATAATTTAGCTTCTTCAAGAACATTTTTATTATTTATTCGATAATGATGAATAAGCAACCCTCTAGGCGCTTCCACAACTCCAATCCCTTCTCGAGAAATAATTGATTTAAGATTTGGAAGAGGAATGGTACTTTTTAGAATAGGTTCCTCCAAAATTTTTAATGAATTTTGTGATTCAACATACATCTCAATTAATCTTAAAAAGGGCGCATATAGAATATTATTTCTCCATTTGTTATCAAAAAGACTTAAATATTCAGAAATTCCATCTGATCCATAACTTTCTACAACCTGGTTTCGAGAAATTGGGCCGACTAAGAAATTATGATTTTTATCAGCAAAATCAATACCTCGTATTGTAGGATCTTTGTCAAAGTAATTAAAATATTCTTCTAATCTGAAGTCCTGACGTTTTGCTAAGTCCTTTTTTATAGTAATAATACCATCATATCTATCATAGGATCTATTATTATTTAATGAAAGGAAATTAACATTTGGGATTATAAAACTTTCTGGAGGGTTAAATTTTGAGAATAAATCAATGTAGTTTTCAATAATCCATTCTAAATTGTTTAAAACTTTTAAAAAATACTTTTTGATTATATTTTTCTTATTTTGTGATGGTCTGTAAACAGTTCCCCCTGGGATAGGAGTTATTGTATGAACTGATCTCCCTCCAAAGAGATAATCTATATCATTTCCTATTTTAATTATATCATATATGTGTGATGTTAATTGTGGGTGAAATTTTATTAAATCATTAACATCAAGAGGCTTTTTATATATATCAAAAATATTTAAGAGATCTGGTAAGGATTGGAAAAAGTAATGCATAGTATGTGATTTCAATAACTCTCCTGACATTAAGAGCCTTCTTATTAGAATAGATTGTCGATTAACTTTAATTTTATACATTTCTTCAATGCTTTTACAACTTACTATAGTTTGGGATGCATGGCATAATCCACATATTCTAGAGATAATTTTAGGAACATCTGATAATTTTTTACCTATTAAGATATTTTCAAATCCCCTGAAGGCTAAAATTTCAAATTCCACACTCGAAATATTATCATTTTGAATAAGAATTTTTACATTACCATGCCCCTCAACCCTAGTACAAACATCAATAACTTTTTGCAGAATATCACCATCTGAATTTTGGTTTCGAAAATCTATAGAAGATACCTTTATATTTCCTTAAGTCTTTAGAAAGATTTACAATACTTAAGAAATTTATCAAATTTGATGTGTAATCCTTAGATACAGGTCCTAAACATCCTTCACAAGGTATCCCATGTTCTATACATATATGATCACATCCCTCCCTGGTTATTGGTCCTAAACATAAAATTCCATTATTTAAAAAGCAATTTGGATTTTCATCAAGAGAAAATATCTCATCACCAGAAGGATTTAATTTATAAATTTGTTTTTCAATAAGTATGTTATTATTTCCTCTTAGTGGGCATGATGAACATAGATTTTTTTCTGACAATTCTATTTCTTTATTTTCTATTAATCTTATTAAACAAGTTCCTATTAGTTTTAAAGGAGGAGGACAACCAGGTATAATACCATCGATTTGGACAATATCTGATATTGCACCTGCTTTTTTCTTTTCTGATAAACTTAAAATTCCCCCAAATGCTGCACAAGTACCTAAAGCGTATACTTTTTTTGCATTATTTCTAATCTCTTTTAATAATTCAATTTGTGAATCCATCGAGATACAACCTTCTATTAAAGCAATATCACATTCGGTAATTTTATTCTCATCAGAGATAAAGGGAAAGTAAGAGATATTTGTTCTTTCTAAAAACTCAGGAAATATATCGCTTGAGATTAATGTAGAGATACATCCACTACAGGAAGTAAGGGATGTTATTAAAAATTTAAGTTTCAGATCTAATCTCCTCCGTTAATAGATTATAAAATTTATTTATTGTATTTGTAAATTTGGAACCTTCTACAGCATTCAGATTCTTTATAATAATTCTCCTACTTAATCGGGGACCTAATACTTTCTTTAACAGGTCTACTTTTTTCTGAATTTTTTGAATTCCATCAATATATCTGCATGCATCTTTTCTACAACCAATAACCATTACACCATCAAATCCAAACTCAAAAGATTTAAGGATAAATTCGGTATCAATACGCCCTGTGCATGGAACTTTAATTATAAACACATTTGGGTGATAGAATAGTTTCTTTAATCCCGCATCATCTGCAGCAGCATAGCCACAAGATTTACAGCAAAAAGCAATAATCTTAGGCTTTTTTTTAAATTTAGAAAAAATTTCTATTGTTTTAAGTATTTTTTTGGAAGTATCAATATTCAAATCAATAGCATTTGTAGGACACACACTTACACATGTTCCACAGCCTTTACATTTAAACTTATCGATATTTATTTTATCTCTTCCGATTATTATGGCATTATATGGACAAGAATCTACGCATAATCCACACAACCCACATTTTTCTTCATTTATTTTAATTCCTGTAAATTCTGATACTAAATAGTCATTTGAAAGAAGATAAATTATTTCTAAAGCTGTTTGATGTGTTGTTGAAATTGTAGATTTATAATTTAATGGTCCAAAAATTGTACCAACGCCATAAATACCAGATGCTAATGTTTCTCTACTCATGAAACCATTGTCGTCTAAAGAAAAGTCCATGTATTTTCGAAGATCTTTTAGATCTTTGTTGGGAATATACTTAAGGTTTAATACAATCAAATCACTTGGAAATTCAATATCATCAGCAACCACATTGTTTATATCTTTATTACATTTAATAGAAATATGATTAGCGTAAATAAATCTAGGATTAGTTGATCTTAACAATATCTGATCCTTATCATTTAATTTACTCAAATCATAAAAAATATTAACTTTACATTTAGTATTTCTTATTTCAATATCCTCAATATATTTTTGTGCTAAAATTTCAGAGTAATCTGAGAGTAATTTTGAAGGCCCCACCTCTTGAATAATAGAAACCGAATTTACTTGTTTCTTATCCGATATTCTTAATAATTTCCCTTCTGTAATACCGTCAGAAGATAATATACGCTCAAATTCTGGTGAAGTAATAATATTATTTTGAGGATTATAATGATAATCTTTTAAATTCTCACTAAAATCTGACCCGATAGCTATAACTTTTACACCAACCTTAATTCGGACTTTTTCCGGTTTTTCATTTAAATTAATTGCTTTATTAATACAAGCTCGTTCACAAATCCTACAATTGAGACAGTCTTCAATATTTTCGTGATCAATTAAAGGGACATATGGATATGAATTCTGAAAAGGGATATATATAACTTTTCTATTTGATAAACCGAAATCATACTGATCCTTTTTCTCCTTACCACATACATTAATGCATTGTTTACAACCGGTACATTTCTTTTCATCTACATATCTAGGTTTTTTAATTAATTCAATTGTAAAATTTCCCACTTCTCCCGAGATTGTTTCAATTTCGCTGTTTGTAAATATTTTGATATTCTTTTCTTTAACTATTTCTCCAATCAATTCTGAAGTGAAACAAATAGAACAATCACCCATCTCAGAGATACGGTGCCATCTAGCAACCTTACCTCCTAATGTTGGTGATTTTTCAATAAGATATACTTTTATTCCTGCTTTTGATAAATTGAGTGCTAAAGTCATACCTGCAATACCCCCCCCTAATATTGCACAAGCTTTCTCAACTTCTACTGTTTTAATTTTTACTTCCTTTTGAAGTCTTACACGTTCAATTCCTGCTTCTATTAATAATTCTGCTTTTCTTAGAATTAGAACTGCACTAAATTTTTCAAGATTTGAATCATGAACCCAACAGCATTGCTCCCTAATATTTGCAATTTCTATATTTGTATATTCAATCACATCTTTAAAGATACGTTCAAAAATATGTTGGTGTGTTTTAGGAGAACAAGCTGCAATTACTACTTTATTTAGAAAATTTTCTTTTGCCCAAGATATGATTTTATTCAAATTCTTTTCTTGACATAAATTATCAAATATCTTGACAGAAACAACATCATTCAACTTTGCAATATACTTCTCTAAAATTTTAATATTAATAACATTAGAAATTTCAGTATTACAATTACAGATTATTACTCCTATACGATTTATTAAACTTCCTTTTTTATCCGAGTATTCTAATTCTTCGCCTGATAAAATACGTTTGTTTAAACTTATTATTTTTAATACTCGTTTACCATCTTCTGTCAAAAAATAAGATCTTTTATCTTTACTAATCAATGACCCAAGCTTTTTTAAGTGGAAATTTAATTGCCCCGTTTGGTCTAAACCCAATTTTTCCATTAAATCGGTGTAAGGAATGAATCCCTCTCTTTCTAAAAGTAAGAGAATTTTTCTACGAAAAGGATGTGATAATATTGAGTAAAGATCCATTTCAAAATCCTCCCTATTTCTCTTTTATTATGGTTTTTTTCGTAATTTTTAATTTTTGATAAATTTATTTTTCCTCATGATAATTATTATTATCGAATTATTTAAACCTTTGTGAAATATTGATCATATAATTTATGATAATCGTAGCCTATATTATTGATATTAGTCGATCTTTTGTTAATTTTAGTTATAACTAAAAAAATTGTCATATTAGAATTCTTGATTAAAAAATTTATCAAATTTGAAGAAATTATTCTTGTCAAATTCTTTTTATTTTGATAAAATAATCATTTACTTAGAAAGTAAATTACTTGCAAATTTAAAAATAAAGAGGTGTATAACTTAATGGAAGTTTTGGAATTTAAGCCAATAAAAAACAAAAAAATTGTAGTATATATGTCATCTAAAGAGAATGTTAAATATTTCCAAAATACAGATAACTCTAAACTTATAGAATTTTTAAAAAAGAAAAATATAGACTTTGTGACTGTTGATTTTCAAGTTGACATGAAAGAATTCAGAACAACACCATTCGCTCAAACATTAAATGGACTAAGCATACCATATTTTCAATTAGATATTCCAGATTATGCTATGGGGTATCTATATCAGGAAATTATTGAAAAACAACAATTTCAAAATGAACTGTTTGAAGAATATGAAAATATGGAAGATAAAGAATCGTTTAAAGGGCTTAGTTTAAAAAATTGGATTGATATGTTAGGAGAGGAAATTCAGGAAAAAGAAATTTTTCTTAGTTTAAAATTGAGACCTCAATGGATTGTTAAAAAAATGTTAGATTTAGCATTATCGTACAAGAAAGATAATGTGGCATTTGTTCATTTTGTTCAAGAAGATATCTGTGAAGATATTTGTCCACAAGTAGTTGAAAATTTAAGAGAATTAAATGTTAAAGTTATATCTTATAATAAAAAACATACAATTCAAAATATAATATTTTAATAAAAAAAAGAGAGGCGATAATAAATGCCAGAAGTATTAGAATTAAAACCTTTAAAAAATAAGATCTTAAAGTTGATTTTGATTGAGAGTGAGTTTCCTATCGACTGGTGGTTTGAAGTTCCCAAGGATTATAAAGAAGATCTTTTTTGGAATCTTCATTTAATTTCTAAGGAATACCTTCAATTAATTGATTCGTTAATAGAAAAATATAAACCGAATTTTATTTTAGAAGAAAGGCCAAATTCATGGAGTGAAGAACTGAATAAAAATGATCCTTTAAAAATACTTCTTACAAAACGTGGAATTCCATTTAAACATACTGATATTTCAGAAAATGCTGAATTATATCTCTCTTCAGCATTGGATGAACACAGGACAATGATTAAGAATCTCGAAAAAAGAGTCAATGGTATAATGAAAGAATTTAAAGAGAAACCTGAAAAAGAGGAATTTATTCAACGATTAGTATTATGGAAAGAATATTTACAAATGGATTACAAGAGTCAAGAAGATGAAGTTAGATATAAAGTTCGAGAAGCATGGATGATGATGAATATTTTGAAGTTTGCGAAGGAATTTGAAGGAAAGAAATTGAAATGTTTATTCATATGTGATCCTCGACATTTTAACGGTCTTGAGAAACTTTCATTGGATCTTGGTATTGAAACAGAACAAGTGAAAATAAATAGGAAGATTAAAACTGAAGAAGTCGGCGAAATATTTGAAAAAGATTTAGAAATTGATAATTAAAAGTTATTTTTTATTAAATTTTTAAATATAAAAAAAATAGTTGATGTAAATGGTAGAAAGAGAAATTGAAAATATCCTTGGAAAAAAATCAATAATAGAACTGACACCGATTATTATTAAAAAGAAAGATACATCCGATAAAATTTGTTATTTTTTTGATACGGATGACAATGCATCTCCATTTGATATCAATATGGCATATGATGCCGGTTTTGATGTTGTAATCCCTTATAACAATATAAAGGTTGATAAAGTAACTCAATTAGTCCAAGATGCGATGTTTTCGAGAAAAGCAGGTGCTCCAACAGTTTATTTTATTGGTGGTTCCGATGTAGAAGAAGTTGATAAAGTTGCCGAAACTGTATTAAGCTCGCTTGTACCTCCTTTTGAATCTCCTGTAATAATAGATCCAAGAGGTGCTTATACAACTGCTGCAGCAATGGTTGCTAAGTCTATAGAAATTACTCGAAAGCTAGGATGGCATGATCTCTCTGGTAAAAAAGTAGTCATTTTAGGAGGTACAGGTCCAGTCGGACAAATTGGTGCAATTTTAGCTGCAAAGCTTAATTGTACTACTGTGATAACATCCCGAAGGGAGGAAATTATCAAAACTTTGGCACAGAACTTAACTGAAAAAGCAGGAGAAGGAGTAACCGAAATTATTGGTGCTGTAGGGATTACTGATGAGCAAAAATATAAACTTCTTAAAGAAGCTGACATTATTTGGTCTGTAGCTAAAGCAGGAGTCCAAATGGTTTCAAAAGAGCTATTGGAAAAATTACCTAAGAATAAGATCGCAGTTGATATCAATTTAGTACCTCCCTACGGAATTGAGGGATTAAAACCAAAATTTGAAGGTGATGAAATAGTTCCAGGAATTTATGGAATTGGAGCTTTAGGTGTAGGGAGACTAAAATACAAGACTGAGAGTAATATTTTTAAAGAAGCATCAGAGAGCAAAGGTAATAAAATCTTTGATTATCATAACGCTTTCAAACTAGCGTGTAGGATTCTTTTCGATGAAGAAATTGAAATTACAGCTTAAAGAAAGCAGAAACTTATATAGAATTAGAAATTCAATTTCTAATTTACTTTTTTTAAATTTTTATAATTGTAAATAAAAATAAGGGTTCCAATTATGGTCTATAAAATTTTAATGAAAAAAGAATTAGGAAGTAGTAGAACGTTATTTGAAATGGAATTAGACATGCCTTTAATTGCTAAAAAGGCGCGGGCTGGAAATTTTATAATAATCAGAATAAATGAGAAAGGAGAGAGAATTCCTTTAACTGTTGCTGATTATAATCGAGAGAAAGGAACTATAACGATTGTTTTTCAGGTTGTTGGTAAAACAACAAAATTATTATCGACATTAGAAAAGGGAGATTTCCTTCTTGATGTTGTTGGACCTTTAGGAAATGAAATTCATTTGAAAAAATATGACTATCCTGTTGTAATTATTGGAGGTGGAGTGGGTATTGCTCCTTGTTATCCTCAAGCAAAAGAATTGAAAGAAACAGGAAACAAGATAATATCAATTATTGGTGCAAGGAGTAGTGATTTATTATTTTGGAGAGAAAAGATGAAACAGGTTAGTGATGAGTTAATAATTTGTACAGATGATGGAACCGAAGGGAAAAAGGGTGTGGTTACTGACCCTCTTAAGGAACTTTTAAAGAGAGAGCCTTTAAGTCTAGTTATTTCTATAGGACCATTAATTATGATGAAATTTGTAGCTTTAACGACAAGTGGGTATGAAGGATTACCTAAAGTAAAAACAATGGTCTCTCTAAATACGATTATGATCGATGGTACTGGCATGTGTGGAGGATGCCGATTTTCCACAATAGATGGGAAAATATATTTTGCCTGTGTGGATGGTCCTGATGTGGATGGTCATATTGTAGATTTTGATAATCTATTAAAACGTGCTAAAAGATTTATGGCTCAAGAAAAGGAGAGTATTGAACGCTATGAACATGAATGTAAGGCTGTAGAAAAACTCAAAATGGGAGGTTTAATTTAAAATGCAAAATCAAACAACTATTATTAACATTTTATTAGATAATAAACAGAAGATTTTGAAAGCAGCAAAATTCGATGAAACCGAGTTTGATTGCTTAATCTTCAAACTAAATAAAGCTGAAAAACAAAGAAAAAAGATTTTACAGAAAATTAAAGATATGGGAGAATTTAATATAGAAAAATTCAGTCAAGAATTAGCAATCTCGCGTCAAAATTTAACATTAGAGATTGATTACTTACAAGAATTAGGTTTTTTGAAATCTGTAGGAAAGGAATCGCGATTTTTCCAATATTTATTGGATGAATATAGATCTAAGGGTGTTTTTCCTAATGTATCTATTATTAAAGAAAAAAACTTATGTTGCGGTTGTGGATTATGTGTTTCTCTATGTCCTTTAAATGCAATTAAATATTCTGAAGATACTTTTGAAGTCATAGAGGAAGACTGTATCAATTGTGGATTATGTTTTGCATGTTGTCCAAGATCATTTTTTCCAATAAATCTCAAATTTCTTAAAGAGAATGAAGAGATAAAAGCTAAGTTTTCTGATCAAATAAATTATTACCGAGAAGTCTGTACTGCCCAGACAAATGATAATCAAATAATTGAAGTTGCTCAAGATGGAGGTATCGTAACAAGCTTATTAAAAACTGCTTTTCAAGTAAATATGATTGATTCTGCTTTAGCTGTGGGATTAACAAATAAACCACACAAGCCAATACCTATCATCGTTGAAAATGTGGATGATTTATTAAAAACGGCTGGAACAAAATATAGTAATACACCTTCTTTAAAAATTTTACATGAATCTAAAAAATATAAAGATATTGCGATAGTCGGGACACCTTGTATGATGGAGGGGCTTAAAAAAATATCCATTTATCCATTTAACGAACCTTTTTATGATAATATCGCTATAAAAATTGGATTATTCTGTATGGAATCATTCGATTACTCACAAATTTTAGAGCTGTTAAAAAATGAATTTCAAAAACCTGCTACTGATATTATTAAAATGAATATAGATAAAGGTAAATTTCTCCTTTATAATAATGATGGTACTTCAATAAATATTCCTTTAAAAAAGATCAAAAAGTATGGAAGATTGGGTTGTTTCTTCTGTGATGATTTGACTGCTGAACAAGCAGATATATCGGTAGGGTCTATTAGTTCTGAGCCGGGATGGTCAACAGTTATAATTAGGACTCAAAAAGGTGCTGATCTATTTCAAAAAGCATTGGATTTAAAAATAATCGAAAAGAAAGAAATTAAGGAAGATGATAAGCGTTTTGGTGATTTAGAACGGATAGCAAAATCAAAAAAGAAGATCTATAAGGAAGGATGCAGACCTAAAATGATTGAACAAGATCCTAAAGAAAGAATAAAAAATTTTGATGAAGTCCCTTTTGGATTAACTGAAGAAATGGTGAAATTAGAAGCTCAAAGATGTTTACAATGTGGGAGGCCTTTGTGCATTACAGGATGTCCAGTAAATATAAATATCCCTGAATTTATTAGATTAATCAAATTAGGCAAAAATATTGATGCATTACATCTAATTAAAAGAGATAATTTATTACCAGCTATTTGTGGAAGAGTCTGTCCTCAAGAAACTCAATGCGAAGAAAAATGCTTATTAAATTCACTCGGAGAACCTATTTCAATTGGTTATTTAGAAAGGTTTCTTGCTGACTGGGAAAGAAAAAATAAGCTTAAAGAATGTCCTGATTGTCAAACGCCCAATAATATTAAAGTAGCTGTTATTGGATCGGGACCTGCTGGGTTAACATGTGCGGGCGATCTTGCAATGAAAGGTTATAATGTTACACTGTTTGAAGCTTTTCATGCAGGTGGAGGAGTATTGGTCTATGGAATACCTGAATTTAGATTGCCTAAAGAAATCGTTAAAGATGAGATTGAAACTTTGAAAATGCTTGGTATTGAGATAAAATATAATACTATTGTTGGTAAAACTTTAACTCTAGAAGATTTAAAAGAAGAAGGTTTTAGGGCATTTTTTATAGGTGTTGGAGCAGGGCTTCCTATGTTCCTAAGAATTCCTGGACTGAGTTTGAATGGGGTTCTAACAGCAAACGAATTTCTAACAAGATCTAATTTGATGAAAGCATATAGATTTCCAGAATATGATACTCCAATAAAGGTTGGAAAGATTGTTACTGTTATTGGTGGTGGGAATGTTGCTTTAGATTCAGCCAGAACAGCATTAAGGTTAGGTGCAGAGAAAGTAATTGTTGTCTATAGAAGGTCAGAAGCAGAAATGCCTGCTAGAAGGGAAGAATATCATCATGCTATAGAAGAAGGTATTGAATTTCAATTTTTAACAAACCCAACAAGAATCATTGGTGATGAGAATGATAATGCTAAAAAAATGGAGTGTCTTAGAATGAAATTAGGAGAACTAGATGATTCAGGAAGGCGAAGCCCTATTCCCATTGAAGATTCGGAATTTGTAATTGAAACTGATGCAGTAATACTTGCAATTGGGGCTTTGGCAAATCCTATTCTAACAAAGTCAGTCCCTGGTTTAAAATTAAACAAATGGGGTTATATCGAAACTGATACGGATGAAAGAACGAGTATAGAAGGTGTATATGCTGGAGGAGATATAGTGACTGGAAGTGCTACAGTAATCTCTGCTATGGGCGCAGGAAGAATAGCCTCAGTGGCTATAGATAAATATCTTAGAAATAAATTTCTGAATAAGGTAGATTCTATTGAAGTTGAAATGTTGGAAATTAGGACAATTAAGAAAGAGAAGATAAAATGAGAATTTTTAAATTTTATATAAGCTTTAAAAATTCTTGATAGAAAATAAAAAGGATATGAGGGTTATAGATATGGAATCAGAGCAAAAATTAAGAATTAAAGATGCTTTTAAAGAGGATGCGGGAAGAGGAATTATAAGAATAGATCCAGATGTAATAAAAAAATTAAAGTTGAAAGTAGGTGATGTTATTAGAATTTCTCATCCTTTTGCAAATAAAAAAACTGTTGCGGTATTATCATCAGCAAGAATTGAAGATAATGGATCACAAGTAATTAGAATGGATCCTTCTTTAAGGAGAAATTTAAATGCTTCTATTGATGATCTTGTGGAGATAAAAAAGATTGAAGTAGATTTAGCTACGAGTGTAAGTTTTGCTGGATTAAATAGTTCATTGATCCCACGTGACCCTCAAGCTATGGCAAGAAAATTAGAAAATCGAGTCATTACTTTGGGAGACAGCTTGAGTTTTTACGCAATGGGACATAGAATTGATCTAGTTGTCGTTAATTATATTCCGAAGTCAGAAGCCGTTAAAATTCATCTTAATACGAGTATAGAATTTACAGAAAAACCTCAAAATACTATAGAAACAAGAAAGACCATTGTCAAATATGAAAAAATAAGTGATATTGAAGAAAAATTACAAAAAATACGTGAAAAAGTAACTTATGAGGATATTGGTGGATTGGAAGCATCAATTCAAAAGATTCGTGAAATTATTGAACTTCCAATAAGACATCCAGAACTTTTTGAGAGAATAGGAATTGAACCACCCAATGGGGTTTTATTATTTGGCCCTCCAGGTACAGGGAAAACATTATTAGCAAAAGCAGTTGCCTCAGAAACAGATGCATATTTTATGAGTATTAGTGGTCCTGAAATAATGAGTAAGTTTTTTGGACAGAGTGAAGAAAATCTCAGAAAAATATTTGAAGAGGCTAAGGAGAATTCTCCTTCGATAATTTTTCTAGATGAATTAGATTCTCTTGCTCCAAAGAGAGATGAAGGGAAAAATCAAGTTGAATTAAGAGTAGTTGCTCAATTATTATCCCTTATGGATGGTTTAAAAGGAAGAGGAGAGGTAATTGTAATAGGAGCAACAAATAAAGTAAATAATATTGATATTGCATTACGAAGACCCGGAAGATTTGATAGAGAAATTGAAATAAAAGTCCCCGATAGTAATGGACGTTTTGAAATATTGTTAATTCATACCAGAGGAATGCCTTTAGGCGAAGATGTGAATTTAAGATTAATAGCTGAAAAAACACACGGATTTGTTGGAGCAGACATAAGATCTCTATGCAAAGAAGCTGCAATCCTTGCTATTCGTGAAATAATTCCTGAAATTGATTTAGATGAACCTATTCCGGAAGTAATTTTAAATCAATTAAAGATAAAAATGAACCACTTTCTTGAAGCCCTAACTAGCATTGAACCCTCAGCTTTAAGAGAAGTGTTGATAACTCATCCTTTAGAAACATGGGATGATATTGGGGGATTGGAGGAAGCAAAACAAGAATTAAAAGAAATTGTTGAATGGCCCTTAAAATATCCCGGGTTTTACAATTATATGAAATCGAGACCTCCTAATGGTATTCTTATATATGGTCTCCCTGGTACTGGAAAAACTTTACTTGCTAAAGCTCTTGCTCATGAAACTGAAGTTAATTTTATCTCAGTAAAAGGTCCCGAATTCTTATCTAAATGGGTAGGAGAAAGTGCTAAAGCTGTTCGAGAGACTTTCCGCAAAGCACGATCTACAGCACCATGTATTATTTTCTTTGACGAGATAGATGCTATCGCATCTAGACGTTCAGAATCTTCTGATTCAAAAGTAATAGATCAGATTGTAGCACAACTTTTAACTGAAATGGATGGTTTGGAAGAATTGAAAGATGTGGTGTTGATTGCGGCTACTAATAGACCTGATTTGCTCGATCCTGCATTACTTAGATCAGGGAGATTTGGCAGACATATTGAAATTCCTCTCCCAGATAAGAAAACTCGTATAAATATCTTAAAAATTCATCTAAAAGATCGTCCTATTAATGATGAAATAAATATGGAATCATTAGCTCAAGAATTAGAAGGATATAGTGGTGCTGATATTAAAGCAGTATGCGAAGAAGCTACAATTTTAGCAATTCGAAAAGGTGTTTTCCACGTTGATATTGATGCATCGAATCCTAACTCTTATTCTAAAATTAAAATTTCCCAAGAAGACTTTGAAAAAGCTATAGCAAAAATCAAAAAAGTTGCAGATCAAGCAAATAAATCCTACAAGGAAATTACCTACGGGGAATTATATAGATAAGTCATCCTGAATTCAATTTTCCAAAAAAATTTTTTCCTTTTTATAGATTGGATTAAAATACATTAATCATGGGAAATACTATTTTTAATTATTACTCTCTAGAATTAGCAGGTAAAAAAACCTCACATAATTGTGCAATTTTGCTACTTTCTTTCACCTATGTTGATTAAGAATTTTTTTCAATTAATAGACAGGATTGATCATTTTATGGTTCAATCTCGATAATATTGATGATTGAATCCTAACAATTTAGTCAAACTATCGACCAACCAACCAATGCATAATACACGAAAAGGATCATCTTTATATAATTTGATAATTTATATTTATCATAGGGATCATATCATTCACTAAAACAATCAATATTATTTTTGAAATCATAAATGTATTAAATTTTATTTTAAAAAATAATGGTGATGTTTCACAAAGGTGGATTAAATGTCTGAAATGCAGACAATAGTTAGAATCGGAGTATATATCTGTAAATGAGGAGTTAATATTGGTGCTAATATTGATTGTGATCTTATAAGGGATTATGTTGAATTTCTCCCGAATATAATTATTGCCAGAGTTAATGATTTTACTTGCAGCGATTCAGGGCAAAAAATTATTAAAAACGATATCATAGAACTGAATTTAAATAGAGTTGTTGTTGCTGCTTGTACACCAAAAATTCATGAATCCACCTACCGAGCTGTTTTAGTTGAAGCGGGATTAAGTCCTTATTATTTTCAAATGGTTAATATTCGGGAACATTGTTCATTTATTCATTCTGGTAATAAAAAAGCTGCAACAAAAAAAGCTATTAGATTAATAAAGGCAGGTATAAATCGCTCACGGGAATTAGAAATTATCCCATATAATAAAATTTCATTGGAAAAGGCTGTATTAATTATTGGTGCAGGAATTGCTGGGATGAATGCAGCATTAGATTTAGCAAATCAAGGATTTATTGTTTATTTAATAGAAAAAGAAGCTACTATCGGTGGAAAAATGGCACAATTAGATCGAATTTATCCAACAGATGATTGTGCTATATGAGTTCTTGCGCCTATTATGGTGAGTGCTTCAAAGCATCCAAATATAAATTTAATGACTTATAGTGATATTGTCGGATTCAGTGGAAACCCCGGGAATTATGAAGTTAAAATAAGAAAAAATCCCCGTTATATTGATGAAAATAAATGTACTGGTTGTGGATTATGCATGGCAAAATGTCCAATAAAAATTCCTAACGAATTCAATAGAGGCATTGGGGAACGAAGCGCAATTTACATACCTTTTCCTCAAGCAATGCCTAAGATTGCCCTAATTGATAAGAATACGTGTATAGAATGTAAAAATTGCCAAAGATCTTGTCTTGCGGAGGCTATTGATTTTGAACAAGTTCCAGAGTATGTAGATTTAAAAGTTGGAGCAATAATCGTGGCTACAGGATGGGATGAATACTCAATTATGAGAAGTAATGAATATAAATATGGTATTTATCCTGATATAATTACTCAATTAGAGTTAGAACGTATGTTAAGCCCGGTTGGTCCAACAAATGGACATCTTTACAAGATTTCTAATGGAAAAACCCCAAAAACTGTAGTTATGATTCAATGTGTTGGCAGTAGATCCTTAAAAGGTAATCCATATTGTTCTGGAGTATGCTGTAATGTTGCCCTTAAAAATGCTCAACTATTAAAACAAGAATATCCTGACATGAATATTGCTATTTTTTATATAGATATTCGGACATGGGATAAAGGAAATGAAGAATATTATAGAAAAGCAAGAGAAGCAGGCATAATGATGATTAGGGGAAAAGTTGGAGATATTCGGGAAGATCTGGATACAAAAAAACTAAAAATCCATGCATCTTCTACCTTAACTGGTGAAATTATTACAACAAATGCAGATTTGGTTGTACTATCAACCGGTATGGTCCCTTCCCAAAATATATCAAAAGTTAGCGATATTTTAGGCTTAAGTAAAGATGCAAATGGCTTTTTAACTGAAATTCATGGATGTTTAAAACCTCAAGAGACAAATAGTATAGGTATTTATATTTGTGGATGTGCTGCAGGTCCTAAAAATATTCCTTATTCAGTATCAACAGCATTAGCCGCAGCAAGCAAAGTATCAACATTACTTTCTAAAGATATAATGACTCAAGAATTAATAATTGCTGAAGTAGACAAAAATCTTTGTATGGGTTGTCATAGATGTAGCAAATTGTGTAACTACAAAGCTATATTGGTTAATAAAGAAGGATTTGCTGAAGTAGATTCTCTAAAATGTAAAGGTTGTGGAGTTTGCGTAACATCCTGCCCTGCTCGAGCAGTTGATCTCAAATATTATAGAGATAAACAAATTATTGAAGAAATAAAAGGAATTTGTAGTACTGAAATTGAATATAAGGTAGAAGACATTGAATTAATTGAGCATATAAAGGAAAAGATTGAATCAATAGCTCCTCTTAAAATTTTACCCGAAATAGAATGATCCTTTCAAAAAAATTTTAGTTGAGAGGAAACTAACCCATAGCAAGGGTTTTCGGAGAAAATTATACTCTTTGAATTAGCTGGATAATTTCTTTCTTGCTTATTTTAAAAAAAAAATAAAAAATAATATTTATGGATAAACTTTTTTTTGTTTAAGATATGATTTAAATTCACAAATGAGCCAACAAAGCTCAACATAAGTTAAAGTGGAGTCAAAAATTGCCTTAGCTCTTCTACAAACATCTCTTTCTGAATAACCTTTACGACCTTTTTCAAATAATAGTTGGAATTCAGCAAGTTGCCAACATAAATCTTCATAAGGAAGGCGTTCTTGTAAGAGATTGAAGGTTGCAAATTTAACTTGAGGCTTAATTGTATCATTTTTTTCCACTATAAGGTTAAAATCTTCTAGATCCATTTTTCTTTTAACCTCTTTAGAATATCTTATTATTTTAGACATATTTTTACCTCCTAATTTTTTAAAATTTAATATTTAATTACTGTTTTCCATAATATGAATTATCAAACAAGATATTTAAATGTTCGGATTCCGGCATCCAAATGTTAGAGATTGATCATTAACAAATCTGTATCAATTAATAGAAAAAAAAATATATATCTACATTTAAAAATTAACTTTAATAGTTAATAGGTCTTCCTTTCTTATGAATTGCTTTTCCTACTACAGCTTCACACCCTTCAGGAACCATTTCTGAAACTGTTGGATAGCTATGAATGGTTTCTGTGACTTCATGTATTGTTAACCCATGTTGCATTGCTAAAGCAATTTCAGCAATTAATTCAGATGCTTCAGCAACAAGACAAGAATAACTATTTTCCTAGAACTTTTAACTAAATTATGCATAATTAAAGCTAATTAAGTAGAAAATTATTTATAGAACTAGTTTTATTATTTATAAAATTCGATGCTTGTTACACGAAAATGGATAATATTAGTCAATTATTAAAAAGTTTGCTGGAAAGTAATGAGAAACTAGTATTTTTAGCAGGAGCGGGTTGTTCTAAATCAGCTCCATCTTTATTACCTGATGGTTATGAATTATTCTCTATCCTCATTAAATTTTTAAGCGACGATTTGGAAATTGAAGATATAAGAAAATTCGCTAATCTAAATGTTGAAACCTTACTCAATTTAGTTTATACTTATATCGATCCAAATTTAAAAATATTTGATTTTTTTGAATCATGCTTTAAACCAAATTATTTGCATTATTTTCTTGTATTTATGATAAAAAGAGGTCATTATGTTATAACTACAAACTTTGATAATTTAATTGAATTAGCTTTAATCCAATCTGATGTTTCCAAAAAGCATATAATTCCAATTATTACAGAAGATGATTATGAAAAATATGAAGATTTTACTAATTTTATCAAAAAACAAAAGCTATTTTTATTTAAAATACATGGTTCATCTAGAAATGTTATAAATAATGCAGATACGAGAGAATCTTTAATCAAGACAATTGAAAAAATAAGTTCAAATACTAAAAAACTGAATTTATATCAATTAGAGCCTTATAAACGATTATTATTAGAAAAAGTATTTAATAAAAGCTCATTAATAGTAATTGGTTATTCAGGGAAGAGCGATTTTGATATTGTTCCTACATTGAAGACTCTTACTACATTAGAAAATCTTTTTTGGATAAATCATATAGAAAATAGTGATGAAAATCAAATATATGAAATAGATAATGAGAAAAATAATGAATTTGAAATAAATAACGATTATTTAGATGATATTCTTTTAGAAATTAAAAATAATAATCAAAAAACAAAAATTTATAGGATTAATGCTAATACACCTAAGTTTTTTGAATACTTAACTAACTTTAAGAAAGAAATAGATTTACACATTTACCCTGCAGATTTAAAAATTTGGATGAAGTTCCATCTAAAATCACCAGATTATTTTATGAAAAAGTTAATTCTACTTAAAATATATATTAATTCTGAATTGTATGATGAAGCTTTAAAGTGTGGAGAGGAAATTTTACAATTAATTGAAAAAAGGGGAGAGAATTCTTTTGAATTAGATGTAATTACTGATATTGGATTAATATATGAAAAAAAAGAAAACTATGAGAAATCACTAAATTATTATCTCTTAGGAATTCAAATTTCAGAAAATATGAATAATCTCACAAAAAAAGCATTTATTCTTTCTAGAATTGGTTCAATAAAAGAGAAAGAAAAAAAATATGATGAAGCATTTGAGATCTATAAACAGGAACTTAAATTGTATAAAGAATCAGAGGAGATTAACAAAAAAATAAAATGCCTTTATAGAATAGGATTAATTTATAAACAACAAGCATTTTATAAAGAAGCATTAGAAATATTTGAAGAAGCTCAAAATATTGAAAAAAAGCGTGGAGATTTTAAAAATCAAATCAAAATTATTAATCAAATTGGAAAAGTTTATCATATTCAGAAAAATTATTCATTAGCCCTTAAAAATTTTGAAGAAATTGTTCATATTGCTGAAAAATATGATGATTTGTTATTAAAAGCAAAAGCTCTTAATAAAATCGGTTCTATTTATATAAAACAAAAATTATTTGATCAGGCATTAGAAAAAATCGAACAAGCATTTCTTATAGCAAATCAACAAGAATATAAATCCTTAATAATTTCTATATTGAACAATTTTGGTAAAGTGTATTTAAAACAAGCTGATTTTTTAAATGCGTTGTTAAAATTTGAAGAAGCATTAAACTTATCAAATGAAATAGATGATTTAAAAGCAAAAATGTTATCTTTTAATAATATTGGTGATTTTTATAAGAAAAAGAATAAAAATAAGGAAGCTCTCAAATATTATCTTGAAGCCTTTAATCTTGCAGAGACTTTAGGGAAACTAAAATATAAGTGTATTTATTATTATAAAATTGGAACTATTTATAAAAACCAAAAGCAATTTGATGACTCATTAAATTTTCTTGAGAAGGGTTTAATAATCTCTAAGAAATTTAAAGATCTGTCAGGACAACTACTATTTCTTAATAATATAATAGAAATATATGAAGAGCAAAAAGATTACGTTAATGCTTTAAATAGATATGAGGAAGCAGTTGAAATTGCGGAAATTTTAGATGATTTAGAAAATAAAGCTTCTTATCTTAATAATATTGCCATCATTTATTATAAACAAAATAATTATTCTGAGGCTCTTAAATTATTTGAATTATCTTATGGTATATTAAATCAAATAAATAATTTAGAAAGTAGAACTATTAGCCTTAATAATTTAGGAACATGTAATTATAAGTTGGAAAATTATTCCCAAGCATTAAGATTTTTGGAGATTGCTTGCCAAATAAATGATCAAATAGGGAATTTAGAAGAGGAAGTATGGTATCTTAACAAGTTAGGAAATATAAATTATAATTTAAAAAGATATCGTGAGGCTTTAGAAAACTTTAAAGAGGCTCACCAAGTTGTTGAATTATTGAATAATTTAGAATTAAAAGCAATTCAACTGAACAATATTGGTAAATCTTATTATTTTCTTAGAGATTATAATAGTGCTATATTAAGTTTTAAAAATGCATTTGACTTAGTAGATCAAAAGGATCTACTTGAATTTAAAGCAGATTTACTCAATAATATAGCAGGCGTTTATTATATGCAGAATAAATATTTGAGTTCATTAGAATATGCTAAACGATCATTAGACATCTTAAATGAGATTGGATTACATTCATCAGAGAAAGCAAAAATATTGATGAAAAAAGTTGATTTTTTAGAAAATTATAATTAAGTTAAACTTAGTTTAACCTTTTTTAGTATTAAATAATTGCTCTATCTTGTAGTTATTAAAAAATTTTAAATTTATCAAAAAGAATAATTAAATTATTAAATTATAAAAAAATCATAAAAAAAGGTAAAATCTTAATGGAACCAATTATCTTTGTTTTTAGTTTTATATGTTCTGTTTGCGGTGCTGCGTTCTTTTTAATAAGTTTATTCATCATTTCAAAAATAAAAGGACTATTCCCTGGAACTAAAATTAATAAAAAATGGATAATAATACAAATGTTAATTATTTTATTTCTGTTTGGTTATGTGTTTAATATCATATTCTTAGCTCTAGATATGCCGGAAATTATTGCGATTATGACTGCGATTGTATATATATTTGGTGCTCTCTTTGTATTAATTGTTATTAACCTTAGTTTTAAAACTTATAAATTGATTTTGTTAGAACCTGTATCTAAAAAAGAAAAATAATCATAAATAAGAGATATGCCGTCTTTACTTGATGAAATCTGGATTTTTTCAAAAGATGGAATACCTATCGTAGATTTTGCTAGAATTGGAAGTGTAGATAAGTCAATGTTAGGTAGTTTTATTTCTGCTATTAAAACTTTTGTAAGAGAAATATCAAAAGGTCAATTAAAATCTATAAATGTAGGAAATGATAAGTATACATTTACATCATGCGTTCAAAATGAGGTTATTTTAGCTTGTAAATCACCTATTGAAGTCAAAGACAAAAAAATTCAAAAAATTTGCAGGTTAATAGTAAATATTTTTGATGATATGTTTAGTCTTGATGATATTAATAATTGGGATGGTGATACTTCATATTTTGATAAATTCAAGGATAAAATTGATCTTTATTTTAAAATGGCAGATCTATAAATTTTTACTCTTTTTTTTTAAATTTATGAAGATTGAATCAAAAATTGCTTACTTATTCGACTTATAGTCATTAATTAATAATAAAATAAATAAGAAAAGGAATTATTATAATAGCAACTCTCTATTGTTAAATGTAATTTAAAACCTTTTTATGTTCAATGGGGAAATTAATGTCTTTAGAAGTATTAACTGATGATCAAATTGAGAAAATAATTAAGGTCTTTAAAGATATCTCAAGATATAAATCTAAAGAGAGAGAAAATTATGATGATTTGGTAAAACAAAAAAGTATTTACGTTGATATTATTCCACATGAACGTTGTGTAAAGAATCTTTTTCAGGTAAGATTAGGAAGAAAAATAAACTACCTAATTGGGAGGAGAGGCGTAGGGAAAACTACTATTCTTAATAGAGCGAGAATTGAATGTATAGAATCTCTTTTTATAAAGAAAGAGTTAGATTATTTAAAGGAAGAAAAAATGGTTCTGCCTATATACATAGAGATGAAAACCTTTTTTTTAAATATAATTGATAAAATAGAGACCTCAAAAAATGAAATAGAAGAATTAAACCATTTATTTAAAACAATGAATATAGAATTTCTTAGACAAGTAGAACTTGCTTATGAAGAACTCAGAGAATTAGGGATTATTGACTTTAATATTTTTAAAAAAGTAGAAAACATAATAAACAATGGTATAAAAAAGATTGAAGATAAAAAATCATCAATTTCCAAGGATATTGATGAGAAAATAAAAAATTTCTATATAAAATTAAAGAATTGTGTAAAACAAATATCATACTATGATCAAAATGATATATTGTTAAATCAATTGGAAAAAAATGACGAATACTCTATAGATTTCACATTTCACATAGATATTATAAAAGAAATACTTAATAAACTTAAAGAATTAAAAGAATACCCTTTAAATTTTATACATTTTCTTTTTGATGATTTTTCAGAAATTTCAATTCTTAATCAGCTGATCATAATTGAGAGTTTTGTAAAACCCATATTTAGCGGTGTGCAAGATATCTGTTTTTGTATCGCATGTTACCCAAACCTCTATTATACAGGTTCATTAAAAATCAATCAAGATTATCAAATTATTGATTTAGAGTGGAATAAGTTATTTTCAGAAGATTTATTTAATGAAAAAATAGGAAAATGTATTGATATATTAACTCAGATTTTACTTAAAAGACTTCAAAAAGCATTACCTCAGATTTTCAAAGATAAGAAGAGTTTCGACATAATTTTCGATGAATTCCCACTTTTTTTAAAACATTTATTTTTTGCTAGCATGAATAATCCAAAAATACTAGGTTTGCTATTAAGCAATCCTATATGTACTCAATCTTTGCAGATAAAAAGAAAATTAAATATAGATGATATAAAAAAAGCATCAATCTTTATTTTTGAAGAATATTTATATAAAGATTATTTCAGATCTCTCTTTAAGAAAGAAAAATCAAACTTGTTTTTTTCCGAACAAGAGATTATAATGGACAAGATATTATTAGACAACTTAATAGAAATTTTGAAGGAAAAATTTAAAGATAACTCTAATAGTTGTTTTTGTATCAATACTTCTCTTATTCAAGAACATTTTAATTTGTTAAAAAGATTGGAAATGCTGGGATTTCTATTTAAAATTGACACTCAGCCTTTAAATAACCAGAAAAAAATTTTTAATTGGGAAGAAGATAATGCGAATTCCCTTGGATTATACTGCTTAAATTATGGAATTTATGCAAAAAACGACCTACCCTTTAATATTAATGAAAATCTTGATTCTTGGGTTGAAACACATTATAATCTTAATATTACATCTGACATTATCGACCTTTTGCAGGAATATGAACATTATCAATGCCAAAATATTAATTGTGGAAAAATTTGGTCATTATCAAGTCTAAAACGTTTAAGGACTCTAAAATTTACATGTGATCAATGCAAAATTGGTGAAATAAGAAAAGTAGGCACCACTATACTTAATTTATTATTTAATAAAACCGAAATCCCTCAAAGATTTAGAAGAGATAAAGATGATCTGGATCAAATAGCAGCTCAATTAAATGATGAACAAAATAAAATAGTTCATACATTATATCTAAATAAAGATGAAGAGAAAGGATGGATGACTACTGACGAGATCGGAATCACTAAAAGAATCTTTCCATTCAGTTTACCCCATATAAGAATAATTAGAATAATCAGAACTATAATAAATTTAGGTAAGCCAAAATTTCTTATTAGTGAAACAGAGAAAGGTAAGAAATTATATCGAATTAGTAATTTGGGGATAGAGTTTGAAGAATACTGTTTATGGAAATTATCTTCTTAAAGATTTAATTTCAAATTAAAAAATTATCCTATTTTAATTTTTTAATGCAATATTGATTAATAATCTTAATGAGGAGTTCTATCCGAAATAAGAAGATTTTAATAATAGCACTTTTCTATATTATTAGAAAGCTAATTTAAATTTTAAAGAATCATCATGTCTCAAATAATTGATTTAATACCAGCCTTAAGAGAAATCTTTGAATTTATTAAAAAAATAAACGAAAAAGTTAAAGATACTAATCTTAAATTGGATGCAGAACCAGACGAAATATTCAATGCCATAGAAAGTTACAATAGAGAAAAAAATAATAATATTGAGCAAATAAAATCAAATAAAAATGAAATTGATAACTTAAATAGTAAATTATTTCAAATTACTCAAGAGATCCCAAAATCAGAATCACGATTGAGTGAACTATCTGATCAATACCAAGAGATTCATAATAGATTTGAGAGTAAGAGAAAAGAGCTAGAAGATATCAAAACAAATTTAAAAGATTCTAAAAAGGAATATGATAATCAGAGTGATTATTTAAATGAATTAGAATCTGAAATCAATGAATCTTGGAAAAAAGTAGAAGAAAAAATCCAAGAATTATCAAAACTCGAAGAAAAACAAAACCAAGATTTAGCTAAAATAAAAACTGAAAATAAGCAAGAAATAATCAAATTAAAGGATGGATTTGAAGAAGAATTAATGAAATATGAAACAGAATATAAACAACAGTATAATGAACTCTTAGAAAAAAGCACTCCAATTAGAATTAAAATTAATGCTATGAAATTATTAATAAAAAATGGTTTTATTGATAATGAGTTGTATGAAATCATCAATGCATTAAAAATAAATAAGCCTTTAGAGTTGAAATTAATTTCTCAAATGATAAAAATAGAGCCAGAAAAAATAAAAAATGTTCTTAAGAAAATGATAGAATTAAATGGTCCAATTGATTTTGATGAGAAATCGGAAATAATCACTTTAAGAAAAGAGGTTGATTTTAAATGAGTATGTATATCAATTTAATTGAAGAATTCTCTGAGAAAATAATCAAACAATTATTTCTAATTTCAAGTAAAGAAGAGATGGATGATTCATTTCAGAATAGTAGTGAAAAAATTTTAGAGAATCTTAAAAAAATTTTAACGAACTTAAAAACAGAACAAAATGAAAGTGTCAAATTAGAAGATGAATTACGTGAATTAAATTCTGAATTGTTTAAATTAAGAATTCATTTTGAAGATATAAAAAAGAAATATAATACAATAAATCATCAAATTGAGGATTTTGAGTTAAAAATTAATGAGTCAAAAAATTCGTTAGAGCATTTAGATGCAGATTTACTTAAAACTACAGAAGAATTAGAGAAATATAGAAATGAAATAGAAAATTTGAAATCAAAAATATCTGCTAAAGAATCTGAGAAAGAGGTTCTTGAGCAAAAAAAGAACGATAATGAGGAAAAGAAAAATGAGTTATTATCAAAAATAACTAAGAAAAGAGAATCTATAAAAGAAGATTATAACAATAGAAAAGAAGAATTCAATAAAGAATATTCTAATAAATTTGAAGAATTAAAACATAATTGGTCTAAGAAAATAGATAATGAGAAACAACAAATTAGTGAATTTAAGAAAAATTATTTCTTTACTTCATTTTTAATTGATCACTCTGAAAAAATTCCCGAATTAGATATTATTGCAACTTTAATAGAAAAAACACAGTGTAATCTCGATGAATTAAAGAATACAATTGATTTACCGCCAATTTTAGCTATAAGAACTATTAAACAAATGGCTATAAAACAAATAATTGATCTTGATGAAGATAATAATATTGTATCCCTGTCAAAGAGTGCTCTAAGTAGTTAAATAACTTTGAGTGCCTTAAATTATTCAACATTTATTTAAATAAATCTATGGATTAGAATTATGGTTAAAATATTGGAAAATATTTGGATAATGACAACTACAGGATCTGTAATATATCATCGTAAATATGATCCTATTATTGATGAACAGCTTTTTGGGGCTATAATTTCATCTCTAAATACATTTGCCGAAAAAGGTTTATTTGAAGATTCAATCTCAAGTTTCGTAATTAGTGATAAAATCCTTTATCTTAAAAAAAAAAATAATATCTTGTTTGTTACTGACACTTCAGAAAAGAAAAAAGAGAAAAAATTAATAAAAGAATTAGATAAAGTAATAGAAAAATTTTTTAACCTTTTTCCACCTAATATTTTTATTAATTGGGATGGAGAAATTAATCAATTTGAAAGCTTCGAAAAGGAGATAGAAGAATCATTAAAAGAATATGATTAAATCAATAATTAAATTTATTTAGGTTTTCAAAAAATATTTAAAATAAGAATATATAATTTTTTAGAAAAAAATTAATCTATTTAAAGATTTGAAAGTGCAATGTCTGAAGATTGGCCTTATAAGCCTAGAGATCCTAACGAGATAATTGAAGATTTTGAAAAAATTTTAGCTCAAAAAGATCATGAATTAAAACAAAACTATGAAAAAATTGAAGAATTAAAATTATCTTTAAGTTCCGCGGAAAACAAAATGAAAGAAACTGATGCAAAACTAGAATTCGCAACTAATAAAATTTCTAACTTAGAAGAAGAACTGTTAGAATCTAAAACAAAATTAAATTCTTTTAATTTAGAAAAAGAAGAATTATTAAAAACACTTAAAAACAATGATGATCAAATTTTAAACCTTAATTCCGAGATTGAT
>JBHLMP010000015.1:52069-67728 GCA_048938025.1 Promethearchaeota archaeon
AGCCAAAGGGAGGAGTGCTTAATAGAATAAATTTAGATGGATTTAAAGTAATTCAAGAAAAATATACAAAAGATCGCTTGCTCTGCAAAAAACTTTTAGAAGTTGAAGGTAGATGGAGATTAGATGTAAATTATGGACCTCAGTTTGAAACAGAACTAAGAACTGAAAGAGCAGGAAAAATTCTTGTTCAAACAGATGAAACAACTATGCTTGGGGGAGGTGGAACGGCTATTCACCCTATTTCCTTATGTATGGTCGGATTTGGAGGGTGTTTCACAGCTGCTTTTGCTAAGTGGGCAGCAATGCAGAACATCGAATTAAACACATTAAAAATAAGAGCTAAAGCAAATATTGATTTATCTAGTAGTTTTGGAATTGATGATACTATTCCTATGATAGATAACTATCAATTAGATTTATTTATAGAAAGTGATGCAACTATGGATAAATTTCGTGAAATTCTAGAGTTAACTAAGCTAAGATGCTTTTGCTATTATTGCGCAACAACCCCTATATTTCCTACTGTTCTACTACGTAAAGAATATTCTAATAATGAATTTAATACAATCCAGGTTCAAAATGAAGATCACATTGTAAATCGAATTAATTTAAAGGGTTTTAATGAAATTCGAAAACTTTATTCTGAAAACCGTTCATTATGTAAAAAAACTTTAGAAATAGAAGGCGAATGGAAATTAGATGTTCAATATGGACCCCAATATCAAACAAAATTACAAACTGAAAGAGCAGGAGAAATCCTCCTTCAAACAGATGAAACTATTATTTTAGGTGGTGGTGGAACTTCATTTCACCCAGTTCATCTTTGTATGGCAGGATTTGCAGCTAATTTTTGTTCAGAATATGCTAAATGGGCTGCAATTGAAGGTGTTAAATTAGATAATTTAAGGATTATTGTAAAACAATATATAGATTTATCAACTGGTTTTGGTATTGAGCCTAATGTTCCAATGATAGATGATTATCAAGTCGAGTTAATTGTGGATAGTAATGCTAATATAGAAAAATTACTAGATATTTTAGAAATTATTAAGAAAAGAAGTTTTTGTTATAATTGTTTAGTTACACCTACAGTTCCACTTATTACAATACATAAAGTAATTTCTGATAGTCAAGATAAATCATTTAAAGTAGTAAAGAAAGAGTTAATTCCTGAAACTAATATAATATCAATATCAAGAGAAAATAACCTACTATTAAGTTCTATTTTTAAGAAAAGAAAGGTAATGCAAATGAAGAAAATTTAATGAAAGAATTCTTTTTATTGTTATACTAATATGAACTATATTTAAAATCAAGGTGGGTATTTTTATGTCTATAAACTGGTCGTTTAAACCTAAAGATCTTAAAAGAACTATAGATGATTTAGAAAAAAAGATAAAAATTAAGTATGTAGAAAATAAACAAAAAAAGGAAGAAATTAACATCCTACTTAGTAAATTAGAAAACAATTCAGATAATATTAGAGATATTGAATCAAAGTTAGAATATGCGGAAGGAGAAATTAATGTTTTAAACGATAAATTAGAAAAATTAAATTCAGAGATCTTAATTTTGCAAAGAGAAATTAGTGATTTAAATAAAGATATATTAATAAAGAAAGGAAAAATTACAGAACTACGTTCAATTAAAACTAATTTAGAGGAAAAGCATTTTTTAAAGGTAGGTTTAAATAATCTAAAATCAGATAAGTTAATTAAATTAATTAAAGAAATTTTGTTTCAAAAAGGATTTTTGTCTCAAAAGGAATTTGAAGATTTGACTCAAAAAATTTGAACTTATTAGCCTCCTCTATTAAACCTAATTAAAAAAAAAAATAATTTCTCAATGGAAGATAGGTCGCCCTTTTTTATGGATTGCTTTTCCTACTACAGCTTCACACCCTTCAAGAACCATTTCTGAAACTGTTGGATGGCTATGAATGGTTTCTGTGACGTCATGTATTGTTAGTCCATGTTGCATTGCTAAGGCAATTTCCGCGATTAATTCAGATGCTTCCACACCTATACAAGATGCACCAATGATTTTATGAGTCTGCTTTTCGGCGAGTACCATTATAAATCCTTCTTCTTCGCCCATACACTTAGCTTTGCCAAGAGATTGATACGGAAATTGTCCCATTAAAACATCAATGCCTTGATCTTTTGCTACTTTTCTTCTCAGTCCGACAGATCCTATATTGGGTGAAGTAAAAATGGTTGCAGGTACTATATTATAATCAGGAGTCATTTCTTGAACTGGAAAACCACCAATACTTGCTAATGCATTTGCTACTGCTACATCTGCCTCATGATATGCTACATGTGCAAGCATAAGTCCCCCAGTAACATCCCCAATTGCATATATGCCTTCTGCTGCTGTTTCTAAAGTTTTAGGATTTACTTTAATTGCTCCTCTGTCAGTCTTAATTCCCATTTCCTCTAATCCTATCTTACTTGACTCTTTAGCTCTACCTATTGATACTAAGCAGATATCGGCTTCAAAAGTAAATTTTTCAGCACTATCAACTTGATCCCTTGGAATAGAAGCAGAACAAGTAGTAGCTTTCACTCCTGAGCCAATATTTTCAACAGAAATTACATTTTGTGAAACATAAATTTCAATTCCTAAAGAATTAAATTTCTTCTGTAATTCTTTAACAATCATAGGTTCTTCGGTAGCAATTGGAGTAGGAAGATATTCTAGCATAATTACCTTACTTCCAAATTTGCTAAATATGTTAGCAAATTCACATCCAATAACGCCAGCTCCTATTATCAACAATCTTTTAGGAACTGTTTTAAAATTTGGATCTAATATATCATCACTGGTCAATATCCTTTCATGATCAATATTGAATGCAGGAATTAATGCTGGTGATGAACCAGTAGCTATAATAACTCTTTTACCATTTATTAGTTTATCATCATCTCCTTGAATTGATATTTCAAATCCGGTTTCAGGAATACCTCCATTTATTTTACCAAATCCAATGAATATATCATTTTTCCATGCATTTTCTAAAGCAGCAATACCCTCAACTAGTTCTTGTACAATTTTATTTTTTCTATCTACAGCTTTAGCAAAATCTACCTCAAAATCAGCGATTTCAATACCAAAATCTCCTGCCTCTTGCATTTTTTCAATCATATGAGTTGAGGCATATAAAGCTTTTGTTGGAATACATCCTCTATTTAAACAGGTCCCTCCAATATATTTTTTCTCAATTAAAGCAACTTTAGCTCCATATTGAGCGGCTCTAATAGCAGCATGGTAACCCCCAGGACCTGCTCCTATGATTACTATATCATATTGTTGTTCAGTCATTTTTTTAAAAAAGACACATATTACACAAGTAATTATTTATTTTATTGAGTAATTAAATAAATCAGTAAATATTAAGTTTATTTAAACAATCCTTTTTATCGAAAAAGATCAAAATTAGCAAATTAAATAAGGCATTTGATTAATTACATTAAAAATAATAAAAACAACGATCATATTCATTAATAATTGATAAAAATCATTAGTTAAATCTAAGACAAGAATCTAAATTATAGTTGAAATTTTATGTATATCAAAAATACCTCCCAACTTTTTATAAGGAAATTAAACGAAGATCAATTTTATTTAAGGAAAATTGGGATAAGTTCAATTGAGATTGCTTTAAATTCTGTTCAACCAAAAAAGTTAATCGAAAAAGCAGTAAAAATTGTTAATAATAAGTTATTTATCATGAATGATGAATATAATCTAGATGATTTTGACAAAGTATACATAATAGGGGGTGGAAAAGCCACTGCTGAGATGGCATTTTCGTTAGAAAATATCTTAGTAAATTCCAATATCAACTATGAGGGAGTTACAAACATTCCCGAGGGCTTAGATATAGACCAATCTAAATTATCTGGAAAAATAAAACTTAACTATACTTCTCATCCTATTCCTAATCTAAATGGACTAAATGGAACTAAACAAATGATAGAAATAATTGAGAATGCCTCTCAAAAAGATATTATATTCTGTCTCATCTCAGGTGGGGGCTCTTCATTATTACCCTTGCCAAAAAAAGATATTTCCCTTAAAGACCTGCAAGAAATAAATTCACTCCTTTTAGTGTCAGGTGCTTCTATTCATGAAATAAATACTATTCGAAAACATTTATCCGATATTAAAGGGGGTAATTTAGCAAAAAAATTATATTATTCGAGTGGTGCAACATTAATTTCTCTAATAATTTCTGATGTTGTAGGAGATAAATTGGATTCTATTGCTTCTGGGCCCACTGTGCCAGATCTAACTACATACAAAAATGCTATTGATATTTTAAAAAAGTATAAGATTTATAACAAGGTTCCAGGCTCTATTCTAAAACATCTAGAGGAAGGTATGCTTAATGTCGAATTAGAAACGCCAAAACCGAATGATGCCTGTTTTAATAATGTACATAATTATTTAATAGGTAGTGTAATATTTGCTGCCGAAGAAATAGGCTCCTATTTAAGAGATCAATCTTTTACAGTAAGTTATTTTTCTAAGGATATTGTTGGTGAAGCGAATGAATATGGATCATTACTTTCCAGTATAACGTATAAAAAAATTCACGATAAATTAAAAAATGAAAAAATCTCAAAGATTGCCTTTATTGGAACGGGTGAATTAACAGTAGCAGTTAAAGGAAATGGTATTGGTGGGAGAAATCAAGAAATGTTACTTAGTTTTCTTGATAATATTATAAATCAAGACATTTATTACAATTTTGTAATTATAGCTGTAAATCTTGATGGTATAGAGGGTAATAGTAAAGCAATGGGTGCCTTAGTAGACAATTTCGTATTAAATCAAACGAAAAAGAAAAATATTAACCTTAACAAATATTTAGAGTCAAATGACTCTAATTCTTTTTTCAAAATTATAAAAAGTGAAATAATTACAGGTCAAACTGGTTGTAACGTAAATGATTTAGTACTTATTCTAGCGTCAAAAAAAATTAAATAAATAGAAATATATAGTTAATCGTTTCTTGATCTAATTGAAAATCATAAAGATAAATAATTAAGACCTAAAAATAATGGGATTAGGAAATACAATGATAAGAGTATGCCCTGTTTGTGGTTTTAGCTTCAAACCATATGATCCAAAAACAAAAAAGAAAATAAGTACTTGTCCAAGGTGTGGTCAGAAAATTATTGACCCTAATATCCTTCCTGACAAGCTAGATGAATTTGATAAAAAATTCTTTTAACTCTAAGCTTATAGAAAGAGTTTTTTGAGAAAAATCTAATTTTTAATACTAATTAAAAAAAATTATGTTTCTTAATAACTACATTGTAAGTAAAAAATTTTTTAAAGATTGTGGGTTAAATTATTTTATCGATTAATGTTTATTAATCCATAAATAAATCTTAATTTAAAAAAAAATTATACAATTTGGTAAGGAATTATGGGAAAAAAAGAAAAAAAGAAGAAACCAGAACGCCGAATGGGCTGGGGCGAGGAAGAATTTAAAGAAGAATTAGTTGCCGATGCATTAAAAAGGACTGATTTGGATGAAGGGCGTGTAGAATTAGTTGATAGAGATACTAGGACTCCCGTTATAGAAACTTATGATAAAGACACAGGAGAAGTTGAAGGTTCAATCATCCTAAAAAATAAAAATCGAGAAGGGTTATTAGCACAAGTAAAGATAATTGAAGAAGTTGATGTAAAGCAAGACCATTATGGAAAACTTGCCTCCATAGGTTTTGTTGGAAAACTAAATATCGAGAACCCTTCCACTACTGATCGAATTTGGGATATAGACTTATCGCTTAAAAATATTGGAAGTACGAACTTAAAAACAAAAGATATTTCAATAAGAGAATTAAGCACAGATGCTCCTGATAATATTAACTCACGTGATTTTCAATTAACTGGAGATGTTAAAAATCTTTTATTAGTAAAAGAATTTATCAGTACATTGCCTAATGCCGATGATCTGTTAAATATTCACGATATTGAGAATGAGCTTTTAAAATTAAAAGAAATAACAAAAAAACCCTCAAAAATGGCAAGCAAACCAAAAGTAGAGAAGGCTACCGAATATGAAGAAGAGGAAGAGGAGGAAGAAGAGGATGAAGGTGAAACATGGGAGGATGGAGGAATTTCTGCTGCATCTGGATTAGAAACTTATGGTATTTCCATTGATAAAGAAAATACGGTAACATTTGCTATTGCTATTAGGAGCGAATTTGATAAACCAGTTTCTAATATTAAAGTTGTTAAAAATATTCCCGACGATTTTACTAATCCAGTAATTCGAGATAGATCAGTAGGAAGAGCTGAAATTGAAGGTAAAAAAGTTATTTGGACAATCGATGTTTTACCCCCTGAAAGAACTGCATTGTTAAAATTTACATGTTCTATTTTTGTAACTGATATTACTAAAAGAAAAACGGGAAATGTTGAGGTTACGTATCAAGCAGCTTCTTCCTTTGCCGAAGGTTTAGATATAGATAAATTCGATGCCTATACACGTAATAAATTTTATGTTGATACAGTTGAAAGAGACGAAGAGCCAGGAGTATGGGATTGTAAGCTTGTTTTTGACAATTCTTCAGAATTTATAATACAACTTTTTAATGCAGATGTCTACTCTCCAGACGATAAAACCACTAAATTCGTAGATATTGATCCTGAAGATGTTCCTTTACTACCTGCTGGAGCTCAATGGCACTCAAAGAAATGGCAATATGAAAGTGATGATTATCCTTCTTTTAGAAAGAAACTAGAATTTAGAGTAATGCCTGATTTCCGAACAATAGTTAATGGCTCAACGGCAATATCTGATGTTATTCTAGAGATCGCTAGCATCACTGGTGAAATGAAATATGATAAAACTGAAACTCCAACTTATAAAACTCAAGACATTATCGCTACACTTAAGATGGCTAATAATGGTTCTGCTCCTCTAAATGAATTAACTATCGTACAGCAATATTTCGCCGATGAATATCAACCTCCTAAAGCTAGTGAAATAACAATGATATGGGACGGAGATGAAGTCGAGTTATCTCCTGCAGCTGTAAGTTTTGAAGCTAATGTATTTACTATCTCTCTAATGAATTTAAAAGATAGTGTTACCGGGTTGTTTAAACCCGATTCTACTATTGAATTTGAATATCCCATCCATTGTGTCAATCCTGCAAAAGGTTCTACATTTGAATCAGAAATATTCTACCGTGCTAATACCTTTCCAGTAAGCCAGGAGTTAGAATTCAAGCCTGAGGTTCCAATAATAGAAGCATTGCACATCAGAAGGAAGTTCCGTGTTGGAAAAGAAGTACAAGCTTTTGGAACTCTTGGAAATTACAGAATAACCTTAATTCTTGAAAACATTGGTGAATCACGGCTTTATAATCTTGTTTTGCTTGATAAAGTACCTGATAACTTCGAGTATGGAACCTATTCTATGACCCCAGAAATTACTGATGAAGTTGGAGCTGATACGTTAAAATGGGAAATAGATACTTTAGAAGTTGGAGATAAATTAGAAATTACATATGAAATTACGGGTACTGGCGCATATAGCCCATCGGATGCTCAAATAGCTCTATAAAATTAAATTAAATTTAATTATTTTTTATTTTTTTATTTTTATATTGACATAAGGGTTAAATAGATTTAGGAATAAATATTAAAAGATCATAGAAAATTTAATTATTTTAATTATTATTAAAAGATTCCAAATTTAAACGAATTTTCAGAAATCATGATAAGGAAACGATATCAACTAAATTGGATGTTTGAGTGTCCTGAAGCAGTGCTAACGTGTTCTATTCTAAGATGTCATAATAATAATTATTTAGTATTTGGTGGACATGATAAGACATTATATCTTATGGACGAGAAAATGAATATTGTAGATGATAGAGCATTTGATGGTTGGTGTCGATGTAGTTATGCTATTGATTTAGATGGAGATGGATGTGATGAGATTTTAGTTGGAGCAGGAGATGGAACTTTCATGGTTTTAAAGTTAAACATCGAGAAACAGAAGTTAGTAGGGGTTATGCGATATAGATCTACAGGGAAGGTAAATTGTTGTATTGCTGGCGATTTTAATAGAAATGGGAAAGCAGATTTAATATTTGGAGGCGAAGATAAGACTCTTAAAATTTTTGATAGTATAAATTATAAAGAACCAAAATTCGTATTCTATTATGATTCTTGGGTAACAGCTTGTACTTTGGGATATTTACAATTACCTGATAATAAAATACCTATATATGGATTATTAGTTGGTACTAAAAATGGTTCAGTTCAATTAATTCAAATTCAAGAAGGTAACCCTGATATTATTTGGCAAAAAGATTTTCATTCCCAGATTAATGATATTCAAGTTGGAGATGTTACAAATGATGGATTTAATGAAATTATATTGAGTACTGATGATTCTAACATTAAAGTCCTTAACAGTGAAGGTGAGCTCTTGAAAGAGATCCCAATCGAAGAAGGGCGTCCACTTTCCTTATTAATTGAAGATATAGACGGTGATAATGCCAAGGAAATTATTGCTGGATGTGCTGATGGCTCCTTAAAAGTTTTTCACAATCCTTCCTTGAATTCTAAAGAGATTGAGTTAAAATGGAAAACAAAGGTATCCACTTCTATTCAAGATATCTGTTATCTTATGAGTACGGAACAAAATGTAAAACATATAGTATTTGGGGGATATGATAGATCTCTACGAAATCTTACAGATTTTGAATGGGGTCAAAAACCTGTTTTGGAAATTCCTCAACAAATTCAAATTCCAGAAGTGCAAATAAGCGAAGAGAAGAAGATTGAAGAAGAGGTTAAAATAGAAAAAGTACCCACCAATATAAGAGAATATATTTTTAAAATCTTAAAAGATGTAGGGTTTTTGCAGGATTTAATTAAGGAATTAATGAAGTTAGGATATACTCATAGTGAGATTCTCGAAGAATTTGAAATAATGAGAACCCAAAAAATTATTACTTATGAAAAGGTAGTCTATCCTGTTTGGAGTTTGCCTGGAGAAGAAAAACCAGAAAAAGTAGAGGAAATCGAAATTCCAACAGAGGAACCAAAAGTTATTGTGAAACCTATGGTTATTGAAGAAGTTGCTAAATCCGATAAAGAAAGATTGGTTGATGCACTTGAGCTTTATCCAGAAGAATCTGAACAAGCTGTTCCAGCTGTTAAACCTACTTCCACTCAACCATTAAATAATGTTATTATTGATTATTTAAAACAAAATAAAATTGTTCCAACTAAAACTAAATTTGTGGAAGATATAATACTGAAAGGATTTAGCAAAGATATTGTTGAGAAAGAAATCGAATCATTGAAAGAACAAGGGATAATTAGCTATTCACGAGGAACACCACGTGGTTGGAGTTTAGCTAAATAATAAAGTTTTGGAAATCTTAAAAAGGAAAAATTATTCAAGAAATGCTTTTATCTCATCTAAAAAAGATTCGAATTGATTTAATTCTGTAAAATCGCTATTGTTATATCTTTGATTGAATAATTCTAAAATAGGTTCTGCAGTATCAAAAAACTTCTTTACTAATTTATCTGGATTCTTCTTTTTTTTGTCTATTAAGCCATACATAATAATTGGTTCCTTTAATCCACTATCGCTTGATTTTATATCTGAAATCTTGAAAATAAAAAGAATTGAACCAGATTCTAAATATTCTAAGGACGTATTATTGAACGCGCTCTTGGCAAATGTATTTATTGCAGATATAAAAGCTCCTCTTAGATCCTTTGCAACACACTTTTCTTTTTGAGTAGGTATCTCTTTAACTATATAATTTATAAGCACAAAACCTCGAAATACTATTCCTAACTCATAGAGATATTCGCTTAAAGGTGCTATAACAGATCCACCTATTATATTATTTTATCAGTTGAATTATCAATAGTTATCTTAAGAAATTAAAAGACTTTTTACTATTTAATTTTAAATAAAATATTAAACTTCCTTATAAAATTGCACTTTATAAGAAGATATAATAAATTATAATTTAATAAATTCTAAAATGAAAAAGAATTTCCTACACATATTCTTTGATATTGGTTAGGAAATTGTTCACGGATTGATTTTATATGTTGTGTACAATGACATGCTCCGATTAAATCAACCCCCTTTAAATAAGAAAACTTATTAAAACCATGAAAACCACCAAAAATAGCTTTAATTTTACCTAATTTTTGTGCTTCTATAATAAATTTCTCTAACCCTGGATGAGCACAACCAACAGTTATTATAATTTCATTATTTTTAGTTCTTAAAAATAAAGCCTGTTCCTTTGTAGAATGCTGCCCAAATTGACCTGAGGAATATAGATTTTTTCCAATTATGGTTAATTCTGAAATACCATGAACCTTCGATTCAGAAAATGCTTTTTTATATGGTGCTAAATTTGCTAAAGGGACATATATTTCAATTTTAGGGTTCAATTTATAGATTCCCTCTAAACCAGCAGCATGGTCGCCATGATTATGTGAGATTATAACTTTTTTAATGCTGGAGATATCAACCTTTAGCTTGTTAATATTATGAAGTAAAATCCTGCTATTTCCTCCTGTGTCAAAAAGTAAATAATTTTCCGTTGAAAAATTATAAATTAATGCTGAAAATCCAAATCCAGGTAAAAATCCTTCTTCTACACACTTATTATCGAATACAATACTAATTTGAAAAGAATATTTTAAATTCATATATTTTGAATAATGATTCTTTATTATAAAATTACTGCTGTTTTTTAAGTAAAAAAATCGCATTATTAGGACATTTAGAGACACAAATACCACATCCAAAGCATCTAATGGAATTAAAATGCAATTTACCATCTTCCATAGTTCTTGCACCAAAATAACACCAATCGGAGCATTCCCCACAATTTGAACATTTTTTTGGATTGGTTTTAGCAACAAAATCGCTTTTGATCATCTGGGGAGATCCACTTGATAGGAATTTGTTTAAAACAACACAACAGCAAGGACAACAATTACAAATTATATAATAAAATTGGGGATTCGGAAAATAAATTAATTGATGCACTAATCCTCGTTCATCACATTCTTTTAATAGCTCCGTTACTCTCTTTTTTGATACTTTTTTTAAATTATAAGATTTATAAGGGATCTCATATAAAGATTTCCCAAAGCTAAGATGAATACAGGTATAAAGTGGATGATCACAATTAGGTTCTTCATATTTTCGTTGTACAGCTCTACAATAGCAATAACCTATACCACTTACATTTGAGCGTTTAATAATCTCCAAGATTTCTTGACTGGGTAAAAATCTTGAATCTAAGTCAATATTTGTATTTAAAGGAACAACTTTTCCTCCCCATCGACCTTTTAAAAAATATTTATTAATGATTCCCATTGAGTATATATTCAATTTGTTATCAATTCTACGCAATAACTCAAGGATATAAATTTCAAAAACTCCGAAAAGACTAGTTAAAATCTTACCTAATGCACGAAATCTTTTAAGCATTTTATCTATAAGAGATTTAAATTTTCTAGCTGGTAACGCACTCAAATCTTAGCTTGTTTTTCTTTAAATTTCAATGATAGCAAATAATAAATTATATTTTACTTTATACTTGAATTTTAAGTATTCAATATAATCTAGATTAAGAAAGAGGAAATCAATTGGGATAGGGTATCAGATTAGGAAAGATTTTAGAAAAAATGATCTTTTACTATTTTATTTATAGGTTTAAATACTCTTAAATCACCTTTCCAGTCTTTGAGAACACTTGCATAAATTTTTTCAATATTTTCAATCAAATTTTTTAATAATATTCGAATAGAGATTAAACTACCTTTAGATATTAGCGCTCCATAAAGATATTTACCAGGTTGAATAATAATTAACTTAGCTGGTTGTTCAATTACTGAAAATTCTTCTTTATTACTAATTCCCTCTAACATCATTTTTAAGCTTGTAATTTTTCCTGAAATTGAAGATTCATAAAGATTTTCGTCTTTTGTTACAAATGATTTCTGGAAAATAAGTAAACCAGACTTATGAATAATAAATAGACTATCTAAATTTTGCTGCCACTCGTATTCTGAAAATGAAGGGGTTGATATGAAAAATAAAAACAAGAAAATAATAGCACAAGTTTGCACGATATCTCCAATCATACGCATAATTAATCCAAAATTTATAATCATTAAATCAGTAGTTAAACCAAATCCTGCAATAAATAGAATTATTCCAAATAGTAAACTAAGATATTTAAATATAAATCTTCCAAGTACTGGGTTTCTTTTAAATATCGAATATAATTTAAATGAATAAAAAATAAAGAATACTACAAAAATAGGCCAAAAAGTAAAAGATATAAATTGTGTAAGATCAATATTGATAATTAATATTAGGAAGAAGGCGATTATATTAAGTGAAAAAATGACTGTAAAAAAATATTTTATTATGAAAATTTTATAGCTTTCAATAATATAGATAAAAATTAGGACACTAGTCATTAATGAGATATAACCACAATTTAAAAAAATCAGGCGAACAATTGAAGTTTCAACATAATAATCGCTTATAATAAAAAACATCCACATGAAACTAAATCCAAGAAATAACCATATATAAGCTTTTTCCTGAAGGCTTCTTAGTTCTTTCTTATACTTATTAACCCTAAACAAAAAGGTTAATGCTAATTCAAGTGATAAAAATGTGATAAGCCATTCATATACTAATAATAGATCTGCTAATGAACCGCTTAATGGAAATTGGAAAATTGTAAAATTCATTTTTTTGATTTGAAATTAATTCAATTTTAATATCTTAACTATATCATTATTAAAATCTTCAAATATTTGTGGATATTCTCCTTCAAGATTTTCTAACTCTATCAATATATTCTTATAAATATCGTTAAATTTATTCTTTACAGTATTTAAAAAATATCTCATACTGACCATTTCTTTTTTAACTAAAATACAAAAAATTAGAAAACTCATATTCTCTCCTCCATAGTCTAATAAGATTAAATTTTCTCCTTGTTGAACTTTTTCAATTTTAGATTCTTTTGATTTAGTGATAACTGAAATTATACTTTCCATTCCAACGATCCCCCCTGGAAAGATTATATTATATGCTTGCAATGTATTTGAATCTTCCTTTATCTTTCTTTCATTGTTCCCTTTCCTTGAGAAATTATAATAATAAAGAATTTCTAAACGCCTACTATCAATTATGAATAACTTTACTAAGTTATCTTGCCAATTAAATTCCAAAAAAATTGGAAAATTATAAATCGCATAGAATACAATCATTTGACCCAGAATCATTAAAGGATTATAAATTAAAGCTACAATTTGTTGTTGCATAGGGTTAAATAAATATGGATTTTTTTCTGCTCCAATTACAACCATCATGATAATCAAGATTTCTCCAAAAAATAATATTAATATTCTTCTCTTAACATTTCCAGCGGATTTTTGAATTAGTTTAATGTGAAAATATACCATAAAAATACTCCCTAAAAAAAGTGATATTATTACAAATACACCGTCTAGAATTATATTATCTATTATTAAAATGAGAAGTGATAAGAAAAAGGTGATTATAGAGACTATTTTTGAGAAGTTTGTATTAATTAATTTATTGAAAGATTTTTGAGAAACAATCATTAAAAATGAAAAAGCACCAAAAAAGATTAGTATGTGTGATAAATTAAGTAGAAAATCATTTATTAATGAATTATTTATATAATAACTATTAATAGTACGAATTCCTATTCCAGTAAAACCAAAAAAATATAATAGTCCAAATGCTAATAAAAATTTATTTATCCCTAATTTTTCATCTTTTATTTGAAAGTACCTATAAAAGAAATACACACTTATTTGAAAAGAAAGAAGTAAAACTATAAAAACAAAGGGATAATGAAATGCTCTCAATAATTTCTCCATAATTCATTAATAGTTTTTTTATCAATAAATTTTTTATTCTCTTTACAGGAATGTAAATTGTATACTTTTATTTATTTTTTTAAGTAATATGATAATCAGCTAAAAGTTAAAATTAAATTCTTTTATATTTAATATTATTCCTTTAAATTTCTTTACTTAGTAATAGATAACAGAGGGAATTAGGATATCAATTGATTTAGCATTCAAAATAAGTGTTTTTGGCGATTCTGGAGTTGGTAAGACTTCATTAATTAATCGATTTATGACAAACAAATTTGATTTAGATGTTGGAAAGACTATGGGAGTAAATATTTCGACAAAAAATGTAGTTATTGAGAATTTAAGAGTTGTACTTCAAATTTGGGACTTTTTAGGGGAGGAACGTTTTAGAAGCATTATTAAAACTTATGCTAGTGGAACCTTTGGAGGTATCTTTATGTATGATATTACAAGTAAAAATAGTTTGATGAATTTAAATGAATGGATAGCCCTTTTTCATAATACATTTCCAAGTACCAAAAAAAAAATACCAATTATCTTAGTTGGAGGAAAATCTGATCTAAATAATGAAAGAGAAATAACAAAAGAAGATGCTTTATCTATATTAAGATTACATAATATGTTTACTTTTATTGAATGTTCATCAAAAACAGGTGAAAATATTGAAGAAGTTTTTTTTTCTTTGACTAATAAAATAATGAAAATTAATGGATATATTTAACCTTTTAAGAAGATTTGCCCGATGTTGAAAGCTATATACAATAATAGATCATCAGACATTGTTTAATTGTTGTCTTTGTTAGGAGTTCGAATTTTTTTTATAAAGTATAAATTTTTATATTAAATTTTATCTATAAAATAATTAAGATTGAATATAATTTAGGTGACTAAAATGTCTGAAAAAGATATATTAAATAAGGCTTTTGAATTAGGAAAAAAGTATGAAATGAAATTTACAGGATGTGCTCAAACAACTATTGCTGCTATTTTTGAAGCATTAGGGATTTGGAATGAAGATGTATTCAAAGCAGCCAGTGGATTAGCTGATGGTCTGGGATTAACAGGAGATGGGTCATGTGGGGCTTTAGTGGGGGCATCTATGGTTATAGGATACCTTTTTGGAAGAGAACACAAAGATTTTAAGGATATGTATAAACCAAGGAAATCCTATGCTCTCGTTAAACAACTTCATGACCAATATGTAGAAAAATATGGGTCATGTCGATGCTTCGATGTGCAAACTAAATTAGTGGGAAGAACTTACAACCTCTGGGATGAAAAGGAGTATGAGGAAGCATTTGAATCTGATATGATACATCATTGCTCCGATGTAGTAGGAACTGTTGCAAAAATGGCAACTGAAATTATCTTGAATAATGAATTTATTCCTAAGAACTAACTAATTCTAGAGGGGATTTGGATGGTTAAAGATATTAACTCACGATTTGATGAAAAAATTAAAGATTTAGAAGAAACTTTACCAACACTAGATACTAATAGGAATTGTGCTGCCCTCACTCTAACAAATATTCTTGAAACTCTTGGATTGGGCAATATTTATTTTCACAACCTTGCTATTCCATTGTCAGGCGGTTTTGGTGGTTTTAAATCATTAAAAGGCTGGAAAGGTCCTTGTGGTGCAGTTTGTGGAGGATGTGCGGCAATTGGTATAATAATGGGAGGACAGGAAAAAATAA
>JBHLMP010000063.1:0-17878 GCA_048938025.1 Promethearchaeota archaeon
GAGATGCTGGAGATATTCCATGAAAGTGAAATTGATATTAAGATGAAAAAAGCATCAGTTCTTAGAAGGATGCGAGATATAGAAAGTGGTTTAGATATCATCAATGAATTACTTGAGCAATATCCTAAAAATTATGATCTCCTTAATTATAAAGTTTATTGGTTGCAATATTTAAATAGAAAAAAAGAAGCATTAAAATTAATTCAAGAACTCGTCGATGAAGCTCCTTATAATGGAACTTATCATGATACTTACGGAGAACTCCTAATGTATAATGAAGACTATGAAAAAGCTATAGAAAAATTCTTAAAGGCAATTGAAATAGTCGGTGATGATTGGTTTATTAATCAAACTTATATTAAGCTAGGAATCTGCTATAAGGAACTTAAACAGTTCGATTTAGCATTTGAAAGTCTTAAAAAGGGAAAATCCTTGACAAATGAAAGCATAGCAGATTCAGAAACCAAACAAAAATGGCTTACAATAGCAGATCTTTTCCTAACTGAAATAAAAAAATTTCTCTAGGTCTCTATTTAAAATTTTTCTAAGAATTATCTTTATATTATACCATTTCAACCAAAATCGATATTATATTGTTCCCAAATCCTCCAAAGTTGCATGTAATCCCTGTTTTAGCCCCTTGAACTTGTCTTTTTCCTGCCTCTCCTCTTAGTTGCCATACTAATTCTACAACTTGTGCAATACCGGTAGCTCCTAAGGGATGTCCTCGAGCCTTTAAGCCTCCTGAAGGATTTATAGGAATTTTCCCACCAATTTCCGTTAGGCCCTTATGCGCGGCTCTTGCACCTTCACCTTTTCTGAAAAAGCCCAAATCTTCACTCTGGATTGCTTCAAGAATAGAAAATGCATCATGAGCTTCACAAACATCAATATCTTCTGGATTCTTTTTTGCCATTCTATATGCTTGAGAGGATGCAATCTTCAGCGCTTTGAGTTCAGTCATCTCTTCTCGTTCATAGACTATATGAGTATCAGTTGCTTGGCCTATTCCTGAAATCAAAACAGGATCATTACAAAAATCTTTTGCAACCTCAGCATTACATAAAACTAAAGCAGCAGCTCCATCTGATATTGGACAAATATGAAACAATCTTAAAGGGTCAGAAATTATAGGATTGGTCGTATCATCATTAAGAAAATCATAAACATTATCCCAATTTCCTTTTCTTTTTTGAATAGCGCTCTTCATAAAATCTTCAATAGTTTTTTGATAATGCGCATTCGGGTTTAATGCACCATTTCGATGATTTTTAATTGCAATATCTGAAATCCAGTCAAGTTTAGCATTATATTTTTCAAGATAAATTCGTGTTAATAACCCGGCAAAAGAGGGAAGAGAAACTCCATGAGGTCTTTCTGCTTGATGATGTGTTAATGTAGCAACATTAGAAGTGATATATCCCGGCTGAGTGATATGTGTCATCTTCTCTCCTCCAACAACTAAAACTAAATCACTAATTCCTGAAGCGATTGCTTGAAACCCATTTTTTACTGCTGAACCTCCACTAGCAGGTCCATTTTTAATATGATCAGCAGCAGCAGGTATTAGACTTATTCTATCTACTAAAGCACTAGCAATTCCAGAAAGATGATTATATACTTCAGGACTCATAGCTCCGACATATACAGAATCAAAATCTTTATCATTTGTATTTGAATCCTCAATAGCTTCTAATGAAGCTTCGCATAATATATCTAATAAGTCTTTCCCTTCTAATCTTCCAAATTTGGTATGACCTACTCCTATTATAGCTACTTTTTCCATATCTTTAAACTTTATACTTTTAGTTCTATTTTAAATATGGATGAATAATAAAATCAAGAGTGTTTCTATTAATCTTCACTTAACTTTTTCTTTAAAGCTTCGGTTAATAAAGGTACAATCTCGCATAAATCACCTACAATGCCATAGTTTGCTACGTTAAATATTGAGGCATTAGGATCTTTATTTATTGCGATTATTATATCGCTACTTTTCATACCTACTAAGTGTTGGATCGTTCCTGATATTCCACATGCGATATAAATTTTCGGAGAAACTGTATTTCCACTTTGTCCCACTTGCTGTGACTTTGGAATCCACCCCAAGTCAACAGCAGCTCTACTTGCTCCGACAGCAGCATTTAAAACATTCGCTAAATCCTCAATCAATTTAAAATTTTCCTTACTTCCAACGCCTCTTCCACCAGATACAATAGTATCTGCCTCACAAACTGGAATACCGCATTCAGCGCTAGTTCCACTGATTACTTCTTTTGTTTTTACCTTTAAACCTTGAAGATCAACTAATACAGAGATTTCAATGATTTCTGTATTACTACTACCTTGGATTGATGCTTTTTCCATGACATTAGGTCTAACTGTTGCCATTTGAGGACGTGTTGCAGGACAAATTATATCAGCCATAACATTTCCACCAAAAGCAGGTCTTGTCTGTAATAATAATCCATCTCTTATAGACAACCCAGTACAATCAGCAGTAAGACCCAGCTCGAGAGTAGCGGCAACTCTTGGGGCTAGATCCCTTCCTTTTATAGTGGCGGGATACAATACAATATTGGGGTTATATTTTGAAATTATACCAGTGATTACAGAGGAATAAGTTTCAGTGTGATAATCCTTAAGAGCCTCATGTTCAGCAATGTATATTTTATGCGCACCACGACTTGAGAAATCTTCGGTGAATTTTTTTACTTTGTCTCCTATAAGTAAGACACATACTTTTTGCTTTAGTTCATCAGCAAGCTCAATAGCTTTCCCTAACAATTCAAATGATACATTTCTGACTTTTCCATCTTTTATCTCAGCAACAATCCACACATCTTGATATTTTGACAGATCAACTTCTTCCATCCTTTTCCGTTGTATAGTAATTGCCCCTACATTACATTGATCGACACATGCACCACAAAGAGTACACTCGTCTCCTATAACTGCGATTTTCTCTATAATTGTAATTGCTCCAAATGGACATCCTTTTTCACATATTCCACATCCCGTACACTTCTCCTTATCTACATTTATCAGATTAAATCACCTTATCTTTAGATAATAATTCGACTAATTTTTGAACTGAAGCTTCAGGTGTCTCCTCCTCAATAATGACACCCTTTTGTCTCGCTGGTGGGGAATAAACCTTAATAACTTCAGTTAATGACCCATTCAACCCATAATTATCCTTACTACCCCCAAGTTCTTCTGCATCCCAAGTAGAAAAAGGTTTCTTATTTGCTTTCATTATGCTCATCATTGGAGGGTTAGTTGGCTCAAATGAAGAGGGAGTCATTCCAGTTATAAGTACTGGGAGCCTTGCATCGACAATCTTATACCCATCATCTGTTTGAACTTTTGCAGTCAATTTTTTCCCTTCCAATTTTTCAATACTCTCGACATAGGTAATTTGTGGAATGCCCAATTGAGCAGCAATTTCAGGTCCAACTTGGGCTGTGTCTCCATCAATGGCTTGTAATCCGCAGAAAACTATATTGAAATCACCTATTTTCTTGATGCACTGAACAAGAGTATAAGAAGTTGCCCAAGTATCAGCACCAGCAAAAGCTTTATCACTGAGCAAGATTGCCTTATCTGCTCCCAATGCTAGACACTTCAATAAAGCCTTTTTAGCCTGAGGAGGTCCCATAGAGATTACAATAATCTCATCACCTTCTTGTCTAATTTTAATAGCCTCTTCAAGCGCAAATTGGTCAAAAGGATTTAATATGCTAGGTACGCCCTCTCTTATTAAGGTATTTGTTTCAGGATCAATTTTTACTTCAGTTGTATCAGGAACTTGCTTTACACATACAATAAATCTCATAATTTTATCAAAATTAAATTAAAACTATAATCTTAATCTCAATCTTTTAAGATTTAAATATAGATATTAAAAATATAAAAAAAAGTTAATTAATATTGTTTCTTACCAAGTAATTCTCTTGCAACAATCATCTTCATAACTTCAGAACTCCCTTCTGCAAGTGAGAATGATCTAACTGCACGCCAAGCGGCTTGGTCAGGGCATTCTCGTGAATATCCAAAAGCACCTTGCCACTGCATAACATCATTTATTGCACTACAAGCCCATTCGGAACAGACCATTTTTCCCATAGCAACAGTTTTACTGGTCTCAAATCTGCTTGCTTTCCCTTTTTGTTCTAAATCAATAGTCATTAATGCTCGATAACCCCAATCTCTTAACATATTTAATTTGGTATAATGTTCAGAAAGTTTAAAATTAATTCCTTGATATTGGGATAATGGCTTTCCAAAAGATATTCTTTCCTTAATATAATTTATTCCATTTTCTAACGATTTTAAACCTGCAGAAGCACAAATAACTGTAATTAGTGCTCTTGCATATTCGTATCCTTCATGTAAAATGTAGAACCCTCTGTTTTCTTCACCGATTATGTAATGTTTAGGAATTTTTACATTATCAATTGTAAAACCCCCACATGAGATTCCTTCTCTTCCTAAATCATCAATATAAGTTGGAGTAATCCCTTCTGCCGTTAAAGGTAAATAGAAACATGTCATTCCTCTAGTTCCTCGTTCTGGCGTTTGATGAGCAATTGTAACATGACCACCACCATGGGTTACAGCCTCTCGTACTCCACTGATATACATTTTTTCACCATTAACCACAAACCCATCACCATCAGGTTTAATTGTTGTCTTAGTGCTACCTACATCTGAACCAGCGTCGCTTTCGGTTGTAGCAATTCCTAAGAACCATTCTCCAGAGAGCGTTTTTGGAAAAATTTCTTGTTTTGCTTCTTCCGTTCCATATTTATTTAAAAGAAATCCCCAAGATGCCGGAACCAAGTAGTACACACAAGTAGATCCCGTACAATCTGCTCGGGCTAATTCTTCAGCAATTATTCCAGCACTTACAGCACTCAATCCAGGTCCACCATATTTCTCATCAGCCGTGCATGTCATAAGCCCCAATTCTGCCATTCCTTTGACAACATCTTTAGGAATTTCTTTTGTATTTTCCATTTCAAGAGCAATGGGTGCAATTTTACTTTGAGCAAATTCTCGCACACTTTCCCGAATCATTTCCTGTTCTTCTGTAAAATCAATACTCATATTTATTACCTTTTTAATTTTATGTAATATAATTTTATAAATATAATTTTTATAAAATCAAGCAATTCTTAAGTTTTATTAAATTAAAATTGTCTTAGAATGTCATTTTTTTAAAATTTATGAATTGGATTCTAATAAGATATAAAGAAAAATTAAAAAAAAAAATAAATTATTATTCTTCTGGAAATAATACCGTCGTTATTGATCGATCTTCTTCTGTTATAATCCAAAAGATTTTCTTTGTATTTTCATAAATTTTTACTTCTAATTCTGCAGATCGAATATTTTTTAATTTAGAAACTATATTTAATACTTCTCTAATCATTGCTGGAGAGCCAATTCTCCCTGAATAAATTAGTGTAAGTAACTTAATATTTGTTCATTAACCTGTAGTGTATATAATATATAAAAAGGAATGATAATTCATGTCTATTAGGTGTAAAAATTATGGCTAAAACAGAAGATAAAATGATAGGTTATTGTGGTTATAATTGCTATTTATGTGCTGCTCGATCAGATGATGTCAATATTCGCCAGAAATTGGTAGATACATGGCGAAAATATCTTGGTCATGAAATCTATACTGCTGAGAATGTTAAATGTGAAGGCTGTAAGAGTATAGGAGATAATATTGCTGATAAGCAATGCCAAGCACGACCATGTGCACGAGAGAAAGGCTTAGAAAGTTGTGCTCAATGTAGTGATTTTCCATGTGATAAAGTAAAGCATCTTATAGGAAGTTCAATAGGAATGTTAACTTATAGAGCTCCCCAGTTTAAAGATATTACAGAAGAAGAATATAACTTTTGTGTTCAACAATGGAATAGCATGCCCAATTTAATCAAAATTTTAGTGGATGAAGGTAAATTACCATCCTTTATTATTAATAGAATTTAGTATTTTTAAAAAAAATATTAAGTTGAAATTTTATTTTGGGTTCTCATTTTTTATGATTGTAGCTGCGCCCATACCCAGACCTACACACATGCTAGATATAGCATATTCCTTCCCGGATTGTTCTAGTTGATGTAAATTGGTCCCTATTAATCTCGTACCTGTTGCTCCAGTTGGATGTCCTAAAGCTATCGCTCCTCCCCATACATTAAAACGGGGATCTTCCCAATCTAGACCAAGTTCATAACAACTTGCATACACTACAGGGCTGAACGCCTCATTAATTTCTATAAAAGCCATATCATCTAGTGTCATATCTGCTCTCTCTAAAGCCATAGGGATTGATTCAATGGGGCCTGTGAGCATTAAAATAGGGTCCGTACCAACTACTGCATAATTCACTATTGTTGCTCTTGGTTTAAGACCATATTCTTCAGCAAGTTCGCGGGTCATCCACAATTGTGCTGCAGCTCCATCACTTGTTGGGCAACTATTACCTGCAGTAAGGAAAGCTTGACTTTTCCTGCCTGTTATCGTTCTCAAAGTAGCTAATTTCTCCATTGACGTAGTTGGTCGAGGTGTTTCATCTTTTTCTGTTAGCACAGAAAGACTTGGATCTTTAGCAACTTGGTTATTTTCTAACATCGGCTTTCCATTCTCATCCAGTTTTGGACACCATATTGATTCAATTTCTTTTCCTCTTTCATCCCAAGTTGAACAGGCTTTTTGGTGGGAATGAAATGAGAGTCCATCCATTTCGTGTCTAAATTCTTCGAGGGTTTTTCCAGATTTCTGCATCCAATGCACACCCATAACATGGGCAGAATTAATTTGTCCTGCAAATGATGTCTTATGTTCTTTTAATTTCTGAGCCACATAAGGATGCGTCATTATTTTACTATTTGGGGCAATCATAACTTGTTTATTCTGTTCTTTGTCAAAAATATAGGAATCAGCCATTATCGGGTATCTGTTTTGTACTTCAACACCACCACAAATTACACAATCGTGTATCCCTGAGGCTATAGCTTGCCATGCACTCATAGTTGTTTGAGCTCCACTAGCACATTGGCGATTTATTGACATACCAGGCACACTTACAGGCAAATGGGCTGCCAATGCTGCAGTTCTTCCTATATCCAAAGCACAATCGCCAATTTGACTATTACAAGACACAATAGAATCCCCAATTATGTTAGGATCAATTTTTATTCGATTCATAATAGTCTCATAACAATGCACTACTAGATCATCTCCTCTATGAAGTCCTACCGTTCCATTTCTTTTTCCTACAGGTGTTCTTACGTAATCAACCATAACAGGTTCTCGTTTAGGATCTTTAAAATATTTTTCATACATATTTACTGGTTCTGCCATATATATTCACTTCTTTCGAGATTTTATAGAATCAAATGAATTTTGATTAATTAATTTTATTTTAGACGCTATATTTTGAATATTTACTCAAAATATTCTTATTTTCAAAAAAGTAAAAAGAATAAATGTTTTTCTAAATTTTTTTAATAAAATAGAAATTCTTAATTTATGAGGATTATTATGTTAAAAGGTATTCATTTTCTTCTAACCTATGCTTGTAATTATACGTGTGATCATTGTTTCTTGTATTGCAGCCCTAATTCAAAAGGAACATTTACATTAAAACAGATTAAACAAGTTCTTGATGAGGCAGTCAAGATTGGAACTGTAGAATGGATATATTGGGAAGGGGGTGAGCCATTTCTTTTTTATCCCATCATGCTTGAAGGAATGAGACTTGCTAAGGAAAGAGGGTTTAAAAATGGAATTGTTACTAATTCATATTGGGCTACGAGTACAGAGGATGCTGAGCTCTGGCTTAAACCTATTACTGAATTAGGTGTAGCAGATTTTAGCATAAGTGATGATACATTTCATTTTGAAAACGAATCAGAAAATTTAGCAAAAATAGCAAGAAGAGCAGCAAATAATTTGAAGTTGCCTGCTGATTCTATTACTATTAATGAGCCTACGATTAAAGAGGGTATTGATAAAGATCAAGAAAAAGGAGAGCCTGTGATTGGAGGAGGAGCAATGTTTAGAGGAAGGGCTGTTGAGAAATTAATCGAGGGATTACCCCAAAGACCTTGGACAGAAATGACCGAATGCCCTTATGAAGACTTAGAAGGACTTGGAAGAATTCATGTAGATCCTTTTGGTAATGCTCACATATGCCAGGGTTTAAGTATTGGAAACTTTTGGGATACTCCACTTTCAGAATTAATCAAGAATTATAAACCAAAAGCCCACCCTATTTGTGGACCATTAATCAAAGGAGGTCCTGCTGAACTAGTAAGAAAATATAATATTAACCATGAAAATACATATGTAGATGAGTGCCATCTCTGTTATATGGCACGATTAGCATTAATAGATAAATTCCCCCAGTATATTGGACCAAAGCAAGTCTTTGGATTAGAAGAATAGAGGCTAACAATTGAAAGAGTTTTACATTAAAATCTCAAAATTTTTAGCTTACATTTTGAGACATGATCCAGAAAAATTCCATTTACAGCTAGATTTAGAAGGATATGCTGAATTAAATGCTGTTCTTAAAATACTAAATACTAGATACCAAGATCAAGAAATTACAAGAGATTTAATTGAAAAAATTATCCTCGAATCAGATAAGAGAAGGTTTGAAATAGTCGAAAATAAGATTAGAGCATTCTATGGTCATAGTCTAAAGCAGAAAATTAAAATGAAGGAAGCAGAGATTTTACCTCCTTTTTTATTTCATGGGACTACAAAACGAGCATATGAAAGGATAATTAAAGAAGGCTTAAAGAGTGAGAATCGCCAATATGTGCATTTATCAGGAAATGTAGAAGATGCTATGTTAGTAGGAAAGCGTAGGACGAATAATCCGATAATCCTTAAAATAAATACTAAGACTGCTAAAGAGAAGGGAATAATTTTTTATGAATCTGGAGATTTATATTTAACAGAATTTATCCTTCCAAATTTTATAAGCAAGTTAGAAGAATGAGATAGATAAAAATTTGAAATAAAATTTTTAATTTAAGTTTTTATATAAATTGCTGGTTTATAGGGTATAGCTTTTATGACGCGATTATTTGGATCATATTCTGAATTGATAATTATTGGATTATTGACTCTTTTTTCAATGTGGTTCTTATATTCTTCTAGTATTTCATTCTCATAAAAAGTAAATAATTCTTTTTCCCATATCCTATTTTTAATTTGACTCTTAATATAAGAAATTAAATCTTTATTTTTTATAAGCTCTTTATTTTTTTTACATTCAGCTAAAATTTCATTAAAGTTCCCTTTTTGTGAAACAATTATTTTTGAAACCTTATTTTTCCAGTTAGGAGCTGTATATAAGTAAATATCATTTGAATCTACAGATTTTACTATTTTTTTAATATTTAAGATATCATCTATAACAGTTGCTATGTAGTCATACTCTTTTTCCAGTTTTTCATTAATAAGATCCATGTGAAAATCACCCCAAATCGTCTCTGAGATAAAACCTTTATTTCCCATTAATTGCCATAGTTCTTCACATAAATGGGGCATAGTTAAAGAGAGAATTTGAATCCAATCAGGAAAAATAATTTTAAATACAATTTTAATATCATCTCGATCCTCACAATATCTAATATAATCTTGTATTAGGTTAAAAACCTCGTAGAATGATAATTGCAGATATTTCCTTTGATTTAATTCCTCCAATCCTCTTTCTGCCTTAATTAAGATTCTGAGACATTTTGATAAGATAACCTTTGAATACTTAGATTGAATATTCCCTATTTTTGCTTCAATATCTTTTATCTTTTCTATATTTTCGACCGCAAACATATAAAATCGGTTAATATGATTTTTAACTATTTGAATCTGTTTCTCTCTCCAATCCATATTTATTCCAAAATCAGCGCTATGAGAGATATAGAGCCTAAATAAATCTGCAGAATAATTTGATTGAATCGAGCCCATTTGAATGATATTTCCTTTTGACTTTCCCATTTTTTGACCTTCTATAATTACAGGTTCGATTAACGAAACAATTTTTGGCCAATGCTTTTCCGGAAAAATGGCAACATGATGGAAAATATAAAAGCTCAAATGATTTGAGATATGCATTATAGCAGTATGACGATGATCTACTGGATACCAGTAAAGAAATTCATCTTGCATTTGTTTCAATAACTTAGAATTGATATTCGTCTTATTCGATACGACAGAGAGTTCACCTTTTTCCAGGAAAACAAAATCAAAAAATTCGGGGATTAATTGCTCAGGTGTAATATTGTATTTTTTTAGCAAATGAGATATTGTATAGAAACTCATATATATCGTAGAATCACTTAAAGATTCTATAATCCACTCTTTATCAAATGGAAGTTTTGTGCCCAAACCTCTCTTTCTAGCACAAGGTCTTTTCTCTAGCCAATGAAAAACGTTTTCGAAATTCGTTCTATATTTTTTAGGGATAATAACCATCTTGTTTAAACAATCAAATGCTTTTTGCTTCCAATCCCCTGCATTGAAATTTATAAACCATTGATCCTTCAAAATTGAAACAATTATCTGTTCTCCACATCTGCATTTAAGACCTTTAGTAATTGGAATGTACAATTTTCCTGCCTTATTATCTTCAATTAGATCATTAATTACTTCGGTGACCACTTCATATACTTTTTTTCCTTCATATTTTTCGCATTTATCGTTTAAAATACCATTATAGAATTCATTTTTGTAATTCTCTGAAGTTGCATTATCTAATTTCTCTATGTCTTTTTGTGAGTGAACTTTAAATTTTTCACAATAGATTTTTGCTGGAATATCATCAAATCCATCTAGATCGATAATTTGAATTGGCTCTATATTGTCGATTTCTTCCTTATTTAGATTAAATGCTTTAATTATTTTTTCATCTTTTTGTATATCGATTAATGCAATATAGTCATACGGCGCATGAGCCGGTACTGAGTAAACTACTCCTGTAGCTACCGAAGTATCTACAAAGTTTCCTGGCAAAACTATAAGATCCTTCTTTCCATATACCTCTCTTACTCTTTTGCCAATTAGCTCCCGTCCTTTTACTTTCTTCAAAATCGTTACATTTTTATTTTGATTTTTCAATAGATCTGTTGCCTCTTCAGATATTATCCATTTCTCTCCATTTACATTTGCATAAACATAGGTTCCATTTGGATTTAACCATAGATTAGTTGCACCATAAATTGTTTCTGGTCTTAAAGTTGCAGGAACTAAATAAGCATCCTCAAAGGGAAATTTGATACATATATATTCATTAATATCTAAATTGAGTTCATCTCCTCCTGATATATCATCTTCACCGACTGCATTTTCACATCTGGGACAATACAGAATTGGGTATTCACCTTTTTCCAAATATCCTAGTTCAGATAAGTGATAGTATTGCCATTCAATAAATTTATTATATAATTCATCTCCAGTAGTAAAATCTCTTCTCCAATCGATACTCATTCCAAATGATTTAAAATCAATTTCTATTGTATTAGAGAAATATTTTACAACATTCCAAGGATCTATAAAATTATATACAATTTCCTCAATTGTTTTTTGATCTTTAGTGTGTAATGACACATAATCTTTCATTCTTTCAATTGTTTCTTGATCGTTCCTTTCAATAGAGGAAGAGATTGCTAAAACGGGAGTTCCTGTAATATGAAAAGCCATTGGATATAAAACATTATACCCTTTTGCTCGATAATATCTTGCAAAAATATCACCATTTACAAAACTTCTACCATTCCCGATATGCATTGTACCAGAAGCATATGGATATGGTGATGTAATAAATATCTTTTTCTTATCTGGATCTGGATTAGCTTCAAAAATTTTTGCTTCTTCCCATTTACCTTGCCATTTCTTTTCTAGTTGTCTTGGATTATACACTTTCTACCACCAATTTTTTTATGAGCTCAATAGGGCAATCACCCATCCTTAATCTTTTTCAAATAAATAAGCACACCAAGCAAACAAATCCGTGGAAAATTTATAAGAAAAAGGTTGAGTGGATTTGTTTCGCTCATAATAATAAAACTGCTAAGAGTAAATTATCTAAGGATAATCTTGACAATCTTCTTAAAGCAATCTTATTTGAACTCATTGTTATAATAATCTTATCTTTTCTTTTATATAAATTTTTACTTGAAAGATTTGAGTAAAAAGACCGAAATATTCAAGAGATTCTATTTCACTATAACCATTTCATGCAATGTCTTTCCTTCTTCTTTATATACTGTTCCGTTATAGAGAATATCAATATTGAATTTCGTATTAAATCTAAAATATCCTGGTTTAAGTCTAAGCAAATATTTAGCAATAAAGCGTAGAACTGGGCTTAATTCAAATAATAAATTATTACCATCAATAATATCTTGCACTTCAAGTGATACCTGCTGTTGATCGGTTATTTTAAATATTAAAGATTTTGGATAAGAATTATTAACTTTTTCATGGTATTGAAAGTTTTCTTGTATTACTTCATATTCACCAGTACTGAGTATTATATTTTCATCTTTAGCTAGCATTAACACTTTTATTGGATAATTATCCATCTTTTTATTACATTTAATGTAAGCAAAAATCATCGTAAATGTATCAGAATAGAGACGTCCCCAATACCAATAATCTACAACACGAACCATGTTAAAATTAAGCCAATTATGATCGTGATAACCAATACCCTTTACGGACATTTGTTCATTATTTATTTTTATTGTTCCCTCTACATCGGCTCTCGGAAGAGCTACACACCATCCAAAATGACCTAATTTTCCAAATTGCGTATAACCCTTCCCGGGCATCCACCCATGAACTTTAGCTTTATACATTAAATGAAAACCAATATCATTTTCATCTAAAAAAACCTCATAGATAGGCAATTTTTCATTTGAATAGTCAGCTTTCACAAAGTTCTTTCCAATTCTTATATCTGCTTTATCATCTGAAATGACAAAATCAGAATGCTGATAATCAACAATTTTTTGAATTTTTTCACCATCAGGTTTATAAATTACTATTTCTACGCCTGTCTTACCAGTCCGCTCATGTTTTGCACGAAAAAACCCAACTACTACATATCCATTATCAAGACGAGCATCAAAATACCACCATTCTGTATTACCTTTCTTCTTCATATCAATATGTAGAGCATCATACTCTGGTTTAAATTCTGTTATTTCCCCATCTTTTCTTCCAGGACCAGACCACGCTTCTTTAATAATATTTGTCATATTATTTTATCTCCTCTTAATTTTGATTAATCTAATGAAAAAATATATTTGTAGTATTATTTAGTATTGGAATAATAATTAATTTAATTACTATTGTAATTTTGAAGGCAGTGATTATCATTTAAGTCAATTTGATAGTATTAGATTTGTTAAAATGATAATAATAACGTTAAATGTGAAAAACCTAAGAGAATAAATTATAAAAAATTTTTGACCTTTTATAAAATAAATTGATATATATTACAATATCTACAATTAGAATAATATTCTTAGCAAATAAGAATCTCAAAAAAATTAATTTTAAAAAAAATTAAGGCTAAAGAAAATGGGAGAAAATGTGATATTCATTCAAGGAGAGCAAATAGATTTATTAGTAAAAAATATAGATCATAGTAAAGTATATCATAAATGGGTGAATAATCCAATTGTTCGGAAATATCTATCTGTAGAGATTCCAGAATCTCTAGAAGCAATAAAAAAGGAGTGGTTTCCAGACGATAAAGATTACCAGAATATATGGTTTGAAATTTGGTATAAAGAAGATCAGATAGCAATAGGAATGGTAGGTTTAATTAGAATAAATTACATCTATCGAAATGCAGAAATTGGTATTTTTATAGGCGAGATTGAATATTGGGGAAAAGGATTAGGCACTGAAGCTGTTAATTTAATGCTTGATTATGCGTTTAACACGTTGAACTTATATAAGATTGTGGTGGGTGTTAATGAGAATAATACTCAATCATTAAAAATGTTTAAAAAAATTGGGTTTGCCGAAGAAGGGCATCTAAAAGAAATGGAGTTTATTAATGGAAAATGGTCAGATTTAAAATGGTTAGGTATATTTAAGAAAGATAGAAAAGATTAGGAAAACGAGAAAAAAAGACAAGAAATTAGATATCATTATTTTTATAATTATCGCTATATAACCAAACAATTATTAAAAAATTATTTAATTTGATTTTTATGGAAGAAATTGAAAAAGAAATTGAAGAAATTGTAAATCGAGAGACAAAAGCATGGGATACCCAAGATGTTGATTTATTAATGACTATTTTTCATCCAGATATGGTTTGGCCATTCCCAAAAACATCTCACTCTCACGATCCAATGGAATGGTATTTTAAATTAGGGAGATATAATTATGAGAGATGGAAAAATGGGTGGCAGACTCTATTTGATACCCATAGGTTAGTTCACAATAAAAGAAAAATTATGAAAATTGAAATGACTAAGGAAAGGGATGGCGCATTTGCAGTTGTTGATATTGATTCACTCTGGATGGATTCTGAAGGAAACAAAAACCATTGGAAAGGTCGTGTGTGCAAGGTTTATACAAGAATGTCTAATAATGAGTGGAAACTAATTATGCATACTGGAGCTTTAGATTATTTTTAACAACTCTTTTTTCCCATAACATCAAAAAAGTCAAAAGTTTATTATACTTGGATTCTTTTATTTATTAGTTCTTTTAGAGTTAAACCTTAAAGAATTAATTTCAAAAAAAAATTTGGTTATAATATTGGTAAAAGGAACAGTAAAATGGTTTAATAGCCGTAAAGGTTATGGATTTATAAATTCTGAAGAAGGAAATGATGTGTTTGTTCATTACTCTGCTTTAGCTGGAGGAGAAGATGAGTATTTAACTTTGAATGAAATGGATAAGGTTGAATTCGATGTTGTTCAAGGTCAAAAAGGACCTCAGGCGAGTAATGTTGTTGTTATCGAAAAAGCACCTCAAAGTCCATATAAAAGTGGATTTCGAATTTAATTTTAGGAATTACTATAAATCTAAAAAAGAAATAATTTGGTATAAGTATTAAATAATAATTAGTAAAAATCTATTTTTGCTATTGTTATCGAATCTTATCTTTTTTTTTAATATTTTAATCCATGTTCAGTATAAGTAAGTTTAAAAATATAATAATTTATTAATTTATAAAATAAGGAATAGATAAAAGGAATGAATGATATTTTATTTCTTTGCCTTATATTTTTTTTATGTGTAAGAATTTTTGGTTTTGGGGTATCTATCGATTTTCTTTTGGATAAAAAAGATTCAAAGTTTATTCTATTTTCTCTGGGTTGGGGTTTATGGATAGTAGCTAACTCATTTGCCCTCTTATATATTATTTTTAAAGAAGATAATTCTAATTTATTACTTGTTCTTAATGTTCTCTTTGCAGCAATCGGGGCTATATTATATGCTTGGGGTTTTTTCATATATTTCACTTCAATACCTTATAAATTGATGAATTTATTAATCCTTATTACAATAATTCTTACAATTTTTCTTTACTTTCTTGATTATACATCGATAGCTGTTATTTTTTGTAATGGAATGATTAATGTTCTAATCACTAGTGCTTTTATTATTCCCTTATTGAAAAAAAAGAAGCTTAAAAATTATATAGGAAGAAGTATAAAATGGTATTATGCAACTATACTGCTCTTTTTGTCATATTTACCTGTAACTATTATTGGTTTCGTGCAAGGTTACGGTTATGGATTGTATAATCAAGAGAATCCTGTAATAATTTTATTTAATTATGTTCCTAGTATATCTGCTTCTCTTTTATTAATAATCTTACTTGTACATGTTGAATATAATAGTTCTGCCAGTCAAAAGTTTGAATTAAAAGATAAATATTCTCATAATTTGGGGAATATTTTGCAGACAATTTCAAGTACCTTTGAACTTATTATAAAAGAAGCATTTTCAGAAACAGAATTAAACAAAATGAATAAATTAATAATGGATAAAGTAAAAGAAGCTTCAAAATTATTAAAAGAAATTCGTGAAATTAAGTAAGGTTATTTAAGTCTCTATCATCGGATTATATTCATCCTCTTCTAATCCAAAAGTCCAAGCAATTGCTTCTTTGCAAGTTTTAACTATTGGGGGAACTCGTAATATATAGTATTTATTAGTGGTACTATCTTTTACTTTAACTACTCTAATGGGTTCTGTAAAAGTACCCAAATTCAGATTAATTAGTTGAGATTCTCCATCTTGATGGATAATTTCTCCCTTTAACTCATTAATTAATCTTACATGACCAAATTGATTTAACAATAAACTTCTAATTTCCACATTTCGACAACTCAAAACTTCACGAGCAGTTAAATCCCCACCTTTTAAAAAAAGTAAGTAATCTTGAAGTTTATTTAAGATTAAACTATCTTTCCATCTCTTCTTTGATTTCCTAAAAAAGTTTTGCCAATTTCCTTCATGTTTACCTGATCTATCACGCCAAATAAATCGTCTATCTCTAGAAATGCCTAAAGATTCATCGTCTTGGAGCCATAGAATATCTCTCCAAATTCTTCTTGGTATTAGATGTTCATTATCTAATATGCTCTTGATTAACTCTTTTGTCTTCTTTTCCATTAATCTTCAACCCATGGATCAACTGGAGCATTAGGATCATGCTCTCGCTGTCTTATAACCTCATATATTCCAGGTTCCAACTCGATAATTTCATGCTCTTCATGTATAATTTTAGTATTTTTATTTGCTTTTATGAATTGATGAGGTCCTCTATCCCAACTTGAAAATAATATTCCATTTTGTATTCTGTGAGCATGTCCTGTAGCTTCTCCCATAACAATTATGTCGGTATCTAACTTGCGTTTCTTTTTTGGAAGTTCATCCACTTTTTTAAACAACACATCTCCTTGTCTGAATAGCTTACTCATATTAACACTAAAAAATAATTTATTAAATATAATTAAAAAGAAGTTAAAAATAAGTATTATCTATCTCATACTTTTCTGCTTTTCAACATTTTTCTTTAAAAGAATAATGGATTCTTCTCTTGCTTTTAATAGACTTCTTTCTTTTATTCCTTCCATTTCTTCCGATGGTAGAACATATTCTTTTAATACTCTTTTTAAAAGTAAATATTCGTCTTTTCTGGAGATGTGTGGATCTACTTTTTCTTCATGAATAAAATTTTCAATAGTTGTATTTTTCCCATTACAATTACCTTCTGTTAGATCAAACCTATAATTATTGTATACTAAAAAACAGTGAGCCATAGGTGCATAAGGTATATTGTATTTTTTTAAAATTTCATTGGCACCAGTAGAGATTTCTTCTGTAAATTTATAAATTCCTACATGTTTATAGAGGGGGATGTTGAGCTCTTCAGCAAGACCAGCGATCGTGGCATGTTTAGTTACACATGTACCCATATTCTCTTTAAAAAAAATCATTTTTATATCAGCATTAGAATTATATCCATATTCACTATTGTGTACATAATCACAGGCTTCCTTGAAGGATTTAATTCCTAAATCTAAAAAAACTTTTGATATTTCTCCAACAGGTTTAATCTCAGCATCAGGTAATTTATCATATGAATCCATAATAAATCTTATTATCACAATGTTAAAAGTGTTGCCCTAATAAAATATAGAGAATATATTGAGATTTGAGTAAATTTATTTTTATTTTTTAATTAAAGGTAAATTATGAATTTTGAAAATTTAATATATGAAGAGAAGGATAAAACAGCGTTTATAACGCTTAATCGTCCTGAGGTTAAAAATGCTTTAAGCATAAAACTCTCTGATGAGAT